>DASYMZ010000184.1:0-7230 GCA_036008805.1 Gemmatimonadaceae bacterium
GGCAAATTGCCCCTGATCGAGGCCATCGGCGCGCAGCTGGCGGAGCTGCACCGTAACGCGCGGCGCCCCGTGCTCGTCGTGGATGAGGCACAGCTCGCGAGCCCCGCGCTGCTCGAGGAGATCCGGCTGCTGACCAACTTCGAGGACCGGCGGGACAAGCATCTGCACGTCGTCCTGCTCGGTCAACCGGAACTGCGCGAACGGGTGCGCAGCCGGCCGCAGATCGATCAGCGGGTGAGCCTGCGCTTTCACGTGGAGCCCATGGAGACGGACGACGTGCGTGGCTATGTCGAGCATCGGTTGCGAGTCGCGGGAGGCGACGCGTCGCGAATCTTCTCGCGCGACGCGGTCGATACTCTGGCGGAGCGCAGCGCCGGTGTGCCACGGCGCCTGAACACGCTCGCCACGCAGGCGCTGTTCGTCGGGGCGATGCGTTCACTTCACCAGATTGACGCCGAGCTCGTACGCGACGTCGCGGACGACCAAGAATGAAGAAGAAGATCCGTTACAGCGACCTCGCCGCTCCCGCGCCGGCACCGCTGACGAAGTTCACGCCGGCGTCCAACGTCGCGGTGCCGCAAGCGGCCCCTGACGCGCCGGTAGCGCCGGCCGAGCCGAAGCCGAAGCCCAAGGCGTCGAAGCCCAAGACGGCGAGAGCCGACGCACCGAACGCCGAAGCGGTGAGTGCCGAAGCGGTGAACGCCGGAACGCCGAAGGCAGTCGATCCCGCGACGGTCGCGGAGACCGCCGCGCCGCGACCGCGTCGCGACTCCGCACCGGTCGAGCTGGCGCGCGCGCTCCAGCAGGCGCGGGCCGCAGAAGCGGCGCGGGCGGCGGAGACGCTCGCACACGTGGAAGCGCGCGCCGCCGCGGCGCACGCACGTGGATTGGCCGAGGCTGAAGCGGCCGCGATGGCGGACACGATGGCGGCGCCGGCGTCGATCGAGGGAGATGGCGAGACGAAGAAGCCGTTCGTCTACGCGCGCATGGCGCCGCCGGACGAAGCGGAGCTCGAGGACGACGCACCCGAGCTACGCGGACCACGCCGTCCGCTGCGCGAGCGCGCGCGCGGTCGAAGTGGCAACGCCGAGCTGCTCATGTTCCGCATCGGCGCGGAGCGCTTCGCCGTGGAGCTGATCTGTGTCGAGGAGGCGATCGATCTGCCCGACGTGCATCACGTCCCCGAGATGCCGCCCGCCATGCTCGGCGTGATCACCGTGCGCGAGACGCTCACCCCCGTGTTCACGCCGGATGAAGCGCTCGGCGTGCCCGTGCAGGGGCGCGGCGCCGCGCTGATCTTCCGCTCCGAGCGCGGCCGCTTCGCGCTCGCGATCGACGACGTGGACGACGTCATGACGCTCGACCTGGCCACCCTGCGCGACGCGCCCGGCAGCGACGTCGCCGACGCCGTCGTCCTCGGCGTCGCGCGGATCGGCGACGCGATCGTCGCGCTCGTGGATGCCGACGCCCTCGTGGTTGCCTGTCAGGCCCTACCCGTACTGGAGCTCGCATGAACAACGAGGCCGACAAGCTCGTCACCTTCCGGCTCGGCGACGACCTGTTCGCGGCCGACATCTTCTCGGTCGAGCGCGTGCTGCGATACACCGCGCCCACGACCGTTCCCGACATGCCCGACTACATCGAAGGCGTGATCGACTATCAGGAACGGGTCGTGCCGATCGTGAATCTGCGCCGCCGCTTCGAGCTGCCGCGCATCGAGGCGCGCAACGAGACGCGCATCCTCATCCTGCACGGCGGCGGCGAATGGATCGGCGTCGTGGTGGACGCGGTCACCGCCGTCACGTCGTTCGACCCGGCGGCGGTCGCCGAGCCGCCCAGGATCTTCCGCGGGCTCGCGGGCGAGTATCTCAAGGGCATCGTGCGCATGGGCGACAAGCTCGTCATCCTGCTCGACGTCGAGAAGCTCCTGTCGTCCACCGAGCGCATCGCGCTCGAGCGCGCGAACGACGAGGTGCTGGCGAATGGGTGAGTTGGCCGCCGTGTATCGCGAGCGTGTCTCTGCGCTCGCGGCGCGGCTGGAGTCACCCACTGCAGCGCAGGAGCGGGACGCGTTGCGCGGCGAGCTGATCGCGCTCGGCAAAGGGTTGGAGCAGGACATCGCCGCGCTCGCGCTCCTCAAGGACGAAGCGAAGGGACTCGTCGAGAAGTGGAAGGGCCTCCAGGCAACGAGCGCGCCGGCCTTCAGCGCCGAGCGGCCGGTCGTCGCGGACCACATCGGCGCGTCGACCTTCATCGAGAAGGGATGGAGCCGCATCTCGCTCGGCGACTACTCCGGCGCCGAGGAGTCGCTCGGCAAGGCGCTTCAGCTCGCGCCGAACGATCCGCAGGCCGAGTCGCTGCTCGGATGGGCGCAGATGCTCCAGGAGAAGTACGACGACGCGCTGATGCAATTCCAGAAGGTGCTCATGCGCGAGCCCGGCAATGCGCTCGCGCGCATCAACGTCGGCTACATCTGCCTGAAAAAGGGAATCTTCGGCGAGGCGATCGAGCATCTCTCCAAGGCCATCCGGCTCGACAACGACCGGAAGGCGACGTTGTACGCGCACTTCTACCTCGGACTCGTGTATCTCGAGCGTGACATGTTCGAGGACGCGCAGACGTTCTTCCAGAAGTCGCTCGTGCTCGGACCGAACCTGATCGAGGCGTACTTTGAGCTCGGTCGCGCGTTCTGGTTCAACGGCCAGCGAGAGGAAGCGCTTCAGACGTGGCGCGACGGCTTCGCGGCGAACAAGTTCAATCCGTGGGGAAAGCGGTGCGCCGAGGTGCTCAAGACCGTGGAGCAGGGCGGAGAGCCGTAGCCATCGGCCGATGGCTGCGACGCGTTGGCGCGTCGCTCGCGATCGCGGTGGTCGGACTCGCATCGCTCGCCTCAACCGCCCGGGCGCAGGATGATGCGCCACTCCGCCTCGACGTAGGACGCTTCACCGCCGTCTACTTCCCGCAGGACGAGCGGCTCGCCCGCACCCTCCTCGCGTCCGCCGCCGCGACGGACAGCTTTCCATGGCTGCCGCGGCCGGCGCAACACGTGCTCATCGCGATCGCCCCGGATGCGAGGCACTTTCGCGCATGGGCGGGCAACGGAGCCCCGGAGTGGGGCGTGGCACTCGCATTTCCCGCTTCGCGTCGCATCCTGATGCAGGGGCGGAGCGCGGGATCCGAGGCCGGCGATCCGGTCGAGACGCTTCGTCACGAGCTCGCCCATCTCGCGCTGCACGAGCGGCTCGGCGATCGCCCGCCGCGCTGGTTCGACGAGGGCTACGCGAGCGTCGCGGCCCGCGAGTGGCGGCGTGATGACGTGCTCGCCGCCAACGTCGCGCTCGCGTTGCGCGGTGCGCCGACGCTGGACGCGCTGGAGGAGAGCTTCGCCGGCGGGGCGACCCAGGCGCAGTGGGCCTACGCGCTCAGCTATCGCGCCGTCGCGGAGCTCGCCGCTCTCGACCCGGCGCGCGGACTGTCGCTCTTCTTTCAGTACTGGGAGAACGGCCGGAACATGGATGCGGCGATGCGTCAGGCGTTCGGCGTCACGCGCGACGGCTTCGAGCTCCAGTACCGAGCGAGGACGCGACGTCGATATGGCGCGCTCGCCGTGGTCGCCGATCTGTCGCTCACCTTCATCGTGCTCTCGTTGATGCTTCTCCCCTTCATTCTGTCGCGCCGCGTGCGCGACCGGAGGAAGTTGCGCGCGCTGCTCGCCGCCGACGCGGCAGCCGAGCGAGCCGAACGGGAGAGCGTGGTCGCGATGCTGCTCGCGCTCGGAATCTCGCCCGATGACAACGAGGTGAGCTCGCCGCCGCCAACAAAATCGCCGTCCGATCCGCCTACAACGGACGAGCACGGCGACGCGTAAGCTTTGACGTGGCCGTCGCTTGACACCCTGTTGGGGGCGGCGTACACTCTTGCGTCATGGCACAAACGGATACGACGGCCCAGCCGCGAAGCTGGCTCTGGTGGGGGTTGGCGCTCGCGGCGATCTTGCTTGGCTACGCCGATCTGGCCCGCGGCGGAACCACCGTCGCACCGATCTTGCTCGTAGCTGGCTACTGTGTCCTGGTACCCATCGCGATTCTGAAATAGCGGTCGGGCACCTCCGTCTCGAAAAAATTGAAGAAACCTGGCGAGCGCGGCCGGCGCGGGCTTCGCTCGTGCGACCGTTTCGCTGGGCGAATAGCTCAGTTGGTAGAGCGCCTGCCTTACACGCAGGATGTCGGGGGTTCGAGTCCCTCTTCGCCCATGCAGTGAGCTCGATGCCCGGGCGCGGTTCAGCGGACCCTGCGCGGCACGTCGGTGTACCCTTGGTCAACGCTTTGGAGGTTACGACTGTGAAGGTTTCGCATCGCTTTGCGCTTTCGGCCGCCGGACTCGCCGCGGCGCTTGCCGTGTCGGTCGCTCCGTCAGTCGCTGGGGCACAAGTGCAGCGGCAGGGCCCGGGTCCGGATACCAAGCGGGTTCTCGTCACCGCCTTCCGCGGCGACGCGGCGGGAGGTGTCAAGCTCGCCGAGGAGATCCGCAATCGGGTCACGAGCGATTTCAACATCCGCACGCTCATGCCGGTGTCGAAGAAGGACATCGACAACACGCTCGTGTCGTCCGGCTACCGGCCGGACTCGGCATTGAGCCCCAACGATATTCGCGAGCTCGCCAAGCTCGTGCGCGGCGACGAGATCATCGACGGCACGGTGCAGAAGACGCCCGGTGGCTACAAAGTCAACGCGCGATTCTTCCTGCCGCGCGACGTCGCCCTCTCCCAGCCGCTGATCAACGCCGAGGGAAACAACCTCGGCGACCTGGCGAAGCAGATCGTGCACGAGTACGACCTGGCGCGGAAGCAGATCCCGGCGAACCAGGAGTGCGAGAACGCGATCCGCGACAAGAAGATCGACGCGGCGGTCGCGGCGGCGCGCAAGGGAATCGCGACGTACCCGCGAGCGGTGCTCACCCGGCTCTGCCTCGCGAGCGCGTTCCAGGCCTGGAAGACGACGCCCGACTCCGCCACCAAGCCGTGGAAGGACTCGGTGCTGGCGGTGACGACGGCGACGACCGCGCTCGACAAGTCGAGCAAGATCGCCTACCAGCTCATGTACGACGTGTACAAGTCGAAGAACGACACGACGAATCAGATGAACGCGCTGCTCGGCCTCATGGCGGCGGATCCGACGAACACGGCGCTGCGCGAGCAGGTGATCAACGAGCTCGTGATCACCGGCCGGGCGAACGCCGCGGTGCCGGTGGTGAAGCAGCTCGTCGCCGAGAACCCGGGTGACCCGCAGTACCTGCGCATGTACTGGCTCGTGCTGCGCGCCACGCAGAACTGGAAGGAATCGATTCCCGCCGGTCAGGCGTATGTCGCCGCCGATCCGAGCGCGGCAGACTCGAACTTCTACTTCCGCATGGTGTCCGACCTCGCGTCCGACAGCTCGTACGCCAAGGCGGCCGAGATGGCGGCGACTGGCGCGGCCAAGTTCCCCAAGAGCTCTTCGCTGCTGCTCTTGAAGGCGCAGAACGAGCGGAAGGCGGGGCAGATTCCGGCGGCCATCGCGTCGCTCGAGAACGCGCTGCGGATCGACCCGAAGGCGCCCGGCGCGCAGATGCTGCGTGCGCAGCTCCTCGCCGATCAGGGCAAGGTGGATGAAGCGGTCGCCGCGGTGAAGGCGGACGTCGCCGCCGACGCCTCGAACAAGGAGCGCGACGCGCAGTTCCTGCTCAGTCTGGGCAACCAGGCGTTCAAGGCAGGGCAGGCGTCCAAGAAGCCCGAGGATTTCCAGCGTGCGATTGGACTGCTGCAGGCATCCGAGGAGCTCAACGGTAGCGCGAACGCCAAGTTCCTTCTTGCGGCGTCCGCCTATCAGGCGCTCGCTCCCTCGCTGCAGGAGGGCAAGAGCTGGAAGTGCACCGATGCGAAGACGGCCGACAACTATCTCACCCTGATCACCACCAACATGCCCGGTGGCGGCTCGGTGAGCCCGGACTTCGCGAAGCAGGTCCTCGGTGCGGTGCCGCAGCTGCAGCAGTACATCAGCGCGCAGAACAAGCGCCTCTGCAAGTAAGCCTTCTCCCGAAGGCACGAAGCGCCCGGCATCCTCACGGATGCCGGGCGCTCTGCCTTTCAGGTTTTAGACTGCGGTCGGGCGACGCCTCCGACGATCTATTCGGCGCCCGGCTCCTCACCCGGCAGATGCAGCAGATGCACGAGCAGGTCGGCGCGCCGCGCGCGATAGTCGCACACCTGCGCGAGCACGCTCTCGCCGTCCACGTTCACGGTGAGCGGCTCGGCGCCCGTGACCTTCAGCCAGGGAAGCTGCGCGTAGTGCACGCCCGGCAATCCCAGGTGCTCGCCGCGCTTCACGCTCATCGCGAGCCGCGCGAAGTCGCGCCTCGACATCGCCTCGATCACGCAGAGGTCGAGCAGGCCATCGGTCACGCTCGCGTCCGGCGTCATGATCGTCCCGCCGCCGGTCACCCGCGCGCTCCCGACGGCGAACGCGAGAAACTCCGTCTCGAGCGAGAAGCCCGCGCTGCTGAAGCTCGCGTGACGCGCCTCACTGCCGGCCAGCTTGCGCACGGCGGTGATCGCGTACGCGAGCGGGCCGAGCGACGCCTTGAAATCGGCCGGCGTCTCGGCGGTCGCCTCGGCGCCCACGCCGCCGGTGGAGACGTTGAGAAATCGGCGCCCATTCATGGACGCCGTATCGATGCGCACGGGCTTGCGACGCAGGATAACATCCATGGCATGATCCGCGTCTTCCGGAATTCCGGTCTGCCGAGCGAAGTCGTTCGCCGTCCCGAGAGGAACGACGCCGAGCGGGATCTCGCGGCCATCGAGCCCGTTCACCACCTCGTTGAGCGTGCCGTCGCCGCCGCACGCGATCACCACGTCGGTGCCCCAGTCGGCCGCTTCGGCCGCGAGGTGGGCGGCGTCGCCAGCCTCCCACGTGATCTTGAGCTCGA
Organism: Gemmatimonadaceae bacterium; assembly: GCA_036008805.1. Lineage (GTDB taxonomy): Bacteria > Gemmatimonadota > Gemmatimonadetes > Gemmatimonadales > Gemmatimonadaceae > AG11. The sequence goes on from DASYMZ010000184.1 coordinate 6,967, forward strand.
CCGCGTGCCCGCGCCGTCGTACCCACGACACGACGTGGCGCAGCTCGGGAAAGTCCGCCCGCGCGCCGTGAACGATGAAGGTGAGATGCAGCCGATGAGGCATTCGAGTGGCGACGAGGAACGCGCGCGCCGAGGCTCCCGGCGCCGCGCGGTGTTGCTGTAGTATGCCCGCCGGCGCACCAGGCTTCCACCAGGGGTCGGGGTGGGATACGCACTATCATTCCCCGGCGCTCGCCGCCGAAGTCGTCGCGTTGCTCGGCGGCT
>DASYMZ010000185.1:0-102728 GCA_036008805.1 Gemmatimonadaceae bacterium
CCCGACGTGTACCAAGGTGCTTGCGTGCCACCGAGCCGCTTAGTAGCCCGGGTTCTGCTTCATGCTGCCGGTCGAGAGCAGGATCTCGTTCTGCGGGATCGGCCGGAGCTCGTGGAACGCCTTCACGTTCGCGCCGCCGCCCGGATTGTACTTCTGCACCCGCTCGACGAGCTTGTGCGTCCGGGTCAGGTCGAACCAGCGGGTGGTCTCGCCGGTCAGCTCGCGGGCGCGCTCATCGAGGATGAAGTCGATGTTGAGATCGGCCGCCGTGACCTGCATCGCCGCCTCCTGACCCACCTTCGCGGCACGCGTGCGGACCGCGTTCACGTAGGGAAGCGCCTGATCCGGCTTGCCGTCACGCATCAGCGCTTCGGCGAGCATCAGGTAGGTGTTCGCGAGCCGCATGATCGGATGGTCGCGCTGGCCCGGCTCCTGGTTGGTCGAGGTACGCGTCGGGTCGAGGTACTTGTTGAGCACCGGGAAGACGGCGTCCTGGTACTCCGACGGGTAGTAGATCTTGTACGCGTGCTTGGCCTTCTCGGCGGCGCCGAGCTCGACGCCGGGCATCCAGACCGCCGTATCACCCTGAATCAGGCGCGGCTTGCCGCTCCCGTCCTTCGGAATCTTCGTGTCGTTCGGGTTGTTCACGAGCCAGACGTTCTTGAACATGTCGTCGTAGCGCGTGTCCTTCGATCGGTCCCAAAGGCCGAGCAGCCAGACGGTCGGACGGAAGCGGCGGAAGGGACGATCGTTGGCGATGTCGCGCACCATGCCCGGCTCGAGGTCGTACGGGTAGCCGAAGTACAGGTGCAGCTTGTTGCCGAAGTCCTCGCCGGGACCGTTGGAGATCGGGTCCGAGGTGTACTGGATGGCGAAGACCACCTCGGAGTTGACCTCGTTGCCCATCACGAAGAGGTCCTTGTACCGCGGCAGCAGCTTGAAGCGCGGGTTGTCGACCACCGCCTTCGCGTTTGCGGCAGCAAGGGCCATGTCGCCCGGCGCCGCGCGAGTCAGGTAGACCTCGGCCAGCAGGTGCTGCGCCGCCGGCTTGTCGGCACGGCCGTACTGCGCCGCCTTGTCAGGCAGCGCGGCGATCGCCGCGTTCAGGTCGTCGATGATCGACTTGTAGACGTCGGCCGTCGGCCTCCGGTTCGTTTCCGTCGCGACGCCGGCCGTCGGCTCGAGCGTGAGCGGAACATCCCCATACGTGCGGACGAGATTGAAGTAATAGAGTCCACGGAGGAAGCGCGCCTCACCGACTCGAAGCGACTTCGCCGCGTCCGGCACATTCGCCGTTGGCGCGGCCGCGATCACCGTGTTGGCGGTGTTCACGCCCTGATAGAAGTCGCGCCAGGTGTTCCTGATGAAGTCCACGTCGCCGTTGAGCTGCGCCGTGTAGTCGTTGAAGAACTTGTAGCTGCCATCGGCACCCTTCTGGAACTCGTCAGTGCCGAAGATGGTCATCGTCGCGCCGCGCTCGAGGGCCCAGTGCGTACGCAGGGGCTGATACATCGCGTTCACGGCGGCCTCGAAGCCCGCCGGCGTGGCATAGTACGCGCTCGTGATGCCGGTGACCGGGTGTTCCGTGAGATCGACGCAGCCCGCGGCGCCGCCCAGCACGAGGGCGGCGGCAAGGGGAGCGAGAAGTCTGCGAGTCATGGGAAGGGTCATGGATGCAGTGGGAGTCGTCATCGATTAGAAGCCGAAGCTCCCGCCGAGGAGGAACGTCTTGTAGGAAGGAACGCCATTGCCGGTCTGCCCCTCGGGATCGATCGCCGTCGAGTTGGTCCACATCTTCGGATCCTGCGCCGTGACGTAGATGCGCATCGACTGCGCGCCGAACCGCTGCACGAGCCGGGCGGGAACGGCGCCGCCGAGCGTGATGTTGCGCAGCTTGACGAAGGAGCCGTCCTGGTAGCCGCGGGACTCGAAGAAGAACGGGTTCTCCGTGTTCTTGTCGGGGCGCGGCGTCGTGTTGCTCGGGTTCGTCGGCGTCCAGAAGTTCTCGGCCGGGCTGTTGTAGCGGCCGGCGAGCGTCGCGCCGCGGATCAGGTCATTGCGGATCATGAAGTTCTGCCGCGTGATCGCCTGCACCGAGAGGTCGAAGCCCTTGTAGTCGATGCGCGAGCTCAGGCTTCCCGTCCACGTCGGATAGGTGTTGCCGAGGATCGTCTTGTCGTCGGCATTGAACTTTCCGTCGTTGTTCATGTCGACGATCTTGATCTCACCAGGCTTGCGGCCGTACTTCGCCGCCTCGGCCGCCTCGGCCGTCTGCCAGATGCCGTTGAACTTGTAGTCGTACCAGAGCTTGTTGTCGCCGCCGGCCGTGTTGTTGATCGGCTGGCCGATGAACCAGAAGTTGCCCGGATCGTCGACGAAGCCGCCGTTGATCGAGACGATCTCGTTCTTGGCGTGCGACCACGTGATGTCGTTCGTCCACCGGACACCGTGCCATCCATCCAGCGTGATGGCCGACAGGGCAAGCTCGAGACCGGTGTTGCGGGTCTCACCGACGTTCTGCGTGATGCTCGAGAATCCGGTCGACGGCGGGAGCTGACGATCCATGAGCAGGTCGGTCGTGCTCGCGCGGTAGTAGTCCGCCGAGCCGGTGACCCGGCCATCGAAGAAGCCGAAATCGGCGCCGCCGTCGAAGGTGGCGGTCTTCTCCCAACGCAGCTCGGCATTCGAAAGGTTGGCCGGGCGGTAGCCGAACGCGCCGACGTTCTGGAACGCGTACACGGTGCGGCTCAAGCCGCCGAGCGTCTGGTACGGGTCGACCGAGGTGTTGCCGGTCGTGCCGTAGGAGCCGCGAAGCTTGAGACTGCTCACCGGTCCGAACCGCTGGTTGGCCGCGTCGTCGATCACGCGCCAACCGAGAGCCAGCGACGGGAAGGTCGCGTATTTGTTCCCTTCAGCCAGGCGCGACGAACCGTCGACACGGGTGGTCAACGTGAGGAGATAGCGATCAAGGAGCGTGTAGTTGACGCGGGCCATGTACGACTGCAGCGCCCACTCGCTCAGCGAGGAGCCAAGCCCGAAGACCGAAGAGCCGGCACCGAGGTTGTAGTATTGCGCCGACTCGTATGGAAGATCACGCGTCTCCGCCGCAAGCGTATCGAACCGCTGCTTCTCGATCGAATAGAGCAGCGTGGCGTCGACCTTGTGCGCGCTGCCGAGCTGCTTCTTGTAGGTGAGCAGGTTGTCCAAGGTGTAGTCGAAGGTGTGCCGGTCGATCATGCCCTGGCTCGTGCCGGCGCCCTGCTTGGACTGGGTCTGCGCTCCGACGAAGAAGCTGTTGCGTGCGAAAGTCAGATCGGGGCCAAAGTTGACCCGGTAGTCCAACCCGTCCGCAATGTTGTAGCTCGCGAACAGCGTGCCGAAGACGCGGTTCCGGAGATTGTCATTGAGCTGATTGGCGACGTCGGACAGTGGGTTGTCGCGCTGCGCGTCTGGGGTCGGCTTGAAGACCACGTTCCCCACGCTGTCGTACGGGACGCTGAGCGGCGTGTCGGCAATGGCTTCGCTGTACAGGCCGTCGCCGCGGCCGAGTCGCTGCAGGCTGCGAACGACGAGCGCGGAGCCACCGGCGCGGAAGCGCTTGGTCGCCTGACCCTCGAAGTTCACGCGCATCGACTTGCGGTCGTAGTTCTGCGACAGGGTGATGCCGGTCTGCTTGAGCAGGTTGCCGCTCACCGCGAACTGCGCCCGATCGTTGCCGCCGGAGATCGCGAGCTGATGGCTGATCTGGGAGCCCTGCCGAGTGATCAGATCCTGCCAGTCGGTGAAGGTGCCGGCCTTCATCGCGTCCAGCTCCTGCGAATAGAAGGTCACCGCATCGCCTTCGGGGCAGATCTGGTCGGAGACCACACCACCACACTTGTAGAGTGGCGTGTCACCGACCTTGGTGATGCCGTTCGGGTTGCGGTACGCCTCGCGCTTGTAGTTCGCGTATCCCGTCGCGTCGAACACGTTGACCTTCCGGTTCACCGTCTGCGCGCCGACGTAAGTGTCGTACGTCGTGCGAGTGTTGCCGGCGACGCCGCGGCGTGACGTGACCAGCACGACGCCGTTGGCGCCGCGCGAGCCGTAGATGGCCGTGGCGCTGGCATCCTTGAGCACCTCGATCGACTCGATGTCGGTCGGGTTCAGGTCGCCGATGCCGCCGGCCATCGGGATGCCGTCGAGCACGTAGAGCGGATCGTTCGACGCCTTGAGTGACCGCGTGCCGCGGATGCGGACTCGGACGCCGTCACCCGGCTTGTATCCGCTCGACGTGATGTCGACGCCGGCCACTCGGCCCTTGATCGCGTCGATCGCGTTGGTGGTCGGGATCTGCTTGATCTGCTCGGCCGCGACGGAGCCGACCGCGCCGGTGACGTCGCGCTTGGCGAGCGTGCCGTAGCCGACGACGACGACCTTCTCGAGCTCCACGGTCTGGTGCTTGAGCTGGATGTCGGCCGATGCGGTCTGGCCGGCGCGCACGGGCACGCTGTCGACGATGACCGGCGTGTAGCCGATGGCGGATGCGCGAAGCCGGTATGAGCCGGGCGCGATCCCCGCGATCGTGTACCTACCCTGCGGGTTGCTGGTGACGGTGAGCTGGGTGCCGAGGAGAGTGACGCGCACTCCCTGGATCGGCTGGTTGCTCTCGGTGCCGGTAATTGTGCCGGAGATTCGACCGGTCGATGCATCCTGCGCGACGGCGCGCGATGCTGGCAAAGCGAGAGCGCAAGCGGACAGCAGAGTGACGGTGATGAGCCGACGCTTCATGGTGGGCGATGCTCCGAAGCGGGTTGGACCTGCGACGAGGGACGGCGAGGGGGCGGACGGGCGGAACGTCGTGATGGAACAGCGGCATCCGGCCGGCTTGGTAGGCCGCTCCGGTGAATTACTCAATTTGTTCTCTCAAAGGACAATTGGCGGTTACGCGTACGCCGCAGATCCCAACTAGTCATTCACGATCGGTCTTCAGGAGGTGATCGCCCGGGGCTCGAACACGTTCGATTGGCCGAGTCAACGCACCGTTCGCTGCCTGCTGGGGGGTGACCCCGATCACGATGGCGCGCGAAAGTCTGGAGCTACGAGAGTGGAAGACCGCACGTCTTTCGGAACGGTCACACACAATTGCGCCGCGTCGAAAAGAATTGGTACGGCGTGAGCGACCATCGTACCGTCCGGCCGAACGGGGCGCAAGATGGTCAGTCGAGCGCATGATCAGGAGGTAGGTCCTGCCCCGACCAGAGCGACTTGGCCGTCCACGAGAGTGCGGGCCCCGACCAGAATGGATCGGCGGGGGGTAGCCCGAGCGGCAGAAGTCCGACCGCGCACAGGTACGCGCTGCCGGAAGAGATGTAGCTCTCGCCGATCTTCGGCTGGTGTCCGGAGAGCCCGACCGTGAGCCAGCCCCCCGAGTCGAAGGTGCCCGGCGGGTCCATCGTGCGACGGATCATCGCGCTCATCGCTCCGCGCACCTGCGCCGGCGCGAGCCCCTCCGGCAACTCGTGTCGCAACGCCATCTGGCCCAGCAGCTGGAACGCGCCGCACCGGTAGGCGAGCGACCGGCCGACGGGCGGGAATGTGCCCTCGGGTGAGATCATCCGCTCCTGGATCGCCGCGTACCGCCTCGCCCGGGTGACGGCGTCGCTCTCGATCGACTTCCATTCGCTCGTGTGGTGCGACACCACCCGAAGCACGTCGAGCATCATGGGGTGGATGACATAGCTATTGTAGTAGTCCACATGCAGCGAGGGGCCGTCGCCGTACACGCCGTCGCCCTTGTACCACTGCTGGTGCTGGCGGACCGCGTAGTCCACGCGCATGCGGTCCCAGCTCGCGCCCATCATGCTCAGCGCGGCCTCGATCATCGCGCTGAACAGCAGCCAGTTGCTGATCGCAGGCTGAATCGGCCTGGTGGATTCGAGCGCCCGAACGATCGCCGCGCGCGTGCTCGGGTCGAGCGGCGCCCAGAGCTGGTCCGGCGCGCGCACGATCGCGTGGGCGAGGAATGCGGCATCGACGAGGGGCTGTCTCCCCTTCGTGAAGTTGAGGAAGTCCGGAGACGCGGGATCGGTCGCATGGCGCAGCCCTGCTCGCGCCAGCTCGCCCAACCGAGCCCGCTGCCGGCCCTCCGGCGTGGCGTCGGGGCCGAGCTCGAGCCAGGGCGCGATGCCGGCGAGCAGGCGTCCGACCGCCTCGAGATGCGCGTAGTCTCGACGCTCCACCGTCGCGGTCGCCGAGAGCTCGACCGGCATGCGCTCTCGCAACGAGCCGGTGGCGAGAGCGGAGAGCACCGGATCGGCGAGCTTGATCAGAATGCGCTGCCACTCCTCTCGAAGCTCTGGCGAGGGCGCGGTCTCGCGCGGGATCGGCCGACCCAGCATCGGCGCGTCGAGCGAGGCCGCCGCGCCGCCGATCGGCGCGATGGCACCCAGCGCCGCGAGTCGCTTCACGAAGTCCCGCCGTCGCTGCATCTTCTCACCCCTGGTGATTTTGCTCTCCGTACGAACAATATTGCTTCCGCCCACGCCGAGCGCGCCAGACGCGCGACTCGATCCGACGCGACCGTCCTCCACGCCATGGAACTCACCTCCGAGCAGCGACCAGTCAGCGAGCCGCCGCGCGCCGCACAGTTCCAGGTGGCAGCGACGTCATTCATGTCGCTCTTCTCCATCGTGGGGCTCGCGCTCTACGGCCTGCCGTTCTTCTACGACTTCATGGTGCGCGACTTCGGGTGGTCGCGCGCGCAGGTCACCTCGGGCAACGCGCTGAGCAAGCTCGTGGTCGGTCCGCTGTTCGGCTTCGCCGCCGGATGGTTCGTCGACCGATTCGGCCCGCGACGACTGATGATCGTCGGCATCCTGATGGCCGGCACCGCGCTCATCGGGCTCGGCTCGATCAACACGCTGTCGGGCTTCTACTTCTTCTATCTGTTCAACGCGATCGGCTACGTGTTCGGCGGACCGCTCCCGAACCAGGTGCTGCTCTCGCGCTGGTTCAACGCCGCGCGCGGACGCGCGATGGGCTTCGCCTACCTCGGCATCGGGTTGGGCGGCGCGCTCGTTCCACTCGTCGCGGTGCGGCTCGTCGCCGCGTTCGGATGGCAGGGCGCGCTCAAGGTGCTCGGCGTCGCCATCGTCGTGATCGCGCTGCCTCTCGCGCTGTTCGTGAAGGAATCGCCCGACGCGGCAACGGTGACGTCTCGATCGACGTCGAAGCCAGCGACCCCGATCGGCGACGTGCTGCGACGTCCCGCGTTCTATCTGCTGATGATCGGCAGCATGTGCTCGATCGCGGCGGTCGGCGGCGCGAACCAGCATCTCAAGCTCTACCTCAGCCTCGATCACGCGTATTCGCAGGGAGCAGCCGCGGGTGTGGCGTCGCTCACCCTTGCCGCGAGTCTCGTCGGGCGGCTGGGAATGGGGTGGCTCGCCGACCGTCTGCCGAAGAAGTACGTGATGCTGCTGATCTACAGCCTCGTTGCGGCGTCGATCCCGATCTTGCTCTACGCCGGAACGCCGGGGGCGGTGACGCTGTTCGCGATCGTCTTCGGCATCGGGCTCGGCGGCGAGTACATGGTGATCCCGCTGATGGCGGCGGAGCTGTTCGGCACCCGAGTGCTCGGCCGCGCAATGGGAATCGTGCTCGCGGCGGACGGAGTGGCCGAGGCGCTCGCGCCCGTGCTCGTCGGCCGGCTGCGCGACGTGTCGGGCAGCTACGTCACCGGCTTCTCGGTCTTGATCGGATTCGCGGTGACTGGCGCGATCGCGATCGCGCTGCTGCCGCGGCGCGGCGGTGCTTCGCCCGGTCCGGTGATCTCGCGCGGAGGCGCGGAGATCGCGGAGGTTTCATGACACAGAAGACGAGGCCGAGCGTCTCGATGCGGTGATTGCGCGTCGCGCGCGCGTTCTCTTCAACGACAGCATTCGAGCTTCACGCAGCTTCTACATCCCCACCGAAAGAACAGGAGTGGACATGGAGGGCAACACGATCGGCATCGTCATGAACGGTGTCACCGGCCGCATGGGACTGAACCAGCACCTGATCCGCTCGATCGTCGCGATCAGGGCGCAAGGCGGCGTTCCGATGCCGGACGGCACGCGGCTCATGCCGGATCCCATTCTCGTGGGGCGCGACGAGCGCAAGCTCAAGGCGCTCGCGAAGACCCACGGGATCGAGCGCTACTCGACGGATCTCGAGAAGGCGCTCTCCAATCGCGCCGACCCGATCTACTTCGATGCGACGCTCACGAACGTTCGTGCCGCCAACGTGCGGCGCGCGATCCAGGCGGGGAAGCACATCTACTGCGAGAAGCCGCTGTCGATCAGCACCGAGGAGGCGCTCGAGCTCGCCCGCCTCGCCGACCAGGCGGGTGTGAAGCACGGCGTGGTGCAGGACAAGCTGTTTCTTCCCGGCATCCGCAAGCTGAAGCGGCTCGTCGACGCTGGTTTCTTCGGACGGATTCTCAGCGTGCGCGGCGAGTTTGGCTACTGGGTGTTCGAGGGCGATCTGCAGCCCGCTCAGCGTCCGTCGTGGAACTATCGCACCGAGGATGGGGGCGGGATCATCGCCGACATGTTCTGCCACTGGCGCTACGTGCTCGACCACACGTTCGGCGAGGTGACGGCCGTGTCGTGCACCGGCGCCACGCACATTCCCGAGCGCGTGGATGAGAAGGGGATCCGCTACAAGGCGACCGCCGACGACGCCGCCTACGGCACCTTCAGGCTCGCGGGACCGGAGAACGAGATCATCGCGCAGTTCAACTCGTCGTGGGCGGTGCGCGTGTATCGCGACGAGCTGCTCTCGATTCATGTCGACGGCACGGAGGGAAGCGCCGTCGCGGGGCTGCGCGGCTGCAAGACGCAGCATCGCGTGAACACGCCGCGTCCAACCTGGAACCCGGACATCGAGAACCCGTTCGACTTCTTCGCCGACTGGCAGGACGTGCCGGACAACGGCGAGTTCGACAACGCGTTCAAGTATCAGTGGGAGCTGTTCCTCCGTCACGTCGCGATCGACGGACCGTGGATCCATGACTTCTACGAGGGCGCAAAGGGAGTACAGCTCGCCGAGCTCGGGCTCAAGTCGTGGGCGGAGCAGCGCTGGCTCGACGTGCCGGCGCTGTCGGGCGCGCCGGTCGCCGCGCACTCGTAGGGGTCCACGATGAGTCGAACTCTCACGCTCCCCTGCCTCGACGGCACGCTCGCGCCATTCACGCTGAGCGAGCCGCGCGAGTGGACGAAGCCCGCGGCGCCCTTTCAGACGCGCGTGGCCTACGCGGCGGCGCACGTCGTCGTGGATCCGCGCCGCGACGTGGATGTATTCACGGAGAACGCGATCGACTGGGAGTCGACGCTCGCGTATCGGCGTCATCTCTGGCAGTACGGTTTCGCGATCGCGGAGGCGATGGACACCGCGCAGCGCGGCGGAGGGCTCACCTGGAAGTCGGCGCAGGAGCTGATCAAGCGCTCGCAGGCCGACGCGATGGCCGAAGGCGGCGCGATCGCATTCGGCGCGGGGACCGATCATCTCGCGCCGGCGCCGTCGGTGACGCTCGACGAGGTGCGGCGCGCGTACGAGGAGCAGGTGGGCTACGTCGAGAGCGTCGGTGGGCGCGTGATCCTGATGGCGAGCCGCGCGCTCGCGAAGGCCGCGCGTTCGGCCGACGATTATCGCGACATCTACGGAGGGGTGCTGCGGCAGGTGAAGCAGCCGGTGATCCTGCACTGGCTCGGCGACATGTTCGATCCGCAGCTCGCCGGCTATTGGGGAACGAGTGATCTGGACGAGGCGATGGACGTCTGCCTTGGCGTGATCGAGGAGCACGTGTCCAAGGTGGACGGCATCAAGATCTCACTGCTCGATGCGCAGCGAGAGATCGACATGCGGCGCCGGCTGCCCAAGGGTGTCCGCATGTACACCGGCGACGACTTCAACTACGCGGAGCTGATCGCCGGCGACGACGTCGGCTACAGTGACGCGCTGCTCGGCATCTTCGACGGGATCGCACCGGCCGCGTCGGTCGCGCTGCAGGCGTTCGACCGGGGAGACGTCGCGACCTTTCGCGCCATTCTCGAGCCGACGGTGCCGCTCTCGCGGCACATCTTCAAGAAGCCGACGCACGCCTACAAGACGGGGATCGTGTTCCTCGCGTATCTGAATGGCCATCAGTCGCACTTTCGCATGCTCGGCGGAGCGGAGAGCGCGCGCACGGCGGCGCATCTGGGAGAGCTGATCCGGCTCGCGGACGCGTGCGGCCTGCTGCAGAATCCCGAGCTCGCCGCCGAGCGCGCGCGCGCGGTGTTCGCCGTCGCGGGGATCGCGTGACCGGGCCGCTCAGCGACCTGGGGCGCGCGACGCTCGCGCCGACGCACTCGGCCGACGACGCCGCGCCGCTACCCGACGTGTCACGACTCAGCTTCAATCAGGCGACGGCCGAGCGCGCGTCGCTCCGAGAGGTGATCGAGTCGTGTGCTCGGCACGGGGTACCCGGAATCTCGGTATGGAGGCACAAGCTCGCCGAGCTCGGCGCGCACACCGCCGCGCGTCACATCCGAGATGCGGGAGTCCGGGTGTCGAGCGTGTGCCGCGGCGGGATGTTCCCTGCCGCGACGAGGGAGGAGCGCGCTGCCCGGATCGAAGACAATCGTCGCGCGATCGACGAGGCGGCGACGCTCGGCGCAGAGGTGCTGGTGCTCGTCTGCGGTGCGGCGCCCGATCGCGATCTTGGCGCTGCGCGGGCGATGGTCGCGGACGGCATTGCGGCGATCGCGCCGTATGCAGCGGAGCACGGCGTGCGGCTCGGCATCGAGCCGCTGCATCCGGCGTTCTGTGCCGAGCGCTCGTGCATCACGACCATACGCGAGGCGCGGTTGATATCGGAGGGGTTCGACGCGTCGAACGTCGGCGTCGTGGTGGACGTGTACCACGTGTGGTGGGATCCGGAGCGCGCCGAAGAGATTGCGCGGCTGGGCGACCGCATCGCGGGGTTTCACACGAACGATTGGCTCGTTCCGGTGAAGAACGTCCTGATGAACCGCGGGATGATGGGTGATGGGGTGATCGAGCTGCGGCGGATTCGCGGCGAGGTGGAGCGGGCCGGATACACGGGGCCGATCGAGGTGGAGATCTTCAACGAGAGCCTGTGGGAGCGTCCGGTGGACGAGCTGGTGCGGCTCACGGCGGAGCGGTTCGTGGAGTTCGCCTAGCGATAGGTGGCCGGCGGCACTCAGTACGTGGATACGACTCAGGCTCGGTGCTTGTCAGGGGCCCCGAGCCTGAGTCATTTTCACCTCGGCGTCACCAGTAGGCTCACGGACAATTGACGATTCGTCGCGCGTCCCATCGCAGTCCGATTGACGTTCGAGGCGCGATGCTCACGTCTGAGTTCGCACAGCGTCTGCTGTTCAGCAGCTTGCCGAACCGCCGGTCGTGGCGAAGCCGTAGTCGCCCGTCGAAGGCTCGTACGCGCTATGTTGGGTGCTCACGCTATAGGAGTTGACGCAGGGACTCGCGTGCCCGTCCACGGAGAGGAACGTCTGGTTGTACTGGTAGTCGCCAGTCCAGCCGGACCAGCTCCCCGAGGACCAGTCCGATTCGACCCGCAGCTCTGCGGGGCGTAGAGAGGTGGTGACGGCGGTGTATCCGCCACCCGTGTAGCGGGTCGTCCAGACATTGCCGAGAATAGTCGCGTTGCCGAGTGTCGGTGCGAAGGCGAAGAGAGCGACTCCGAGCGTGACTGCCGCGATGAGCTTCGTCGCGATGCTACGAGCGAGATGAGATCGGCGCATATGAGGACACTCCGGTTGGGCTATGGGTTGTACGGCGGTTACGAGATGACGCCCTCTCCGCCGGCGTGCGCGCGCAGCGCGAGAGGGAATGCCTGTGCTGCGCACCCGGACGGCGGCGGCGGACGCGCACACCCAGCCAAGATCAGCGCTCGCGGAAGGCTCAACGTTCGGCGACCGAGCGAGAGACCAATTCAGACACCACCACGTCGTAGACCTGCGAGGAATGGGGTAGGCCCGAGCGACGCACGGACGCGATCAGGTGCAACGCTCCCGTCGCATCCGAGGTAAGCTCCGCCTCACGTGCGCTAGTCCCGCTGAAGAGATCGGAGTACCGCGTCCATCCGTTTCTATCCAGTGCGCTGTGAAGTAGGTGACCGACCGGAGCCGAGTCGGTGCGGGACCAGGTGGAGACGACGGCGTGGGGCGCACCGCAGTCGTCCACACCCAGCCGCCACTTGGTGAATGCTTCCCTGGGAAGGGGCAGCGTACTCGGCGCCGACCAAGTCGCTCCGCCATCGTGCGAATGCTCGTAGCGCATCGCGTCGATGACGAGCGCGGAGGGAGCGATCTGTCCCCAGGCGAGGTGCAGCCCACCGTCAGCGTCGACGAGCAGGCGTGGACGAGTGACGATGCGATCGCCGCGCCCCTGAACCGGAACCGGGAAGGACCAACGACCATCTTTTGCGCCGGCACGGAGAACGAGCAGGCCGTCGAGAGCTCCACCGCGGGTGGGATCTTCTCCGACGTATGCGATGTACCGCTCTCCGTTCGGAGCCTCGGTGACGCTGGCGTAGAGTGCGTGCCATGGAAGGCTATCCGTTAGCCAGCCGTCGGCATCCAGAGTGAAGTACAACAAGCTTCCGTTGATCTGCGGCACCACGACGTGCAGGCGACCGCCCGGCCCGATTGCCGCGTCGGCGTTTTCGGAATTCCAGAGGAGACGGTCGCGAGCACCCGTGTGCGTATGGATCGCCCGCGCGGGCGTCCATCCTGTGCGCGGTTCGAAGTCAGCGTGCCACAGCGTCCTGAGGCGCACCGTCGGTCCGGCGAGGGGTGGTCCGACAGTCGGCGGTTCGCCTGACTCGCCCCAGATGAGGTGCAGCCGTCCATCGCGTCCGCTCAGCAGTCGCGCGTTCAAGAAGGCGAATGTGCCAGCGGGGGTACCAAGCCTCTCCCCGTCGCGCGCGAGGAGATGTGTCGGCGTCGCAGCTCTGGAGTCGACGGCGCCTCTGCCTGCCGGAGTGGGCAATCCCGACACGTAAACCGCTCCGCGGCTGACCGTCAGGGTCGGAGTGCGGAGGAAGGTGCCGGCAGGAAGCTGGGCCACGCGGCGTGGCGCGGACCATTCGTGACGTGTGCATGTGGCGCCGATCGCGACCGAGGCCTTACTCGGCCTGGGGCGTTCGGAACGGCGCGCGAGGAGCAGACAGATTGCACCAAGCAGAGACGCCCATAGTACGAGACGATGCGTCGAGCCGCGACGAGCGCGTCGCGCCGATGTGTCGGTTGCTTGTCGGTTGAACATCTGTGAGACCCGGTAGAGCAGGTGTCATCACTGCATGGGTCGAAGCGAGATTCGGCTTCGACACCCGGGCGTCATCGCCCGGGTCGTGCGGACGGAGCGTCGCGTCGTCGCGGTGTGCGCGGGAGCGCGTACATCGTCTCCAAGAGCATGTCGATCAGGGCGCAACGCCTTGCAGACCCGCTCGATGAGCGCTGGAACGGTGTCCCCGACACATCGGCCGTCGATGAGCAAGTCATGCACCGCCACGTGTGGCGGTCGATAATATTTTCTTGGGTTCGATCAGACCCGAGAGACATGGAGGCGCAATGACGCGACGACTTGGCCGCGCCTGTCGAGAGAGAGATCGGTGGCCGGTTTTTCTGACGATCGCACCGTCACGTCGTCAATGAAGTAGCCCACTGCTCGACCGGTCTCTCCGCCTACTCCTTGCATGGACGCCCAAGCACTCACCTGCCCCCAGTGCGGCGCCGCCGCCGACAGCAACGCGACGAGCTGCGCGTTCTGTCAGGCGCGGCTCGCGACCGTCGCCTGCTCCAAGTGCTACGGGCTCGTCTTCATCGGCAGCAAGCACTGCGGCCACTGCGGCGCCGAGATGAAGGATCCGGATGCGGTGGCGGCAACGGCGCATCGCTGTCCGCGCGGATGCGGCGCGTTGCGCGAGATCAGGCTCGGCACGGTGGATCTCGAGGAATGCGAGAGGTGCGTCGGGATGTGGGTGAGACAGGACGAGTTCCAGCGCATCTACGCCGAGGAAGAGCACGGCGCCGTGGTGCTCGGTCCGGAGCTCAGCCAGCATCGGGTGCAGGGGAACCCGTTGGAGACGGTGCGCTACGTGCCCTGCCCCGAGTGCGGGAAGCTCATGAACCGGATCAACTTCGCGAAGCGCTCCGGGGTGATCCTCGACAGCTGCGGCAAGCATGGCACCTGGTTCGACGCCGACGAGCTCAGGCGCGTGGTGGAGTTCATCCGAAAGGGCGGCCTCGATCAGCTCCGGACGCACGAGAAGATGTATCTGGCGGAAGAGCGACGTCTCCTCGAGCTGAAGCAGCGGCTCAGCGATCCCTCGACGCACGATACGATGAGCCGGGACAACGCCGGCTCGAACCTGCGACTGTCGGCCATCGACGGCATGCGCTTCCTGTTCGGCGAGCGGTGAGCGTGCGTAGATTGGCGTAGCGCGCACCCCATCGTGGGGCTCGACGTTCGCGCGCGGACCAGGACGCAGCGAGAAGAGGAGCTCATGGACGACTCGATGGACTCGATGGATCGGAGGCGCTTCCTGTCGGCGGCGGGTGCAGCCGCAGTCACGATTGCCGCGAGCGCGTGCGCGCGCGGGTCGGCCCAGCGCAGCGGCTCGGCGGCATCGAGCGGCGCCGCGGGCGCGCGGTTGCCGATCGGCTTCTCCACACTCGGCTCGCCGAAGTGGGATTGGATCCAGACGCTCGACTTCGCCGCGGCACACGGATTCGCCGCGGTCGAGCTGCGCGGCATCCAGCAGACGATGGACCTCTCGCAGCGGCCCGAGTTTCAGCCGGGACGGCTCGCGCAGACGAAGCGTGAGCTCACCGATCGAGGCCTGGTCGTTCCCTGCCTCGGCGCGTCGATCAACATGCACGAGCAGGACGCGGCGAAGCTGGCGAGCGCGATGGCGGAGACGCGCCGCTTCATCGACCTCGCGAGCGCGATGGGCACGCCGTACGTGCGCGTGTTCGGGAACAACTGGGTGAACGGGATGTCGCGCGACGCGGTGCTGGCGTACGTCGCGAAGAACTTCCACGAGCTCGGCGAGTACGCGCGGCCGCGCGACGTCACCGTGATCCTCGAGTCGCACGGCGACTTCGTGGACTCGAAGACGCTGCTCGAGCTGATGCGGCTGGCCGACTCACCGGGTGTCGCGCTGCTGTGGGACGCGCATCACACCTTCGTTGGCGGAGAGCCGCCGGAGACGACGGTGGCGCAGCTCGGCGGATACATCCGCCACACTCACCTGAAGGATTCGGTGCCGTCGGGCGCCGACCGGAAGTACGTGCTCACCGGCGCGGGCGAGGTACCGGTGCGGCGTCAGGTGGAGGCGCTGGCTCGCACCGGCTACACGGGGATCTACAGCTTCGAGTGGGAGAAGCGGTGGCATCCGGAGATCGAGGAGCCCGAGGTATCGATGCCGCAGTACGCGAGCGTGATGGCGGACTACCTCCGCGGCGCGGGAGTGCGGGCCCGGTAGCGGAGCTCGGAGCGCGGGGTGCGTCTCAGGGGAGTGTCATCATGCGCCAGGTGAGCGTGCGATAGCCGAATGGCTTGCCGGCGGGCGGGCGCGGCGGCTCACCCACGAGCGCACCATTGGCGCCGCGGCGAGTGACGAGCGGCGTCCACGAGTATGCGCCGCGCTCGTAGCCGAAGGTGGTGCCATCGTCGTCGTAGAGCATGGTGCTGCCCGGCTCAGTGCCGTAGTGGCGGAGCTCTACGTCGGCCGGTTCACCCGGCGCGGGCACGTGCAAGTGATCCCCGACGAGCAGCGGGATGGTTGCACCTTCGCGAACATAGAGTGGGATGCGCTCGAGCCCTGGCTTGGCGCTGATGATCTCGCCGCCGCCGACCAGCGCGCCGGTGTAGAAGTCATACCACTTGCCGGCGGGGAGGATGACCGAGCGCGCGGTGTCGCCGGTGAACATCGGCGCGACCAGCAGCGCGTCGCCGAGCATGAACTGATCCTTCACGTCGCGACGCGTCGCGACGGCGTAGGGATTGTCCGTCGAGCTGACGACGCCCGGCGCAGCCGGTTGCGCGGCACGGAAGCCCGGCTCGAGCGCCATCGCGCGCACGGGCGGGATGCCCTCGAAGTGATAGCGCGCGAACGCCGAGTAGAGGTACGGAAGCAGACGGATGCGAAGCTGCATCACGTCGCGCACCGGGCCGGCGACGTCGGCGAACGACCAGGGCTCGGTGCCGTCGGACCACGCGTTCAGCATGGCGAGCGGCGAGAAGCACACCGACTGCATCCGGCGCAGCCATTCCTCGCCCGTCTTCGACGAACGCACCTCCGGCGTCCACAACACGCCGATGAATCCACTGCTCACGAGCGCGGTGATGAACTCCTGGTGCCCGTAGAAGTCGTTGTAGAGGACGTACGGCAATGGAGCGGCGCCGGCGTTCGATGCGCGCACGAGTCCGTAGGTGCGCTGATCGCGCGCGTGGAAGGCGTCGGCGGTGGCGCGCTGGATGGCGACGCCGTACACCTGCCGCATCTGCTCACCACTCAGTCCCGACGGGAAGGTCGCGTGGTCGGGCCAGAGCCAGCGATCGTAGCCATCCACCTCGTCGATCTTGTAGCCGCTCACACCCCGCCTCACGAGCTCGCGGTCGAAGTGCCCGAGGACGATGCGCCGTGCGGCGGGGTGCATGAAGTCGGGGACGATGCCCGTCCACACGGTGTGCGAACCAGAGAGTGGCGCGATCGCCTCGAAGAAGGGCGCGCTCGGCGCGACGTACGGGTTCATCCAGAGGTTGACGCGCACGCCGGCGCGCATGAGCCGTGCGACGAAGCTGTCGGGCTGCGCGAAGCGCGTGCTGTCCCAGACGAAGGTTCCCGGATACGCGGCGCTCTGCCAACCTGGCTCGAGGCCGAGCACGTCGAGCGGATAGCCGCGCTTCGAGAACTCCGCGACTTCGTTCGTGGCCTGCTCGGCGGTGAACAGCGTCGGCACGCGGTGGAGGAAGCCGAGCCCCCACTTTGGAGGAAGGACTCCGCCGCCGGAGTACAGGTTGTAGCGGCGCACCGCATCGAGCGGCGTGGGCCCGCCGAAGAGATAGATCGTCGCGCCCGCGGCGGGGACGAGCACCTCCACGGCATCGGACGTCGGCTGGGACGACCAGGCGCGGTCGCGATTGCGATCGCGCACGAGCGGCGGATGCTTCGAGTCGGCTCGAACCGCGGTGCCGGCGTACACGGTCACGTAGCGCGGCGCGTCGACGAGCACGCCGTAGCCGGCGCTCGAGACGTAGAACGGCACTGGTGCGTGGGTGCGGCCATTGTCAGTGCCGCCGAAGTGATCGACGTGCAGCGTCTTCACGGTGCCGCGCTGCTCGACGGACTTGAAGTCGAGCCCGAGCCCGTAGAGCTGTTCGCCGGGACCGAGTGGGAAGCGAAGCGCGAGCTTCCCGGCGACGAGCGTACCGCGGATCTCGCTCCGATCGAGGGGAAACGTTGCCGGACCGACCTTCTCGAGAGCGCCGCGCTGCGGTGTTCCTCCAGCGGCGCCGAGCAGCGAGACGCGGTCGGGCGTCCCGACGGTTGCCTTCCACACGCCGGGTGCGACGGTCGTCCAGCGAAGCGGCAACGCGCGCTCGGCGGGCTGCGCGCGCAGTACGTGCGACGCGACGATGAGCGGTACGGCGCCGAGCGCGAGACGACACGTCGCGATCATTGGACCGCCTTGATCAGTCCCTTCATGTCATAGAGCGTTCGAAGTGTGACGGGTCCGATCAGTCCAGACGTGCGCACCGGCCACCTGGACGCGTCGAAGGGCTTGTAGTCGATCCCGACGAAGTTGATGTCGCGGAAGATCTTCCACTCCACGCCCCGGCGATCGAGATCGCGGATGCGATTGGCCGAGACGTTGGTGACCTCGATCTCCAACAGGTTTCCCGTGCGGCGCAGCGGTCCGGTCTCCACGCGATACGGGCTCGAGAACGCGACACCCAGATCGCGACCGTTCAGTCTCACGCGCGCGCTTTCCGCCACTCTGCCGAGCAGCAGCTCGTGCAGCGGCTCGGTATCGGGCGCGTCGAAGGTGATCGAGTAGCGCGCGGTGCCGGCGAAGCGATCGGCGTCGTCGTCGCCGCGACCAGTCCAGGGCATTGGTGTGTCGGCGGTGAACGGCTTCGGGAACACCGGTCCACCGTCGATGAAGGCGACCGACCAGGTGCCGCGCAGCGCGACGGGACTGGCGGACGGCTCGCTGTACTGCCAGAGCTCGACGGCGGAGGGGCGCCGATCGAGCGCGCGCATGATGATCGACTGGCCCTTCTCCAGTTGGAGGAAGGCCATGAGCTTCCCATCCGTGGTGTCCGTCAGGGCCAACCCCGTACGCCCAGTCATCGGGTCCATCAACACCACCGCTCGCGGCCGTCCGGCAACTGGCACCCACGTCGCGAACGAATCCTGCGCGACGATGAAGTGCTGCGACCCACCCGGAATCTTCCGGCGCAGAAACTGGAGGTCCTCGTAGTCGGCGAGCGGGTCGTGCCGCACCTTGGCCGCCTCGAGCAACTGCTCGAGCCGGTCTCCGTTCATCACGCGTCCCTTCCCGACCCGCGCCTCACGCAACCCGGTACGAGTCGCTTTCCAATCGAGCGCGCGCTGCATCCCCGCCAGCTCAGCGCGCCGCTCGGCGAGTCGCGCGAGACCAGGCACGTCGCTCGGCAGCGCGCCGACGAACGCCACCGTCGCGCCGGCGCGCGCGAGCGCCAGCAGCCGGCGCATCGTGGCGGGCGGCAGGTGCACCGCGTTCGGCACGACGATCATCGCATACTCACCGCCCTTGCTGCGCACTCGGCCACCGGTCGCCGAGATGTCGCCCGAGAGCTGGCGATCCGAGACGTAGTCGACGCCGTAGCCCGCCTCGTGCAGCGAGCGCGCCGCCTGGCCGAATGGCTTGCCGTGGAACCAGACCGGATCGTGCACGCGGAAGTCCATCCGCCGGCGCGACGCGTCGTGCCAGTTGTCCCAGATTGGCCAGTAGAGCAGCACGTCGTTGTCCGGCCGGCCGGCCTGCAGCACCGACTGCACCCGCGCGACGTACTGATTGAACGCCGGCACGTCGCGCCAGAACGCGTTGCGTGGATTGAACTCCATCGACGCATAGAACTGCCATCCCGGCCACGCTGCCTGCGCAGGCGAGTACGCCGTGCCGTGGTAGACGAGATGGTTGATCCCAGCCAGGAACATGCGGTCGGCGGCGTGCTTGACGTCGTCGAGCGTTCCGGTGAAGTGCTCGCCGAGCCAGGTGAACGACTCGGCCGACGCGAGCCGCTTGCCGGCGACGTGCGCGGCAGACGACGCGAACATGTTGATCAGCGGATCCGCGTCTGGGCTGCCGAGCACGCCGAAGATCTCGGTCTCGGGAATGTCGGCGGCGGCGTAGAGGTCGAGAAGGTTCGCGGGCGACCCGTGCGCCTGCTCCCGCATCAGCGAGCCGCGACCGTGCGACCAGCGCGTGAGCTGCTGGACGAAGTGCTCGAGCAGCATCTCGTCGAGCGTCTGCCGGTAGTCGGACTGCACGCGCGCGACGCGGTCGGCATCGGCGCGGCCCGCGAGCGCGGGGAGCTCGTCGGCGAGATCGTAGCCGCGCCGTGCCCTGAAGAAGTCGAAGAGTCCGATCGAGCCGTCGCCGGTGTACTCGAACGAGTCGTGGAAGTACGAGCGGATCGCGCCTTTCGGCAGCGACGCGGTCTTCGCGGCGAACATCGCGAGGTAGTGCGCGGTCGCCGTCTCGGAGAACGGGTCGAGCGACGGGCCTTCGCCACCCGGCGCGGGGCGCTTGACGTTGTCTCCCGAGAAGCGCGTGCCGGCGACGTACACCACCCAGCGGCCGGCCGGCGCCTTCCACTCGACGGTGCCCGCCGACGCGGTGAATGGAATGCGGAGGCGCTGGCCCGCCTCACCGACCGCGACGATCGCGTTCACGCGATGACTCGGCAGCTCCTTCCGCCACGTGCCGCCGGACGACACGCTGTCGACGGTGATCGCGAGGGAGGCATTCACATCGTCGGGAGCGACCGACGGACCTCCCATGCGCCATCCCGAGCCCTGGGGCAAGTCGACGCCCATCCCGCGCCGGTGCGCCTCGGTCGCCGTGTGCGCGAGCATCTCCACCCAGCGCGGAGAGAGATACGGGATGTACGCGGAGTCCGCTCCCTTCGCGCCGTAGATCACGGTGACCTCGACGCCGCCGAATCCCGCCGCCGCGAGCTGGCCGAGCTGCTCGGTGATGTTCTGCTTGTCGACCGCGCTGCCGAGCCACCACCATCTCGTCCACGGCTTGACGTCGCGGGTGATCGCCGGCCATGCGGACGGACTCGCCGACGACGCACGCTGCGCGCTCGCTCGCGCCGCCAGGCCGATCGTGAGCAGCGCGACGACGCTCGCCACTCGCCCGACGAACGTTCGCATGAGAGACTTCCTCACATGAGAGTCAGATCCATTGTGTTGCTCGCGTTGCTCGCCGGGTGCGCAGGTGCGCCGAGCCAGAGGTCGCGCGGCCCCGAGCCGGTGCCGGACAAGCTCGTCGTGCTCACCTTCGACGACGCCGTGAAGTCGCACTACACGACCGTCGCGCCGCTGCTCGCGCGCTACGGATTCGGCGCGACCTTCTTCGTGACCGAGTTCCAGCAGCCGCCCTTCTCCGACACGACCCTGTACATGACGTGGCCGCAGATCGGCGAGCTCGCGCGCATGGGGTTCGAGGTCGGCAACCACACGTGGAAGCACACCCATGTGGACCGGATGGACCGCACGCACTTCGTCGAGGAGCTCCGCTATGTGGAGGAGCGGCTCCGCGCGCTCGGCGCACCGGCGCCGGTCAGCTTCGCGTATCCGGCGTACGTCACCAGTGCCGACGCGCCGCACGTTCTTCACGCGCAGGGCTACAAGCTGGCGCGCACCGGCGGCGCGAGGGCATACGATCCCCGGCGCGACGATCCGATGCTCATCCCGAGCTTCACCACCGGGGAGCAGAACCGTGACTCGATCCTGCAGGCGTTCCGGCTCGCGCGCGACGGCAAGATCGTCGTGCTGACGATTCACGGCGTTCCCGACGCCGCCCACCCGTGGGTCACCACTCCCGTCGCGCTGTTCGAGGAGTATCTGCGCTGGCTCTCCGACAACCACTATCGGGTGGTCGCCCTGCGCGACGTCGAGCGCTACGTGCCCGCACTCGGACGAGACGCCGCCGCTTCGCCGGTCCGCTGACGAGCGCGTCACAGCTCCCGCTTCATGAAGTCGAACGCGCCGACGAGGTGCACTTCGTGCGCGCCCTCGTGGACCGCGTGGCCCAACCGGTCGGGCACGCCGAAGGTGCGATAGATCTCCGTCGCCTTGCCGACCGCCTTCTCGAATCCGGCGAAGGGGAAGATCGGATCGCGGCGCCCGGACTCCACGAACAACCCGCGCGGGGCGACGAGCCCCGAGAGATCGTACATCTCCATGTCCTGCAGCATGCCGGGCACGTAGTTGTCCGGACAGTGCGAGATGCTGACGATGCTGTCGCGCAGCGTGTTGAAGTACGCGCTCACCACCGCGACCCTCACGCGCTCGTCGACGGCGGCCGTGAGCAGCGACGTGGTCCCTCCACCCGATGCGCCGAGCGTCGCGATGCGCCTCGAGTCGACCTCGGATCTGGTGCCGAGGTAGTCGATCGCGCGCATCGCGTCCCACACGCGCCAACCGGCCATCGTCTGGCCGAACAGCAGCGCCGCGCACGCGGCGGGGCGGCACGACTCGGTGCCCGGTCCCGAGCGGCGCGCCGCGTCGTCGCGCCGCGTGCCGAACGCCAGCTGCTCGACGGCGAACGTCGCGTACCCGTGCTCGACGCACTGCAGCGCGTACTCCTTCGCGTAGCCGACGTTCCGCGCGGCGCGCGGATCTCCGTCGTCGCCGAGCCCGAGAATGTCCGGCAGTCCCTTGCCGTGGCCGGAGAAGCAGACGACCGCCGGCAGCGGGCGCGCCGGCGCCTTGGGTAGGAGCAGGTAGCCGAGCGCGCTGAGGTTGCTCCGGGTATCGAAGGCGATCTTCTCGCGCGTGTAGGTGCCGAAGTCTCTGCTCTCCAACACCTCGGCGTTCAGTGGCGCTCTGGTCGATGGAAAGCCACCGAGCCGGTCGATCAGCTTCCGTCGCGCGCGCTGCTGCCAACGCTTCGCGGAGGAGGCGGAGGTGGCAGTGAAGGCACTCGATGGCGTGATCGCGTCGTACTCGGAGAGGCAGAACTCCTTGCTGTCCATCTTTCGCGACGCGAGCGCCGGCTCGATGACCGGGCCGGAGCGTGGCGCCGGAGTCTCGGGCGGCGCGGCGGACGCACGCCCGAGAGAGCCCGCCATCGGAATCCCGGTCGTCGCGATCACGCCCGCGACGGTGCCGCGCTTCAGGAACTCGCGTCGTCCAATCTCGTCAGTCATCTGCCTCGTTCCTCATTCAGGGCAATCCTCGTAGACCCTCGCCGCGCACCGTCCATCGCTCGCGAGGGAAGCCGGGTGCGTTCTGCCGCGGTGCGCCGTCCCATCCGGCGGCCATCGTCGCTACGGCGCTGAGCAGGCCACCGTTGCCGGGCAAGTAAATCGTCAGACCGGGGCGCTGATAGTTGTGGCCGTTCGCATGGTATCGGTTCTTCTGCGTCTCCATCAGCAGCGCGTCGATCGCGATCGACGGCTCGCCGAGCCGGGCAGCGGTCATCGCGACGAGGGGATAGTCCCAGCCCCACGTCTCTTCCCACTGCCACGTCTCCATCACGCGGTGCAGCGTGCGGCGCATCGCCGCGCGATCCACCCGCGGAGACGCGACGAAGCCATACGCGCCGAGCAGCGTCGGGTGGTCACGCCGCTGATCCGCGTCGGTGAACGTCGTCGGCGCCGACTCGGCGTTGACGTACACCCCATCGCGCATCGGCATCGGCGAGAGACCGCGGATCACGCGATCCCATTGCGGCTCGCGGCCGAGTCCCAGCCGCTCGCGCCAACGTTGCGCCGTCTCCAGACCGAATGCCCAGTATGCGAGCTCGAAGGTGGGGTTGAACGTCGTCTTCGGCGGATGACTCTCCTGCGCGGGGATGAGCGGCGGTCCCAGCACGTAGCGCCTTCCCGACTGCTCCCAGAACGGATACGACGCCATGAACTCGGCGCTCGCGAAGACGACGTTGCGATAGCGCTCGAGAACCGCGCGCTCTGGCCTCGCGCGATACACGAGCTCGGCCAGGTAGATCGGATGCGGCTGCTGCCAGATGAGAAAGACCCCGATACCGGACGGGCTCTCACGCCCGTCGGGGCCGACCATCTTCGGCCATCGTGCGCCGCGGTAGCCCTGCCGCGCCGCCGTCTCTCGCGCGCGCGGCAGGATCTGCGAATACCACGGCAGACTGCGCTCGAGCATCGCGCTCCGGCCCCAGAGCGCGAAGTGCGCGGCGTGCCACCAGTGCATCTCGAGATGCGCCTTGCCGAACCAGCTGTTGAACGTCTCGCCCGTCTCCTGCGGCGGGCGGGTGCCCGCGCACTGGATCGCGGTGAGGTACTCGGAGAGCACGATGCGCCGCTCGAGCTCCGTCGCGCGTGGATCGGTGCTGCCGGAGAGATCGAGGGTGGCGCCGTCGGTCCAGAAGCGCTGCCAGTGAGACGCGCTCGCGGCGAGCGTCGCGCCCGCCGACGGGAGGACGTCGCGCTCCCGCTTCGCAGAGAAGTCGAAGACGCACTCGAAGACCGAGGTGCCCGCGGACGGCTCGAGCACGAGCGCGTGCGGACCTGCCTGTCGGAGCGCGCCGCCCTCGGTCCAGCCGGCGCGGAGCCAGTACTCGTCCGAATCCAGCCTGCGATGCACCACGACGGAATGGCGGTCACGCTCGGCGATCTCGGTCTCGTGAAGCTCGGGGTGAGACCAGTCGGCGGGATCGCCGGTGTGCGTCGCGCCTCCGTACGGAAAAGCGATCCGCACCGCGAGGCGCTTTGGATCGAGCTCGGCGCTCTCGATGCGAACGGCGACGAGATCGCGCGAGGGATGCACCGCGGTCAGCACCCGCAACGAGCGGCCGTCGAGCGTGAACCGGCTCTCGATCGTGCCGGTCCACAGATCGAGCCTCTGCACCACGCCAACCAGATCCACCGGACGCACGCCGGAGCCATCCGCTCGCGTGAGCACGAAGCCGATGCGCGCGAGCGAGAGCCGGTGCGGATTCTCGCGCAGCCACTTTCCCGCCGGCCCGTTCTGCGCGCTCATGTACGTCACAGGACGACCGTGCGCATCGTAGCTCGCGAGCGCGTCGTTCGGCTCGACGCGTTCCGGATTCGGATAGCTGTGCCAGCCCCACTCGGCCTGGGTGGCGAGCGGGAGCTCCTTGTACTCGTCGGGAAAGGTCTGCAGCCCCGTTGCGTCGGCAGTGAAGGCAAACGCGCCATTGCCCACGCTCAGCGCGGAGAACGACTCGAACGTGCGGACCACGGGCGCATGGCGCGCCAGCCGCGCCCTGCGATCCACCGGCTCGGCTGCGGCAGGCTCGCGCGATGCGTCCGCCATCTCCGCGCCGTGCAGCATCGCCGGCGCGATCGCGCCCAGCGCGAGGCCACGCGACGACGCCTCGATGAACTCGCGGCGCTTCATCGGCGCGAGGCCTGCTGCGCGCCTGATTCTCCGTTCGTACCGATCACGATCACCGTCAGCTCCTTGGGTCCATGTGCACCGATCACGAGCGACTGCTCGATGTCGGCCGTCTTGGACGGACCGGCGACGAACGCGCCGAACGGGTGCGCGCGCACGTCGATGCGCGCGTAGGCGTCGTGCAGGGTTGGCACGATGGTCGCCGCGTCGACGACGATCACCACCCTCGTCGCGAGGAAGAGCGCGGCTCGATGCATGACGTCCGACGTCGCCACCCATACCGCGCCGTTCTCGGCGACGCCGAGCGGGGAGTCCGCGACGAAGAGGTCGAGCGAGTCGAGCGCATGCGGATCCTGGGACGGCGGAACGGTGGTGCGCACCTCGGCGACCGTCGACAGCACGTTGCGGGGTGTGAGGTCCGCGCCAAGCGCGAGCCGGCTCACTTCGTCTCTCGCCGCGATCACGACCGCGGCTCCAGCGGCCATCGCGGCAGCGGCGAAGGCATCGAGCAGCGATGGCTGACCGCTCGCGAGTGCCGGCGCGATCCGCGGTGCCGGCAATGACACAGCGGGCGGCCGCGCCGCGCGCACAGCGTGAAGAATCGTCTCCCGGGCGCCGAGCTCGCTCATGGGCGCTCCGGCCTGTTCGTGCGGTACCACGCGCGGAAGCTCTGCGACGGCGCGGGCGGGACGTCGCGAGTGCGCCCCCAGGGGCCCGACGCCATCCGCGCAATGAAGCCCGGCATGAGACGCAGCCCGAATCGCGCGAGCGCACCCGCCGCGCGAAAGAGCCTCGGCCGGTCGAACAGCGCGACCGACGTCTTGATGGCGAACGTCTTCGCGCGTGGAGTATGGCCCGCTTCGGTGACGTGCTGCCGCCAGCGGAAGAGCTGTCGGTCGAGGTCGATCTTCACCGGACACACCGCCGTGCACGACCCGCACAACGTGGACGCGAAGGGCAGCGACGCGTAGCGCTCGAGATCCAGACCGGGCGTGAGCACCGAGCCGATCGGCCCTGGCACGGTCGATCCGTAGCTGTGGCCCCCTGAGCGGCGATAGATCGGGCAGGTGTTCATGCACGCGCCACATCGGATGCACTTGAGCGAGCCCCAGAACTCCTCGCGCGCGAGCTGCTTCGTCCGCCCGTTGTCCACGAGCACGACGTGCAGCGCCTGCCCCGCACGCGGGCCGTGCACGTGCGTCGTGTACACGGTCACCGCCTGGCCGGTCGCGCTGCGCGCGAGCAGCCGAAGGAACACGGCGAGATCCTCGACGCGCGGAATCACCTTCTCGATCCCCACCGACGCGATGTGCACCGGGGCGAGCGCCATTCCGAGATCGGCGTTCCCCTCGTTCGTGCACACCACGAAGCCACCAGACTCCGCGACGGCGAAGTTCATCCCGGTGAGCGTGGCGTCGGCTGCGAGGAACTTCTCGCGAAGATGCTCGCGCGCCACGCCCGCCAGCGCGTTCGGCTCGGATAGCCCCTCCGGCGTGCCGAGGTGCTCGTGGAAGGTCGCACCCACCTCTTCCTTCTTGAGATGGATCGCCGGCATCACGATGTGACTCGGTCCCTCCCGCCGGAGCTGCACGATGCGCTCGCCGAGATCGCTGTCGATGACCTCGATCCCGTTCGCCTCGAGATAGGGATTGAGCCCGCACTCCTCGGTGAGCATCGACTTGCTCTTGACGAGGCGCCTCGCGCCGGCCTCGGACAGGATTCCGTGCACGATCCGGTTGTGCTCGTCGGCGTCGCGTGCCCAGTGCACCTGCATCCCGTTCGCCAGCGCATTCGCCTCGAACTGCACGAGATACTCGTCGAGGTGGGTCAGCGCGTGCTCCTTGATCGCGGAGGCGCGCGCGCGCAGCTCCTCCCATTCCGGAACTGATGCCGCCGCGCGGTCGCGCTTCTCGCGCACGAACCAGAGCGACTCGTCGTGCCAATCGGTGCGCGCGACATCGGCGTTGAACTCCCGCGCGGCTTTCGGGTGATCCACCGGCGTGGGGCGGCCGAGCACGGGCAGCTCGAAGCTTCGCTGGCTCATGCCACCCCGGCAGTGCCGGCGAGCAGCTCGGCGACGTGATACATCGGCAAGCCGATGCGCTCTCGCCGCGCCAATCCGCTGAGATGCATCAGACACGAGACGTCCGTCGACACCACCGCCTGGGCGTCGTGCCCACGATAGTCGCGCAGGCGGTCGCGCCCCATCTTCGCGGAGATGTCCGGCTCGGCCACCGCGAACGTTCCGCCAAAGCCGCAGCACTCGTCGGGGCGCGCCAGCTCGGCGATCTCCACCCCGCGGACCGCGCCGAGCAGCGCACGCACCTTGTCGAATGGGCGCACCTGCAGCTCGCTCGGCCTGGCCAGTCCCATGCCGCGCAGCGCGTGACAGCCGATGTGCACCGCGACGCGCTTGCGGAAGGACGCACCGAGCTCCGCGACGCGCTGCACGCCGATCTCGTCGTGCAGGAAGGCGCAGAGCTCCGTCGTTCGCTCGGCGACTCTCGCGCCGGCTTCATCAGCGCCGCCGTGCGCGACCACCTCGCCGGCATGCTGCCTGACGTGCACGGCACAGCTTCCCGAGAGCACGACCACCCGATCGTACTGCGCGTACACGTCGACGAACCGTTCGAGTGTGGAGTGCCCCTCACGTGCGTATCCCGCGTTCGCCGACGGCTGGCCGCAGCACGCCGCGCCCTCCGGCACGTCCACGCGCACGCCGAGCCGCTCCAGCACCGTCAGCGCAGCGATCGCGACGTGCGGAAAGAACTGGTCGACGTAGCAGGGAACGAACAGGGCGGTGGTCATCGGGCGTCGTCGATCAGAAGTTGAAGTTGTCGATGTTCGACTTGTTGAAGATGAAGGGTGCGCCGAGTCGCACCTCGTCACCGACCACGGCGAACTTGCCCATCTTCCCCGCATCGAGCGACGTGGCGCCCGCCTTGAGCTCTCCCGTCACCAGCGCTTCCGCGGTGCGCACCGCGAGCGCGCCGAGATCGACCGTGTTCCACAGCACGAAGCTCTCGATCACGCCGGACTTCACGTACGGACGACACATGTTCGGCAGCGAGAGGCCGGTGACTTTCACGTCGGTGCGTCCCGACTGCTTCACCGCCTCCGCCGCGCCCGGCACCGCCGGCGCGGCGATCGCCATCACGACCTTCACCTTCGGATGCACCTTGAGCACCGTCTGCGTTTCGCTGAACGCACGGTCCCGATCGCCTTCGCTCGGCTGGATCGCGACGAGCGTGATGTTCGGGTACTTCGCCGCGAGGCGCGCCTTGATGTACTTGATCCACTCGTTCTGATTGGCCGCGCTCAGGCTCGCCGTGATGATCGCGAACTCGCCCGTACCGCCCATGATCCGCGCCGCCTCGTCCATCAGGGTGTTGCCGATCCCCTCCGGCGTGGCCTGGTTGACGAAGAAGTCGCGCGCGTCCTTCTCGGCGTCGGCGTCCCACGTCACGACCTTGATCCCCTTCGCGCGCGCCTTTCGCAAAACGGTCGAGATGGCCTCTTTGTTCTCGACGCTCACGGCGATCGCGTTCACACCGCGGGTGATCCACGCCTCGACGACCTCGTTCTGCTTCGCCGGATCGAGATCGGTCGGGCCGTCCCACAGCAGCTCGACGCCGAGCGCCTTGGCGGCGGAGTCGGCGCCCTTGCGAGCGCTGATGAAGTAGGGGTCGCCCTTGGCCTTGGGCATGAGCGCGACGACGGGCGGGGCGCCGTAGCGAACCGTTGCCGGTCCGCCCCCCGAATCCGGGAAGTTGATCGTGGCCGTCGAGCGATCGGCATCACTCAGGAACTCGCCCCGCACTCTCTGGACGAGAAAGTAGTTGCTCGCCGCCACGATCACTGACCCCGCGAGAATCACCGTACTCAACACCGCCACCTGTGAGTTCTTCACGTCCTCTTGCTCCGTTTCAGCAGTGATCGAGTGATGTGAGACAGCAGGCCGCGCCTTCGACCGCCGCGACAGCAGGTCCACCATGATCGTCGCGACGAGCAGCACGCCGGTGAGAATCCCCGACAGCTCCGCCGGCATCCCGGTCAGCCGCAGCCCGTTCTGCAACAGCACGATGCTGAACAGGCCGAGGATCGTCCCGAGGATCGTCCCGCGCCCGCCGAAGATCGACGCGCCGCCGAGCACCACCGCAGTGATCGCCATCAGCTCGTAGCCGGTGCCGGCGTCCGACTTGGCCTGCCCCAGATGCGCGACGTAGATCACCGCCGCAATCGCGGATGCGAATCCGGAGAGGACGTACACCGCGTTCAGCCGGCGCGCCACCGGGATCCCGGCGAAGCGCGCACCCTCGGGCGAGTGTCCGATCGCGTACAGCGCGCGGCCCACGCTCGTGCGATGCAGCCACCACGCGCCGCCGACCGCCGCCGCGGCGAGCACGAATAGCTGCGTCGGCACCACGCCGCCGACGTAGCCCTGTCCGAGCCGAAGAAAGCTCGCGGGAAATCCGGAGTAGTGCTGGATGCCCCCCGTCACACCCTCGGCGATTCCGCGAAAGAGCGAGAGCGTGCCGAGCGTGACGATGAGCGGCGGGAACTTGAGGCGCGTGATCAGCACCGCGTTGAGCGCGCCGCCCAGTACGCCGAGCGCCAGCGTCAGCACGATCGCCACCGGCATCGGCAACCCGACGTCGTGCCAGAGCCAGCCGAGCATGATCGCGGCGAGCCCCATCATCGAGCCGACGGAGAGATCGATGCCGCCGGTGACGATGATCGGGGTGAGCGCCAGCGCGAGCAGCCCGATCTCCACCGCGAGCCGCGTGATCTCGAATGCGTTGCCCGTCGTCGCGAAGTTGTGGCCCGCCGCGCCGAACACCACGCATTCGAGCAGGATCACGACGAGCAGCACCCACTCGTTGTTCGGGAAGAGCCGCTCCCGGAGCGGAGCGCGCGCTTCAGCGGGCGACAACGGGGCCGCGCTTGAAGAGACTGCCATGCCGTTCCAGTCGTGCGAGCGCCGCGTCCGCGACGAGCGCCGCGAGGATGATCAGACCCTGAATCGCCTTCGCCCAGAACGGACTGATGCCGACGTACGTCATCGCCGTGCCGATCGTGCCGAGCAGCAGGACGCCGATCAGCGTGCCGAGCAGTGTGCCGCGTCCCCCCGTGATCGCGGTGCCGCCCACGACCACCGCCGCCACCGCCTGCAGCTCCAGCCCCATGCCGGCATTGCTCGGCACCGCATCGAAGCGCACGGCGTTGAGCGTGGCCGCCAGTCCGACGAGCGCGCCCATCGCGACGAAGACGCCGAACGTCACTCGGCGCGAGTCGATGCCCGCGAGGCGTGCGGCCTCCTCGTCCGAGCCGACGGCGTACAGGCTCCGGCCCGCGCCGAGGTTGCGGAGCGCCCACCCGCCCGCCGCGAGAATCGCGACCGCCACCACGACGATCAGCGACTGCGCCATCGCCGGCGACAGACCGAACCACTGAAAGTTCGCCGGGAGGTCCTGCACCCACGCCCCCTCGGTCGCCCAGCGCAATGCATCGCGCCACGCCACCAGCATCGCGAGCGTCACGATGATCGAGGGCAGCCCCAGGGTGCCGATGAGCACTCCATTGAGCGCGCCCATCGCTGCGCCGATCGCGATCACGATGAGCGGCATCAGCGCGATCGGCACGCCGGCTTTCGCCAGCACGCCGGCCGCCACGCTGCACACCGCGAACTGCGACCCGACCGAGATGTCGATCTCGCCGACCAGGATCACGAGCGTCATCCCGAGCGCGACGAGCAGCACCGGCGCGTTGTTGAGCGCGAGGTCGCGCAGGTTGCCCGCGCTGAAGAACGACGGCGCCGTCACGAGCACGGCGAGCAGCACTCCGAGCAGCGCGACGGCTGGCGGCACCTCGCGCTTGTGACGTCCCAGTCGCATCAGCAGCGGCGTGCTCATGGCGCTCCCGGCCCCGCCGCGACGAGCGCGGCGAACTCGCGCGTCTGCTCACCGAGCGCGCGAGCGAGCACGCGCTCGGGAGTCGCCTCGGCTCGATCGAGCACGCTCACGATCGTCCCGCCGTGCATCACGGCGATCCGGTCGCTCATGCCGAGGATCTCGGGAAGCTCGGATGAGATCATGAGTATCGCGACGCCCTGCTCCGCCAGCTCCATCATGAGCTCGTGAATCTCGCTCTTCGCGCCGACGTCGATCCCCTGCGTCGGCTCGTCGAGGATGAGGACGGCCGGCTTGGTGACGAGCCATCGGCTCAACGCCACCTTCTGCTGATTGCCGCCGGACAGCGTCGAGACCAGCGCACGAATCGACGGCGTCTTCACGCCGAGCCGCTGGGTGTAGTCCGACGCCAGCTCACGTTCGCGCCGGAAGTCGAACGCGCCGAACCGCGACAGATTGCCGAGCGCTGCGAGCGTGACGTTCTCGCTCACCGGCATCTCCAGCACCACGCCATGTCGCCGCCGGTCCTCGGGCACGTAGGCGATCCCGTTCGCGATCGCGTCGGCTGGACAGGTGATTCGCGCACCCTTGCCGCGCACGAGGATCTCACCCTCGTCCGCGGGCGTGAGCCCGAACACCGTGCGCGCCAGCTCCGACCTTCCCGCGCCGACCAGGCCCGACAACCCGACGATCTCTCCCGCGCGCACGGTGAGGTTCAGGTCGCTCACCCCCGCCGCCCTGCTGCCAAGTCGTCTCAGCTCGAGCACCGTCTCGCCGAGCGGCACGGCGCGCTTGGGGAACACCGCCGACAGCTCGCGGCCGACCATCATCTGGATGAGCTGCTCGCGGTTCACCTGCGACATCTCGCGCGTGGCGATCGTCGTGCCGTCGCGCAGCACGGTCACGCGATCGGCGATCACCGGCAGCTCCTCCAGCCGGTGCGAGATGTAGATCATCCCCACCCCGCTCGCGCGCAGCTCGCGCACCACGCGGAACAGATTGTCGGTGTCTTCCTTCGACAGCGATGCCGTCGGCTCGTCGAGGATCAGCACCCGCGCGTCCGCGCCGAGCGCGCGCGCGATCTCCACGAGCTGCTGCTGCGGCATGCTCAGCTCGCCCGCGTCTCGCTCCGGGTCGATCCGCGCGCCCACCCGCTCGAGCAGCTCGGCGGCGCGACGGTGCCGCGCGCGCCAATCCACTCGGCCCCACCGACCGGTGCGCTCGACGCCGAGCGCGATGTTCTCCGCCACCGTCAGCTCGGGGAACAGGGCGGGCTGCTGATAGATCGCCGCGATGCCGAGCGCCTTCGCCGAGCGCGGGGTGAGCCGCGGAAGCGGCTCACCGTTCAACAGGAATTCGCCCGCGTCCGGCTGCACCGCGCCCGTGAGGATCTTGATCAGCGTCGACTTGCCCGCGCCGTTCTCCCCGACGAGCGCGTGCACCTCGCCCGCGCGCAGCGCGAGCGACGCGCTGCGCAGCGCCTGCACCCCCGCGTACGCCTTGGCGACGTCCGTCGCGCGCAGGAGCACGGGCTCGTCGCTCAGCGGAGGAAGGCCGCCGCCTGTCCGCCGTCCACGTTGACGATCTGCCCTGTCGTCTTGCTGAAGTCGCCGTTCAGGAACGCCGTGATCGCGCGCACCTGGCTGTCGAGCGACACTGGCTTGCCCGTGAGCGTGCGCTTCGCGTAGAACGCCGCGAGGTTGTCGCGCAGCACTTCCGTGCTCGACGACGGATCGTGGTCGATCTTGTACTTCGCCAGCGACGCGAGCACGCGCTCGCGCGGAAACATCGACGAGCCCTCGATCACCGTCGCCGGCGCGACACCGTTCACGCGGACGAGCGGCGCGTACGCCACCGCGAGCTCGCGCACGAGATGGTTCGCCGCCGCCTTGCTCGTGTCGTACGCGAACGAGCCGGCCTTGGGTACCACGCCGTTCACGCTGGTCGTGATCACCAGTCCGCCCTCGAGCCCCTGCTCCTTCCACACGTGATACGCCTCGTCCGCCACGAGATACGGCCCGGTCACGTTGATCGCGAACGCACGCGCCCACTCGTGGTCGGCCACCTCGCCCTTCTCGTCCGGGTTCGGATAGTAGCCGGCGGTGACGACGACCTGATCGATGCCGCCATACGCGAAGATCGCCTCGGCCAACGCCTTCCGGATCGCCGCCCGGTCGGTCATGTCGGCGCCGAGTCCGATCACCTGCCCCGCCCCTGAGATCCCCGTGCCGGCGACGCCGATCCCCATCCCCACCTTCTTCTGCAGATCGTTCGCCGCCGACACGGCGTTCTCCGCATCGCGGTCCACCGCGACGACGCTCGCGCCTTCATTGACGACGCGCGCGAGCAGCCCGCGTCCGATCCCGCTCCCAGCGCCGACGACCAGCACCACCTGCCGGTCGAGCGGCTTCTCCGCCGGCATCCGCTTGAGCTTGGCCTCCTCGAGCAGCCAGTACTCGATGTCGAACGCTTCCTGCCGGTCCAGCGCGATGTACGTGCTCACCCGCTCCGCGCCGCGCATCACGCCGATCGCCGCGTTGTAGAACTCGGCCGTGACGCGGCTCTCCGACTTGCTCTTGCCCCACGCGATCAGTCCAACGCCGGGCACGAGGATCACGCTCGGCGACGACACGCGCATCGCGGGCGAGTCGGACCGCTTGCACTGCTCGTAGTAGTCGCAGTAGTCCGACTGATACTGCGTGAGCCCGGCGTCGAGCACCTTCTTCAGCGCCGCGACGTCGCCCCCGGCTGGGTTCCAGTCCGCGTACAGCGGCTTGATCTTCGTGCGCAGGAAATGGTCGGGGCAGCTCGTGCCCAGCTCGGCGAGGCGCGGCGCGTCGTTCGAGTTCACGAACTCGAGTACCTCGTCGCGCATCTCCACCGTTGCGATCTGCCGCTTCTCCGCGCTGACCTTGCCGCGCAGCCACGGCAGGATCTCGACGAGCACGCGCTTCCGCTCCGCCTCGGGCAGCGACTGCACCTTCGCACCGCCGAAGTCCGCCTTCCCGGCACGCGCGTCGAGGAACTCCTGCGCGCGACGAATCAGGTCGAGCGTCAGCTCGTAGCACTCCTTGTCGTCGTTCGCCCAGTTGATCAGGCCGTGCTGGCCCATGATCGCACCCTTCGCGTTCGGGTGCTCACGCGCGACCCGCTCCAGCTCGAGGCCAAGCTCGAAGCCGGGACGCAGCCAGTTCGTCCAGATCACGTCGTCGCCGTACACCTCCTTCGTCAGCGCGGGGCCATCCTTCGCCGTCGCGAGCGCGATCACCGCCACCGGATGCATGTGGTCGACGTGCGCGTACGGGATGAACGCGTGCAGCGGCGTGTCGATGCTCGACGCGGTCGGGTTCCGGTCGAACGTGGTGTACGGATACATCCCGACCATCGCGTCCTCGGCCGGCGTCTTCGGTCCGCGCTGCGGATGCTTCTCGTACAGGTGCCGCAGGTTCAGCACCTGGTCCAGATAGAGCGACGCGAAGTTGGCCTTCGTCGCCGTGCGCAGGTCGCCGCCCGAGCCCTTCACCCAGAGCACGCGCGTCGTCTCGCCGGTGAGCGGATCCTTCACGTCGAGCTTCGACGACGTGTTGCCGCCGCCGGTGTTCGTGATGCGCGCGTCCGCGCCCAGGATGTTCGAGCGGTAGATCAATCGCTCCACCGGATCCATCTTCGACGCGAGCGCATCGTCCCAGCGGCTCTTCAGATAGTCGTTGCGCGATTCGGAGCCGCGTGCGGTGGCACGAGGAGCAGCCGGCAGTGGGGTCGTTGTCATCGTGAGTCCAGATCCGGTGTCAATGAGCGAAGGCCGCCGAGCCCTGAGCGGGCGCGACGTGCCGTGGTGTGAATTCTCTGATGCGCGACGAGCGCCGCGCGGCTTCGCGGATGCTCACCCCCGCGGGCAGGTCGCCGAGTGTGCGCGCCTGCACGAGGAGGTTGCCGAGCACGGTCGCCTCTTCGGGTCCGGCGAGTACGCGCCGTCCGCAGCGGTCCGCCGTGAGCTGATTGAGCAGGTCGTTCAACGCGCCGCCGCCGACGATGTGGACGTCGTCGATGCGTCGGCCGCTCACCGTCTCCAGCTGCGCGAGCGCGTCGGCGTGGCTCGTCGCGAGGGACTCGAGGATCAACCGGACGATCGCCCCGCGCGCTCCAGGCAGCGTGACGCCCTGTGCGCGGCAGGCCGCCGCGATCTTGGTCACCATGTCGCCGCGCGTCGCGAACTCCGGCGCGTTGAGGTCGATCGTGATGCCGAGCGACGACGCCGCCGTCGCGTCGGCGAAGACCTCCGCGTGCGAGCGCCGCTCGCCGTCAGCCTCCCACTCGCGACGGCACTCCTCGAGCACCCACATTCCCGCGCGGTTCTTGAGGAATCGCACCGTGCCATCGATGCCCGCCTCGTTGGTGAAGCCGGCGCGTCGCGCCGTCGGTGTGACGACCGGAGCGTCGAGCTCCACGCCGACGAGCGACCAGGTGCCGGAGCTGATGAACGCCCATCCTCGCTCGGTCGACGCAGGCACCGCGGCCACGGCGGCCGCCGTATCGTGCGCGCACGTGGCGAGAATCATCGGCGCCTCTTCCGCGTCGTTCGACACGAGCTCGGGCAGCAGCGGGCCGAGCACGGTGCCCGGCGGCACGATCGGAGGCCACCGCAGCTCGTCGTCGCCGATCGCCTCCATCAGCTTCGCTGCCCAGCGGCCGGTTCGCACCTCCACGAGCTGCGTCGTGCTCGCGTTCGTCGCCTCCGCCACCTTCCGGCCGCTCAACCGATAGAGGAAGTACTCGGCGATGAGCAGGCGCGTCGCCGTCTCGCGTACGAGCGAGGCGTCGTCGCGAATGTCGGCGAGCACCTGCGGCAGCGTGTTGAGCGACAGGAACTGGATCCCGGTCAGCTCGTACAACGCATCCGCTCCGCCGGCGAGCTCGGTCGCCAGCTCCATCCGTCCCGCGGTACGCACGTCGCGATACGAGTACGGCCTGCGCAGCGCCATGCCGTGCATGTCGAGCGGCACATAGTCCACTGCCCACGAATCCACCGAGATGGAGCGCAGCCGCTCGCCTGCCTTCAGTGCGATCTCTACCCCAGATCGAATCTCGGCCCACATCGTCTCGATGTCCCAGAACAGATGCCCGTCGCGCTCGAGCATCGGCGTCGGGAACCGGTGCAGCTCGCGCATCCGCATCACCGCGCCATCGAGCGTGCCGAGCACGGCGCGTCCACTGGACGCCCCCAGATCGATCGCCAGATAGCTCGCGGCGCGCTCGCTCATGCTCGACTCGTGCCCTCGCGACTCACAGATGCGTCGGCGCGGCCGACGGCGGCGCAGCGGGGCGCTCCACCGCCTTCTGCGCGCGATACCCTGACGCCCGGAACGCAGCAACGGGATCCAACGCGGCGCCGCGGCGGCGGCGCGCCTCGGCCACGAGCGGCCGCACGTCCGTCTCGTACGCGCGCTTCAGTGTGCGCTCGGCCATCATCACGTCGCCCGTCGCCTGATGCTCCTCGAGCGCGTCGTGCTCCACGAGGCACGCCTTCGCGTACGCCTGCTGGAGCTGGTCGACCGTCTGCAGCAGCGCCTCGATCGGATCCTTCAGGTTGTGGCTCTGATCGATCATGTATGCCGGATCGAAGCCAGCGAGCCGGTCGCGCTCCGCGAGCACCAACTCGTGGAAGATGAGGAACAGCGCATACGGCCTGATCGAGCCGGCGGTGAGATCGTCGTCGCCGTACTTCGAATCATTGAAGTGGAAGCCACCGAGCTTGCCCACACCGAGCAGTCGCGCCACCACGAGCTCGATGTTCGTGTTCGGCAGGTGATGACCCAGATCGACGAGACACTGCGCGCGATCGCCGAGTGATTGGGCGAGCACCAGTGAGGATCCCCAGTCCTGCACGACAGTGGCGTAGAACGCCGGCTCGTACGGTTTGTGCTCGGTGAAGAGGCGCCAGTCGTGCGGCGTCGCGGCGTATACCTCACGCAGGCACTCACGCACGCGCTCGAAGCTGCCGCGCAACGACATCTGCCCAGGATAGTTCGAGCCGTCGGCGAGCCACACGGTCAGCGCCTTCGAGCCCACCGCCTTGCCGATCTCGATCACGCGCAGATGATGCTCGACGGCCTGCCGCCGAACAGCCTCACTCGGATTGCTGAACGAGCCGAGCTTGTAGCTCAGCGGCTGACCCGGCTGATCCTGAAAGGTGTTGGAGTTCACCGCGTCGAAGCCGATGCCGAGCCGCTTGGCGTCGGCGAGCACCTCGTTCACGTCCCTTGGCTCATCCCACGGGATGTGCAGCGAGATGCGAGGCGCCGCGCCCGTGAGCCGCTGCACGAGCGCCGCGTCCTCCATCTTCTCGCGCAGTGTCCTCGGCTCACCCTTACCCGGGAATCGACCGAAGCGCGTGCCGCCGGTCGCGAACGCCCACGACGGGAGCGCGACTTCGAATCGCTGCACCGCCGCGACGAGATCCTCGGCCGACCATCCGTCGCGCTCGAGCCGCTCGGCGAGCTCGGAGAAATCGCGACGATGCCGGCGCTCCTCCTCGGCGCCGGGCGCGATCTCCGGCGAGGCGATGTTGGTTGCAGACATGAGAGACGGTTGGATGCGAATCCGGCGCGCGTATTAGTCAGTGCGCGTGCCAAAGGGACGTCCGAACGACTCGGAGATGCCCATTCCCTCGCGGCACCGTTAGGGCACGAATGTTCGTTTCCTTACGTTCTGTTCACTATCCCTTCGAAAGACTACAGGTCGGCCCCTCACCTGACAAGCCATTTCGTCGAGGGTCGATCATGCCACCCCGCCCGGCGAACGGACACCCCCCTCCCCCCTGGGACGGACTCCCTGGGACGGACTCCCGGGGACGGACTCCTGGGGACGGAGTGGGGACGAGCCAGAATCGCACCTCATCCCGACGCAGTCGAACGATCTGCCACCCCGCCCCGGCTGCCCGACTCGTGGTCGAGGAGCTCGAGGAGATCGAGGTTCACTTCCAGATGGCTCGCCATTCTCGCCGGCACGACCGCGAGGTTGTCTCCGAGGCGTCCTGACGAGACCATCGGCGATCACGGTGCTGTTCCCGCCGTTTCCTCGCACCAGCCACGAGCGCGCCGACTGCGCCTGCGATTCGAACTGCCGATCGCCACCGAGCGGCACAGCGGCAATCATGTTCGCCCCGGGCTAGCTCGGCCCCCCTCGCAGCGCGTCGGCACGCCGATCGAGATGGCGCTTCTGCGGGCCCTGCACGGCGAGGTCGCGAGCGACGCCGTACGCCTCCGCCGCCTCGGCGGTTCGATCGAGCTGCTCGAGCAGATATCCGCGCGCGGCGTGAGCGGGTGCGTAGCTCGCCAGCTCGCCCTCGCCGAGCAGATCGTCGATCAGCGCGAGAGCGGTGCCCGCGTCGCGAGCCAGCCCGATGGCCACCGCCCGATTGAGCCGCACCACCGGCGACGGCTGCACCCGCAGCAGCACGTCGTACAGCCCGACGATCTGATGCCAATCCGTCGCGTCGGCGCTCTCCGCCTCGGCGTGCACCGCGGCGATCGCGGCCTGGAGCGTGAACGCACCGACCCGCCGCGACGAGATCGCGCGCTCGGTGAGACGCACCCCCTCCGCGATCAGCGCGCGATCCCAGCGCGTGCGGTCCTGCTCGCGCAGCAGCAACGCTTCGCCCGCGTCGTCGGTGCGCGCGTGCCGTCGCGAATCGTGAAGCAGCATCAGCGCGAGAAGCCCGTCCACCTCCGGGTCGGGCAGCAGCTCGCCGACGAGCCGAGTCAGCCGGATCGCTTCGGCGCACAGGTCCGCGCGCACCACCGCCTCGCCGTGCGTGGCCGAGTAGCCCTCGTTGAAGACGAGATAGAGCACCGAGAGCACCGAGTCCAACCGGTCGGGCAGCGCGTCGCGCTCGGGGATCTCGTACGGAATGCGCGCGTCGCGGATCTTGCTCTTCGCGCGCACGATGCGCTGCGCGAGCGTCGGCGCGGGAACGAGGAACGCGCTCGCGATCTCCTCGGTCGTCAGTCCAGCGATCGTGCGAAGCGTCAGCGCCACCTGCGCATCGACCGAGAGCGCCGGGTGACAGCAGGTGAAGATCAGCCGCAGGCGATCGTCGATCTCTTCGGCATCGTCGTCCACAGGGCGCAGCTCCGCGAGCGATGACGCCTCGAGCTCCATCGCGGATCGCGAGCGATCGAGCACGGCGCGACGACGCAGCTGGTCGATGGCTCTGAAGCGCCCCGCGCTCACCAGCCACGCGCGTGGATTGTCCGGCACACCGTCGCGCGGCCACTGCTCCATCGCGCACACGAACGCGTCGTGCAGCGCTTCCTCGGCCGCATCGATGTCGCCGAGCAGACGTACCAGCGTCGCCAGGACGCGGCGCGAGTCCGACCGATAGAGCGCGTCGATCAGATCTCGCGTGCGCGTCGTGGCGTCGGTCACGCTCGCGGTGCGCTACGCGTTCGCCGGCACGGGCGCCTCGACGAGCGGGCGCACCTCGATCGCGCCCCCTCTCGATGCCGGAATGCGAGCGGCGATCGAGAGTGCCTCATTCAGGTCGGACGCCTCGACGAGGTAGTAGCCGGCGAGCTGCTCCTTGGTCTCGATGAACGGACCATCGGTGTTCAACGTCTTGCCACCGCGCACCCGCACCGTCGTCGCCGAGGTGCTGGCCTGCAGTTGCGCGCCTCCGACGTAGTGCCCCGATCTCTTCAGGTCGGCGGTCAGCGCGCCGTATTCCGCGACCATCTGGCTCGCGTCCTCGGGCGTCATCGTGGCCCACATCGATTCATCGGCGTACAGCAGGCAGAGGTACTTCATTGGGAAGGCTCCGGGAGAAGGGAAAGTCGTCGTTCGTCCAAGTAGTCGAACGGGACCTTCTGTTTTCGACATCGCGAGCTCGCGTCGCCTACGCCCGCAAAAATTCCTCGCGGGTGGGCGTGAACACGTCGATCAGCGTGCCCGCCTCCATCGCCAGCACACCGTGGACCTGATCGGCGCGCACGAAGAAGCAATCTCCGACGGCCAGCTCCGAGCGAGCGCCATCCACCGTGACCTCGAAGCGGCCCGCCGCGACGTACGACACCTGACGATGTGGATGATGATGCAGCGCACCGACCGCACCCTTCTCGAACTCGACGCGCACCATCATGAGGTCCGGGCCGTGACCGAGGATCTGCCGGCGGACGCCGGGCTCCGTCGGCTGCCACGGTGCGTCGGCGGTCGTGATGAAGGTCTCGGTCATCGGCAGCTCGTGCGAGTCGGGCGGCCCGCACAGCCTGGCCGCGTTGAGTGGGCGCGGTGCGCAATATACGAGAGCGGCTCGGACCGAGGGGACGGACGGAGCTCTCGCCACTCTCGGCCCACGCTCTCCCGCATGCGACGATCGCCCGGCGTCGTGTAACTGACGCCGGGCGATCGAAGCTCGAGGGTCGCGCGTTGCTCGCGCTGTCTCGTGCGAGATGGATTACGGGGCCGGCTTCGTCTGCTTGTCGACGTTGTTGCCGATCACGCCGCCGAGAATGCCACCCGCCGCCGCGCCGATGACACCGCCTTTGACCTTGTCGCGGCTCGTGGTCGCACCGATGATCGCTCCGGCGGCCGCGCCAATCGCGGCATCACGTCCTCCGTGCTTGACCTCTACCGTGCGCGGAGCCGCTGTTCCTGCGCTGCTGGAGCTCGACGACGCGCCGCTCGAGGACTGGCGCGGCGCGGTGGCGCTGCGGGACGGAGCCCGAGCAGCCGGAGTCGTCGCCGCCGCAGCCTGTGCGCGCGACCGCTCGATCGCCGATACGGAATCCATCCGCGCCGCATTCTGCGCCGCCAGCGCGAGATCGGCGTTCATTTTGTCACTGGCCTTGTCCGACGAGCACGCGGCGAGCGCGAGCGCGGGCACGATGAGGTATCGCGCAAGATGTCGCATGGATTGCTCCTGTGAAGGCGAGCCGCAACGCGGCTCGCGTGACTGCATTGGTCGACGTCTCTGCGCCGCGGCCTAGATGGCCAGTCTGGCGAGAGGAGAGGGGCGTGAGCTCCGACGGATCGTCGAAGAGCGTGTCCCGCCGGTGATGCCCGCGTTCGCAGGTCGTCCGGCCCGCCGCGGCGGCCTAGTCACCTCAATGACGATGCAGCGGGCCTTCTGCAACCGATGCGCTCCCTTGAGGCTCACTCGAACCGGATGCAACGCGGCGACTCCCACTCGATGATCCGCGATGCGACCTTATATTCCATCCACCTGGGCAGGTGGCAGAGCGGTTGAATGCACCGGTCTTGAAAACCGGCGGACCCTCACGGGTCTCGTGAGTTCGAATCTCACCCTGCCCGCTTTCATACGAGTCACAGCGCGCACCACGCGCGTTTCGCGCCGCACGCGGCGTCCAGTGTCAGCGCTGCGTCGTCCGCACCGGCGCGGGCCGCTCGGCCCGTTCGACCCATGCGGCGATCAGCTCGCCGCGCACGTCGCCGCTCGCCCGGGGCGACACGGCGCGCAACGCATCGAGCGCCATCCGAGCGCCCCGCACGTCTCCCACCCGGAGACGCGCCACTACCGTGCCCTCGCGCAGCAGATCGGGTGAGATCCAGTGGTCGCCGTGCGACGCGAGCGGGATGAGCACCTCCGCCGCGCGCGATGCTTCCGCGAAGTCCCAGCTCGCCAGTCCGTGCACGAAGTCGATCGCCGCGCTCGCGGGCGCCGGCGCGTGCTTCGTCGTCAGATAGCCGCGGACCCGCGCGAAGAAGGCCGAGTCGGCCACTCCCACCGTTCCACCAGATCTCGCCGCCTCCGCCTCGACGGCGTTCGCGACGAAGATGTGCCACTCGATCGGCGCTTCGCCCGACCGTGCGATGCGGTCCACCGATCGCATCCGGTCCACGAGCATGAGCGCGTCGGCGTCCATTCCCTCCATGCGCCCATCGCGCAACCGCGCGGCGAACTCCTGCGCCGAGAGTCTCGGCACACCGCTCAGCGGCGAATACCACTCGCCCTCGACGCCGACGCGCCGTCGCTCCAGCATCGGCGCGATCGCGAATCGCTCGCCCGCCAGGCCGACGAATCCGTGCGCACCCTGCGCCATGTATCGCGTCCGCTCCGCGCCCAGATCGAGTGTGGGATAGAAGTCGGAGTTCGCGCCGCCGCCCGTGGTGAGCGGCGCGAGAGTGGCGCCGTCGGCGATGTGCAATCCGTTGAGTATTCCCGGCGTGAGTGGATACACGCGCTGCAGGTCCACCTGCGTGCCGGCGTTGCGCATCACCGACCAGTCGGGCTCCGGCAGCGTGCGCTCGCGCGACGCCACGATGAGGATGTCGTGACCGCCCACCGCGTACAACGCGTACGACGGAAAGTTCTCGGCGAGCGCGCGCACGACACCCAGCACCAGGCCGTCGCTGATCTCGGAGAGATGCAGCCACTGCCCGAACACGCCGTGCGGCGTGAGGAAACGCCCGACGTGCGCGTAGAACTCCGTCGTGAACAGTCCCGAGACGCCGGCGACCCAGGGGTTCGACGGCTCTGACAGAATGAGATCGTAGCGCTCATTGCGCGACGCGAAATACGATCTCGCGTCGTCGATCGCGAACGACGATCGGGGATCGTCGAACACGCGACGATTCGCCGGATAGAACATGCGCGACGCGCGGATCATCTCGGGCTCGATCTCGATCGTCACGAGCCGCTTGAGCGAGTCGTCGCCGAGCAGCGTGTGCGACGACATCCCCGAACCCTGGCCGATCAACGCCGCGCTGCGCGCGCCCGGTACGTGCGCCAGCGCGACGAGCGGAAGCAGCATCTGCGTGGACGCGTCGTGCGTGAATGGGCCTGGCTCGCCGGGTGGCCTGAACCACTCGGGGCCGAGCGACGCATCCGGCTTCCCATTCGTCGCGAGCGAGAGACCCGCGCTCGAGACGATGCGCCGCACGCTCACCGTCGCGGTGCGTCCATCTTCGAGGAACGGCACGTTCATGCTGCCGGGTGCGCGGGCGTGACCATAGCGGTACACCCCGCTCGTCAGCACCGATCGATCGAACCGCGTCGCGATGCCCACGACCACCAACCACGCCGCGGCCGCGGCGATCGGCGCGAAGTGCCGCCGCAACGTCGGCCGGCCGCTCGACGACTCGGGGACGAACAGCAGCACCGCGCCAAGCGCGACGTCGATGGCCGCGCCGCCGACCAGCAGCCACTTCAGCCCGAGCAGCGGCA
Source organism: Gemmatimonadaceae bacterium (assembly GCA_036008805.1). GTDB lineage: Bacteria > Gemmatimonadota > Gemmatimonadetes > Gemmatimonadales > Gemmatimonadaceae > AG11. The sequence goes on from DASYMZ010000185.1 coordinate 42,755, forward strand.
ACAGCACGAGCGCCGCCAGTGCGACGCCCACGATCGAGCCGAGCGTGTTGATCGCGTACACCTGTCCGATCGCCGCCTCGCCACTTCCCCCGCGCAGCAGCAGGCGCGTCAGCAACGGTAGCGTCATGCCAGCGCAGAAGGTGGCGGGGAACATGACCGCGAGGCAGATGAAGTAGCGCGCGATGCCAAACGCTTCATAGCCCGCGTCCGTGCGCGCGAACGCCGCCATGAACTCGGCCATCCAGTGGAACGACTGCACGTAGACCGGCAGCGTCGCCACGGCCAGCACGCCCATCGCGATCTGCACCAGCGCGAGGGTGCGCACGGCCGCGAGTCCGGCGTCGGTCCTTCGTCGCACCGCCAGTGCGCCACACGCGAGACCGAGGATGAACGCCGAGAGCATCAGCTCGAACGAGTGCGTCGCCGAGCCGAAGACGAGCGACAGCATGCGGATCCAACCGATCTCGTAGATGAACGACGAGATCGCGGTGCCGAAGCTCACGGCGAGCAGGGTGCGCCGCAGCGCGAGCGACAGCGGCACCGAGTCCGCGTACTCCGCGCTGCTCGGCGCGGGCGCGGTGTCTGCCGGCGTCCCCGTCGCGGTCGCAGTTCTGCTTCGCGTGGCGACGAGCACCGTCGCCGCGACGACGAGATTGATCATGCCCGCCACGAGCAGCGTGCCCGGCAGCCCGGAGAGACCGAGCAGCACGAACCCCGCGAGCAGCACTCCTCCCGCGGCGCCGAGGCTGTTCGCGAAGTAGAGAAGCGAGAGCGTGCTCCCCGCCCGTGCAGGCATCCGTCTGAGCGCGCCCGCGCTCATGAGCGGAAAGGTCGCGCCGAGCAGCACCGACTGCGGCAGGATCAGCAGCGCCGCGATCGACCATTTGGCGACGGTGTGCGCCATCCCGGGCCCGAGCGCGGGAAACCAGGAGTCGTAGGCCAGATGGGTGACCAGCACGAACACGTCGTGAAAGCCGAGTCCCAGCAGCCCGACGGCGAGCTCGATGTAGGCGTACCAGCGGAGTGGATCGGTGAGGCGGCTCGTGCGCCGGCCCGTGAACATCGCGCCGGCCGACATCCCTCCGAGGAAGATCACGAGCACCAGCACCTGGGCGTACGCCCCGTGGCCGACGAACAGCCCGAGATAGCGCACCCAGATGGACTCGTAGATGAGCCCAGCGGCGCCCGACAGGACGAAGACCACACAGAGGAAGAGCAGCATCTGCCAACTCGACGCCCTCTGGCGCGCAACGTCACGGCACTCCTCGCCCCCGCGCGATGATCGGGTTGCTCACGCCGCTCGCGTACGATTAGATTCAGGCCTTGGCCGCACCTCTGGTGTCGCCTCGGGAGAGATGGCCGAGAGGCTGAAGGCACCGGTTTGCTAAACCGGCATAGGGGGTCAACCTCTATCGAGGGTTCGAATCCCTCTCTCTCCGTCTCGAAGGCCCGCCGCAGCCGCGGCGGGCCTTCGTGCTTCGCCCCCTCTGTCTCGCCGGCTCGCCATGTCCGCTCCCACCCCCCGCCTCCGCTTCGCGCCATCGCCGACGGGCTATCTCCACGTCGGCGGCGCACGGACCGCGCTCTTCAACTGGCTCTTCGCGAAGAAGTTCGGCGGGCAGCTCCTCCTCCGCATCGAGGACACCGACAAGGCGCGCAGCACCGACGACAGCACCCGCGCCATCTTCGAAGGGCTCGAGTGGCTCGGCCTGGGCTGGGACGAGGAGGTCGTCTACCAGGGCGCGAACCTCGAGCGGCACCGCGCCGACGCGCTCCGCCTTCTCGAGAATGGCACCGCCTATCGTTGCTTCTGCACCCAGGCGGAGCTCGCCGAGCGTCGCGCCGAAGCCGAGGCGCGGAAGGAGGCGTTCCGCTATGACCGCCGCTGCGACCGGCTGAGCGCCGAGGAGATTGCCGACCGGCTCGCCGCGGGGATGCCGTTCACCGTGCGCTTCCGGGTGCCGGAAGGAACCACGTCGTGGACGGACCTCGTGCACGACGAGATCGCCTTCCCGAACAAGGACATCGAAGACTTCATCGTCCTGCGCACCGACGGCACGCCCATCTACAATCTGGCCGTCGTGAGCGACGACATCGCCATGCGCATCACGCTCGTCATGCGCGGCGACGACCACATCTCCAATACGCCGAAGCAGATCCTTCTCTATCGCGCGCTGGGCGCAGAGCTGCCGCAGTTCGCCCACCTGCCGATGATCCACGGGCTCGACGGCAAGAAGTTGAGCAAGCGCCACGGCGCGACCGCCGTCGGCGACTACCAGCACCTGGGCATCCTGCCCGGCGCGATGCTCAACTTCCTCGCGCTGCTCGGCTGGTCGCCCGGGAACGACATCGAGGTCATGTCGATGGACCAGATGATCGAGCTCTTCGATCCCGCTGGCCTGCAGAAGAAGGCGGCGATCTTCGATCCGAAGAAGCTGGAGTGGATGAATGGCCAACATCTGAGCCTCATGCCGTCGGGCGAGCTGCTCCGCCGCGTCGCGCCGAAGATGGAGACTGAGGGCCTCGCGACGCGCGCCGAGCTCGAGGCGCGTCGCGACTGGTTCATCGCGCTCCTCGACCTGCTCAAGGTCAGAGCGCGCACCATCGACGACATCGTTCGGCAGGCCTACCCCTACTTCCACGGAACGATCACCTACGATCCGGACGCCGTGGCGAAGCAGTGGAAGGATCGCCCCGCGACCGCCAGCCTCCTGCTCGAGGTGCGCAACGCGCTGGCCGCCCTCGAGCAGTGGGAGCCGGCGGCGATGGAGGAGGCGCTGCGCGCGCTCGCCGAGCGGCTCGGCTACGGCGACAAGGCCGGGAAGCTCTTCCAGCCGCTCCGCGTCGCGCTTACCGGGCTCGGCGCCAGCCCGGGCATCTTCGACGTGCTCGTCATGCTCGGTCGCGACCGATCGCTCGCTCGCCTGGACGATGCCGTGACGTACCTTCGCGCGCCCGGGTCGCAGGCAGGGGACTGACGAAACAAGTGTTGCGTCATCTGGCCGCTCTTGTACATTTGCGGTAGAGTCGCAGCTGACGGACTCTAGCACCAATCACGCCCGGCCGTCCGATCTGTGATGCCGGTGAGGGGCCCATGACGGAGCCGCTGACGCCGCTGGAGCGACGGGTATACCACTACCTGATCGACTTCCTCGCGGAGAACACGTACCAGCCCAGCATCCGCGAGATCGCGAAGAAGTTTCGCATCAAGTCGACGAAGACGGTCTCCGACCTGCTCGCGTCGCTCTCGCAGAAGGGCTTCATTCAGCGCGATCAGTCGCGTTCGCGTGGCGTGCGCATCGTCGGTTTCTCTGGCACCGCGGCCACCCAGCCAGTGCCCTACTACGGCAAGGTGCACGCGGGAGAGCCCGCGCTCATCCCCGATCATCGTGAAGCGTTCATCACGATGGACCGCCGGTTCCTGCCGAGCGACGACGTCTTCTTCCTACGCATCAAGGGAGAGTCGATGATCGGCCGCGGGATCTTCGACGGCGACTACGTCATGGTGTCGCCGTCCACGCGCGCGAAGGACGGCGACATCGTCGCGGCGCGCCTCGGCGAGGAGGCGACGATCAAGACGCTCACCCACCGTGGTGCGACGATCGTCCTCGAGCCGGCGAACGAAGCCGATCGCTCCATCGAGGTCGGTCCGCGCGACGACTTCGCGGTGCTCGGCGTGGTGTGCGGCGTGTTCCGTCCGTTCATGGAGCAGACGCTGCAGCCGACTCTCCCGACGTCCGGCGACATCGAGCTGCACTGACGTCGCCTCGCGACGACCGGGCGCTCATCTAGCGCCGCGCGATATTTCCTAGCGGCCCCCTTCCGACGACGACTGCGCGACTCCGCGTGGGTCGTTCGCCTTCTCCTTCTCGCGGCGCTCGCGCTCCTTCCGCTCGCGGATGCGCTTGACCGCGGATTTGAACTCGTCGTCGTGGAACTGCGACTGGGCGTGGAGCAACACGTCGCCGCGGCGGGTCGTCACGAGGCGATCGGCGATCGTCTCGCCCGGGTTGCCCTGGATGCGAATGGGCAGCGCGGCGAGCACGGCGCTGGGGATTGCGAACTTGCCGAGGTAGATCTTGTTGCCGTCGATCCCCCACTTCTTTCCATTGTTCTCGAACGTCCAGTCACCCGGGCGCTTGCCCGCGTTGGCCGCGGCATTCGCGACGGAGTCGTTGAACGCGAGGATCGTCGCCTTCACGGCGCTGTCGACGCGCTGTCCGTGGGTCTTGGGCGCGGGATAGAAGAACTTGGAATCGGCTGAGAGGCGCGGGTCCGGATCGCCGGGCACGATGCCGGTCGTCGGGCCCACCCCGCCCCCCGCTCCAGTGCCACCGACCACACCGCCCGGCGTTCCGCCCGCGGCGGGAGGTGTCGGCACCGACCGCGGCACTCCCGTCGGAACTCGCGGCGGCGCGACGAGCCGCTTCGTCGGCTCCGTCGCGCGGGCGGGCGGCGTCGTGGTCGTGCCCCCCACCGCGCCAGCTGGCGGTGAGAGCGAGACGTACGAGACGCGTTCCTCGGTCGGCGCGGGCACCGTCGGTTTCGGCGCGAACACGATGTCGTAGTGCAGTACCACGTTCGCGAGCACGAACAACAGCGCCGAATGGAAGGCGACCGAGAAGAGGAACGAGCCAGACGGCCGGCGCATCACGCCACGCCGGCCGGTGTCATGCTCGCCAGCAGTGCACCCGCGCGTTGCGCCGCCTCGGCGATGCGCTCGGGTGACTGGATGAACGAGATGCGGAAGAAGCCTTCGCCACCCGCACCGAACGACGACCCCGACATCACCACGACTCCCTGCTCTTCCAGCAGTCGCTCGGCGAAGCTGGCCGAGGCGATGCCGTCGGGCAGCTTGATCCAGAGATACATCGTCGCGCGCGGCACCTCACACTCGAACCCTGCCGCGCGAAACGACGCGACGCCCGCGTCGCGGCGTGCCCGAAAGATCTCGACGTTGCGCGGCACGAACTCGTCCCAGCTCTCGAGTGCGGCAACGCCCGCCGCCTGGATCGCCATGAACTGGCCCGTATCGACGAACGACTTGACTTTGAGCAGGGTGCTCGCGATCTCGGGGCGCGCCACGGCCCAGCCGCAGCGCCAGCCCGTCATGTTGTACGTCTTGCTCAACGAGTGGAACTCGATCGCCACGTCGCGCGCGCCGTCGATCTCGAAGATGCTCGGCGGTACGTAGCCGTCGAAGGCGATCTCGGAATAGGCGTTGTCGTAGCAGAGCAAAATGTCGCGCTCGCGGCAGACGCCGACCACGTGCTCCAGATAGTCGCGCGGCGCGATCGCGGCGGTGGGATTGTTCGGATAGTTCAGGTAAAGAATCCGCGTGCGATCCAGCACGTCGCTCGGGATCTCGTCGAGGTCGAGCAGGAAGTCGGTGCGCGGGCGGAGCGGATAGCGATACGGCTCGCCGTCCGAGAGCAGTGTGCCGCCCTGATACGGGTTGTAGCCCGGCTCGGGGATGATCGCCACCGCACCAGGCTCCATGTACGCGAACGCGAGGTGCGAGATCCCTTCCTTGGAGCCGAGCAGCGGCACCACTTCCGTCATGGGATCGAAGCGCACGCCGAAGCGCTTCGTCATCCACGCGCTCACTGCCTCGCGGTACGGCACGTGTCCGAGGCCGAACCCATACCGGCTGAGTGCCGGCTCGAGCACCGCTTCGCGCATCCGCGCCAGCGCCGCGGCGGGTGGCGCGAGGTCGGCATCGCCGGCGCCGAGGTCGATCACGTCCACACCGCGCGCGGCCAGCTCCCGCTTCTTCTGCGGAATGGTGGCCAGCGGGTAGTCGGGAAGCGTGCCGAAGCGAGACGCGGGAGAGGGCACTAGAGGTCGCTGGTGACAGGGTTGCTGACGCGGCTCACTCCCGCGATCTCTACTTCTACCACGTCGCCGGACGCGAGGGTCCCTACTCCTTCTGGCGTGCCGGTCAGCACCAGGTCGCCGGACTCGAGCGTCATCACGTTCGAGATGTACGAGACGAGGGTCGGGATGTCGAACACCATGTCCGACGCCGAGCCATCCTGCCGCACCTGGCCGTTCACGAGCGTTCGAATGCGAAGCTGAGCGAGATCCGTCGGCACTTCGCCGAGCTCGCCGACGGCGCAGAACGTATCGAATCCCTTGGCGCGCGTGAACTGAACATCGGACTTCTGCAGATCGCGCGCGGTCACGTCATTGGCGGCGCAGAGATTGGCGATCGCGCCGAGCGCTTCGGCGGGAGTCGCCTTGCGCAGACGTCGCCCGATGACGACGCCGATCTCCCCTTCATACTCCACCCGATTGGACACCGTTGGCAGCCGGATGGATTCCCCCGAGCGAATCAGGCTCGAGGGCGGTTTGAGGAAGAGCAGCGGCTCCTTCGGGACCGCATTGCCGAGCTCTTTCGCGTGGGCCGCGTAGTTCCGGCCGACGCAGACGATCTTGGTCGGTGCGAGGGTGGGCATGGGTGAAAGCTAGCGCGGGAGGCGGGGACATGAACCCTTTGCGGGCAGGCCCCTCTAGCACTCGACCGGAATCCAGGTTCTGGGTGACCGGTTTCGGGTTGGTGGTGTCGGGTTCGACGGCGAACGCAGTAGAACCCGTCACCACCAACCCGCTACCGGCAACTCACAACCTGGATCCCCGTTGGATGATAGAGGGGCCGCGTCTCGTAGAGGGGCCGCGTCTCGCCCGCCCTATCTGCCACTCGAATAGAACTCCCGCACCCGCTCGACGACGACACTCCACTTCCCGATCACCCTCGTCGCGGGCGGGAGCGCCTCGAGCAGTCCTCGCCCATATCGCTTGGTCACGATGCGCGGATCGGCGATCACCACGACACCTCGATCGGTGCCCGTGCGAATCAGCCGCCCGAACCCCTGCTTCAACCGGAGCGATGCGTGCGGCAGCATGTACTCGGCGAACGGATCGCCGCCGCGCGCCTGGATCGCTTCGCACTGCGCGGCCGTGACCGGTTCCGTGGGCACGCGAAACGGAAGCTTCGCGATCACCAGTCCACGCAGCGCGTCGCCCGGCACATCCACACCCTCCCAGAACGACGCCGTGCCGAGCAGGATCGCGCGGCCAGCATCGCGAAACCGAGCGAGCAGGGCGTCGCGATTCTCGTCGCCATGAACGAGCAACGGCCAGCGACGCTCGACACCACGCGCGCGAAGCTCGGCCGCGAGCTGCCGCACCTCGCGATGACTGGTGAACAGGACGAACATCCCGCCGTCCGCATGCTCCGCCACATCGAGCACGACGCGCGTGATCGCGCGCCGATGTCCGTCAGGGTCCACGTTCGGCGCGGGCACGTCGCTCGGGATCGCCAGGAGCGACTGCGTCGCGTAGCGAAACGGCGAGTCGAACACCGCCGTCGTCGGCTCCAGATCAGACTCGTTGAGTCCGAGCCGCGCCGCGAGGAAATCGAATCGTCGCGCGTCGGACGCGATGCTCCCCGACGAGGCGGTGAGCGTCGCGCTCGTGACGATCGCGCTGTCGAGCCGGCGGAAGAGATCCTCGCGCAGGATCGGCGCGAGATCGAGCGGCACCGACGCGACGACGACCGACCGCTCCCGCCCTCGCACCTCGACCCAGCGCACGCTGTCGTCATCCGCCGGCGGCGCGAGCCCTCGGCGCAGCCCGTCGCCCGCGGCCTGCAGTCGTCGTGTCACCGAGCGCATCTCGTTCAGCAGCGGGGCGAGCGCTTCATCCAGGCGCGTGCTCCCTTCGATGCGCTCGCGCACGAGGCGCAGCCCTTCCTGCAGCAGCTCGATCTCGCCGAGCGTGTCCTCGAGCGCGAGCGAGAGCCCGGCCTTCCAGATCTCGTGACTCGCGAACGACTGCGTGAGCCGAACGACGGTCTGCCCCGACTCCTGGATGAAGGTGTCGAGCAGATCGAAGAGCAGTGCGCTCTTGTCGCGCAGCGCGTGCACGGCGGGCGCGAGCCGCTGCTCCACCAGATCGAGGCTCGCGGTGCTGAGCAGATCCTTGCTCGCGCCCAGCTTCGCGGCGAGCAGCGGCAGAAGTCCTTTGCCCCCGCGCCGGTCGAGCCGATTCACGAGTCGCTGCAGCGCACGACGGGTGACCGTGCTGCCGAGATGCGACGCCGCCGCGTCCTCGAGATGATGTCCTTCGTCGACCACGAGGCGCCCGTACGCGGGCAGCACGGCCGCGTCGTCCCAGTTCTGCGACGTGCGCCGCACGGCGAGATCGGCGAGCAGCAGGTGATGATTCACGACGATCACGTCCGCCTGCGCCGCAACCCGACGCGCCTTGAAGACGAAGCAGCCCTCGTAGTGCGCGCACTTCATCCGCGTGCAGACGTCCGGCTCGGCCGCCACCTCGTCCCACACCTCGGGGCGCGGCGGTGTCGGAAGATCGGAGAGTGAGCCGTCACTCGTGCGCTCTGCCCACGCGGTGATCGACGCGAGCTCGCTCGCCATCCCGTCGTCGAAGAGCTGCGCCGCGCCGCCGGTGGCCATCTCGAGCCGCGCCTTGCAGAGATAGTTTCGCCATCCCTTGAGCAGCGCGAATCGCACCTTCTGATCCGTCAGCGCCTTCTCGAGAAAGGGGAGATCCTTCCTGACGAGCTGCTCCTGCAGATTGATCGTGTTCGTCGACACGATCGTGCGCTCCTGGTTCGCGGCCGCCCATCGCAGCGCTGGCACCAGATAGCCGAGCGACTTGCCGACTCCCGTTCCCGCCTCCAGAAGGCCGACCCCGCCCTGGTTGTAGACGCGCGCGATCGTCGCCGCCATCTCGCGCTGGCTCGCGCGGTCCTCGTAGCGCAGGTGCTGCCGCGCGATCGCGCCGTGCGGCCCGAGGTCGTGCGCGACGGCGTCCGGATCGAGCAGCGTGGACTGCTCGCGCGTCGGCACCTCGACGACGACGTAGAGCGCCGTCGCCAGGTTGTCGATGATGCCGAAGCCGATCCCGTCGTCGTGGACGCGAGCGGCGACGTCGTAGTCGGGCCCGGACGGCTCCAGCAAACCAGAGGGATGATTGTGCACGAGCATCTCGCCACGCCGTGCAAAGCCCGGCAGCGCGAGCACGCTCTGGATGTCTCCCCTCGCGGCGACGCGCGCGGTCTGGATCACCGCGTCCTCGTCGAGGGTGCAGACGAAGCACACCTCACGGCCACCGGCCATGGCGATCGCCGCCCGCATCGCCGAGGCGGCGGGCGTGGCGATGCGATCCTTCACGGCGGGTTTGGGGGCGGGGCGTGTGGCGGACACCCCTGAAGATAAACCGAAACTACGGTGGGGAGTTGGGAGGTGGGGTTGACGACCCGGCCTCGGGATGCTTCGGCGCTCGAAGGCCGACCCTCGGGTCGCCATACCACCTACCCGCTACCACCTCTACCTACCGCTACCCACTACCACTTACAGGCGAGTGGTAGTGGCACGTGCCGTCACCCCCACCACCATCTTCTCACGTCTTCAGCGGCTTCTTCTTCGCTGCCGGGAACAGCACGTTGTTCAGGATCAGCCGATACCCCGGGCTGCTCTTGTGCAGCGAGAGATCCGTCGGCGGGTTGCCGATCGCGTGCTGTGGGTCCTCGGGATCGTGTCCACCGAGATACGTCCACGTTCCCTTCCCATAGTCGCCGTGGACGTACTTCACCCACGGCGCGCCCTCTTCCGTCGCGAGGATCACGACGCCGTTCTTCAGGGTCGCCTTCGTGAACGAGGTGGTGACCCCATAGAAGTCGTTGAGCACCGAGCGATGGTCCTGCACGAGCATCGACGGCACCGGATCGAACTTCGCCGAGAAGTTGAACAGCGTGAAGGTGCCGAGTGGCTGGCGGCGGCCGGCCACGTTCACCTGGTGGCCATCGATGTCGCTCATCGAGTTCACGAACGGCGACCGCTCGAGGTGCGCATCCTTGAACGCGAACGAGCGCTTCCAGTTCATCTTCGCGTCCACGTCCGGATCCATCGGTGATCCGTCGGCGAACTCGCCCGCGATGTCGACGTCGTGCCCCGCGATCGCGAGCTCGAGCGTCTCCGTCGCGCCGCACATCGCGAACAGGAAGCCGCCCCGCTCGACGAACTGGCGGATGCGATCCGCGACGTCCTTCTTGAGCGCCGGCACCGACGCGAAGCCGAGGGTCTTCGCGTTCGACGCGTTCTTCGCCACGAGCTCGCGGAACCAGGGTGCGTCGCGATAGCCGAGATGAAACTTGTTGAACTGTCCCGTGAAATCCTCGTGGTGCAGATGGATCCAGTCGTACTTGGACAGGTCGCCGTGCTCCACTTCGGTGTCGTAGATCGCCGTGAACTCGATTCCCGCGTACTTGAGCGCGAGCGTCACCGCGTCGTCCCACGGCTGCGCGTCGGGCGGCGAGTAGACGGCGATCTTCGGCGCCTTCTCCAACGGCACGCTCTCCATGTTGCCCCCGGCCATCTCGCGCCTGAGCGCCGAGAGCGACGCATCGCTCATCGCCTCCGCCGAGATGCCATCCAGGCTCGCGCGGCGACGCAGCTCGGGAGCGTCGGGCAGCAGAAACGAGCCGCCGCGATAGTTGAGCAGCCACTCGGCCTGCATCCCCGCCTTGATCGCGGCGTACGCCAGACCGTATGCCTTGAGGTGGTTCGTCTGACCGTCGTCCATCGGGATCAGCATCCGCTGCGCGTGCGCAATCGCGGGCGCGAACAGCATCGCGACCGCGATCAGGGTTCGCCGCACGATCGAGGCAATTCGAGAGTGAATCAGAGTCATCCGGCTGGTACCGCGCCGCGCGTGAGCTCGAGCTCCCGTCTGGCCTGTGGAAGGAGAGCGCTCTGCGGCGCACTGAGGATCAGGTGCTCCAGATGTTGGACTGCGGCCGCGGTGTCACCGCGCTTGCGCAGCGTGCGCGCCCACTCGAGCTCGGCCTCCGCCGCCTCCGGCGATTGGCCGAATTGCGACACGATGCGCTGCCACAGCGCGACCGACTGAGCAGGGTCGCTCCGCGCTGCCTGAATTCGCGCCGCCGCGAGCAGCAGCGCCGATGCCGCTTCCTGATGCCGCTCCGCTGCCTCGACGAACCGCTGCGCCGCTGCGGCACTGTCGCCCCGCGCCAGCGCGAGGAATGCCGCGCCGAGCTGCGGTGCCACGTCGGCGCGCACGCGCGACACGATCCCCAGCACCAGCGCCATGTCCCCGCTCTGGTCGCGCGTTCCGCGCAGCAGCACCCGCGCCGCGTCGAGCCGGCCCTCGTACAACGCGATCAGTCCCGCGGCGTCCGATGAATCGGCGTCAGCGCCCGCGGCACGCAACGACGCGCGCGCCCGCGCGAGATCGCCCGCGCGCACCCACGCCGTCGCGATCAGACGCGACATGCGCTCGTGCTGCCCGGGCGCCAACAGCTTGTCGTACTTCGCCAGCAGCGCCTCGGCTTCGGCGCCACGTCCCAGCGCTGCGAGCGCCTCGACGTGCAGCGGCAGATAGTCGCGCGCCGCCCGCGCCGGGTCCGACTCCCAGTCGCTCATCGGCGCGAGGGCGAGCGCCTCGGCCGGCGCGCCGGCGTGCAGTGCCGCGGAAGCGGCCTTGAGCGCGAGATCCGACGTGCGCCGAACGCGCACCGCGGCGGTGAGCGCGTCGCGCGCCAGGCCATAGCGCTCGTCCGACAGCGCGCGCTCGCCGAACTCCTCCCATACGGTCGCCGACGCGGTGTCGGCGGGTAGCACACGCAGCGCCTCCCACGCCGCCTGCGGCTGGCCCCACGCGATCTCGAGCTCGGCGAGCGCGCGACGTGCGCCCCCTTCGATCGGCGCGGCCGCGAGCGTGGCGCGCAGCGCCGGCCGCACCGCCGCCGGCGCGGGCGCGAGTGAGTACGCAGCCGCGGACGCGAGATGCGGCTCGCGCGCCAGCGCGGTGCGCCACGCCGTGGCGCTCGGCTCCCACTGCCCCATCGCCGCGCGCAGCAGCGCGGTCTGATACTGAAGATCCCGCGCGGTCCCGAGCGCGATGCGTCCGCGCTCGATCACGCTGTCCGCCGACGACGGGCGACCGAGGTCGATCAGCATTCGCGCGTACTCGGCGTACGGCGCAGGGTCGCGCGGCACGTCGCGCAGCCACCGCTCGAACGCCTTCTGCAGATCGTCGTAGCGACGCAGGATCTGCAGGCTGCGAAGCTGCACCATGTGGTAGAGCGGCTCGCGCGGATAGCGCGTGATCACCGAGTCGAGCGGCGCGAGGAGCGAGTCCGTCATGCCGAGCTCGGAGTAGATCCGCTCGAGGCTCAGCACGACGATCGGCGTGGGCCTCGCGCTCATCGCCGCGCGGAAGATCGGCGCGGCCTCGCGGAACTTGCGCGACCCCTCGAGCTCGAGCGCGCGCGCGACCTCGGGCGTCTCGCCCTGCGCGTCCTGTGCGCGCGCACTGCCGATCGGAACGACGGCGGCCAGCGATGCGGCGAGCAGCGTCGCGCGCACCAGCCGCGCGACGACGTCGCCGCTAGGGCGCCGGCGCATTGTTGATCCGCGTGAAGTAGTCGAGGATCGCCCGGCGCTCGTCCGCGGAGAGTCCGCGCAGCTCCTGCCACGTCGGCGGTCGGAACTTCACCGCCGCCTTTGGATCGACCGTGCCCGTCGGCGTGAACGTCTCGTTGCCCTTCGCCGACGTCGCCTCACGCTTCCCGGAGTCCTCGCGCTCATCCTTCTCCAGCGATCGCCCGGCATCGAGCAGGCGCCGGAAGAGCTGCTGCTGGCGGGCCAGCGTTCCGCCGTCGAGCCGCCCGTTGTCGAGCGCGTCGGCGAGCTGACGTGCCTCGCGCGCGAGCTGCGCCGCGCGATCGCCGCCCGCTGCCTCTCCGGCCTCGTCGAGCTGATCGGCGATGCTGCGCTGCTGCCGGGCGAGCGCGCGCGCCATCGACTGGCCCGCGCCACCGCTGCCACCGTTCGGCATCCCCATCAGACCCTGCGCCTGCGAATTGATCTGTCCCTGCTTCTGCGCCATCTCCTGCATCTGCTGAATCATCTCGCTGAAGCCCGATGCGCTCTTCGCGCTGTTGGCGCGCTCGCGGTCCCGCGCCAGCGATGCCGCTGCCTTGGTGAGAGCCTCCGCCGCCTCGCCGAGTGCACCGGCCTGCTGCGACTGCCCGCCGCTCCGGCCCTCGGCGATGCTCTGCGTCGCCTGCGCGACCTTGCTCTTCGCGTCCGACACGGCGCGCTGCGATCGCGGGGAGAGCAGCGCGCTCTTCTTCCCCGCGCCCTGCAGACGCTCGTTCGCCTTGTCGACTCCCTGCTCCACCGCGCTCTGCGCGCTGCGCCGGTCCTCGCCCTGTGCGCCGCTGCGCGCCTGCTGCTCGAGCGCACGCTCCTGCCGCGCGAGCTGCATCATCTCCTGCACCGACTGATCGAGCTCGGAGGTCAGCTCCTTCTTCCACTCGCTCACCTGCGAGTCTCGCGCATCCTGCATCGCCTGGCCGGCGCGCTGCATCTCCGCCGCCGCGTCCTGCGCTTCGCTCTCCCCACTCTTGTCGCCGGACTGTGATGGCTGACCGTTCGGCTTGTCGCCGTCCTGCTTGTCGCCGTTCTGTTGCTGTCCATCCGGCTTGTCGCCGTTCTTGCGCATCGCGTTCGCCGCGCGCCGCATCCCGGTCTCGGAGTTCGCCGCGTGTTCCTTGGCCTGGTCCGTCTTGCTCGCCGCGGCGTCCGCGTTGTCCTTCGCCAGCCGCTCCTTCAAGTTGGCCATCGCGTCTCGCAGTCGCTCGGCGCGCTCGGCGAGATTCGCCGCCTCGCGCGATTTCGACGCATCCCGACCGTCGCCAGTCTTCGACTGATCGCTCTGCGTGTCGCTCTGCTGCGCGCTCTTCGATTGCGGTCTCGCCAGCTCCTGCTCCTTCTTCGCCAGCTCCTTCGCCTCGTCGGCGAGCGTCTGCATCGCGCCCTCGTGCGCCGCGCGCTTGAGCATCTCGGCACTGCGCTCGAGCTGCTCCTTCAGCCGCTGCTGCAGCTGCGCGAGATCGCGCAGCGCATCGCGTGACTGTTCGCCGTTCATCTCCTTCGCCGCGCTCTCGAGCTTCTGCATCTGCGCCATCAGCTCCGGCGTCAGCGCCTGCCGCAGCAGCGCCTGCGCCTCGCCGAGCTGCCGCGCGAGCGAGCTGTCCAGCGCGCCCGCCGCCTTGAGCTGCTGCTCGAGCTGCTGCGTCGCCTGACGCAGCCGCTGCACGCGATCGGTCATCGCGCGCTGCTCCTGAGCCAGCGACCGCGCCTTCTCGGCGCTCTCGTAGTTCATCCCCTTCTGATCCCGCGCGCCGGCTGCGGATCGCTGCTGAGCACTCTGCGAGCCCTGCGAGCCCTGCGCGCCACCGTCGCGCCCCTGCGACCGCGAGGCTTCGTCCGTCCGCTGCGCCAGCGACTTCTGCGCGGCCGCGGCGGCGCGCGCCTCCCTCACCGCCGAGTCTCCGAGTGCACGCGCACCGCTGCGGCTCTCTTCCATCGTCGGACGCTTGATGACGAGGTCACGACTCACGCCTCGCTGCGACCAGGGCGATTGATCGACCGCCTCGGCGCGCACGCGAACCGCGTCGCCCGGCTGGAGCTGAAGCGCCGACACATCCACCGTCGCGACGCCGACCCACGACGTGCCGACCGCGCTTGCCACCGGCTGCCCCACCGGCGCGCCATCGGTTCCGGCGACGATCCGCGCGATCCGCAGCGCCACCGTAGCGAGGCCGTGATCGTCCGACGCCGTCAGACCGAGCCCGACTCTGTCATCGGCGGCGAGCACGGTGTCGCCGGTCGGAGCGGTGATCTCGATGCGCGGCGCCGAGTCGGGCTGCACGTCCAGCTCCAGCGGCGCGGGAAGATCGGCCACCGGTCCCGTGCTGCCCGACGCGAGCCAGCGCAGCTTGGCCGAGTGCTCGGCGACGAGACGTCCGTCGAAGGTGTGACCGTTCGTGGTGAACGCGATCGTCTCGCCCGATTCGCCGGCGAGACTCGCCGAGGCGAGTGGAACCGACGCGCGACCACTGATGCTCAACACGGTGCCGCGCGGCAGATGCATCGGCTCGCCCACCGGCAGCGTCTCGGGTGGCCTGCCGAGATAGCTGGGATACGTCACCCGCAGGACGACCGCGCCGAGGAATGGCCGGTCGGCCGCGTGGATCACGACGCTGTCGCTCGATGCGCGCCCGTCGCTCGCGACGAGCCGCAGATCGCCGCGCAGTGCATCGAGCGTCCATCGCGCCGTACCGGTGCGCGCGTCGACCGACACGGTATCGACTCGCCATGCCTCACCCGTCTGGCGCACCGACAGCATCACGCGCTGCCGGCCAGGCGCCCTGATGACGAGCCGCACTGGCGAGCCGCGCAGGAGATCACTTGGCGCCGAGTCGATCGACGGACGGGTGAGCAGGTCGCCGCGCCACGCGTCGATCGGACGCATCACGGCGCGCAGTCCATCGCCGAACACCGGCGTCGCCGACGCGAGCACGAGCAGGCCGGCGATCGCCGCCCCACCCGCGATCGCGGCGCGACGAAGCCCCTCGTGGCGCAGCGTCGGTGCGAGCACACCAGTGGCGGGCAGCGTGTGTCGCGCTGCCGATGCGGCGCGCGCCGCGAGCGCTCCCTTCCCCTCCAGCTCCAGGGCGCCGAGCAGCACGCCGCGTCGCAGCTTCTGCTCCGATTCGATCGCGTGCGCCACTCGTGCCGGTGTTGCATCACGGCGGAGCCTGCGCCGGATGCGCCACGCCAGCGCCGCCGCGGCGCCGAGCACGACGAGCCACACCACGAACGGGAGCGCGCGCGGCAGCGAGAGCCAGCGCGCTCCGCCGAGCACTCCCGCGCCGAGGGTGAGTATCACCGCGACCACGGCTGCGACGAGCAGGCTCCCCGCGAACAGCTCGCGCCGCAGAATCTGCCGGCGCTCCTGATCGACCAGCTGACGAAGCGTCATGGCAGCGGCCGGCTCGTCACGGCGTACACGAACAGGTTCACGCCCATGCGCAGCGCGGCTTCGTGAAGCGCCGGCGCGTCATGATACGTCTCGGGATCTTCCCAGCCATTTCCGAGATCGCTCGAGAACGAGTAGTAGACCGCCAGGCGATCTCCGAGGAAGATGCCGAAGCCGTGCGCCGGCTTGCCATCGTGCTCGTGGATCTTCGGAATGCCCTTGGGAAAGTCGTACACGGCGTGATAGATCGGATGCGACAGCGGCACGTCCACCAGCTCGCGATCCGGGAACACGCGCTTCATCTCTCTCCGGAAGCTCTCGTCCAGACCGTAGTTGTCGTCGGCGTGGAGGAAGCCGCCGCGCTGCAGGTACTCGCGGAGCCGCACGACCTCGGCGTCGGTGAGCTTGATGTTGCCGTGTCCCGTCATGTGCAGGAACGGGTAGTCCCACAGCTTGTCGTCCATGAGTGTCACGCGCGCTTCCGTTCGCTCCACGGGAAGCGACGTGCGGTCGTGGATCGCCGCCAGCAGGTTCGGAATGCTCGACGGGTTCGCGTACCAGTCGCCGCCGCCGTCGTACTGCAGCCGCGCGACGGTGAGTCGCGGTGCCTGGCGGGAACCGGCGAGCGGCAGCACGAGCGCGGCAGCGAGCGCCGCACTACGGAGAGCGCGGGCGATGCGAATCACTCGTGCGCCAGCCGGTAGGCGAGGTTTCGCGGCGCGCCAAGCTCGGCCGTCAGCGCGGCGGCGACGTCGCGCGCGCTACGCCCTTCCGCGCGCAGCACGAGCGCACGGGCGCGCAGCTCGTCTTCACTGACCTCGACGGGCGATTCTCCGGCGATCACGATCACGACTTCTCCGCGGGGTGGCGTACTCTCATAGTACGCCGCGAGCGCCGCCACCGTTCCGCGGCGGAGCTCCTCGTATTGCTTGGTCAGCTCGCGCGCCACGACCGTTGCACGCGCGCCGGCGCCGGCGCGAGCAAGCTCGGCCAAGGTGTCGGCGACTCTGTTCGCCGCCTCGTACAACACCACAGCATGAGGCATGCGCACCACCTCGTCTATCGCGGTTCTGCGCTCGCTTCCCTTTCGCGCCAGAAACCCGAAGAAGGTGAAGCGATCCACGCTCAGACCCGAGGCGACCAGCGCGGCGAGCAGCGCGGACGCGCCCGGCACGGGCGACACCGAGACACCCGCCTCGATCGCCGCGTGAACGAGACGTGCACCCGGATCGGACAGCAGCGGAGTCCCCGCGTCGGAGACCAGCGCGAGACTCTCGCCGGCGAGCAGACGTGCGACGAGACCGGGCGTGCTCTTCGCTTCGTTGTGCTCGTGATACGCCACGAGCGGCGTGGCGATCTCGTAGCGGTCCATCAGGTGCCGAGTGTGCCGGGTGTCCTCGGCCAGCACGGCCGCGACCGATCGCAGCGTCTCGACCGCCCGGAACGAAAAATCCCCCATGTTGCCGATGGGGGTGCTCACCACGAACAGCGTGCCGCCCTGCGCGGTCACCCCAGCTTCCACGACATGCGGTCGAAGAGGCCTGCCGATTGGAAGAGATGACGACGCTCGTGGGTCAGCTCACGCAGGATCGCCGCGGGCCCGCCGCCGTCTTCCTGATCCCCCGCGGTCCACATCAGCTCGTTGATCAGCGCGGCGACACCAGCCGTCAGCGCCTCGGCGTCGGCAACGACCGCGCGTGGAGGACGCCCGTTGAACGAGAACCCCTCGAGCGCCGGATGCGCGGACACGAGCATCTGTCTCGCATGCTCGGCGATCGCGGGCGCACTCTCGCGTCCGTCGGCGACGAGCCGCAGCACCAGTGACGTCGTGAGATCGCGGTAGGCCCTCACGAGGCCGGTCGGGGCCTGCACCGGCAGCGGCGCGGGTACTCCCCATCGCTTCACGCTCACGTGCAGCGCCAGCCGTTCGCGCTCGAACAGGCGGCCCACTCGCTCCACGAGCGTCCCGCCGGTCGGCGTCGACAGATACGCCCCCGAAACCTGCCCATTGTGGAAGAGCAGGTAGTTCACGGCACCCTCGGCGACGATCTCCACCATGCCGTCGAACGTCTGCGACATCAGGAATGGGAACAGCGCGGTGGGATCGCTCGAGCGCAGCTCGGGCGGCCATGGATCCGGCGGCTGGGTCTGCGACGCGAACATGCAGGCGAGCTGCTCGTCCTCCGCCTCGTTGAACGTGATCTCGCCGTACTCCGGCTCGGCCGGCACCTTCTCCACGGCGGCGCCGATGGCGATCGCCTGGAAACCCTCGCCGTCGTGCAAGCAGGCGTTCACGAGCTCGCCACGCTGCAGATACAGCACGAGAAACTCCTCCGGCAGCCAGATCGCCGCATAGCCGGAGACCCGCGCCGAGCGGTCTCGCTTCGCGTCGCTGAGCAGGTTCCGCAGATGCACGTACGCCAGACGGGTCCGGGGGAGAAGCGCGCGGAGGGTCGGGTAGTGCAGTCCGGTCGCGGTCGCTGGCATCGAGGATGGAAAGAGGGCTGGGAGGACGAGTGTCCTCCCAGCCCAATGTGCGGTGTGCTTCCGGACCGTGCAACGGCGGCGTGATCGCCGCCGTGCGGGTCAGGCGACGTGCTGCTTCAGCTTCGCCTCGATCGCCTGGCGCGGGACCGCGCCGACGATCTGATCCACGACCTTGCCGTCCTTGAAGAACAGGAGCATCGGGATCGAGCGGACGTTGAACCGCGTCGCCGTCTTGATGTTCGCGTCGACATCGAGCTTGGTCATCTTCACCTGCCCGTTGTAGTCGGCCGCGAGTTGGTCGAGGATTGGCGCGATCATGCGGCAGGGGCCGCACCACGTCGCCCAGAAGTCCACCACCGTGAGCCCGTCGTGCTGCTCGACCTGCTGTTCGAAATCCGCGTCCGTCACCGCGACTGCGTTCGACATCTCTTTCATTCTCCCCGGCAGGCCTGTCTCGACCCGCCACCAGAATTAGTATTCAGCGCCGGCGCCTCTCTTCACCAGCGCACTGACATGACTGACGTTTCCCGCCGTGCAACTCGCATCGCCCACGTGGGGATCGCCGTGCGCGCGCTCGACGAGATCCTCCCCTTCTACCGCGACCTGCTCGGCCTTCCCGAGATCGAGCTCGATGACTCCGATGGCGCCCGCATCGCCGGGCTCGTCGCTGGCGACTCTCTCGTCGAGCTCCTCGAGGCCGATCATCCCGAGTCGCCCATCGGCAAGTTCGTCGCCAAGCGCGGCCCCGGCATCCACCACATCTGCTTCGCCGTCGACGATCTCGACGGTACGCTGGAGCGCTGCCGGACCGCAGGAATTCGACTCATAGACGAGACCCCACGCCAGGGCGCCGAGGGGAAACGTATCGCCTTTCTCCATCCGAGCGCCACGGCCGGCGTGCTCGTCGAGCTCACCGAGCTCTGACGGGCCGATGCCCCTACTTCTTCTTGTTGTTGCAGAGGTCGCGCACGGGCTCGATGTCGGCCGTGCGCACGTACCATCGGTCGCTGCCGCCGACGAGATAGAAATTCGTCGTCCGCGTCAGAGTTCCCTTGGTCAGGCTCACGCTCATGACGCGCTCGCCACCCACGGCCGGCGCGTCGCTCAGCACCTTGTACGTCTCGTGCCCGAAGTAGCACATGAGCAATAGCTCACGCTTCTCCAGATCGTCTCGCGAGATCCGCTTGCTGTCCCGGATCGCGCCCTCCTTGTCGCCCCAGACGGCGCCGAGCTGCTGCAGATCCTTCGCGCGAACGGCCGCGAGGAACGCATCGAGGGCCGAACGCGGACCGGTTGCGCCCGAGCCGACGGTGACCGGCGTGACGGTCGTGCGCGACGTGCAGGCCACGATCAACAGCAGGCCAATCAACAGCTTTCTCACTCGTCCTCTCCTGGGGCAGTGGTGCGAACGTAACGTGCCTCGCCTTTTGCGGGCAACCACACTCGTGACTTCATGACGCGGCAGCGGCTCTACATCAACATCGACCACATCGCGACGGTGCGTCAGGCGCGCCGCGAAGCCGAGCCCGTCCCGGCCCATGCCGTTCCGGTCTGCGAGCGAGCCGGAGCCGACGGGATCACGGCGCATCTGCGCGAAGATCGCCGCCACATCCAGGACGCTGACATCGATGCGATCGCCTCCGCCGTCACTACGGTGCTCAATCTGGAGATCGCCTGTACCCCTGAGATGCTCGATCTTGCCGCCCGGTTGCGTCCGCACCAGGTGACCCTGGTGCCGGAGCGCCGAGAGGAGGTCACGACCGAGGGTGGACTCGCGCTCGCGCCCGCCGCCGCCACGATCCGCGCCGCGCTCGCTCGCCTGCGCGGCGACGGGATCCGCGCCAGCCTCTTCATCGACCCCGATCGGGACAGCGTGTCCCGCTCGCACGACCTCGGCGCCGATGCCGTCGAGCTGCATACGGGGCGCTACGCGCACGCGCCCGGTGAAGGTCCTGCGCTCGACGCACTTCGTGACGCGGCGGCCTTCGGAGCGTCGCTTGGATTGGCGGTCCATGCCGGACACGGCCTCACCACCGGGAACGTCGGACCAGTCGCCGCCGTCCCCGAGATCGAGGAGCTGAACATCGGACATCACGTGATCTCGCGCGCCATCTTCGTGGGTCTCGATAGCGCCGTGCGCGAGCTGCGCGCGGCGATGGACTCCGCACGCCACCCGGCCTAACTTCGTGTCGCGCTCTCACTTGCTCACCAGACCGGAGCCGGCATGACGGCCCCTGCGGGATTTATCGACTTCTTCGTCCTCGAAGCCAGCGAGTACGTCGAGCAGCTCGACGCGCTGATACTGCAGGGCGGCGCGACCGGGCCGGACCTCGAGGCGCTCCAGCGCACGGCGCGCGCGCTGCGCGGCAGCGCGACGATGGCCAAGCTGTCCGCGTTCGCCGAGATCGCCTCCGGAATCGAGCGCATCGGTCACGCCCTTCGCAGCGGCAGCGCACGCTGGGATCCGGCGCTCAGTGGCGCGCTCGTCGCCGCGGTGGACGACTGCAAGCTGCTCCTGCGCAACGTGCGCGCGTGGGGCGCCGGCGACGACGCGCGTTCGCGCGCGCGCATCGACGAGCTCGCGCGCTACGCGCCCGCTCGTCAGGCCACGCCGAAGTCCAGTCCAGCCGTCGCCGCCGATGGCGGCTACCTCATGACGGAAGTGGCGAACATCGGCGCGGGTGCCGAGCTGCTCGCGACGCGGCCCTCCGATCGCGACGCCGCCACCAACGTTCTCCGGCGCGTGCGCGCGCTGCGCGGCATCGCCGGCGTGAAGGATCACCCCTCGCTCGCGGACGTGCTCGAGGCCACCGAGCACGCCGCACACCCGCTCGAGCGCGGCGAGCCGCAGCTCAGCCGCGAGCGTGTCGCCGTGCTCGCGGCCGCGGCCACCCTGCTGCGCGCCATCGCCGCCGCGATGCGGGTCCGCACCGCCATCGATCCCGCGAGCCCCGAGCTCGCTCGCTTCGCGGCCACGCTGGACGACATGCAGGAACGCGAGACGGAAGCCGAGCGCGTCGTGCCGATCGCCGAGCTGTTCTACCAGGATGATGGCCCGACCGTGGTCCAGACGGCGCCGAATCCGCCGACTTCTCCCGCTGAGCGATTCCGCCTGGAAGTCGTGAGCCAGGGCGAGCACCTTCGCCGGCTCGTCTCGGATGCACGCAGCGCACGCGACGACCTCGCGCGCGAGCGGGTCCGCCGCGCGCTCCGGCAGGCGTTGCGCGGGTTGCGTCAGGCCGCCGAGAGCTTCGGCGAGACGGACGTCGCCGAGTTCGTCGCGTCGCACAACGACGACGTCGTGCAGCTCGATGCGCGCGCGCTCGATTCGCTCGACCAGGTCGCCGCGATGCTCGCCCAGCCCGGCGACGCCCCCGGCTCGCTCGCCAGTCGGCTGCGCGCACTCCGGCGTGACGCCGAGCCGAGCGCGACGGAGTCGGTGGTCGCTCCAGCCGAGGCGCCCTCGGCGCCGGAAGCGGCGGAGGCTCCGGTCGCGGTGCCGCCCGTACCGGACCCCGCAGCCGCGCCCGCCGCGCATCCCACGCCCGCCGGCTCGCCGTCGGTCATGACGCCGGTCAGTGCACCGGCCGTCGCGCCTCCCTCGGCGATTCCGCAGGAGCGCGATCGTCCCGCCGCCATCGCGATGGCCGCGGTCGCGGTCGGGGCTCCGTCGGCTCCGCAGGAGCTCGGCTCGCTCCTCGATGCCGGCATTCGCAAGCTCGGCACTCTCCAGACCGAGCGGCTCAGCGCGCCCGTCGAGATTCCGGAGCAACCGCCCGTGCCGATCGACGTGCTGCTGTATCGCGGGCGCGCTGCCATCGAGCGTTGCATCGAGATCCGCGAGCAGGTGCGCGGCGCGGGAGGACCAGTCGATGCTGATACACTCGGCGAGCTGTTCGACCTCCTCGATCTCGCTCTCACGGACTGACCGGGCTCCCGCATGAAATTCGGTTGGCGTAGCGCCCTCGGTATCCTGCTGAGCGCGGGGTTTCTCGTCTTGGCGTTCAAGGGGATCAAGTTCGGCGAAGTGGCGACGCAGGTGCGTCACGCCAACATCGCCCTGCTTGCCCTCTCGACCATCGTCGCGACGTGCACCTTCCCGCTGCGCGCGCGGCGTTGGCGCCCCATCCTCGATCCCGTCGCGCCGAATCTTCCCTTCGCGCCGCTGTGGAGCGCGACGGTGATCGGCATGATGATCAACAACGTGCTCCCCGCTCGCGCAGGCGAGCCCGCACGCGCCTATGCGCTCTCGCGGTCAACCCCGGCGGTGTCCTTCCCCGCCGCGTTCGCGTCGCTCGCCGTGGATCGCCTGTTCGACATGGTGGTGATGTTCGGCCTGATGTTCCTGGCCATGCTCGACCCGATCTTTCCGAGCGGCGCTCAGGTGATGAATCGCCCGATCGCATCGTACGCATTCGTCGGCATCGTGGCGATCGTCGGGCTCACGGCGGCGATGTACGCGGTCGTGTTCTTCCCCGATCACGTGCTCTCGCTCTACGAGCTGGTGGCCCGCCGGCTTCCGCCACGGCTCAAGCAGAAGGGCCGCGACGCGGTCTCGTCGATCATCCACGGCTTGAGCGTGCTGCGCTCGCCAAGCCGGTTCGTCGCCGTGCTCGGGTGGACCATCGCGCACTGGCTGTGCAACGCGCTCGCTTTCTGGATCGGCTTCAAGGCGTTCGGTATCGCCGTGCCCTTCAGCGCGGCACTCTTCCTCCAGGGTCTCGTCGCGATCGGCGTCGCCGCGCCCCAGATGCCCGGCTTCTTCGGCGTGTTCGAGCTGTTCAGCCAGCTCGGTCTCGGCCTTTACGGCGTGCGCAGCGACACCGCCGTCGCGTGGGCGATCGTCTATCACTCACTGACCTACATCCCGATCACCGTCATCGGCGCCTGGTACTTCCTGCGCGCGGGCCTCTCGCTCGGCGACATCGGAGGCGCGACTCGCACGACGTCCGCGGCGCCTCCCGACGCGGCAGCGTCGGCCGACGCGGATGCGGATGACGCCGAGTCCGAGCCGGTCACTCCACGCGCATGAGCACGGGTGACCGCGTGGCGCGCCCGCGCGCCGCGCGCGTCGCTGCGCAGGCCAAGGTCAATCTCCGGCTCCGGATCCTCGCTCGCGAAGAGTCCGGCTTCCATCAGCTCGAGACGCTCTTTCTCCGTCTCGCGCTCGCCGACGATCTCGTCGTGCGCATCGTCGACGGCGGCCGCTCGCTCGAAGTGGTGGGAGAGGTTGATGCGCGGCAGCTCGGGCCGGTCGAGCGCAATCTCGCGTGGCGCGCCGCCGACACGTATGCGCGCGCGACGGGCTGGCCCACCGGCTTCGCGATCGAGCTCACCAAGCGGATCCCGGTCGGCGCTGGGCTTGGGGGCGGGAGCGCCGACGCCGGCGCGGTGCTGCGCGCACTCGACGCGCTGGCGCCATCGCCGATCGGCGAGACTGCGCTGCGCGCGCTCGCCGCGACACTCGGCGCCGATGTGCCATTCCTCACGACGAGCCAGCCATTCGCGCTCGGCTGGGGACGCGGAGAGCGCCTGCTCGCGCTGCCGGCGCCGCCACAGCGTGAGGTCCTGCTCGTGCTTCCCGCATTCGCGGTGAACACGGCCGACGCCTACGGATGGCTCGCGTCGTCTCGCTCGGCCGAGTCGCTTCACGGTGTGGCCGACCCTCTCGACGTCGCGTCGCTCGCTCAATGGGATTCGCTCGCATCGTACGCCGTCAACGACTTCGAGCCGGTCGTCGCCGCCAGGCGTTCACAGATCTCCTCGATTGTGGAGCAGCTTCGCGCCGCGGGCTTCGCGCCCGCCATGCTGAGCGGCTCCGGCTCGGCCGTCTTCGGTGTGTTCCCGGCAGAGTCGCGCGTCGACCTGCCGCAGTTCGTCGCCGAGGGACGTACACCCGCCCCGCGCGTGCTGCTCACACGCACCGCGGAGCGAGTGGAGCCCGTGGACCTCTCCACTTAGCGGGAGCCGTACCGATTTTGAGCGGAGTCTGACCCCTTCCCAAACTGCGGGGCGCGTCCTTCCGAATAGTGGAGGTGAGACTCCCTCCGGGCATGGATGTCCGATGCGGCGAGAACGAGCGTGGCAGTACTGCCCGCGGCTCGTTTTCGAGCACTCACCCCAACTTCCTGCAGTGCTGGATTGCGCTAGATTGCCGTGACTCCCCCGTCGTCCAATGGCAGGACATGACACTTTGGATGTCGGAATCGTGGTTCGAATCCACGCGGGGGAATGCTGCGCTGACCCGGCGCAAATTGATTAAGTCGCTCTCCCACATTACTTTACAAGGCTCTGCATGGACGGGTTGGCCGTACCCTCTCACGGGTTCAAGCTGCTGTCGGGCACGGGGAACCGGCCACTCGCGGAGGAGATCGCACGTCAGCTCGGGATCGCTCTCTGCAAGGTGACGTGCAACAGGTTCGCGGATGGTGAGATCTTCATCCGCATCGATGAGAACGTTCGCGGCAACGACGTCTTCATCGTGCAGAGCACCAATGCACCGGCCGAGAACATCATCGAGCTGTTGCTGTTGATCGACGCCGCGCGGCGGGCGAGCGCGGCACGCATCACGGTCGTGATGCCGTACTACGGGTACTCGCGGCAGGACAGAAAGGATCAGCCCCGTGTCGCCATCGGCGCGAAGCTGATGGCGAACATGATCACCGGCGCCGGCGCGGATCGTCTGCTCGGCGTGGATTTTCACCAGCATCAGCTCCAGGGGTTCTTCGACATTCCCGTCGACCACCTCTACGCGATGCCGGTGCTGACGGCGCACTTCAGGAAGAAGCATCTGAAGGACACGGTCATCGTGGCCCCCGATGTCGGATCGGCGAAGATGGCGCGCGGCTTCGCGAAACGATTGGACGCCTCGTTGGCGATCATCGACAAGCGGCGCCCGCGCGCGAACGTGAGCGAGGTGGTGAACGTGGTCGGCGACGTGGAGGGTCGTGATTGCATCCTCGCCGACGACATGATCGATACGGCGGGAACGGTGACGGAGGCGGCACGGGCGCTCAAGGCCCTCGGTGCCAACGACATCTACGTCTGCGCCACGCACGCGTTGTTCAGTGGTCCAGCGGTCGAGCGGTTGAGGAGTGCTCCGATCACGGAGGTCGTCGTCACCGACACGATCAACCTGCCTCCGGAGCGGCGCTTCGATTCGCTCACAGTACTCTCGGTTGGCGAGCTGTTGAGCAAGGCGGTGAGGTACACGCATGCCGAGCAGAGTGTGAGCTCGTTGTTCGACTAGGGGCAGAAGGCGGTTCGTCGGTTCGTCGGTTATCGGTTTTTCGGCCTGCCTCGGGAAGGCGGAGCTGACCGAGGCAGGCCGAAAAACCGACAAACTGTTCACCGATGAACGGGTAGTTCCAGTAGTTTGTACGTCACCGCGATCTGGTCCCAACGAGGGACCACCGGCATGGTAGGGCGGACGCAGCCGCCTGAGAGTCGCACCGGGATCGTGGTTCGCTGCAGTCGAAGACGCATCATCAAGGATTCGAATCAATGGCAATCGCATCACTCAGCGCGGAAACGCGCACGGACAAGGGCAAGGGCGTCGCGCGCAAGCTCCGCGCGGCCGGTCGGGTCCCCGCCGTCGTCTATGGACACGCGCGCGAGGCGCAGTCGCTGTCGCTCGTCACGCGCGACCTCGAGAAGCTGCTCTCGCAGATCGCGACTGGCAGCACGGTCGTCGAGCTCACGCTCGGCGGCGCCGTCACCAAGACGCTGATCCGCGAGATCCAGCGGCACCCGTTCAAGAAGCAGATTCTCCACGTCGACTTCCAGGAGCTCGTCGCCGGTGAGAAGGTCATCGTCGACATCCCGCTGGTCTACGTCGGTGTGCCCGAGGGTGTGCGCCTCAGCGGCGCGCTGCTCGAGCAGATCCTGCACAGCATCGAGGTGCGCGTCGATCCGTCGAACATCCCGAACCACATCGACGTCGACGTGACGCATCTCGCGATGGGTCACTCGCTGCACGTCCGCGACATCGTGCTGCCCGAGGGACTCGAAGTGCTCACGGACGAGGATGCGACGATCTGCGCAGTGATCGCGCCGCGCGCCGTGGTCGAGGCGACGCCGGAAGGTGATGCCGCCGCCGCCGAGCCGGAGCTGATCCGCAAGACGAAGGAAGAAGAGGACGCGAAGTAAGATTCGCTCGCTCCTCGCCGCACTCGGACGACGGCTCCGCCCACCTGGGCCGGAGCCGTCGTCGCATGACGCGCAGCTTCACGCCGACGACGAACCGATGAAGGTCATCCTGGGCCTCGGAAATCCGGGGAAAGAGTACGAGCACACCCGGCACAACGTGGGCTGGTGGCTGACCGATCATCTCGCCGAGCGGTGGGGCTTCGACGGCTGGAAGAAGGATGGCCAGGCCAAGGTCGCGCAGGGACAGCTCGCGGGCATGAAGGAAACGGTGCGCCTCGTGAAGCCGCAGACGTACATGAACCTCTCCGGCGCGGCGCTGGTGCAGTACGCGCGTCGCCCATTCTGGTCGGCCGCGAACGACCTGCTCGTGCTCGTCGACGAGGTCGCGATCCCCGTCGGCAGCTGGCGGCTCCGCGCCGAGGGAGGCGCGGGCGGGCACAACGGCTTGAAGTCCGTGCAGCAGTCGCTCGGCACGCAGCAGTATCCACGTCTCCGCATCGGCGTCGGCGACCCGGACCGTGCGCCCGGTGGGCCGCTCTCGGACTTCGTGCTCGGGGCCGTCGGCAAGCGCGACGCGGAGTCGATCCGCGCGTTGATGCCGGTGATGACCGAGGCCATCGAAGCGTGGGCGCGTCAGGGAATGAAGGCCGCGCTCGACGTCCAGAGCCGCGCGCCGCGCGATTAGCTTACGAGGCTCCCGCCCGGCACCGTGCCGGCCGGCCGCTCGCGCGACACTCAGCACGCACAATGCTCAGACTCGGTATCGTCGGTCTCCCCAACGTCGGCAAATCGACGTTGTTCAACGCCCTCACCTCCGCCGGCGTCCTCGCGGCGAACTATCCGTTCGCGACCAAGGATCCCAACGTCGGACGGGTGAACGTGCCGGACGACCGGCTCGAGGAGCTCGCGCGCGTGGTGCAGCCGCAGCGCACCGTGCCCGCCGCCGTGGAGTTCGTCGACATCGCGGGACTCGTCGCCGGCGCGTCGAAGGGTGAAGGGCTCGGCAACCAGTTCCTCGCCAACATCCGCGAGACCGATGCGATCGTGCACGTCGTGCGCTGCTTCGACGACGACGACATCCTGCACGTGATGGGCTCGGTGGATCCAGTGCGGGATCGCGAGGTGATCGAGTTCGAGCTCGCGCTCGCCGACCTCGCCACCGTCGAGAAGCGACTGGATCGCGTGAAGCGCTCGGCGAAGACCGGCGACAAGGAGGCGCTCGCCGAGCTGCCGACGATCGAGAAGGCGCACGAGTTCCTGAAGGATGGTCGCGGCCTGTGGGAAGCGCGCCTCGGTCCCGACGAGCTCGCGCTTCTCAAGCCGTTGTCGCTGCTCACCGCGAAGCCGATCCTCTACGCCGCGAACGTCACCGACGCGGAGCTCGCCGGCGACGAAGGCCCGCACCTGAAGGCGCTACGCACTGCGATCGCCTCCAGCGGCGAGCAGGCCGAGATCGTCCCCTTCTCGGCCAAGATCGAGAGCGAGCTCGCCGAGCTGCCGCCGGAGGATCGCAAGGACTTCCTCGCGTCGCTCGGCCTCGAGTCGGCCGGGCTCGATCGACTCATCAAGGGCGGCTTCCATCTGCTCGGCCTGCAGACCTACTTCACCGCGGGCGAGCAGGAGGTCCGCGCGTGGACGATCCATCGCGGCGACACGGCGCCGCAGGCGGCGGGCGTGATCCACACCGACTTCGAGCGCGGATTCATCAAGGCGGAGACGGCGAGCTACGCGGACTTCATGGCGAACGGCGGGTGGAAGGGGGTGAAGGAGAAGGGGTTGATGCGCGCCGAAGGCAAGGAGTACGTAGTGCAGGACGGCGACGTGCTGCTGTTCCGGTTCAACGTGTAATGCCTTCCGGAATGCGGTTGCCGTAGCCGCCTCCCCCGTGATTCGGCGTTCGTTCGCCGAATCGGGTCATGCAGTGTCCGGGTTTATCCGGCATTCGATCCTCAAAATGGCCCCACTCACGCGGCTGCTTACTCCCATTCGCTAGCCGGGGCCGCTCGAGGTGCCCGATGAGCAGGCGTCCCTCCAACCACCAGGGTCAGGGCTCGTCACCCTGCCTTGCCGCGCACGAGATCGCGCGCGCGGTCGCGGATCCGCGTGTACAGGGCATCATCGCCGAGGAGCTCGACGTGGCGCTTCAGGGAGCGCCCGACCCGAACATCGACACGCGGGCCGACCTGTACGCGCGGGGCGTGCTAGCCTACGAGCTGCTCACCGGGGCGCCGCCGTTTGCCGGACGCATCCCCCGCCAACTCCTCGCGGCGCACATCGCGAGCCGCCGCCGCCGCTCGCGGAGCGCGCGCCACCCCCCGGCCGCCGAAACGCCCAACTGGCCCAATGCGTCGCTCGACAAGGGCATTGCCACGCAGATGGGTATGACCCGCGTGGCGCTGTTGGTTGAGCCGGACCGTTTGGTCATCGATGGCAGTACGGTGACGCTCGCAGACGGCAAGGAGACGTTGCTTCTCACGGGTGTGCAGGTGTCCCGACGGAGCAACCAGTACGTCATCAGCAGTGAGAGCGACACCAGAGTGCGCGCCGTTCTCCACGCCAGGTATGTCGACGCGCACGTGGGCCTGGGACGCGAGGCGCAGCAACCGCGCGGCCTGATCGGCAATCCCAGCGAAACGTGAGACAACTCGCGACGGCCAACGGCGTGATATTGAACGCGCCGGTTGCCTTCGCTCTCTGGACCACGCATTTGCCGACAGTTGGCGAGTACCGCCGAACCAGTCGTGCTGTTCGCCGTTGCCACGACGATCAGAGTGGGCATACCCGGCACGCCATTCTATTCGAACGACCTCCAACCGCAGGACCGAGCACGAGGACTGGCGATCTGCAAGGCAGCCGACGTAGCATCAGGCCCTCTGCTGGAAGCCTGCACGCTTGACGCCGTCGTGCTGAACGGCGAGACAGCGGCCGAAGTTTT
Organism: Gemmatimonadaceae bacterium; assembly: GCA_036008805.1. Lineage (GTDB taxonomy): Bacteria > Gemmatimonadota > Gemmatimonadetes > Gemmatimonadales > Gemmatimonadaceae > AG11. The sequence goes on from DASYMZ010000185.1 coordinate 72,201, forward strand.
CGTCCAGACGCGTCGTCCGCGTGCCGTCATCAAGCCGATCCTGGATACGTCGGACGTGCCAGCAGAGCGTTGAGCTATACGAGAAATCGACAGCGGCCGCTCCCTGAACAAACGCTGCCGTTCGCTGCGGAGAGCCGGCTCCGGACGAAGCTATTTCATGCCGCGGGGAGGAATCCCGACATCGGCGCATCTCAGCAGGATCATCGTCGCATCCGCTTGCTGGCGCCTCTGGCTTCCACGTCATTCGATTCGTTCGTCGCAGGTGTTGCCTCTCATTGCCAATGTTGATTGTAGCACGCGACCGTAGGATGTCCCTTGACAGACGCTCAGTCATATCAAAGCCGCGATGAGGGCCAGCGCGGCGAGCGATACCCGCGAGCGTCTAGCGATGCCCGACGACATCGACGCGGGCCTGCGGTACTTCGCCAGCGGACGCATGGGATGGCGTCATGGCTCCGCGTGCTCCATCCACGGTCAGCCCGTGCATTCGGCGCAACGTCCGCCAATAGATGTCTTCCATCAGGATGTGCGCGAACTCGCCGTTTCGACCAATGCTGTAGAGACCGTCGACGCCCGTGGACCGCTCGAAGCGCTGACGATCCGCCTCGTACTCGGTGAGAAACATCGGATACGCGATGGGCGTGCGCGCGACGTACGCGCCGAGGAATCGTTGCCGAACGCCGGGGATGATCGGCTCGAGGTGGTCGAGACAGAAGTCGCCCAATCGGTCTTCCGGCATCTTCCAGATCTCATCGCCGACGTTGCAGCCGATATCGACGGTGATGATGGTCTTCCCGTCTGGCGCAAGCCACGGCATGGAGCGCGGCGCCTCCGTCAGTCGGAAGAATGGGAAACGCGACTCCGGCGTCCACGTCACGGTGTCAGGCAGAAGGTTTCGGCCGGTGAGGCGCAGATTCACGAACACCATCGGCCGATACTGGAATCGCGCGAGGTGGTTCAGTGCCGTCGTGCCCTCGACGAGCTTGGACAGGATGTGCACCGGCGCCGTGCTGATCACCGCCGACGCCTCCCGTTCGACGCCTTTCACGCGCACGCCCACCGCTCGACCGTCGTGGACGAGGATCTTCTCGACCGGCGTCTCGAGCCGAATGGCATCCGCAAGGTCCTTGGCGAGGTGCTCGCACAGTGTGCTGACGCCCGCCTCCGGATACACGTGCCAGACCCGCACGCTCTCCGGTTGCTCGCGGCAATAGCCGCTCGCGACCGCGCGTCGCGTGAGGCGGCTCGCCACCTTCAACCAGAGCGCCTGCAGGGCCCCGCCGGCCAACTTCTCGACGACCGCTGGCGACAGCTCATCCGCCGGCGCTCCGCACCAGGCTTCGATGAGCGGGATCGCGATCTCGTTCGCCAACCGGTCGCCGTACTCGCGACGGAAACATTCCGCGGCCGACTGCGGGGCATGGGCGGGCGCTCGCCCCGGGATACGCGACGCGATCGCATCCTTCAGAAAGCGCGGCGAACGCATCAGCCCGAACGGATAGCTGTAGGTCGCCCCCCCCAGCACCACTGTCTCGCCGTACGAGCGGACCGTGCGGCACGCGTCGGCGACGCCAATCTCTTTGGCCAGTCGGTTCGTGATGAAATGCGCGCCGATGTCGCACGAGAAACCGTCCCTGTCGCGAACGGTCTTGGCCATGCCAGCGACCTGCGCACTCGCCTCGAAGACGACGACGGGGATCCCGCGGCGGCGCAGCTCGCGAGCAGCCACTAGTCCCGCGATCCCCGCGCCGACGATCGCGACCGGCGGACGACTCGACGCAGATCCAGAAGTCGTCATGCGCTCGCCTCCGTTCACACCTGGCGCGACTGTGCATGTCGCGCTCGTGAAACCAGCCGTGACGAGAGGATCGCTTCGACGGACGCCACGGCGTTGCCCTCGTCCAGCGGACGTGGATCGACGATCGCGCAGCCGGTGCCACACGTCGCCGCCAACCGTTGTACCTCGCGAAAGTCCGCGCGATTGAATTCGTCAGCAGTGTATTCCGTGTTCAGAAACTCGATCAGTTCCACCAGCTCGTTCGCGACGCGCTGTTCGACGATGCGAAATCCGCCCAGAACCGCGTTCACGACTTCGGGCTCGGGCACGCCCGCTCCTCGGCCAATTCCGGCGTAACGAAGATCTGCCCCGACCGACTGGCGGTTGAGGAGATTGCACCCGTCGAACACGCCGCGCACCGAGCGCGCCCGACGACGAATGCTCTCCCATTCATCGAGATACCTGCGATGCGCCGTGCAGAAGAACAGGTAGTCGGCATGGTCGACGGCGGCGCTCATGTCCTGCGTGAAGTGCGGATCGAGCCCGGTGAGCTGCAGGTTCTGATCGCCTGGGCGCACGTACGGATCGTGAAGCGACACGCGGCACCCCTTCGCCAGCAGCAGCTGGGCAAGCGTCAGCGTCGGCGAGTTGCGCGTGTCCTCCGAGTCGAACCTGTATGCGGTCCCCATGAGTGCGACATGGCGTCCGTCGAGAATACCAAACGTGTGCTCCGCGAGTCGGATCGCCTCCGCTGGTGCTTCGTCGTTGATTCGGCGTGACTCCAGAAACAAACTTTGCGATTCGCCTGCGTCGCGCTCGATGCGACGCCACGAGAGCAGGATGCCATCCTTCGGGAGGCAGTGCCCACCGACACCGATGGCGGGGATGAGTAGTGCGCCCGTCGGTACTGCACCCGGATCGGTCGACGCGCGATCGGTCTGTCCGATCTGCTCGTTGCACTGCCGACGCACCTCGTAGAAGTCGATGTCGCGTGCGTCGCAGAACCGCGCCACTTCGGCCGCGAATGCAATGCGGACATCGCGATACGCGTTCTCGAGCGTCTTCACGATCTCGGCCGTCAGGCTGTTCGTCTGATGCAGCGTGCCCTCGGTCATGATCGTGCCGTACAGGCGCGCGATGCGGCGTGGCGTCGTTGGCGTCAGCCCCGCGACGAGCTTGTCGGACGTCATCACGCGATGCACCAGACGCCCCGGCATCACGCGATTCGGGCTGTTGCCGAGTAGCACGTCACGCCCTTCGATGAGGCCGTGGCGGGCGAACTCCTCGCGAACGACCGTGTGCATCGAGGATGGCGCGAGCGTCGACTCGAACACGACGACCGGCGCGCGCGACCGTGGCGTCGCCCGGATCGCGCGCGCCAGGTCACCGACCGCCGCGAAGAGCGGGCCGTAGTCGGGACCGAGGCCGTCGCGATCCGTTTGCGTGCAAATGAGGATGGCGTCGGCGTCGGCAATCGCCGTCATGTCATGCGTTGCGCTCAGGACGCCTGCCGCGACCGTCTCCGCCACCACGGCGTCGAGATCGGGTTCGACGCCACCGATCGGCGAGCGGCCAGCATTGATGGCATCGACCTTCCAGCCGGATGTCGCAGACGCACGTTGCACGACCACGACCCGCGGCTTCGTAGCCAGCACGCCGCGCATCGACGCGCGAGCAAGCAAGGCGGCCATCGGCATCCCAACGATTCCGGGGCCGACGACGCCGATCTTGCTCAGATGCCAGGGATGATCGTCGGTATCGCGGAGCTCGGAAGACATGCAAGCTTGGATTGGCGGTTGGAGTCGTCGACGAATTCGCGGTACCAGAGCTCGAGGTTGAGTACCCCCCAGAGTCGCCGGTCGAATGGTTTGTCTTCCAGCGTGAGGCGCTCGATGGCGTCACGATCGAACAGGCCGCGCGTGAAGCAGGTGGGCGAGAGGAGGGTGTCCCGGACGAACTCGCCGCCACGCCCGCGCATCCAGAGATGCAGCGGAACTGGAAATCCCATCTTGTCCTTACGCTCGTACACAGACGTCGGGAGCAGGTCTCGCGCAGCGCGCTTCAGCACGTACTTCAGCTCACCGCCGCGAAACTTCATCACTGGCGGGACGCTCGCCACGAGCTCGGCGAGCCGACGATCGAGAAGCGGCACTCGTGACTCGATCGACGCGGCCATTGTGACACGATCCTCGACGTGCAGCAGCGCCGGGAGGCTCGCCACGAGGTCGAAGTGCGTCATCTTGTTGAAATACGACCGCGTCTCGGGATGGTTGAACACGCGCTGGAATCGCGCGAAGATCTCACGCTGATCGTAGAGCGAGCGGAAATCTTCGTTGAAGAGACTCAGCGCACCGGCGCTCCGATCGACCAGCCGGAAGTACCGCTCATCCATCGAGTCGAACACCCCACCGCGCCAGAACTGGCGCAGCATGGGCACGTAGCTCCGGAGATAAGGCAGGTTCGGGATAATCGACGTCAGCGAGACAATGTGCTCGAGCTCTTCGTTCGTCTCGAAGATGGCACCCTTGAGCGCCTGCTCGAGGTAGGCGACGACATAGCGAGCATAGCCGCCGAAGATCTCGTCGCCACCCTGGCCACCCAACACGACCTTCACCTCGCGAGCCGCCGCTCTCGCGACGACGTACTGCGGCAGCAAACCTGGCCCCGCGACCGGTTCATCCATGTGGTAGATCAGGCGCGGAAGCAGATCGACGAAGTCATCCTCCGTCGGGACGATCTGATGCAGATCGGCTCCACATGCGGCGGCCACTTCCTGCGCGTACCGTGACTCGTCGAACTCCGGCCCCTCGCGGAACACACCGGTGAATGCCTTGAGCCGCCCCGGACTCCGCGCGGCGGCGAGGCGCGTCACGATGCTCGAGTCCATACCACCGCTGAGATACGTCCCGACTGACACGTCGCTTCGCATCTGGATCGACACGGTGTCTTCCAGCAGGCGACGCACCTCGCTGACGAAGTATTCCTCCGTGTGATGCGGATCGACCTGGAATCGCGGTTCCCAGTATCGCACGGTGCGGATCGCACCTGAGTCGACGTTCAGCTCGACGAAATGCCCGGGCTGTACTTTGCGAATCCCGGCGAACAGTGTCGCGTCGCCCAACACGAACTGGAACGTGAGATAGTCGCGCAGCGCATCGGGGTCCGGCGACGACTCGATGTCCGGGTGCCGGAGTAACGCCTTGATCTCGGAGGCGAACACCACGCGCCGGTCGTCGGCACGGTAGTACAACGGCTTGATGCCGAAGTGATCGCGCGCGGCAATGAGGCAGCGGCGGTTGCGATCGTACAGCACGAACGCGAACATCCCATTGAGCGCCGGAATGAAGTCCAGGCCACGCTCCTCGTACAGGGCGAGGATGACCTCCGTATCGGACGTCGTCTGGAATCTCCGCCCGCGTCGCTTCAGCTCACCCCGAAGCTCGACGTAGTTGTAGATCTCACCATTGAACGTGACCGTCGAGCGATGGCGCGTCATCGGCTGCTGGCCGGTCTTCAGGTCGATGATCGACAGCCGCTTGTGATAGAGGCCGACGGTCCCGTCGACCACGTGGCCCTCATCGTCGGGCCCGCGATGGTCGAGAGCCGCCGCCATGTGAGCGAGCAGCGGCAGGTCCACCGGTGTGCCATCCAGCTGCACCATGGCAACGATCCCGCACATACGACGCTACCTCTGAACCGAGACGACTGGACCCGACGCGACCGATGAATGCACCGACAGATTGTTGCGAGCAAGCAGAGAGCGAGCATGCGCACTCATGTTCACGATGGTGAAATGCTCGCGAAGCATGCGAACGGCCCGCCGGAACAGCTCGGCCTTCCGTCTCGCCGGCACGTCCATGCCCGGAAAGAACGCCAGTCTCGGCTCCTGCTTCGCGTCGATCAGATCGAGCGGATGGAGCAGGAAGCTCGGCTCGGTGCCGGCAAGGCGACACGCGAGCAACGCGGCGCCGAGGTACGCCACCATCAGCCGCTCGGAGAATCGGCTGATGTACATCAGGTAACTGAGGTGAAACGGGACCTTGATGACGGGAAAGGTCGTCACCGGCAGCTCGAGCAGCGTACGTCCGTTGGGCAGCTTCCACGAGTAGGCGCTGGCGGGACGCAATCCATCGGCGAACCGACCAAACAGTTGCGCGCGCTCGTTGCGCTCGGCCTCGCTCAGCTTCGTCGTGCGAAAGTAGTACGCGCGGGCAAGCGGACCGAGATAGGTCGGAAGCGTCGAGGCGTCGTACAGGTAGCCGCGCTCACTCAGGATCTCGAGAAGCTCACCGCTCCACGCGTATCCCGGACCGCGGAACCCGATGGGACGCCGTCCCGTGGACGCGAGAATCGCAGCCTCGGTGCGCGCGATCTCGTCCTCCATCCGCGAACGATCGTAGCGCGCCATCCAAGGGTTGTGCTCGAAGGAATGGTTCCCGACTTCGTGACCATGCTGCACCAGCGACTTCAACGACGGTCCGTGCTCCGGAATGACGGCGTCGGCGCCGACGACGAAGAAGGTGATCTGCAGCTGTTCCTGCGCGAGCAGATCGAGCACGTACGGAACGAACGTCGCGAGGTACGAAGGCCGAAGTTCCCACCCGGCGTCGCCGTGGGTCTTGAGATACGACCACACGTTGTCCAGGTCCATCGACACGCTCGCGAGACGCGGCGAGCTCGTCATGCAGCCGACATCGCTGCGCGATGTGGTCCGGGAGCCGACCGCGCGTCTGGCTGGTCGCTGAAACTGTGGGCGAGGTACGATGCCTGTCTGTTCGCGAGCCCGATGGTCTCGTTGACGTTGAGCGTTCCGTTCGCGATCTGCGCCGAGTTGGCGATGAAGACATGGGACAGCGACGTGCGGATGGGAGGCAGCGCCACGGTCGAGTAGTCCAGCGTCGACACCGCAAGCACGTATCGCGCGCGCGCGACATGGAACGCCAGGACGTCGTCTCGCCGGAACCCGGGGTACATCCGCCCGAGCGCGGCGAGAAACGCCTCACGCACCTCATCATCGGACTTTGCCCATTCGGGATCATCCTGCGCGAGGTATCGCGGCAGGTACACCAGTGAGTTGCCACCAAAGCGTGCACGATCGACCAACGCGGTCATCTCGATCACGGCGGTGAAAGGAACCCAGGCGTCCGTGATGTTGGTGACGTAGTAGCCGGCCAGCGGCCGCTTCATCAGGAGCGACGCACACACGATTCCCTGATAGACCACTCGGCCGAGCCGAACGCGCTCCGCTTCGGTGAGTTGTGGGCACAGCGCCGCGACGCGCGGACAGGGTATCGTGACGACCACTCGGTCGAACCGCTGGACCGTCCCGTCGGCCAGCGTCACATCCGCGCCGACATCGGTGTTCGTCACCTGCGCCACCGCCTTACCGCATGCGATCTCGACGCCGCTTTCCTCGAGCCGTTCCGAGAACCGCTGGAGCACCGTGTCGTACCCACCCTCGACGTACCCGAATGATTCGCGCTTGAGTCCTGAGCGACGGGCCGCGTACATGCGGGCGATGATCGCCCAGATGAATGCCGCGCTGGCCAACCGATAGTTGTCACCAAGCTTGCTCTTGAGGAGCGGCAGCCAGATGCGATCGAAGGTTCGGCGTCCCGACCACCGGCGAAGCCAGTCGGTGACCGGGATAGCCTCCAGGCGTTGCCAGTCCTTGATTCGCGACGCCAGCAGAATCGTCGCGGCGAGCCGTCCCTTGTCGACGAGCGACAGTGGTGGAAACCGCAGGAAATCGAAACTCGACGACATCGAGTACAGGTTCCCATCGACGTAGAAACCGGTGCGCGTCGTTTCCCAGCGCAGCAGGTGATCCAGCCCGATCTCCCCGAGCAGTGCGCGGAGGTTGAGGTCGGACTGCAGCGTCACATGGTAGAACCTGTCCCACGTGTATTCACCAATCGACTGCGGACTCGTTAGGCCGCCGCTGCTCGGCGCCCCTTCGAGGATAGTGACGGCGAAGCCGCGCTGGCGGAGCCGCCATGCCAGACTCATCCCGAGCACGCCTCCACCAACGATGCCTACCGACGGCATCACGCGTCGCCCGTCACCCATTCGTCATCTCGGTCGGCGTGGCGGCGGGTGTGACGGCACTCGCGCGATCAACCACCGGAACCACACGGGCCCGTTGTGCCACGCGCTGCCAGGCCAATGACGTGATGAGTCCGAGGTGACCCGCGATCGTCTGCAGGATCTTCATCTTCGAGTGCCCGAGCACACGCACCTCGAGCGTCGCCGGATGCTCGACGATCTCGGCACCAGAGAGCGCCAGCTTCCCGAGTAGCTCTGCGATGCCGAGGAATCCGCCGCGCTCCGGTTGGATCTCGATTATGGCACTGCGACGATACACGCGGAAGCAGCTCGTGTAGGTGTGCAGCGGCTGACGAAGCACGATGCGATAGATCCGCGACAGCGACTTGGATAGCAATAGACGCCACGTCGGCACGTGGTGCACGCGGCCTTGGGGGTGATACGGCGATGCCGTCACCAGCGCCACATCATCTCGCAACAACGGGATCATGTTCGCGAGATCGTGTGGATCGTACGAGCAATCGCAGTCGATCGAGCACACGATCTCGGTGCCGGCATGTCGAAGGCCGGTCAGGATGCTGGCGGCGACTCCGCGATTCGTCTCGTGGCGGATTCGCACCACTTCCGGGTGCCCTGCGAACAACTCGTCGAGCACCTGACAGGTTCGGTCGCTGCTATTGTCGTCGACGAAGATCGCCTCGATCTCGTAGTTCCGTGAAAGCGCATCGCGCACGCTTCGCAGCGTGTTCGCCAGATAGGGCAGCGAGTGTTCCTCGTTGTAGCACGGGACGACGAGTGTAACCCGCTCGCGTACCTGCCTGAGCTCATCGACGCGCTCGCGCGGCGCTATCCGCTCGGGTTCCTGCAACGTTGCGATGCCAATCGAAGCGAGATCCTCGTCGTTTATTTCATCCGGAACCGTCGGCGCGAGATCGGCGCGTCGAACGACCGGAATCGGCAGCGCGGCCTCCGCGGGGATGCGAGGCATCCTCGGTTCCAGGAGCCCGAGGTAATCCCCGATGCACGCGAACCGATGACCATGGAAGTACCGACGCAGGATCTCGGGAACCTTGTGGAGATTTCGGTATTTACGAATCCGATTCAGCAACGGCGCAGCGGTGATCTGCGGCTGCTCTGGATCGAGCTCCCACGTGTGGAAGTACATGACGAACGGTGCGCCGGGATACCGGTGATCCCAATGGGCGATCGCGCTCTGGACCACCACATCGGGGAGCTGGCGGAAGTAGTTTCCCGCGCCTATCGGGATGAGCGTCCTGCCAACACCGACCGTCGAGATGGGGAACTCCCACAAGGTTCGCTCACCGAAGTACTTCGAGTGCGCAAATCGTTCGGTGAAGGGAGGCGACCGCCAATGAAACATCGGCTTGATGCTGGAGTCGAACGCGTAGCCCTCCTCCGCCAGCACCTTGAGCGCCCACATGTCCTCGGGGCCCAGCCACCCGGGTGCCCGGTAGCCGACCACGCGCTGCCCGCAGGCGGCCTCCAATGCCTCTCGCGCCTTCGCGAGATCGTCGCGGAACTCCTCGGGAGTCATCTCCGCGATCGCCCGCTGGGTGTATCCCTTGCTCGCCACTTCATGCCCGCGTCGCGCCACTTCGCGGAACACGTCGGGGATGCGGTTCGCGATCCACCCCACACCGAAGAACGTGGCTCGAATGCCGAACTCGTCTAGCAGATCGAGCGTGCGCAGTGTGCTCGCTTCGACGCGTGTCTCGAAACGCGACCAGTTCGCGCGGTCAATGACGCCTTTGAAGTTGTTGTAGTAGTCCTCGATCGCGACGGTGACGATGTGCGGCGTGCGCTCCGTGTGCGCGACCCGGTGCTCTGGTGCCGTCCGCTTCGGAGACTCCGGCGGAGTCATCTTCTCGGGAATGGGCAAGACCTGAAGCCTTGTGAGCGAGGCGGCATCCTGCCACTCGCGTTTCGCCACGTGATCGGTCATCGAGCGCGATCCTCCTGCCATCACCACGGTTTCATCTCGGCGTCGAACCTGGCGTGCGTGCTGCCGCGCTTCTCAAACAACCTCCCGTCTCCCACCGTGACCGCGACCGACGTCAGCGGACGGCTCCCCGAGCGCATGATACGTTCTAGGACCGGTCCAACCTCGATTCGTACGTCGCCGCGTACTCCCGGTACGAGTACATACTCGTGTCGTAGCTCGCGTCGCGCCTGTCGATTCCATTGAGAATCGTCCCCACGATTTCTGCGCGCACGCTGTGCAACTGCTCGGTCGCGTAGGCGAGCGCGTCACCCGACGTCACGCCTGCGCGAGCGACCAACAGAACGCCCGAGCCGGTTGCCCCGAGTAGCGCCGCATCGGCCACGACATTCAGCGGCGGGGAGTCGATGATGATCCACTCGAACTCCAATGCCAATTGCGTGATGAGCGCGTGCATCTGAGCCGGCGCGAGCACCATCGCCGGATCGTCGTTAGGTGTGCCGCAAGCCAGCACGTGCAACACCCGATCGTCCGTCACGTCCACCATCCGGATCGCACCGACGGTGTCGACGGCGCCCGACAGGACATCCGACAATCCTGGCGACCGCGCCAGTTGGAACACCGTGTGGACGATCCCGCGTCGCAGGTCTGCGTCGATCAGGAGCACCCGGTTTCCGTGACGCGCAATCGTTCCCGCGAGATTGATCGCGACCGTCGTCTTGCCGTCGCCAGGTGTGGGACTCGTGACGATCAACGTACGGTGTGTCTCGGGCGCGAGCGCGAGACCGATCTTCGCCTGCAGGCCATTGAATGCCTCCCGCGCCGCGCTCCCGCCATCGCCTTGATTGGCCGCGACCGCCACGGCCGAGGTGCCAAACGCCGTCGTCTCGCGCCACCGCGCCGTGCCACCAAGCCGCTTCAGTCCACGCGCGGGCCGGATGTCGGGCAGCAGGCCGAGGACTGGCCTTCGCGTGATGCCATGCACGTCGTCGCGCGAATGCACGGACTTGTCGGTGAGCTCACGCATCAACCCGGCCGAAACGCCTAACAACATGCCCACGACGAGCGCCACCGAGAGATTCACCGCTGGACGCGGTGCAACCGCCGAGCGCGGAAGCAACGCCGGATCGACGACCCGGACACTTCCATCTTGAACCGCGGCAGCGATCTCCGCCTCCTTCAGACGGCTCTGCAGCAACGCATAGATCTCTTCATATCCCTTCGCTTCCCGCTCGAGCATGGCGAGGCGTGCCTCCTGCGCGGGAATCGTCTCGAGACGCTGTTCGGCTTTCCTGAGCGCCGCGTCGATCGATGTCACCTGATCGGTCAATCCTTGCAAGTACGTTTCGCCAATGCGACGCAGCTGATCCTCCAGCTCTGCGGCACGCACGGTGAGCACCTTGACATCAGGATCCTCTGGCGATCGCTTGCTGAGCAATTCCGCACGCCGGTCCTCGATCACGTTCAGCGACCCGAGGAGTTGCGATGCCGACTCGTTGCGAAGGAGCGTCGGAAACGCGAGGACGTCGCGGAACGGCCGCGCATCGCCGGGACGTTTGGCGGCCGAATCACGGGCTAGCTGCACGAGGCGCGCCAGTGCCGATCGCTCCGTCTCCAGAGCACCACGTTGCGCCTGTAGCTCGGCGAGACGAGTGATCTGCGTGCTCGATTGCGCGGGAAGGCTGACCAGGCCTTCACGAGTGCGGTAATCCCGTAGCGAGTCTTCAGCCTCGCGCAACTGCACGGACATCCTCGAGGATTGATCACGCAGGAACGAGATAGTACTCCGCGTCGCCGTCTGCCCCGCCTTCTGACGTCGCGCGATGAACCGCGCCGCAATGGCGTTGGGCACGTCGCGGGCGAGGCGCGGATCAGTCGTCCGGTAGCTCACCACGATGATGTTCACAGCGCGGTCAGGACGATCGATCGTGACGGTCGATCGGAGTTCTTCCACCGCCTCGTCGAATGGCACGACCTCCAGCTCGATGAGTTGGTGGCGACTGGCCGCGGGCGTGAAACGGAACTTGACGCCTGGCAACGAGAGAGCTTCGTTCACGCCTACGACCGTGAGCGCCGTTCCGACGGAGTCCCGAATGCTGAATTGCGAAGCGGATACCCGCTCAGCGCGATAACGGGCGTTGCCTGGATCGCGATCGGTATGGACGTCGGCGAGCAACGCGCCCCGCGAAACCGCCACCGGACGAACGAGTCGCACCTGCAAGGCAAGCGAATCCGCCACGTCCTCGGCGACCGAGCGGCTCGCGAGCATCTGGCGTTCCGTGCTGACTTCGCTCCCGCTCAGAGTCTGGAGAATGTCGAGCGCCGGCAACCCCGACTGCTTCTCATCGATTCGGATAGACGCCGACGCTTCGTAAACTGGGGTCTGGCGGAGCGTCACGACGGCCGCCGCGCCCATGGCGACGATGCCGCTGCCAATGATCAGCCAGATGTTGCGGCGCAGCATCCGCGGGATGTCGCGACCGTCACGATCCAACCGCCCGATGTGGGTTTGCTCCCAATCCGGGAGGAGAAGCGACTCCGAGTCGCCGGCGCTGGAGGGCGGGTGTGTCAACGAACGTTCCATGGCTCGCCTAACGTGTCGCGAGCGTGACGACCGTACTCACCCCGGCGGTGATGAGCGCAGCCACGAGAAACCCACTGTTGCGACGCACCCAGCTTCGCTCAGGGACGAAGATCTGATCGCCCGAGCGAACGCGTGATTCGCCAATGAGGCTCGCCCTGGAAATGGTTCCCCCCACACGCTTGCCGGCGCGGATGAGCTCCATCCGGTTCGGATCGCCCTCCGTGGTCGTACCGCCGGCAACCGCGAGCACGTCACTGATCGTCATCGTCGGGTCAACGGGATAGACGCCGGGCTGACGGACCGCACCCAGAACCTGGATCCGTCGCAGCAGCGTCACGTCGATGGAGTTGTGGTTAAGAAACTTCGCGTAGGCGCCAACTAGCATTTCCCGGAGCGAGGCGGGTGACTCCGCCGTGACGCTCCGCGGGCCGATCTTGGGAAGCACGACGACGCCCGTCTCATCGACCGGGAATTCTCCGGACAGGTCGGGCTCGCGCCAGATGCGGAGTCTGACGACGTCACCCGGCCGCAGCGGCTCCGCGCCATTCTGCTGCATCGTCGCCGCCGCTGTCGTTGCCGGCACGGCGGCCGGTGGCGCGGCCTGTGATTGGCCGCCGAGCGCGTTGCTCGGTAACAGCAGCATTCCACTGGCGAGGAGCAGCGCTGGCATGCTGGAGACAGCGCGCGAGCGCACTCGGTGGTCCATCATCATTCAGTTCGCGCCCCGGCCCGAGAGAACTGCAGGAAGTGTCTGCAAGAGGATCCGTGCGTCGAGCGCGAGCGACCACCGATCGATGTACTGGAGGTCGAGCGCCATCCAGTCGTCGAAGCACAAGTCGCTGCGGCCGCTGATCTGCCAGAGTCCCGTGAGCCCCTGGGGAACACTGAACCGCCGAATGAGCCATGCCTCGCCGAAGTGGGCGACGTCGCGAGTCGGCAACGGACGTGGCCCGACGAGCGACATATCGCCTTTGAGGACGTTCAGGAGTTGCGGCAATTCGTCGAGAGAGAAACGCCGCAGCATAACCCCGAACGGCGTCAATCGGGGGTCACGCTTGATCTTGAAGACCGGACCCGTCGCCTCGTTCAGCTCCTCGAGCGACGCCTGCAGCGACTCGGCATCGGCAACCATAGTTCGGAACTTCAGCATCGCGAAACGTTGCCGACGCAGTCCGTGCCGGACCTGCGAGTAGATGACCGGTCCCGGACTCGTGAGCTTGACGGCGATCGCAATGGAGAGCAGGAGCGGGCTGAGAATCGTGAGCACCACGAGCGCGCCGACGAAGTCGATCGCGCGCTTGATGACCATGCGACTGTCGTCCGTGACGACCTTCATGGCGACGACGGGCGTCTGATCCATCGCTTCATACCGCGGCCGGGCCAGCGATGTCCTGAAGACGTCGGCCAGGTAGTTCGCCTGAACACCCGCGCGCTCACACTTGTCGAGCACCTGCTGGATCAGCTCGTAGCACGACTTGATCGGCAGCGCGATGAGCACTTCATCAACGGCATACTCCATCAACACCTGGTCGATGCGCTCGACCGGGGCTAGCAGCCGCTTGCGCACGAAGTTCGATGCGACCCGAGGATCCGTGTCGATGAACCCGACCAGCACGTAGCGCGATGGCTGACGCATGCACGTGTCCTCGTACAGCTTTACCGCGCGCGGACCGGTGCCGACAATGAGCACGCGATGCGCTACGCCAGGCGACGATGTTCGCGCACCGAGCCAGACGAGCTGTCGCGAAACGAGCCCGCCGGCAATCGCGATCAACCCGAATGCGATGATGTGCCAGGGCTGAAACCACGAGTTGGTGCTGACCAGTGGAAGCGCCAGTAGCGTGACGCTCCCGATCGAGCAGGCTGCGATCACGCGCGTGCGTTCATCGCGACGGTCGAGCGCCCGCGTGGCATCATACAAACCGAACAAGACGAAGATCTGCCGCCAGAGGAACAGAAACACGCCAACGACGACGATGTTCTTCACGCTCACGCGTTGCAGCAAAAACGCGTTGAGTCCCAACGGCATGTGCTCGAGGCTCGCCGTGAGAAACACGAGCGTGAGGGCCCCGAGGGCCGAGGCCGCGTCGAGGGTGCGCAGCAATTCGGCAACGCCCTGACCGTTCCTTGCCTGCCAGCCACCCCTCTGACCGAAGGGTGCTGCAGCCGTACTAGTAGCTGCTGCCAACATCGACGGCTCCGGTCTCGAAGCTGAACCCCCCGCATCGCGGTCGACCGTCACCACGCCAAGCGTCATACTTCCTGGCGGAAGCCCGCGTTGGATCTGTGCGATGCAGTGCTACGGTGTGCTACGGTGTGCTACGCTGTGCTACGGTGTGCTACGCTGTGCTACGCCAACCGTTCGTAAATCAACCGGTCCGAGGGGGACTACTTGGGACCAGCAACTATAGCTCGGATACGTGAGCTCGGATACGTGCGTCTGATTTGCGTATTGGCACGCGTACCGCGCCGACGACGGACGCTCTGGGAGGCGACACGCATATCACTAGGTGGTGCGTGCGGTTAAGTCGGCGGGACTGAAGATCCTTAACAACATCCACATAAATTTGTGTCCCAGGGCACACTTTATCGTTCCACGATCTATTTCGCAACAGACCATCAATGTTGTAGCGAGCACGGCAAGTGACGGCCGCGGCGTGCCCGAGTCGGTCAAGAAGCCCTCGGGACGCAAGTCGTAGCATCCCGAGGGTTCTTGTTCTCGACCGCAACCAGCCGGAGCTGAAAGCAAGCAGCGTGCGTCGGTTTAGCAGGGGTCGTGACCTGGCTTGTGCGCCCATCCTCCCTGACGTTCAGGACCGCCAACTGTTGCGGCGTTGACATGACTGGGCGTCTGTCAAGGCGATCGGCTACGCGATAACAACATGGCGCACCGCGAACAGAGGTCCCGTGACTGAGAGCAGTCGATCAGGAAGCTCACTTGTTTGGGGACCGAGTGACCGGCTCGCCGTCTGCTATGGCACCCGCCCGCAGGTGATCAAGGCGTCCGTGCTGACGGAGACATTATCCCGGCGGTGGCCGTTGCTTACGATCGACACCGGTCAGCACTTCGACGACCAGCTCCAGCGCGTCTTCTACACGCAGCTCGGTGTCCCCGAACCCCAGTATTGTCTCGATGTGCGAGCGGCAGACCCGGCCCAACAGGTCGCCGACATTCTCACGCGAGCGTCACAGATCTTCGCCAGGGAGCGGCCGTGGGCCGTCGTCGTCCTCGGCGACACAAACAGCACGCTCGGTTGCGCCATGGCCGCCGCCCAGATGCGAATTCCTCTGGTGCATGTCGAGGCGGGACTCCGCGTCGGCGATCCGCTCATGATCGAAGAGATCAACCGGCGCGTCGTCGATTCCATTGGTGCCCTGCTCTGCGCGCCATCGGTTGCCGCCGCCGAACGGCTTCGCAGTGAAAGGGTGGCGGGCACGGTGGTTCATACGGGCGACGTCGCGCGCGATGTCCTCGAGCGTTTCAGTGCCCGTGCCGCTCCGGTCGCCTCCTTCGAATGGTGGCCGGTATCGCATACCGAGCCGTTCGTCTTCGCGACGCTGCATCGTGCAGAGCTGATGAACGATCTATCGGTGCTTCGCGGTGTTCTCACCGGGCTCGGCGAGCTCGGACTTCCAGTGGTGCTTCCGGCACACCCCCGCCTCCGTACGGCGCTGGCGAGCAGTGCGATCGGCTCCCTTCCGCCCACGATCCAAGTGTTGAATCCGCTTGGCTACCTCGAGGCACTGGCTTGCACGAGGGAAGCGCTGGCTGTCGTAACAGATTCCGGTGGGATCCAGCGGGAGGCGTATTGGCTTGGTACGCCTTGTATCACGGTCAGGGACGAGACCGAATGGACAGAAACTGTCGAGCTCGGCGCGAACGTCGTGGTCTCGCCAAGGTCAGCTGCCCTCTGGCTGCCACGCGCTCTTGACCAGCAGGTCCAGACGTCCACCGCGCGGCGGATCTGGGATCGAAACGCGTATGGTGCTGGCGACGCCGCCGGGCGAATTGGAGACGCGATCCAGACACTCGCGATCCGGCGATGAGGATGGCAACGTACAAAGTCTGGCCTCAAGAGCGACTGCGCCCTTACCTTGCTTTCCCAAGCATGAGATGTTATGGCGCTTCAGGGAATGGTGTGAGTTGGATATTTCTCGGCGAGGCTATCCGAGCGGGAGGCGTGGCGTGAAAGATCGGGCACTCTATCACGCGATTCTGGGACTCGCGGGGTGCCGTGGGACGTGGTGCGCTTCGAGCTGCAAGAGACTGAGCAGACCGTGCAGGGGACCCCGGGGACCGCGTTTGCCCGCCCGGACTGCAGCGCCACGGCGCCCGCCCATGACCATGCGGAGAGCGTTGGCGGCATCTTGGGGCACACTCGCGGCTCGCGCCGCGCATCAAGGTCGCGCACACGCTCAAGGCGCATCTCGAGAACACTCAAACACATCGCATCACCAACGCCGTAACCGAAGAGCTCAACACGACGATTCAGCGGATCACATTCGGCGCGCGCGGCTCCCGGAACTGGGAATCCTTTAAACCGGCGATCCGCTTCCACTGCGGTGGCCTTGACCTGGAGCCGCGCGTCGCCTAGTCACGACCCACAGCAAGCACTGAGGAGCCGATATTCCTAACGCCGCGTTGGTGAGCATCGCTGACACATCACGTCGTCTCTGATAGCGGCGCCGCGAGTCCGCGATGTGCTGACAGACGGCCGAATGTCGGTTAGTCAGACCGACCTTCACGTCCGTTCGTTTCACGTACCGAATTCCCTGTAATCGGCCAGACACGTGCGGATTATCGCCCAGCACTACAAAACCGGTGACATCTCGCTGCTCGAGGTGCCCGCACCGTCTTGCCGCGCAGGCGGTGTGCTCGTCCGAAACGAATTCTCGTTGATCTCGACCGGCACCGAGATGATGAAGGTCGCCGAGAGCAAGTTGTCGATGCTGGGCAAGGCGCGCGCGCGGCCGGATCAGGTGCGAACGGTTCTGCAGTCGGTCGCTCAACAGGGTGCGGTCGCGACGTATCGAAAGGTGATGAATCGGCTCGACTCGTACACGCCGCTTGGCTACTCGAGCGTGGGCGTCATCGAGCAGGTCGGCGATGGCGTGGAGGGGCTCGCGGTTGGACAGCGAGTCGCGTGCGGCGGCAATCAGTACGCGCTGCATGCCGAGTTCAATTGGGTGCCGACGAATCTCTGCGTGCCCGTACCGCAGGGCGTCTCGCCGGAACATGCCGCGTTCACGACCGTCGGTGCCATCGCCATGCAGGGCCATCGTCAGTCCGAAGCCAGACTGGGTGAAACGGCGTGCGTGATTGGCCTCGGACTCGTTGGACAGCTACTGCTGCAGATACTTCGCGCGGCCGGCGTGAGAGTGGTCGGGATCGACGTCGATCCGGGACGATGCGAGCTCGCAACGCGCCTCGGTGCAGTGGCCGCTGGCGCTCCCGAGTCGCCATCGCTTCAGACGCTGATGGCGCGAGTCTCGGAGATGACGCAGGGGGCTGGATGCGATCACATCTTTCTGGCAGCGGGTGGCGATAGCAATCAGCCCGTGGAGCTCGCCGCGCAGCTCGCCCGTGACCGAGGGCGCATCGTCGACATCGGCAAATGCCGCCTCGACCTCCCGTGGAAGGAATACTACGAGAAGGAATTGGATGTCCGCTTCTCGCGGTCGTATGGCCCCGGGCGCTACGACACGAATTACGAAGAGCGCGGGATCGACTATCCAATCGGCTACGTGCGCTGGACCGAACGACGAAACATGGAATGCTTCGTTGATCTCGCCAGCGCGGGGAGTCTCCAGCTCAATCCGCTGACGTCGCACATCGTGCCGTTCACGGACGCGGTGTCGGTCTACGAGCGCATCAATACGGGAGATCTACGCGGCCTCGGTATTCTGTTCCGCTACGGACCGAACGCGTCGCCAGCACAACGCGTGGGTGCGCTGAGGGCGAACGGGGGGAGCGGTGCGCGGCCACGGGCAGCGGGTCGCACGACCGCCGGACGGCTTCGCGTCGCGTCGATCGGGTGTGGCAACTACGGATCGAGCGCGATCATGCCGCACCTTTCCGGGCGTGAAGACATCGAGCTCGTCGAGGTGGTGACGCAGAGTGGTCTCTCCGCCGCGAACGCCGCCAAGAAGCACGGCTTCGCTCGCATGTCCACCGACACGCAGGGCATTCTGTCGGACGACACCATCGATGTCGTGTTGATCCTCACGCGCCACAGCTCGCACGCTGACCTCGTCTGCGACGCATTGCGCGCGGGAAAAGCGGTGTTCGTCGAGAAGCCATTGGCCATCGACGAGGCGCAGCTCGCGCGAGTGGCCGATGCCGTCACCGAGAGTGGCAACGACCGGCTCATGGTTGGGTTCAATCGCCGGTTCGCCCCGTTGCTCGTAAGGCTCAAGGAGCTCTGGGGCCAACGCATCGGGCCGCACGTCGTGCAGTACCGCGTGAACGCCGGCAAGGTGGATCCAAAAAGCTGGTACGCCGATGCCGAAGGACAGGGATCCCGATTCGTCGGCGAGGGCGGTCATTTCATCGACACCGTGTCGTGGTGGATGGGCACGGAACCGACCGACGTGACGACCGCCCGAACGCCCGACGACGCGGACAATCTGATCGTGACGCTTCGCTATCCCGACGGATCTACCGGCGTCGTGACGTACGTGACCGGCGGCGATCCACGGTATCCGAAAGAGCTGCTCGAGGTCTTCGGTCAGGGGACCGTGGCGAAGCTCGACAACTTCGCTCGGTCAGAGATCTGGCGTGGTGGAAAGCCGAAGTCCCAGCGCTCGATCGGGACGATCGACAAGGGTCAACGGAATGAGCTCGCGTCGTTCATCGACGCGGTGAAATCGGGTGGACCAATGCCGATCTCGCTCTCGTCGCTTCTCGCGACCACGTACGCGACGATCGCGGCCTCTCGCCCTTCATCCGAGAAGCAGTCGCAACCTGTCGTGGCGAACGTTCGCGATCTTCGCGTCGTGGCCGCGCCAGTCGCGCCGATCGAGCCACTCGATCCCGAGCCGGTCTGATGAAGCTCTCGTGGTACGTCCGACGCCTGTCGCGGATGTCTGCGCCCGAAATCGCGATGCGAGGTCGCGATAGCGTGGTCAAGCTGATGTGGCGGCGCGAGTGGATGAAAGAGATGAACGCCACGCGGGCGTCGCTCACGGTGACGCCTGGTGCATTCCGGACAACGTTGTCGCCCGAGCTCGCGTCCGCGGTCGGCGACGCAGCCCGCGATCGCCTCATCGCGTGCGCCGACCAGCTCATGGACGGACGGTGGAAGACATTCGCTGTCGAGCGCGATGACGTTGGGGCAGATCCGGACTGGTTCACCGATCCGCGAACGGGGCGAACGGGGCCATCGTCGCGTTACTGCTTCGAGATCGATCATCGGGCGGAAGAGACGGTCGGCAACATCAAGTACGTCTGGGAGCTCTCGCGTCACCATCACCTCACCGTCCTCGCCGCCGCCTATTTCCTGACCGGCGACGAGCGCTACGCGGAGCGCACGCGCGAGCACCTCACTTCGTGGTGGCATCGGAATCCATTCCTCTCCGGCGTGCACTGGACGAGCGGCATCGAGGTCGGCGTCAGGCTCATTTCCTGGGTCTGGGTCCGTCGCGTCATCGATGCCTGGCCGGCAACAGCGGATCTGTTCGATCGCAATCCGGTATTTCTCCGTCAGCTGTACGACCATCAGCGCTATCTCGCGACGCTTACGAGTCACCACTCCTCGGCAAACAATCACATCATCGCGGAGGCCGCGGGACTGTTCGCGGCGGCGTGTGCGTTCCCATGGTTTCCCGAAAGCGATGGATGGCGCGAGCGTGCGGCGTCGATTCTCCGACGCGAGATCGCTCGCCAGACGTTTGCTTCGGGATTGAACCGCGAGTTAGCGACCGACTACCACGCGTTCGTGTTCGAGCTCTGCGTCGCGGCCGCACTCGAGGGCGAGGCGTCGGGCCACTCGCTCGGCTCCGAAGTATGGGAGTGGCTGCGACGCATGGCCGATGCTGCAGCGGCGATCGTCGATGAACGCCTTCGTCCGCCCCGGCAAGGCGACAGCGACGAGGGGACTGCGCTCCTGCTCGATGACCCGAGCTACGATCGATGGGGAGCCATAGTCTCGACGGGAGAAGCGTTGTTCGGCCGCCACACCTGGTGGCCGCGCCCCGCACTTATGGACATGCGGACGGCGTTCTGGACGGTGCTCGCGCCGCGTCCACCGATCACCGAGGTGAGCACGCGCTCCGCGCCGCGGCCGTCGCTCTTCGCCGATGCAGGAATGGCCATCCTGCGCGACCTCGACGGGCGCCGCGCCGATACGACGTCGGCGGTCGCGCCAGAAATCTGGTGTCGTTGCGATCACGGGCCGCTCGGGTTTCTGTCGGTGGCCGCGCATGGTCATGCCGATGCGCTCGCGCTCGAGGTTCGGTGCGGCGGCGTCGATGTGCTTGCCGATCCAGGCACGTATTGCTATCACGGCGAGCGCACATGGCGCTCGTATTTCCGATCGACGCTGGCGCACAACACGCTGGAGTTGGGCGGTGCCTCCCAGTCGGTGGATGGCGGACCATTTCTCTGGCTCCGGCCAACTCCGACGCAACTGTTGCGCGTGGAAGGCCTCGATTCCGGATCGAAGGCCCTTTGGGAGGCGGAGCATGACGGGTACCGGCGGCTCTCCCCTGCCGCCCTGCACCGTCGACGCGTCGAGTTGGACCGCGAGACGCGGACCCTCACCATCACGGACTTCGTGGACAGCGATGCCGCGCATACCGGCCGGCTCGCGTTTCATTTTGGTCCTGCCATCACCGTGACGCTCTCGCAAGGTGTGGCCAGTCTCCGTTGGCGTTTCCCCGAGGGGACAGAAGGCTTGGCAGAGCTACGGTTGCCGGCTGCGCTCGATTGGTCGGCAATTCACGGTGGAACTGACCCGGTGCTCGGCTGGTATTCGCCCGCGTTCGATCAGCGACGCGAGACGACGACGCTCGTTGGGTCCGGAAGCTTTGAGCGAGGGCACGAATATCGCTCAATTCTGTCATTCCATTGTTGAGCGGCTGAAACGTCCGAAGCTTCGCCGCACGCTTCGGGTGATTGCGTCACGTCAGGTTTGCTACCTAGAGTGAGTGACGAATGAGCATCGCAATGGTTGGACTCGGCTATGTCGGAGTGGTGTCCGCCGCGTTCTCGCGCAGCGTGGCCACCACGTGGCCGGAGTCGACGTGAATTGGCTCAAGGTGGATCTGATGACCGAGGGGCGCTCACCGACCATCGAGACGGGTCGCGACTATGTCGTGAAAGCGGCGCGTGCAGCTGGCCGGCTGAGGGTCGCGGACTAGCAGGATGCGGTCGACGCAACGGACACTAGGCGCCGTGTGCGAGCGAATCGGACAGGCGATCGGCGCACGTGAAACACGCTATCACGTCGTCGTGCGCAGCACGATCCTCCCTGGTGTCACCTCTGGCACGGTCGTCCCGACCCTCGAGCAGGTGAGTGGCAAACGCTGTGGCGAGGACTTCGGCGTCTGCCTCGAGGTCGGCTTCGCCAACGAGATCGGGCGCGCTGTGCAAGGAGCTCGACATCGACTGCAGCACGTCGAGCGCGGGTGGACGCTGATCATCGATCAGAGTCATCGCCGGGTTAGGATGCTCGGACTCACCTTCAAGATGGGAACAGACCACTTGCGTGAGAGTCCGTTCGGCGAGATCGCCGAACGATTGATCGGCAAGGGCTACCAGCTGCGCACCTACGATCCGTACGTGAAGCCATCGATGGTCATCGGCGCGAACCGCGAGTACATCGAGGCGAAGAGTCCACAGACCTCGCGCATGATGGTGGATTGCGCCGAAGAACTCGTGATATGGGGCGAAACGGTGATCGTAGGCGATCGTGAACCCTTGTACCCGGATTCGCTCACGAAACGGCGCGCTGAGGTGCCTACGGCACCTGCGGTGGCCGATCTCGCGGGCCTCGCCCCGGAATGACGTGGAGCAAGCGGATATCATGGCGTCTGCTGGTAGCCGTCGCGTTCTCATCATCGTCCAGAACCTTCCGGTTCCGTTCGACCGGCGAGTGTGGCTGGAGGCGACGACGCTTCGACGCGCTGGCTATGACGTATCCGTCATTTGTCCGAAGGCGAAGGGATTCACGCAGTCGTATGAGTGTCTCGAGGACGTGCACATCCACCGGTACACGATTCCGATCGATGCCCGTGGCTCGTTGGGCTTCGTCGCCGAATTTTGCTGGTGCTTCGTGCGGACGCTGATGAAGAGCGTGCGCATCGCGGTTCGCGGTCCGGGGTTCGACGTCATTCACGCGTGCAACCCGCCGGAGACGTACTGGCTGATCGGGCTGCTCTGGCGGCCGTTCGGAAAGCGCTTCCTGTTCGATCATCACGACCTGTCGCCCGAGATGTACGCCGCGAAGTTCGGCAAATCGACGGGCGCGCTGTTCTCGGGATTGATGTTTCTCGAGCAGATGACGTTTCGCACGGCCGACGTTGTGATCACGACGAACGAGAGCCACCAGCAGGTGGCTCTCGAGCGTGGCCGGATGCGTCCCGAGAACGTGTTCATCGTTCGGTCAGGGCCGGATCTCACACGACTCACGTGCCACCCGCCCGATTTGGCATGGAAGAAGGGCAAACCGCACATGCTCGTCTACCTCGGCGAGATGTGCGTGCAGGATGGCGTCGACTATCTCATCCGCGCGCTGGCCGCGTTGCGCGACGACATCGGGCGCGACGATGTGCACTGTGTGCTCGTGGGTGGCGGGCCACATCAGCGCGCCATGATCGAATACGCCGAAGCGCAGGGGGTCGCGGAGCTCTGCACATTCGCGGGCCGCGTGAGCGACGACGATCTCTGTCGCATTCTGTCGTCCGCGGACGTGGCGGTGGACCCGGATCCGAAGACACCGTGGTCCGACAAGAGCACGATGAACAAGATCATGGAGTACATGTTCTTCGGGTTGCCGATCGTGTCATTCGATCTCGTGGAGACTCGAGCCAGCGCACTCGACGCAGCGGTCTACGTGCCTGCGAACGACCATCGCGAGATGGCTCGGCGCATCGCTGACCTCCTGGATGATGGCGACCGTCGGGCATCGATGGCGTCCTACGGACAGCAGCGCGTGCGCGAGGCGCTGGCCTGGGAGTACTCGGAGCCTCCTCTCCTGGCTGCGTACGACCGTATGTTCGGTGCGTGATTCATCACCGAGTTCAGGAGAGCGCACAGCGTGGATCGTCAGAACGTCATCGTGGTGCACAATCACTATCAGCGGCCGGGCGGCGAGGACCAGGTGGTCAGCGCCGAAGTGGCGTTGTTGCGGTCGTTCGGCCACGAGACGCAACTGTTCTCTCTGGACAACTCCACCATTGCGCAGATGGGGTCGCTCCGCCTGACGCGGGCGACGTTCTGGAACAACGACGTGTACGACACGTTGCGGGTGCTGTTCCGGAAACATGCGCCGCTCGTGGCACACTTCCACAACACGTTTCCGCTCGTCTCGCCCGCGGCCTACTACGCCGCACGCGATGAACGGGTCCCGGTCGTGCAAACGCTTCACAACTTCCGGCTCATCTGCCCGAACGGACTGCTCTTCCGGGACGGGCACGCATGCGAGGAATGCGTCGGTCGCTCCGTCGCGTGGCCCGGAGTAGTCCACGCATGCTACCGAGGTAGCCGAAGCACGACGGCGGTCACTGCCGCGATGATCGCCTGGCACCGGGCCCGCGGAACGTGGGCCACCGCGGTGGACATGTACATCGCGCTGTCGCAGTTCTCGCGTGGCCGCTTCACCGAGGGCGGGCTTCCCAAGGACCGAATCGCCGTGAAACCGAATTTTCTCGCGCGCGACCCGGGCGTTGGTGATCACGCCGGGGGCTATGGCTTGTTCGTCGGCAGACTGTCGCCGGAGAAAGGGCTCGACGTACTGCTCGACGCGTGGTCGCAGCTTGCCACGCCATACCCGCTCAGGGTCGTCGGTAGTGGTCCGCGCGAGGCGCGGCTGGAGAACTGCGCTCCCGGAATCGAGTGGTTGGGGCAGCAACCGACAGAGCGCGTGATGGCACTCATGAAGGACGCGAGCTTTCTCCTTGTTCCATCGGAGTGCTACGAGAATTTTCCCGTGACGATCGTGGAAGCATTCGCAAGCGGACTGCCCGTCATCGCGAGCCGGATCGGCTCGCTCGCTGAGATCGTGCGTGACCGCGAGACCGGCCTCCACTTCCGCCCTGGGGACTCATCCGATTTCGCCGCGACGATCGAGTGGGCCGTGCAGCACGCGCCCGAGATGCGCACCTATGGGCAGCGTGCGCGGCTCGAGTTCGAGCAGAAGTTCGGTCCCGAGCAGAACTACTCGCAACTGCGAGCCATCTACGGCCTGGCAGCCGAGCACTCTGCCGCCGGTGCGGGGGCTTGAATGGCGACGCCGAACGCCCCTGCTCCGCACGCAAGTCTTCGCGGCGCCGCGCTGAGAGGAGGGGGCTTCCTTGCAGGGAGGCACAGCCTGAGTCTCGTGATCCATCTCGTGGGGGTCATGCTGCTCACGCGTGCAATCGGGCCGAACAACTACGGCGTGTACGTCGGCGCACTTGGAGTCCAGACGTATCTGTTCGCCGCCACGCAGCTCGGGCTGGTCGTGTTCCTCGTCCGCCACGGCGAAACGGTCACCGACGCCGAGTTCGACCAGGCGTTCACGTTGCTCTGCGCGATTGGCGTGAGTGTCGCGGCGATCGTGTTCTTTGCCCTCCCGATCGTCGAGGGGTGGATCGGAATTCAGGTCTTTGCCGCAGTCGGCAAGGCACTCGTGATCGTACTGCCCGTTCAGCTGCTCGGACTGGTGCCATTGGGGCGGTTGGAGCGAGCGCTGAACTATCGCGTCATCGCTCCGGCTGAGCTCGGCGGCTATGTCGCGTTCTACGTCGTGGCGCTTCCGCTGGCGAAGGCTGGATATCGCGAGTGGGCGCCGGTCGCGGGATACTGGACGCAGCAGATCCTCATGACCGGGGCATTGTTCCTGGCCTCGCGGTATCGGCCACGGTGGCGGTGGAATCCGCGGCTCATTCGCGAGATGGTGGGCTACGGAGTGAACTACTCCGGCGCGTACTGGATCTGGCAGCTCAAAGACATCGTGAACCCGGTGATCGTCGGGAAATTCGCTGGTACGCAAGCCGTGGCGTTCGTCGCGCTCACCGTCCGACTCGTCGACGCGCTGAGCTTTCTCAAGGGCGTCGGCTGGCGGATCTCCCTCTCGGTGCTCGGGCGCATGCAGAAGGAGCCGGAGCGGATGGTCCGCGCGGCGAGCGACGGCATGCGCATTCAGGTCGTGACGCTCGGCGCGGTGCTGGCAGGGTTTGGCCTCGTGTCACACTGGGTGATCCCACGTGTGTTCGGGCCGGAATGGACGACGGTCACGGTGCTGTACCCGTTTGTCGCGATCGGCTATCTCACGAACGCCGTGTGCCAGCTGGAAACCGCCATGCTCAACGTCGTGAGCCTCAGCAGACGAGTCGGCGAGTTCCATCTGGTGTATCTCGTGCTGTTCGTTGGGTCGGCCCTGATATTGGTGCCCCGCATTGGACCACTGGCCTACGGATGGAGCGAGATCGCGGCGCTTCCGAGCTACGTTCTGCTGCACCTCTACACGAGTCGTCTCATCGGCAGGCCCGATTGGCGGCTTGCAGGGTTATGGTGGCTGGCGCTAGTGTCGCTGTTGTTCTGGAAGCAGCTTGGTTGGTTGAGCGTCATCGTCCCCGTGGGCGTATTCCTGTGGCCCGGCACGTTGCAGGAATTCCGGAAGTACCTGGTGAGCGTGAGGCAGCTTCGATATGCCGAGTGACGTGGGCGTGCGCGGATCGCTGAATGGCGGCGATCGCCCGCTAGTCAGGGCGTCGGCATGACGCGCGTGCGCTTGTGGTGGCCAATCGCCGGTGCAATCGCCGTGGCGCCGATCGCCGGGACGTTGACCGTCGTGAGTCCTCGCGCGGGGCTGCTCAGCGCCGCGGCACTCTCGGTCATCTCGTTCGCCACATACTATCGCCAGCGGCTGCCACGGCTCTTCCTGGTACTCGTCGGCGTCAGCCTGTTCGGGTACACATTTCTCGGCAAGGGCTTCGCCTATTTCGGTGTCTCGCCGCTCTTTGTCGGCGAGCTGCTGCTGCTGTTCGGCGTGCTGGCGGCGTCGTTGGGCGGCGGGTTCATGCCGGCACTGCGCTCGCCCATCTCGTGGCTGGTCATCCTGTGGGCGGTCTGGGGCCTCGTGTGCACGGTTCCATACCTCGGCGTCTACGGGCTCGATGCGCTGCGCGATGCGACGATCTGGGGCTATGGAGCGTTCGCCATTCTCGTCGCCGGCTTCATGCTGCGACTGCATTGGTGGACGAAAGCATCCGACGCATATGCCGACTGGTTCTGGTGGTTCGCGTTCTGGTCGCCGGTTGCCGGCGTCATCTTCAATACCGTGGAGCCGTCCATTCCCAGGGTACCGGGGTCGGATATCCCGCTCCTGTTCGTGAAGGCCGGTGACTTCGGTGTGCAGCTCGCGGGCGCGGCGACATTCGTGTTGGTGGGACTGGCCGACTCGCGCTGGCGACAACGTCCGCATCGCGTCGCGCTCGAGTGGCTCTGGTGGATGGCGTGGCTCGCGGGGGTCGCCATCACGGGCGCCGCTTCGCGAGGCGCGCTCGTGTCGGTTTTCATCGCCGTCGCGACCGTGATGTTGCTGCAGCGGCGCGCGCAGCTCTGGAAGCCAGCGCTCGTCGCGTTCGTGTTTGCGTTCATCTTCGTCGGTGCCGACATCAAGTTGAACGCCGGCCAGGATCGCGAGGTCTCCGCCCGTCAGATCATGGAGAACCTGCGCAGCATCGGCGGTGCAGAGAGCAACTCGAGCAACCTCGAGGGCACGCGCGCGTGGCGCCTTCAATGGTGGCAGGACATCATCGGCTACACCGTACACGGCCGCTATTTCTGGACGGGCAAGGGATTCGGCATCAACCTGGCTGATGACGACGACTATCAGGGAACGGTGAACGGACTTCCGAATCGAAGCCCGCACAACATCCAGATGACCGTGCTGGCGCGTTCAGGCGTACCCGGGTTGGTGGTCTGGAGCATCTTGCACTGCACGTTCGCGCTCTCGTTGATCGTGGCGTTCTTTCGAGCACGTCGCGAACGACGCGAGTGGTGGGCGCGTGTGAACCTCTGGATTCTCTCGTTCTGGCTGGCGTTCATGGTGAACGCGGCCTTCGACGTCTTTCTCGAAGGCCCTCAAGGGGGAGTCTGGTTCTGGTGCCTGATTGGCTTTGGCATCGCGGCGCTCGAGGCCCAGCGGGCTGAACGAAGCGAGAGCGTGCGCGCCGCGCGTCACAAGGCGGCCGACCACGTGACGCACAGGACACCGACACCCTCCATGCCACAGCCAGCGCTGCCGAACGCCGTGCGGCCTGACGCGATGCAACCGCGGGGGTTTCCGTGAGCACCGCCTCTTCACCACACGGCGATGCGTCGGCGAGTCGCGTCGCGGCGATGATCGGCGTCGACCACTATCGCGACGCCGACGCCGTGCAACGACAGGTCGATGACGCCTTGCTCGCGCTCGCGTTGCCGGCGTCGTTCATCCGCCCCGGGGACCGCGTCGTCCTCAAGCCGAACTGGATCAAGGAGCACGACGAGCGACACCCGGCTCCCGGAAACTGGGAGCACGTGATCACGAACCCGACGGTGATCGCCGCGGTCGCGCGGTGGGCCGCTCGGCAACTCGACGGGCGCGGCGCAATCATCATCTGCGATGCGCCGCAGACTGATTCGTCGTTCGCGACGATTCGGCGCTACTGCGGACTCGATACACTCTGTGCGACCCTACAGCGTGAGTTTCCCGGCGTCGCCGTCACGCTGCTCGATCTGCGGCCGGAGGAATGGCGGGCGATCGACGGCGTCACCGTCGACAAGACCACACTGTCGGGCGATCCGCTCGGCCATACGCACGTGCGCCTCGACGAGGCCAGCGAGTTCTTCCGCTACCAGGGTGAGGGGCGACTCTACGGCGCATCGTACGACATGGCCGAGACGAACACGCGACACGCGGGGAGCCGCCACGAGTACCTGCTCTGCAGAACGCCGATGGACGCGGACGTGCTGATCAACATCCCGAAGCTGAAGACGCACAAGAAGGTCGGCCTCACGTGCGCGCTCAAGAACCTCGTCGGCATCAACGCGAACAAGAATTGGCTGCCGCATCACACCGAGGGCACGCCGGACCTCGGTGGCGATCAGTTTCCCGTCGCGACGTCGAAGGCGCGTCTCGAGCACGGCTTGATGGGTGTAGTGAAACGATCGTTGAAGCATCGGCCACGCCTGTCGCGTCTGTTCGTTCCGCTGAAGAAGATCGGGCGCGCGTATTTCGGCGACACGCACAGCGTCGTCCGCTCCGGGAACTGGCACGGCAACGATACGTGCTGGCGAATGGTCGTCGATCTGAACAAGTGTCTGTTCTATTTCGATGGCAGCGGACAGCGACGACGCGAGCCACTCCGGTATCTCGTCGTCGTCGACGGAATCGTCGCTGGCGAAGGGCAAGGGCCCATGGCGCCGGACCCCAAGCCGTGCGGCGTCGTGCTCGCGGGCACACACCCGACCGCCGTCGATTGCGTCGCCGCCAGCGTGATGGGGTTCGACTGGCAACGCATCCGCCTGCTCGCGAACAGCTTTCGCATTCGCGACCTGAACTTCGTTCCGTTCACGGCGGACGCCATCGCCGTGTCGTCCAACAAGGCGGAGTGGAACGGAAGACTGCCCGAGATGCGCGACACGTTTCGGTTTCGCCCACACTTCGGTTGGACCGGGGCCATCGAAGCTCGCCCTGAGCGAGCCGCCGGGTGAGCCTCGAAGATCGGCTGTACCCGCTCCTCGCGTTGTACCAGCGCATGCCTCGCCGAGTTCAGTATGCGCTCGGTGGCGCGTATGCTCATCTGCCACAGCGCTGGCGTCTCGGCGCGCGTTACAGCGAGTTCAGCGAGGTCGCGGCCGAAGGCGAACGCTGGTCTGACGACGCGCAACAGGCGTATCAGGTGGCGCAGCTTCGCGCCGTGTTGATCCACGCCTCTGTGCACTGCTCCTTTTACCGCGCCCGCTTCGCGGAGGCCGACTTCAATCCGGAGGAGGTGCGCGACCTCGCGGATCTTTCGGCGTGCCCATACATCGCGAAGCAGGATCTGCTCGATCATCTTCCCGAGATGGTTTCGACGCAGTATCCGCCATCGGAACGGCTGTACATGACGACCGGGGGGTCGACCGGCATACCGGTTGGATTCTACTTGCAGAAGGGTGTGAGTCGCGCAAAGGAGCAGGCATTCCTCGAGACAATGTGGCGTCGTGCCGGCTACTTCGAAGGCGCTCGGCTCGCCGTGATTCGTGGCTTCGTCACCAGCTCGCGAGCCGGCGGACGCATCACCTCGTACGACGCGACGCGCGATTGGCTCATGCTGTCGTCGTACCATCTCACGCAGGAGCGGCTGCCGGAGTATCTCGACGCGCTCGAGCGATTCCGGCCGGACCTGCTCCACGCGTATCCGTCGGCGGCGCTTCAGCTGGCGGGATATCTGGAGCACGCGGGTCGCACGTGGACGCTCCCGCTTCGTGCCGTGCTCTGTGGATCCGAGCGCCTGACGATTCCGCAGAAGCGCCTGCTCGAGCGCGTCTTCCATTGCCGAGTGTACCGCTGGTACGGCCACGCGGAGCGCGTCGTGATGGCGGGTGAAGGCACGAACTCGGAGCTGTTCTACTTCTTCCCGCACTACGGCCACGTCGAGTTCGGGCCGCCGGATGATCAGGGGCTGCGCGAAGTGATCGGCACGTCGTTCCACAACTTCGCGATGCCGCTCATCCGCTATCGCACCGGCGACTTCGTGCGACTGGCGGACGAGACGCACGGCCCGCGGGAGCTGCCGTTCCCGGCGGCCGTCGACGTCGTCGGCCGCGAGCAGGAGTTTCTCGTGACCGCGACGGGACGCACCGTCTCGATGACCGCGTTCAACATGCACGATGAGACGTTCGATGATCTCTACGCCGTGCAGTTCTTCCAGGACGAGCCGGGCGTCGCGGAGCTCCGCTACGTCCCCGGCCCCCGTTTCCACAGCTCCCGT
>DASYMZ010000186.1:0-6716 GCA_036008805.1 Gemmatimonadaceae bacterium
TCCTGCCGCTTGTGGTCGAGGTCAAAGATACCTCCTCAGCTCGGCGAGCTGATCGTCGTACGATGTCAGCAGCCGGGCGCGCTCGCTTTCCGCCATGTGGGTCTCCCGAGTATGACACGAGCCGTCCGACGCAGTGGCGGACGGCTCGCGAGGTGTCACTTCAGTCACCGCGAAAGATAGCGCTGCGGCACGCGTACTAGAAGAGCTTCTTCCCCCCCGACAGCACGTCGTTCAACGCGTCCTGGAAATGCGTCGTTCCCTCGGCGAACTCGCGTCCGATCTGTTCGACGTATTCCTCGTAGCTCTTCTTGATCTCCTCTCTGAAGAGCTGTTTCAGCGTTCCATCGCGCAATCCCTCTTCGCGCTTCTGGGGAAAGTACGCCACGATGTCCGATACGAGCGCACGAGCAAGCCGCTTCGCCTTCGCGTTCGGATCATTGGCGAGAAAGGGATTGATGGGCGGGCGCGCCGGAGTCGGAGTGCCGGGCGCCGAGGCCATGGGCGACGCCGGTGTCGCCGAGAGGCTCGGAATCGACTGGGGAGTCGCTGAGCGCGCCGGGGTGGGTGCAGCCGCGGGTGCCGCGAATTGTGGCGCAGGCGGAGTCGCCGCGGGACGCGGTGAGCCGGCAGACGGCGTTCCCGGACGCGGCGCCGGCGGCGCCATGAAGGGCGGCCGTCCGGCCGGCGGCGATGGAGACGCCCCAACGGCGGGCGCCCCGGGCGCGGACGCCGGCCGAGAGGCGAACGGCGCGAACGGCGCCCCTGGCGCAGGAGACGCGGGCCTCTGCGCACCGAACGCCGGCGGCGCGACTGGCTGAGGCGGACCTCCAACGCTAGCCGACCGTGGCGGGGCGGCGAATGGCGGACGCGCGACGGGTCCAGCAGCCGGCCGCGCAGGCGGCGCCGGCTGGGGCGCCGTCGCGACCGCAGGGGTCGCCGTCGCCGGGCTCGCTGGCGGTGCGCTCGCGGCGGGCGGGCTCACCGGCGGAGCGGCTGGCGGAGGCACTGGCGGAGGAGGAGCGATCGACGGCACGGCACTCGGCGTCACCGATCTCGCCGCCGGCGCGCCGGGGAACTCGAGCGGCGACGATCTCGGCGTAGGGAGGGCCGGCTCGGGACGTGGAGGCGTCGGCGACGCCGCCTGAGTCGCCAGCGGTGGAGGCGGGGGCGGGGGCGGGGATGCCGCCGGTGCGGATTCGCTTCTTCCCGCGCCTGCCGTGGCGGACTTCGTGGCGAACTCCTCCGACGCGCCGGACGAGGGCACGACGGTGATCACACCGCCGCAGACCGAGCATCTCGCGCGGATCGACGTCGAGGGAATCTTCGCCGGATCGATTCGGAAAACCGACCGGCACTCCGGGCAGGAGACGTTCACGACAGATCCCCCGCGCGCACTGCCTGTGGCGATCCGGAGATTCGCGTCACGCCGCCCGGCTGACTGTCGGTGCGGCGGTCGATCGAGTAGACCGAGCCTGGGAGCGTCTTTGCGTAGCTCTTCATTTCGGTTGCGAGTTCACTGACCTGGGCCGCATGCGTGAAGTGACGGCGCTCGTTGGTCACGACGCCGATGGAGACGGTCATGAGCGGGACTCGATGGAGCTGGCCACGCCGGTCCTTGCCGAAAAAGTATCCCGCGCGTCGATCCTGCTCGGAGTACTGAAACGGAATCAGCAGGTCGAACACGTTGACGATCTCGGAACAGGCCTCGCCGACCGCCTGCGTTGGGATCACGAAGATGAAGTCGTCGCCGCCGATGTGGCCGACGAATCCGTCCTCTCCGCACAGTCCCTTCACCACGTCGTGCAGAATCTTCGCCAGGATCCGAATGACACGGTCGCCATCGTAGTACGAGTAGCGATCGTTGAATTCCTTGAAGTGATCGAGGTCGGCGTAGCACATCGCGAAGCGGGCGCCCGCCTCGAGGCGGCGCGCGACCTCCGCCTCGATCTCGACGGCGCCCGGAAGGCGCGTGGACGGATGCACGACCAGGTCGCGGTCCGATCTGCGCAGCATGGAATCCAGCCGGGTCACGAGCTCGGCGACCCCCAATCCGTCTCGAACGACTTCGTCTGCGCCGGCTCGAAAGGCAGCGGCGAACGACTCGTCGTCGCCGCGGGTCAACATCACCGCCGGAACGACTCCCGTGTACGAATCGCGCTTCAGCCGCGCGCAGATGCCCTCCACCACTTCGGGCATCGTGCGGGCGTCGAAGGCGACCACGCGCGGACGCCCACGGAGCGTCATCGCCATGAGGTCGTCGACTCGGCGAACGCGTACCACCACGTCCGCTTGCCCGGCGAGCCACTCGAGGAGCGCTGGGGGAGGCGCGGCGTCGTCCGGCGAAAAAAGGATGGCGCTGATCTTGACCACGCGTTGGCGCTGCCGAGGTGGAGGGGCAAGATAGGGCTCGCGCGAATTGAAGTCAAACCGCGATGCCACTGGGGGTTGCGCCATTTGTCCGGCCGCGGGCGGCCGCTCAATAGTAGAAGAACGCGACTCCGAGCATCACGTACACCAACAGCAGAAATGCACCCTCGAGCCAGTGCGACTCGGCGTCTCGCACCACCGAATTCGCCACCGCGACGGCGAGCACGACCGAAACGACCTCGAACGTGCTGAACGCCAGGTCCATCGGCTGGCCGATGGCGAGTCCGACGAAGACGAGTACCGGCGCGATGAGCAACGCCACCTGGGTGCTCGATCCGATCGCGATCGACACCGCCAGGTCCATCCGATTGCGCATCGCCATCATCACGGCCGAGCTGTGTTCAGCCGCATTTCCGATGATGGGCACCACGATCAGGCCGACGAACACCTCACTCAGGCCGATGTCCTTGATGGCCGCCTCAGTCGAGCCGACGAGGATCTCGGACAGCCACCCGACCGTCGCGGCCGACAGCAGCAGAACGGTCACCGACCGTGCGAGCGACCAGCGCGCCCCGTGCTCCTGACCGTGCGACTCCGACGCCACCTCGCGGGACTCCCCGAAGACCGATCGATGCGTCCCCATCGAATACAGGAGAGACAGACCGTAACCCACAATCAACGCCGCGGCCACACCGATCGACACCTTCCGCGTGAACGCACGAGTGGGATCCACGTGCGTGGCATGATAGAGCGCGGGGATCACCAGCCCGATCACCGCCACGATCAGCAACGAGACGCTCAGGCCGGCGAGGGCCATGCTGAAACGCTGCGTCTTGTGGCGCAGACCACCCGCGAGCTGCGCGGCGCCGAGCACCAGAAGCAGGTTCCCGAGAATGGATCCTGTGATCGACGCTTTGACGAGGGTCACGAGTCCCGCACGAAGCGCGAGAATCGCGATGATCAACTCGGCCAGATTTCCCAGCGTCGCGTTGAGCAGGCCACCGAGCGTGGGACCGGTGTAGGCCGCGATCTCCTCCGTCGCTCGGCCTAGGTACCCCGAGAGAGGTACGATCGCCGTCGCGCTGAGGACGAACACGACCACCGGGCTCGCGTGCATGAACTCGGCCGCGATCGCCGCGGGGACGAACAGGAGCAGGATCGAAAGGAAGTTCACGGTAGCGTGATGGTGGTGGAGAGTCGCATGCTCCCGCCAGGGGCCGGAGACAGCCGGACCACCGCGAACGCATCGATCGCGCTCAGGAGATGATTCGCGATCACCGCGCTCAGATCGAGCGTGGCGCGCCGGTACGCGTCGTTGGTGCGTGAGATCGTGCGCGTGTAGAGATCCTTCTCGAGCTGCGCGTTGCGCCAGCTCCATCGATACGGCTGTCGCACGGCCCGCGACTCGTAGAGCGCCAGCGCCCGTTGATACCTGACCGAGCCTCGCTCGCTCGGATCGTCAGGCACGCCGAACTGGCTCCGCGCGATGAACCATTGAAATCCGTTGTAGGTCGTCGCGTCGCCCTCCGGCACGGTTGGGCCGCTCGTCGCCGTGGTGAACGCTCCGCTCTCCACGTACTCGGACAGCTTCTCGTAGTACTGCCAGATGGTGTCTGGTGGCGCGGGCGCGAAGTTCCGGCGGGCGATGTTGCGTGCGATGGCGCGATATTCACGCTCGCTGCGATGACCTTCCCGGAGGTCCTTTCCATACTGGAGCAGAAGAAAGCCTTCCGCTGCGAGATACGCCGCCGCCCTGCCCTGATGCAGCCTCGCCTGGCCGACACCCGGAAGCGCGAGCGATGCCAGTGGCGCCGACCATATCGGCAGCCGATCGATTCGGTGTCGCAGGCGACCACTCGGCGGCATGGTGGTATCGCTCGTCGCGCCCTGCTCGGTGCTCTCGCCGTCGTCAGAGTGAAGCGTCACGCCGACGGTCCTCGTCGCACTTCGCTGTGCGCGTGCGCTGTGCGTGGCCAGGTGCAGCGTCACACAGAGGCCCAGTACGACGGCGCGCGATCTGATCACAGACCCACGCGAATGGAGACATACGTCGGCGGCTTCCCGAGCCCGGACGAGAAGCTGTCGAACACTCGCGCCAGATCGAGCTGCACACGCCCGCTCGAGAGGCCGAGTCCGAGCGACGGGCCGGTGGAGGCTTCGCCATTGGAGGACGGTTGCACGACGTATCCGGCTCGGACGAGAAGCTTCGAGGCACCGGCGGCGTAGCTCGCCTGCCCTCCAAGCCGGATCTGCTGCTCGGCGAATCCAAGCGTCGACGCCAGCTCCGCGGTCACTCGAAGCTTGACCTCCGGTGCGAGACCCTTGAAGGAGGGGTCATAGGAGAGCCCGAGGTGGAGCCTCGACGGAATCGCGTCGGCTTGCGGTTGGTCTTTGACCTGAAGGCGTGGACCGAGATTCCGGATCTCCACACCGAAGCGCAGCGGCCGCGTAGGCAGGGGGCGAAACTGTACGCCGACGTCGACGGCGCTCGTGGCCGACGTGCCTTTTACTTCGTTTTCGCAGAACCCCGAGCAGTCGTTCCGGAACTGATAGAGACGGTAGGTCAGACCTGCGCTTGCTCGAGAGCCGAACGTCGTTGCGAATGTTCCGCCAACGACGACGCTGCGGCGCAGCGTCGTCCCGAGCGGATTCCCAGCTCCGTCGGTGTTCTCGAACTCACCGAAGTTGAACAGGCGTGCCGTCACGCCCAGGGCACCCACGCCGCGTAGCGGCGCGATGATCGAAAGCGCATCGCCCTTGAGCGCGAACGTCTCGAGGTGATCGATCGCGAACTCGGGTCGCGCCATCCGCGCGATACCTGCCGGATTCCACCAGACCGCCTCGCTCCCCTCCTCCGCGACGAACGCCGTCCCCATCGCCGTCGCGCGTGCTCCGATCGGGATCAGCAAGTCGAGCGCGCCGCTGTTCGTCTGGGCGCTCGCCGTTCGCGCACCGGCCAGGAGGAGAGCGGGCGCGCACCAGCCGAGCAGCCGGCGAGCGACGTCTCGAATCAGCGGCATCGGCGACGGCTCAGAGAGGTGTTGCCTCGTCGAGCAGCATGATTGGGATGTCGTCCCGCACGGGATAGCGAAGTTTGCAGGCCTGACAGATGAGGGCCGATTCCGTCTCGCGGTACTCGAGCGCGCCCTTGCACTTCGGGCAGACGAGGATGCTGAGGAGTTGCGCGGAGAGCGTCATGCGGACGGATCGTCGGGAAGTCGATAACCGAACCGGCGAAGAGCGCTGTCGCTCTTTCTCCAGTTGGGGAGAACCTTCACCCACAGGTCGAGATAGACGGGAGCGCCGACGAATGCCTCCACCTTCGTTCGGGCAGCGCGGCCGATGTCGCGGATGCGTTGGCCACCGGAGCCGATGAGAATTCGCTTCTGGCTCTCTCGCTCGACGTACAGAACCGTCCGAATGTATACCGGCGTCTGCTCCTCCCGAAACTCCTCCACCTCGCACGCGAGGCTGTAGGGCACCTCCTCGTCCAACTGCTCGAGGGCCGTCTCGCGGACCAGCTCTGCGACGAAGAACCGCACCGACGCGGTGCTGATCTCGTCCTCGGGATACAGGAACGGGCTTTCAGGAAGTGCGGCGCCGAGTTCGGCGAGCAGCGGTTCGACGCCTTCGCCAGTCAGCGCCGACACGAAGTGCGCATTCGGCAACGCCTCACGCAGCTCGTCACGTTCGACTGGTCTGATCGCGTCCACCTTGTTGAGTACAGTCCAGACGGGTGCGCGCGGAGGCACCTCGAGCGCCGCAGCTTCGAGGAGAGACGGAGGGGTTCGCTCAGTGGCGTCGGCGAGGTAGAGCACGACGTCGGCGTCCTGGAGCGCGCGCAGCGCCGTACTCCGCATGGCGCGGTGGAGCTCATAGCGCGGGTTGAGGAGTCCCGGTGTGTCGAGCACAATCATCTGTATGTCACCCTCGGTGCGGATCCCCACGATCCGGTCGCGAGTCGACTGCGGCTTCTCGCTGACGATCGCGAGCTTCTCGCCGACGATGCGGTTGAGGAGCGTGGACTTTCCGGCGTTGGGCTTCCCGACGACCGTGACGATACCAGCACGAGGCATGCGAGATAGTAAGGCTGACGCGGACGCGTGGCGAGTCTGCGCGCATCAGTGCGCGCGAGGCTCGGCTGCGCGATCGAGAGTCGTCAGACGGATGGGCCGGATGACGGACAAACGAAACGGCCCCGCTGCGCTGCAGCGGGGCCGTTTCTACGAGGTGCCGGCGATGGCCTACTCTCCCGCGTCCTCTCGGACGGAGTACCATCGGCGCTGTAGGGCTTAACGACCGTGTTCGGGATGGGAACGGGTGTGGCCCCTACGCTCTAATCGCCAGCG
>DASYMZ010000187.1:0-2680 GCA_036008805.1 Gemmatimonadaceae bacterium
CAAGCGAGAGCTCGGAGCCGGAGACCTCATCATGCTCGCGATCGGCGCCGTCATCGGCGCCGGTATCTTTGGTGCCATCGGCACGGCGGCCGCAGGCCAGACGGACGCCGCGGGCAACGTGGTTCGAAGCGGCGCCGGGCCAGCGCTGGTGTTCTCCTTTCTCCTGCTCGGCGGCGTCTGCGCGCTCGCGGCGCTGTGCTACGCTGAGCTTGCGTCGATGATCCCCCAGGCGGGCAGTGCCTACGCGTACACGTATGCGACGCTCGGCGAGATCGTCGCCTGGATCATCGGGTGGGATCTCATCCTCGAGTATGCCGTCGGCAACGTGGCGGTCGCGATCTCGTGGGGCGACTACTTCAAGACGCTCACGGGCGGTCTGCTCCATCTTCCGGTGTGGCTCACCACGGGATATCGAACCGCGCTGCTGAGCTCCGATCCCGGCGTGCACGGTCTGCTCGACAGCGCGCCGCGAGTCGCCGGAATTCCGATCCTCGTGAACCTGCCGGCGTTCGCCATCGTCGTGTTCATCACATGGCTGCTGTTGCGCGGCGTGCGCGAGAGCGCGCGCGCGAACAACATCATGGTGGTCGTCAAGCTGCTCGCGCTCGCGCTCTTCATCGGCGCGGGTCTCACGCGCATCACGCCGGCGAACTACACGCCGTTCGCGCCGAATGGCTTCTCGGGTATCCATCATGGCGCCGCGATCGTGTTTTTCGCCTACATCGGCTTCGACGCGATCTCGACCGCGGCCGAGGAGACCAAGAACCCGCAGCGCAATCTGCCGATCGGCATCCTGGGCGGCCTGGGGATCTGCACCGTCATCTACGTGATCGTCGGCGCGGTGCTCACCGGCATGGTGAACTACAAGGAGCTCGACCCGAGCCTGCACGCCGACCCGCTCGCGTATGCGCTGCAGCGCACCGGGATGCAGAGCGCCGGATGGCTCGTCGCCCTCGGCGCCGTCTTCTCGATGACCGCCGTGCTGCTCGTGTTCCAGTACGGCCAGCCGCGCATCTTCTACGCGATGGGGCGCGACGGCCTCCTTCCGCAATGGGCCGCCAGGGTCAGCACGAAGGCGCGCGTTCCCTACGTGACGACCGTGATCACGGGCGTCTTCGTCGCGCTCTGGTCCCTGATCGGCGACGCGGGCGAGACGTACGACCTGACCAACATCGGGACGCTGTTCGCGTTCGCACTCGTGTGCATCGGAGTGCTCGTGCTCCGGTACACGGAGCCAGACCGGCCGCGACCGTTTCGCGTGCCGTTCGTCTGGCCGGTCTGCGTCGGCGGAGCGGCGGCCTGCGTGTTCGTCATGAAGGGACTGCCGCGTCAGGCCTGGGAGCGGTTTGGCGTATGGCTGCTCATGGGACTCGCATTGTACTTCGCCTACGGCTACCGGAACTCGACGCTGCGCCGCGACAACGCGGCCGCCAGGCGTTGACGTCATGACGCATCCGGCGACGGGGACTTCGGTGCCGCCCGCGAGCCCGAAGACAGGCCTCGGGCGCATCTCGCAGACGCAGTGGATCGTGATCGCGATGTTCGCCGGCATCGTCCTGGGGTATCTCTTTCCGGATCACGCGCCCGGGGAGAAGGGCTTCCAGGCGTCCGATCTGCGAGTGCTCTCCACGATCTTCCTGCGGATGATCAAGTCGCTGATCGTCCCGCTGCTCCTCTCGACGCTCGTGGTCGGCATCGCCGGCCACGGAGACGACATGAAGCGCGTCGGGAAGCTCGCGTTTCGCTCGATCGTGTACTTCGAGATCGTCACGACGCTCGCGCTCGTCGTTGGGCTCCTCGCGGTGAACATCGTGAAGCCGGGCCGCGGAGTGAACCTCTCCAATGCCTCGGCCGAGGCGGGTGCCGAGCTCGCGACGAAGCACACGACGCTGAGCGGCGTGATCGAGCACACCGTGCCTCAGAGCTTCTTCGAGGCCGCCGCGGCGAACGAGGTGCTCCAGATCGTCTTCTTCGCCATCATCTTCGCCGTCGCGCTGTCACAGGTGCAGGGTCCCGCGAAGACGTTCATGCTCTCCGCGTGCGAGAGCCTGAGCGAGGTGATGTTCAAGTTCGTCGGCATCGTGATGAAGTTCGCGCCATTCGGCATCGGAGCCGCCATCGCGGTGACGGTGGGCAAGAGCGGACTGGGCGTCCTGCGGAATCTCGGCGTCCTCGTCCTCACGCTCTACGGCGCGCTCGTCGTGTTCGTGCTCGTCGTGCTGATCCCGATCGCGATCGCGTTCAGGGTCCCGCTGCGCCGCTTCTGGCAGGCGGTGAAGGAGCCGTGGCTCATCGCGTTCACGACCGCCTCGTCCGAGGCGGCGCTTCCGCTCGCGCTGCAGCGCATGGAGCGGCTCGGCGTACCGCGTCGCATCGTGTCGTTCGTGCTGCCCACGGGCTACTCGTTCAACCTGGACGGCAGCACGCTCTATCTCGCGCTCGCCTCGGTGTTCGTGGCGCAGGCAGCGGGAATCGACATGCCGGTCGGCACGCAGATCCTGATGATGCTCACCCTCATGCTCACGAGCAAAGGCGTGGCCGCGGTGCCGCGCGCCTCGCTCGTGATCCTGTCGGGTGCGCTGACGCAGTTCGGACTG
This sequence comes from Gemmatimonadaceae bacterium, assembly GCA_036008805.1. Taxonomy (GTDB): domain Bacteria; phylum Gemmatimonadota; class Gemmatimonadetes; order Gemmatimonadales; family Gemmatimonadaceae; genus AG11. Next base: position 2,598 of record DASYMZ010000187.1, read on the forward strand.
CCCTTGCAGGGCGTCGCCGTCATCCTCGGGGTGGACGCGTTGATGGACATGGCGCGCACCTCGATCAACCTGGTCGGCAACTG
>DASYMZ010000188.1:0-1751 GCA_036008805.1 Gemmatimonadaceae bacterium
CTCTCCGGAACCGCGAAGCTGCACGCGTCCTGGATGCTGACGTACTCGACGAAGATGTATTCGCCGGTGTTTGGATTTCTGTACAGCCATCCGCCTGACGTGACCCCCGGAAGCTGATCCAGCTATTATGTCCGGTCCTCACGAATTGAGGAGGCCGGAGCGATGCGGAAGAGTCGATTCACGGAGGCCCAGATCATCGGGATTCTCCAGGAAGCTGCCGCCGGGGCGACCATCGGCGAGGTGTGCCGACGACATGGGATCGCGGCGAAGACGTACTATCGCTGGAAGCAGCACTACGGCGGACTGCAGGTCAGCGAAGCGAAGAAGCTCAAAGGACTCGAGGACGAGAATCGGCGGCTGAAGAAGCTCGTCGCCGACCAGGCGCTCGATCTCGCGATGCTGCGTGACGTGGTGGGACGAAAGTGGTGACGCCCTCGGCACGGCGGCGGGTCGTCGCCCACTTGCAAGCCGCCCACCTCGCGAGCGAACGCCGCGCGTGTCGCGCCGTCGGCTTCGCGCGCAGCTCGCAGCGGTATGCCTCGCGTCGCGCGCCGTGCGAAGAGCTGCGCGCGCGCCTGCACTCGCTCGCGCTCACGAAGCCGCGCTGGGGGTATCGGCGCCTCTACTGGCTACTCCGGCGCGAAGGCTGGCTGGTCAATCGTAAGCTCGTGCAGCGGCTCTATCGCGAGGAGGGGCTGGCCGTGCGCCGGCGTCGCCGGAAGCGCGTCAGTATCGCGCGGAGCCCGCGCGAGCTGCCGCTCGGACCGAATCAGCGGTGGAGCATGGACTTCGTGCGCGACACCTTGGGTGATGGCCGCGCGTTCCGCGCATTGACCATCGTCGACGACTTCACACGCGAGAGCGTCGCGATTGAAGTTGACACCTCGTTACCGGGTGAGCGCGTGGTGCAGGTCCTCGAGCGGCTCGCCGGCACGCGCGGGCTGCCGCACGGGATCGTCTGCGACAACGGCCCCGAGTTCGCGGGCCAGGTGCTGGATCAGTGGGCGTTTCGGCGCGGCGTCGCGCTGCACTTCATCGAACCGGGCAAGCCGGTGCAGAACGCGTTCGCCGAGAGCTTCAACGGTCGGCTGCGGGATGAGTGCCTGAACGAGACCTGGTTCTGGACACTGCCCGAGGCGCGGATCACGATTGAGCAGTGGCGCGTCGAATTCAACACCGCTCGGCCGCACAGCGGCCTCGCAGGCCGAACCCCCACCGAGTTTGCCACGGAGCTCACACAGGTGAACAACACACCCCACGACTGGACATAAGCACTGGATCAGCGTTGGGGGTCACGTCAGTGGTACTTCCCGTTGGGAGCCCGATGAACGCATCGCGGGCGGGTTTGGCTCGGTGGAGGAGATTCTTCTTCGCATGCCCTGCGAGTGAAGCCCGATAGCCGGCTTGCGAGTGCAACGCCCAGTACGACGAATGGAGGGTTCCGGCCGTTGGCCTCCCAAGCACGTTTAGCGACGTCTCTCCGGCTTGACTCGCGCGAGACGGCTGGAGCCCAAGGATGTCAGTGATGAGGCGTCTAGTACGGCGCAGCGAGGCCACTGCACGTGCCGCCGACGGTCTCTCATGGGAGCCTGCAGTGTCTACCCGGCATCCTGTCTCAGCCTACTTTAGACTCGCGTCGGAGCATCCCCAATGATGATCAGTGAGGTGCGCGAACTAGTTGCGCTCATATGCAGGATTCTCGTCGACCGCGTCCGGATCCACCACGCCGATGTCGGCTGACGTCAGCTGCC
>DASYMZ010000189.1:0-51292 GCA_036008805.1 Gemmatimonadaceae bacterium
CGGAGAGATCCCAGCCCCGAACCTTCAAAGCCGTTGCCGTGCAGCTGTAGTGCAGTTGCCGTTCTCCGCGCCTCCGCGCACCTCCGCGCCTCCGCGTGACAAACTGCGGCGGTAGTGGAGTCAGCGGCGGTGCAGTTGCACTAGATCCGCGTCATCCGCGTGATCCGGTAGTGCATCCACGTTCGCACGACCAGAGCGCCCGCGAGCACCCACCCTCCTCCACCACGACGGAACGGCTTTTCCAATCTGTAGTGCATCCACGTCACGGAGCCCCGCATGCGCAAGCCGATCTCTCCTCGCATTCACGGCGTTCTCGACTACGCCACCTCGACCGCCGTCGCCGTCGCACCGCGCGCGATGAACTTTCCTCGCCCCGCGCGAATGCTGTTCGAGTCGCTCGCGGCCGGGTACACCGGCCTCTCCGCGGTCACCGACTATCCGCTGAGCGTGAAGCGTGTCGCGCCGTTCAAGGTGCACGGCGCCGCCGAGCTCGCGGTTGCGGCGCTGCTTCCCGCGATGCCCTGGGCGCTCGGCTTCTCGCAGCACCGCGCGGCGCGCAACCTCTGCTTCGGGCTCACTGCTCTCACGCTCGCCGTCGCCGCGCTCACCGACTGGGACGCGCAGCAGTGACAGCCGCGCGCGGGCCGACTACGGAGTGAGCGCGCCGAAGATCGGCAACTTCCACGGAATGCTGCGAAGCGGCTCGGGCTCGGTGCCCGGAACGAAGTATTCCGTGTAGCGCCGCTCCGGAGGCGTGAGCGCGTCGGCGAGCTGTCCGGTCGTGCGGTCGAGCTCCGCGGTGACGAGTCCAACGGGCGGCACCCATGGCGCGGGGGCGGGACGGCTCGCGTAGTAGCTGGCCATCATCTCGCCCCAGATCGGTGCGGCCAGCGTGCCGCCCGCCACGCCCGGCGCGATCGTCTTCGGTTTGTCGAAGCCGAGCCAGACCCCCGCGACGAGATCCGGGGTGACGCCCATGAACCAGACGTCGACGTTGTCGTTCGTCGTGCCCGTCTTGCCGGCGACGGGCACGTTCGCGGGCACCGCGCGGCGTGCCGGTGTGCCCGTACCGCGCTCCACGGCGTCGCGCATCATGTCGCGCACGATGAACGCGATGCGCGGATCGATCACCGACTGCGGCACCGACGGTCCACGCTGCAGCACCACGCGGCCATTCGCGTCATCGATGCGCGTGATGATTCGCGGCTCGACGACGCTCCCCATGTTCGCCCACACGGTGTACGCCGCGACGTAGTCGAGCGGCCGCACCACCGACGCGCCCAGTGCGCTCGACGGCACCTCGGCGATCGGCGAATCGATGCCCGCGCGATGCGCGATGGCCGCGACGGAGTCGAGACCGACGCGCATCGCGAGCTGCACCGCGACCGGATTGCGCGAGTGGGTCAGCGCCTCGCGCAGCGTGATCGGGCCCATGAACTTGCCATCGGAGTTGTCCGGACTGTAGATGCGGCCGTTGTCCAGGCGAATGGCGAGCGCGGTGTCCGGCACGATCGTCGCCGCGCTCAGGCTGTCCTCGAGCGCCTTGGCGTAGACGAATGGCTTGAACGAGGAGCCCGGCTGGCGAAGCGAGAGCGTCGCGCGATTGTAGGGCGCGAGCGCGTAGTTGCGTCCACCCACGAGCGCGCGCACGTCGCCGGTCTGCGGCTCGATCGCGACGACCGCGCCCTCGAGCGCCTCGCGCTTGTCCTTGCTCGCGGCGAAGGTGGGATGCCGATATCCCTTGCGCTGCTCGACTCTGAGCGTGCCCTCCACCAGCGCCTTGACCGCCGCACGCTGCAGTGACGGGTCCATCGTCGTGTAGAGCCGGTAGCCGCCCGTGCTCACGTTCACGCCGGCGCGCTCGGCGGCCTGGCGGGCGGCGTCGACGAAGTACTGCGCGGGCGCCGACATTCCGTTGTCGCGCGCCGTGATCACGGGCTCCTGCTTCGTGCGCGCGGCGAGCTCCGGCGAGATGAAGCCCTGCTCCGCCATCAGCGAGAGAATCAGGTCGCGGCGGGCCTTCGCCTTGTCCGGGAAGCGCGTCGGATCGTACCCCACCGGTGACTTGGGAAGCGCCGCGAGCGTCGCCGCCTCGGCGAGCGTGAGCTTCGAGGCACCCTTGCCGAAGTAGTGCCGAGCCGCGGATTCGACACCGTACCAGCCGTGACCGTAGTTGATCTGGTTGATGTAGCCTTCGAGGATCTGCTCCTTGCTGTAGTGCCGCTCCATCTCGCGCGCCGCCTGCTGCTCGCGCACCTTGCGCGCGATGCTCAGGTCGCGCCGGTCGATCTGGTCGGGATGCATGTTCCCGACGAGCTGCTGCGTGATCGTGCTCGCGCCGCCGCGATGATCGCCGGTGATGCGCTCGAGCAGCTTTCCCTTGATCGCACCGGCGACGCCGATGAGATCCACGCCGTCGTGCTGGTAGAAGCGCTGATCCTCGACGGCGACGAAGGCCTGGCCCACGTACTTCGGCAGCGTGCGGATCGACACGCTCGTGCGCGACTCGCGCCCGATCTCGCCGATGAGCGAGCCATCGCGCGCGAACACGAGCGAGGATTGCGGTTGAGGGACGAGCTGCCAGACCGGTCCGGTGGAGCGCGGGGCGGACGCCGGCGACGCCGATTGCGCAGAGAGGGGCGCGTTGCTGGCGAGAGTGAGGACGGCAAAGGGGAGAATCGCCGAGCGGAGCGGAGACCGAAGCATGCGGCGCAATCTAGTGACGCAGGAAGTGACGCGGTGCGACCTGGATCACCGATGCGGTGCGCGCGTCGCCCGGACTACGGCGGGCACGCGAACGCCGTCCCGATGGCAATCAGCAGCTCGACCCGACGTGCGAGCCGCGGCTCATGATCGGGAAACCACGGAGTGCATCATTCGCCATCGCAGTTGCTTCCCCTGCTCCTTCCGGCAATTCTTAGTGCAATGCCCCCGACCGTCACTCTCGCTCTCGCCCAGTTCCAGCCGCGCAAGGGCGATTATGCCGGCAATCTCACGCGCATCGGGCAGCTGCTCGCCCAGGCGGCCGCGCTGGAGCCGCGCCCTCGGCTCGTGTGCTTTCCCGAGACGGCGCTGAGCGGGTACTTCCTCGAGGGCGGGGTGAGTGAGCACGCGGTGACCGCCGGACGACTCGCGGCCGATCTTCATCGCGTGTACGGCGACGGCCCGTCGATCGATGTCGCGATCGGCTTCTACGAGGTGTGGCGCAACAAGCTGTACAACAGCGCGCTCTATCTCTCGCTGGGCGAGGCGATGCCGCTCGTGCGACACGTGCACCGCAAGGTGTTCCTGCCGACGTACGGTCTGTTCGACGAGGAGCGGTTCGTCGAGCGGGGCCGCGACATCCGCGCGTTCGACACCGCGTGGGGCCGAGTGGCGATGCTCGTGTGCGAAGACGCCTGGCATTCGCTGACCGGCACCATCGCGGCGCTCGACGGCGCGCAGCTCATCGTGGTGCCGTCCGCGCCGCCGTCGCGTGGCGCGTGGCCGAAGCCGGACGACGTGCCCGGCCCCGCGAGCGTCTCGCGCTGGGAGCGGCTCATTCGCGACATGGCCGACGAGCACGGCCTGTACATCGCGCTCGCGAACCTCGTCGGGAGCGAGGCGGGCAAGCAGTTCCCTGGCAGCGCGATGATCGCGGGACCGAAGGGCGACGTGCGCGCTCGCGGTCCTCTCTGGGAGGAGGCGCTCGTCGTCGCGACGATCGATCTGGCCGACGTGACCCGCGCACGTGCAGACCTGCCGCTCATCTCCGATCTCGAGACGATGATGCCGCACCTGCGCGAGGCGCTGGCCAAGGTGGACGCCGGCACGCCCCACCTGCTCGCGTACGATGGAATGGAGGCGCTCGACGAGACGATGGGCGCATCGTCCGGATCGGCTGCCGACGCATGCTCGCGGGCGACGATCACCTCGTCGAGCTCCGCGTCCGGCGCGGATCTGCCCGTGGTGCACGGCGACGCGCGCAGCGGCCCGCCGCCGCTCGAGATCGACGCCACGCTCGTCGAGGATTGGCTCGTGCGCTTTCTGCGCGACGAGATGCAGCGCCGCGGATTCCAGCGCGCCGTGGTCGGCGTCTCCGGCGGCGTGGACTCGGCAGTGACGGCGTATCTCGCGGCGCGCGCGCTCGGGCCGGCGAACGTCGTCGGCGTGCGGATGCCATACCGCACGTCGAGTCCCGAGAGCCTCGCGCACGGACAGCTCGTGATCGACGCGCTCGGCATCGAGAGTCGCACCGTCGACATCTCTGCAGCGGTGGACGGCTACCTGCAGCACGAGCCGGACGCTGATCCCGCGCGGCGAGGCAACGTGATGGCGCGACTGCGCATGATCACGCTGTTCGACCTGTCGGCGAAGTATCGCGCCATCCCTCTGGGCACGGGGAACAAGACGGAGCGTCTGTTCGGCTACTTCACCTGGCACGCCGACGACTCACCGCCGATCAACCCGCTCGGCGACCTGTTCAAGACGCAGGTATGGGCCCTCGCGCGGCATCTTGGCGTCCCCGAGGTGATCGTCGGCAAGGCGCCGTCGGCCGATCTCGTGGTGGGCCAGACCGACGAGGGAGACTTCGGCATCAGCTACGCGAAAGCCGACGAGCTGCTGAACTGGATGCTGAACGGCTACGTCGCCGACGATCTCCTCGCGCGCGGGTACGATGCCGCCGAGGTCGCGGTGGTGCGCAAGCGGCTCGCGACGACACACTGGAAGCGGCGATTGCCGACGGTGGCGATGATCAGCCCGTCGGCAATCGGCGAGAGCTATCTGCGGCCAGTCGACTACTGACGCGCGATCGTTGCGCCGTCAGTAGCGCAGCACCACGCGTCCAACCGAGTCGATCGCGTAGCACGACGCGGCGTCGTTCGCGGGCTCGCCCTGCACCCGCCCCTGTTGACCCGGGCGCAGCACCATCCAGTAGTCGCTCGGCTGGTAGAAGATCGTGCGCGGCCGACCCTGCGGATCGCGAATGGACGACTGGCCGGCGCACGACGGAAACGCGCGGCGTGGCCGGTCGGCGAAGTCGACGACCATCATCCCTTCGTTCGTGATGGTGTAGGGCGAGCCGCTCAGGTCGGGCGTGTAGACGGCGCCGTCGACTGGCGCGGCCGGCTCGAGCGACGCCGACAGCGGACGCCCATTCACGTCGTAGACACCGCCGTACCCAGCCGAGTAGTAGCCTCGCTGGGAGTATCCGTAGCCGTAGTCTCCCGGCGTGGGCAGGATGATCACCGTGGAGCCGTTCGTCGGAGGCCGCCGATGAAACCGATCGCCGAATGACGCACCGGGGCGAGCGTTGCGAGGATCGTACGCGGACTGCGGGAACCGAGGATCGCGCGGAAATCGCGGATCGTTGACCATCGTCGACGGGAAGCGCGGATCGGGAACCTGGTGCGGGGGCGCCTCCGCCGCGCGGCCGATCGGCCTCTGGGGCGCACGCGGCGGCGCGGCAGTGCCGATCCGCGGCAGGGCCTGCTGCGCCACCGCACTGGACGCGCCGAGCAGCGTCATCGCACCCGCGACGACGAGCGCCGCACGAATCACTCTGTCCGTCATGATCACCTCTCCGTCGACGACCAGCGATGCGGCCGTCGGGGCCGCGCTCGAGTCTACACCAAGTCACCCCCGCTGTTGCGCCGGTGTCACCCATCGAGCGGCCGAGTGCTCTGCGACGGGGCGTACCACCGGGACAGTGGAAAATTTCGCCGCTCGCGACCCCGGATGAGGGCGCCGAGCCGAGCGCTGGGGCATGCTCCTGGCAACGTGCTCGGGCATGGCAACCAAGCGAGCGAGCACCCGCGCGACGTCGAAGCGTGCGGCGACGACGAGACCGAAGCGGTCGCCGACCACCGCCGCGAAGTCAGCGACGAAGGCGACGGCCAAGTCCGCACGGAAGACGTCATCGAGGCCAGTGAAATCTCCGCCGGCCCGAACGCGCGGGACGACGGCCGCGCGCGGAAGCGAGGCGCGCGCGAAGACGGCGACGCGCTCGTCTGGTCGATCGGCCCCGAAGGCGTCCGGGAGCACGCCTGCTCCGTTGGCCGAGTACAACGCCAAACGCGACTTCACGAAAACGAAGGAGCCGGCGGGCAAGGTGCCGAAGGCTCGCGGGAAGGCGTTGCAGTTCGTGATCCAGAAGCACGAGGCGAGTCATCTGCACTACGACTTCAGGCTCGAGCTCGACGGCGTGATGAAATCGTGGGCCGTGCCGAAGGGCCCGAGCTACGATCCCAGCGTGCGGCGCCTGGCGATGGAGGTGGAGGATCACCCGATCTCGTACAACACCTTCGAGGGCACGATTCCCGAGGGCGAGTACGGCGGTGGCACCGTCATGCTCTGGGACCGCGGCACCTACGAGGCGGAGGACGGCGGCGGAGTCGAGTCGCTCCGGCGCGGCTACGAGAAGGGCGATCTCAAGATCGTCATGCACGGCACACGACTCGAGGGTGGCTGGGTGCTCGTGCGCATGCAGCGGCCGGGCCGCCCGCAGTGGCTCCTGATCAAGCATCGCGACGACTACGCCGATCCCGAGCGTGACGTCACCGCCGACGAGGTGACATCGGTGATGACGAAGCGTACGATGGAACAGATCGCTTCGGGCCGCCGAGTCTGGCACTCGAACCGCTAGCGAGCGGAACGAGAGCGGCTCCTTTCCCTCCGCACGGGGTAGATGGAAGCATGCGAAACTCCATCCGGCTTTCTCTCGGTGCTCTCGTTCTCGCGGCGGCCGCGGCCTGCTCGAACTCTTCGGAGCAGCCCAAGGTGAGCGCGGACCTGGAGCAGGATCTCGCCAAGGCAGGCGGAGCGGACGTTCAGCTCGCGGGCAACTCGGCGAACCGCGTCGACGTCGTGTCGGCGTCGGAGCGCGTGGAGGCGCCGACGCCCGCGCCAAAGGCGAAGACGGTGACTCGGGCGCCCAGTGCGACGCGCGGAACGCGCGCGCCAGCGCCGAGCGTGAAGCACTCGACACCCGCCCCAGCCGCAGCGGCGCCGCGCGCGCCGGAGCCCGCGCCGGCCGAAGTGATCAAGGCCGAGCCGGAGCCGGAGCCGGTGCGGGCCCCGCAAACTCGGCCGCAGGCGCCAGTGCCGTCCAGGCAGCCGGAGCCGCGCGGCGGTTGGCGCACGCCTGGCGAGATCATTCGGAATGCGCCGTTTCCGATCAATCCGTGAGAACGGCGTGAGTTGGTGAGCTAGTTGGTCAACTCACCAACTCACCGTCGTGCGCCTGCCTACGCCGCGCGCACGTCCGCGAACGCCAGGCTCACCGCCCTGCGCGCCTGGCGCTTCAGCGCGCGATGCACCGCGCGCGCGTAGTGAATGAAGTTGCTGCCCGCCCACGGATGACGGAGGAAGAATTCCGCGGGAAGCATGTCCGCCTTGAGACGATTGCATGGAGGGCAGGCGACGACGACGTTGCCCGGCGTGTGAGCGCCGCCCTTGGCGAGTGGATGGACATGGTCGAGCGTGGCTCGCGCGTAGTCGAGCGGCGAGGCGCAGTACACGCAGCGTCGGCTGCAGTCTCGCAGCGTCGCGAGCTTGATCGCTCGCTTGTGCTCCGACGGCGCGATGCGACGGAGCCGACGCAGGAGGCCTCTCGGCGCGCGGGGAGCGCGCGGGAGCGTGACGCGATGACCGTGTCGAGCGGGCAATCTCACCTCGCTAGAAAAGACGACACCCCGCGGAGGGAGAGTTCCCTCACGCGGGGTGTCGTACAACGTGGTCGGCGTAGCACCGGTGGAGGCAGCACATGCGACGCGCTCGCCGCGCTCGCATCGCCCACTGTGTACTGCACAGGGCTCTGGTGCTCATTCGCCTCCGGGTGCGTCGGGCGGGAGAGCGGGATGGTCTCCCGCTGCCCCATTAGTGCAGCGCACGTGCCATTCGCGCAAGAGGCAGAGACTGCCGCGCGACAGCGTCAGCGCGCCGCGCGTCGCTCCTCGTTCGCGATCCTACGATCCGGACGCCGCACGACTGGATCGCGTAACGCGGCGATGATCCGCGCGGCGTTCGCGTCGAGCACCGTGCGATCCGGCATCTGCGATCCAGCGAACGGCAGCGGCACGTCGAAGCCGTCGCCCGTACAGCGCGGGATGACGTGCACGTGGAAGTGAAAGACGTCCTGTCCCGCCGCCGCGCCGCTGTTCACGACGATGTTCATCCCGTCCGCACCGGCGACGTGCTTCACCACCGGCGTGAGCTGCATCGCCACGTCGAACAGGTGCGTCGCGAGCGCATGCGGAATGTCCTCGAGCGACTCGTAGTGCTCGCGCGGCACGACGAGCACGTGTCCCGCGTTGACAGGCTGGATGTCCATGAACGCGACCACGTCGCCGTCCTCGAAGCACATCGAGACCTCGCCCGCGCCATGAATCACGTCGCAGAACGGACAGGTCGGTTGCGGAGCCGCTGGCATGAGCCCTCTGTCGTGAAAGTCGCGACCGTCTGGAAATGCACGCGTGATGCCAATCGACGCGTGCAGCGCGGGTCGACCTCGACCGCTAGTGCTGCGAAGGCGTGTCTGCCGCGGCGGGCGAACCGACGAGCGGTCTCACCAGCGTTCGGGCGGGCGGAGTGGGAAGCGAGCGGTGGGAGCCGCGGCGACGGCGGTCGCCACCGGCAGATCGGCCCTGAGCCCATATGCCTGAGCGGAGAGCACCACCTGAGCGTGCTCCCGTAGCACCAGCTCCGTCCGCGGCCCTCGCGCATTCAGCAATGTCGCGCCCGGCGTCACGCTCCACTGCGCGTCCGGGTGGTCGAGCGGCGCGCCGAGCTGGTCGAACGAGGACACGAGGAACGCGGCGATCTCCCCTCTGTCGTCGACGGTCGTCGCGGTGCGCGTGATCGCCAACGTGGTCGGCTCACGCGTGAGCACCGAGATCGTATCCGCCACGTCGTCGACCATCGCGATGATGCTCGTGCGTCCCCCGTTGAGCGCGCGCACCGTGCCCGCGTCGTCCACTGACGCGACGGACGGGTCGATGATGCTCCAGGCGACGACGCGGCCCGACTGCGCCGCACCGGTGGCGTCGAATGCCGTCGCGGCGAGGTCGACGACCTCGCCCTGCACGAGCGACAGCCCGCGAGGCGCGATCTCCACGTGCGTCACCTTCGGCGGGCCAACGGTGATCGTCGCCTCGGCGCTCGCTCGGCCCGAGCGCGCGATGATGAGCGCCGAGCCACGCGCGCGTCCGGTCACCACCCCGTCCGCCACCGTGGCGACGCGCTCGTCGGAGCTGCTCCACGTCGGCGTGCGCGCCAACGGCGCACCGCTCGCGTCGCGCGTGACGGCGTCGAGCGTGAAGCTGGCGCCGACGTCGACGTGACCGCTCGTCGCGCTCAGCGAGATGCTCGCGGCTGGAACGATCGCCTCCACGCGGATCGAGTCGGCCAATCCGGTTGCGATCCGCGCGACGACCCAGCCCACCCCGGGCGGGACCGCCGCAGCGGCGCGCACCACCCCCTCGGCGTCCACGGTGATAGCCGACGTGCCGTGGACGGCATAGCCGAATCGCGCCGAGGTCGAGCGTCCGTCGCGGAGGAACGCCGACGCGCGGAGCGACGCGGGCTGGCCGACTTCGATCACGGGTGCATCGGTGGCGAGCACGATGCGGGCGACCGCCGTGTCCGCCCCCACGTACCTCAGCAACACCGGCCTGATTGGCGGCGCCTGGCCCGCGGTGTACGACACCACCGTGTCGCGCGCGCGGAATGCCACCTGCTGCTGGTCGTCGATCAGCGAGAGCTCGAGCCCGAACCGCTCGCTGACCATCGTCGTCGCGATGCCGATGGTGAGCGACAGATCGGGATCCGTCTCCCTGAACGGGACGAGGGTATCGAGCACCGCTCGTTCGGGCACCTCGCCAGGCAGACGGAAGAGGCGCACTCGGGCGGCGCGGAGGGGTATCACCAGCTCGCCGGACGATTCCGGCAGCACCGAGGAGAATGCGAGCGCCGCTCCCGCAGGCGCGATGCGTCCAGGACCGCTCGGCGCGTTCGATTCGCGGCACGAGGTGCCGGCAATGGAGAACAGGAGCGCCGCGGCGAAGCCGTGGGCCCGGCGAATCGTGCGCATCGTGCGGGTATGGGGACTGCCTATCCTCCGCATTCCAGAGGCCGCTGTCAAGCAGCCGAACTGCGCTGCTGGATCGCCTGTTCCCCCGCGTTAACTTTGGGCACGGCACAATCTTCATCCCAGGCGGTTTTTCGCATGGCAACTCAGACCCGCGCCGAGCGCAGAAGCGCCGCCGGACTGTCGCGCGACCAGCTCGTGGGCGCGTACCGCACCATGCTCCTGTCGCGCCGGCTCGACGACAAGGAGATCCAGCTCAAGCGCCAGAACAAGATCTTCTTCCAGATCTCGGGCGCGGGCCACGAGGCAGTGCTCTGCGCCGCTGGAATGGTGCTCCGGCCCGCCTATGACTGGTTCTACCTCTACTACCGTGACCGCGCGCTCTGCCTCCAGCTCGGAGTCACTCCGGCGGAGATGCTCTACGAGGCGGTAGGCGCGGCGGCGGACCCCGCGTCGGGCGGCCGGCAGATGCCCAGCCACTGGGGCAACGCGCCTCTGAACGTCGTGTCCGCCTCGTCGCCCACCGGCACCCAGTTCCTTCATGCGGTCGGGAGCGCTGAAGCGTCGCTCCGAGCGAAGATGCTGGAAGTGACTGAAGGCTTTCAGGGGGACGAGGTCGTGATGGTCTCCTCCGGCGACGGCACCACCTCCGAAGGCGAGTTCTGGGAGTCGCTCAACACCGCCTGCAACCTCGGGCTGCCGGTGGTCTATCTGATCGAGGACAACGGCTACGCGATCTCCGTCCCCGTGGAGGTCAACACCGCCGGGGGCTCGATCTCCAAGCTCGTGCGCTCCTTCCCCGGCCTGTACGTGGAGGAAGTGGACGGCTGCGACCTGCTGGCGAGCCACGCCGCGATGCAGCGCGCTGTCGACTATGCCCGCAAGCGGAAGGGGCCGGCGCTCGTGCACGCCCACGTCATTCGCCCGTACTCCCACTCGCTGTCCGACGACGAGGTGATGTACCGCCCGGCCGAGGAGCGCGAGGCGGACGCGATCCGTGATCCGGTCGCGCAGTTCCCGAAGTGGCTCGTCGCCGAGGGCTACGCGACCGACGAGGAGATCCTGTCGATTCAGGCCGAGGTGGACGCCACCGTTCTGGCGGCGACGGACGACGCGCTCGCGCAGCCGCAGCCCGGCGCCGACACGGTGCACGACTTCGTGTACTCGCCCGACGTCGATCCCACTTCCTCCGCGTTCGACACGGAGGACTCGCCGAACACCGAGGGCACGCCGACGACGATGGTCGACCTGCTCAACGTGTGCATGAAGGACGAGCTGCGCCGAAATCCCAGGATCCTGATCTTCGGGCAGGACGTCGCGGACGCATCGCGCGAGGCGAACCTGCCGCGTGTGAAGGGCAAGGGGGGCGTGTTCAAGGTCACGTGGGGGCTGCAGAAAGAGTTCGGCGGCCACCGCGTGTTCAACTCGCCGCTGGCCGAGGCGAACATCGTCGGCCGCGCGATCGGGTTGGCGGTGCGCGGCTTCAAGCCCGTCGTCGAGATCCAGTTCTTCGACTACATCTGGCCGGCGTACATGCAGATTCGCGACGAGCTCGCGACGCTGCGCTGGCGCTCGAACAACACGTTCGCCGCGCCAGTGGTGATCCGCGTGACGTACGGCGGCTACATCCGCGGCGCGCTGTACCACTCGCAGACCGGCGCATCGCTGTTCACGCACTGTCCCGGGCTGCGCGTCGTGTGTCCGTCCAACGCGCTCGACGCGAACGGGCTGCTCCGCACCGCGATTCGCTGCGAGGACCCGGTGATCTTCCTCGAGCACAAGCATCTCTACCGCCAGACCTACAACAAGGCGGTGAATCCAGGCCCGGACTTCATGATCCCGTTCGGGAAGGCGCGCACGGTGCGGCCCGGCTCCGACTGCACGATCGTGACGTACGGCGCCACGGTGCAGCGCGCGTTCGCCGCGGCCAACCAGATGCACGAGGAGCACGGCATCGACGCCGAGGTGATCGACCTGCGGACGTTGTCGCCGTGGGACACGGAGCGGGTGTACGAGAGTGTGAAGCGCACGAGCCGCGTGATCGTCGCGTACGAAGATTCCATCTCGTGGGGCTATGGCGCGGAGATCGCCGCCCGGATCGCCGATGACTGCTTCGCGTGGCTCGACGCGCCGGTGAAGCGCGTCGCGAGCACCGACACCTTCGTGGGATATGCACCCCAGCTCGAGGATGCGATCCTGCCGCAGGTGGACACGTTCAAGCGGGCGATCGCCGACATCATGACGTACTGATCGCGGCGTCGCGATCGCACTCCGAGCGGGGGAATGGGGCGCTGCGCCCCGTTCTCCCGCAGCGTGACCGGCCCTGCGCGCGCGCGTCTTCATACGTCATGCGCGCTGATGGTCTCCTCCCTCTCGACGGGCCGCGCTGACGCACCCTCGCCGCGCCCTTGTGAGCCGTTGGGCGCCGAGCTCATTCCGCGCCCACGCACACCACGTCCATGCGTTCGACCCTCCGTGCCGCGGGCCTGCTCGCGCTCGTCGTGGCCGCGATCACCTGCGCCGACGCACCGACCGCGCCCGATCACTCGAACGTTCGCTCCACGGTGAGGATCGGCCTGGCGCCAAGCTTCAGCGCCGACGCGGCGCGCGCCTATCGCGGGCTGGTGGAGTTTGGCTTCGAGATCGGGAGCGCGCGAATCCGGCTCACCGCCGCGGACGGCACCGTGGCGAAGGACACCGTGATCGCCTTCCCCGCCACGCAGGACACGCTGCAGGCGGACCTGTCAGTGCAGATGCAGGGAAGCGAGCAGACATTCACCGCGCTCATCGAGCTGCGCGACGCGACCGGCGTCGTGCTGTTCACCGGCTCGAGGCTCGTCACCGCGCGCGCGAGCGGAGTGCCCAGCGCCGCGCCGCCGACGATTCCGCTCGACTATGCGGGACCGGGTCGCAACGCCCGATCGCTCGCCGTCACGCCCGATGACGGACCGAGGTCTGCCTCGGACGTGGTGTCGCTCACGGCGAGCGCGCTGGACGCATCGGGGCGGACCGTCGCAGACCTGCTCGTGCGCTGGACGTCGAGCGACGCCGCGCTCGGCGCGCTGACGACGACGGGCAGCGCCGCGGCGGAGCTGCATGGCGCGGGAAAGCGCGGCACCGTGGTGATCACGGCGACGTCGCCGACGGGGCTCACCGCGTCCACGCGCATCTCGCTCGTTCCGCCGGCCAGCCGACTCGTGGTGATCGGCGGAGGTGCACAGACGGGCGTTGCCGGTCGCGCGCTCGCTCAGCCGTTCGTCGTCGAGCTTCAGGCGGCCGATGGCGGGCCGGTGCCGGGCGCGGGAGTGACCTTCCGTGCGGTGAGCACGGGCGGAGCTGTGGCGACGACGACAACGACGACCGACTCGGCCGGACGTGCACGCAGCGCGATCACTCTCGGCAAGAGCGCCGGCACGTATCTGTTCGAAGCGGCATCGGGTACGCTCGCCCCTGCGAGCGTCAGCGCGTTCGCGACGGCCGCGCCCGCGGCGGCAATCGCGATCGCGTCGGGCGACGCACAGACGGACTCCGTCGACGGCACGCTCGCGCAACCGTTCGTCGTGAAAGTCGTCGACGAGTTCGGCGGCGCGGCGGCCGGCGTCGTGGTGGACTGGCGCGTGGTCGCCGGGGCGGGATCGCTCGGCGCGGCGAGTGCCACGACCGACACGAATGGCCTCGCGAGCGTGACGTACACGCTCGGCGGCACCCCGCAGGTGGACAGCGTGCGCGCGAGCGTGGCCGGCATCGCGGGATCGGCGGGAAGCGTGGTGTTCACCACGCGGTCGATCCCGAGGAAGCCGGGCGGCACAGGCGCGAGCACGTTCCAGGTCATTCAGGCACTCCCGTCGACGGTGGTGGTCGGAGTGCCGCCCTCGAACACGCTCAAGATCCAGCTCGCCGATGCGGCGGGCAATCCGATGCGCGTTGCGGGCATCACCGTCACCGCGACGTCCACTTCCTCCTCCGGTCAGACGACGCCGACCTCCGTGTCGGCGGTCAGCGACACGGCGGGCATCGTGACGTTCACCATGCCCGCGTACTTCGGCGCGCTCGGCTCGGTGACGGTGACGCTCGTCGCGCCGGGCTTCACTCCGCTCGTCACTCCCGCCGTGACGATCGTCGCCGGTCCGATCGCGCAGATGCACATCACGACGCAACCGTCGGCCGCCGCGACGAGTGGCGCCACGTTCGCCGTGCAACCCACGGTGCAGCTCGAGGACGCCGGCGGCAACCCGGTCGCAGCGGCCGGAGTGATCGTCACCGCCTACGTCGCGAGCGGCGGAGGCGTGCTCGGTGGCACCGCCGCGATGAGCACCGACGCGACGGGACTCGCGACGTTCACCGATCTCTCGATCACCGCGTCGGCTGGACAGAAGCGGCTCGGCTTCGCCAGCGGATCGCTGCCCGATGTGCGCTCCAACCAGATCTCACTCGGCAACGCGTTGATCCCGGCGGCGCTCGACTCCCTCCGCGGCTATCAGGCGCCGTCGACGGCGAGCAGCACGGTGGTGCTCAACACGTTCAAGGTTCGGCTCGTGGACTCCTCCGCGCATCCGGTGCCGCACGCCAACGTGCCGGTCACGGTGAGAGCGACGCCGTTCGGCGCGACGTCGCCATCCGTGTCGCTCTCGGGCACCGTCACGCGACCGACGAACGCGAGCGGCGTGGCGACGTTCGACGACATCGCGTTCAACACCGCGGCGGGCGCGTACGTGCTCACCGCGCGCGCCGACTCGGCGGTGGTCGCGCTTCCGGTGCTCACGCTGGTGGATTCGCTCACGCTCTTCACGGGACCGGCCGCGGCGATCTCCGTGTCCAGCGGCGCGCGCACGCTGCACACCGGAGGAACGACGCTCGCGGCGGGCGTGATCACCTTTCAGGTGACCGACGCGCTGGGCGCGACGACACCGAGCCGCAGCTACCCGATGAGCTTCGCGACGTTCGGCAACTGCGCCATCCAACCGGCGAATCGCACGGTGAACACCGGCTACACCAGCTCCGCGAGCGTACCGATCGACATGCTCGGCGGTCCCGGAAGCTGCCTCGTGACCGCGACGACGCCGGGCGTCGCGTCGCCTGCCGTTGCGCAGATCGTCACGCCGCCGGCGAACGCGACGCACGTGTGGTTCGGAGCGCCGGGCAGCGGCACGTCGGCGTGGGAGAGCTCGAGCGGATGGATGCCAGTGCCACCGATGACGGCCGGCTCGTGGCCATCGAGTCAGACGTCGGACGATGCGTTCGTGCCCTTCTGGAACGGCGTCTTCAGCGCGCCGCGACTCACCGTGACGCCGCCTCCGGCCGCCGGGCCGCTGGCGATTCACCGGCTGCACGTCGATTCGCTGGCGACGCTCGATCTCGGCGGCCAGTCGCTCGTCGTCGCCGGCGACAGCAGTGGCGGCGCGCACTCGATCGAGTCGAGCGCGGCACAGATCATCAACGGCCGAGTGCTGCTCTACGGCGCTGGCGCACTCGTCACGGGCGGCGTGTTCGACCGGCTCTCCATCGGCGACACGCTGACGGCATCGAGCAACTTCTGCGCGAGCAACTCGGTCGCCGCCAGGCTGCGGAACGTCACCGTGCTGAACGCGCTGGACGTGCACTGCAAGCTCGTCGTCGATTCGACGGTGACCGCGGGCACGGTGCATTCGTTCACCGACGCGGCGCAGCCGGGCTGGATCCTGCTCGCCTCGCCCGCGGCGATGCTTCGCGCGACGACGGGCGCCTTCGACGGCGACAGTCTCGTGATCGCGACGGGCATCGTGGACGTCACCGGAAGCGCCGCGTTCGGCGGCACGCTGGAGATGTCGTCCGGCACCACGTTGACGATGGGCACCGATGCGACGTTCCAGGGCGCCGGCACGCTCGCGGGCGCGCAGCTCACGGTGGGGCGCCACGCAACGTTCCGCGGTCCGACCGCGACGGGCTACTCGTTCAGCAGCGGCGCGCGCCTCGACGTGCTTGGCAACGTCATTCTCGGTGTGAGCTCCGCGCTCGACGTCGCCGCGGGAGCAAACGTGCAGGTGGCCGGTTCGTGCACGGGCCGCACGACGAACGGCGCGTCGCTCACCGGCGCCGGCGCGGTGAACGGCACGGCGATCACCGCGTCGACCTGCACGCCCTGAGTCGCGCGGAGCCCCGAGTGACTACTGGGTGCAGCGTCCTCCGCTGACCGTGACGACGGGCGGCATCCGCATCTCGCAGGTGCTCATCATGCCAGACTTCGCGTTGTACGCCATCTCCGCTTCCTTCAGCTCGTCGAGCTTGCGGTAGAGCGCTGCGGAATCGGTCGTCGCGGCGCAGTACACGATGTACGTGCGCGGCCCTCCGCATCCACGCCACCCAACCGGCGCGGTGCGGCACGAGTCGGCCGAGTTGCAGCCGTTCGTCTTCGCGAGCGCGCGGGCCTCCTGCTCGAGCCGAGCGAGCCGAGTGCGATCGTCGACTGGTGCGGCGACGTATGCCCCAGTGCTGTCGGTGCTGTCGGGCGTGCGCTTCGGGGGTGCGACGCACGACGCCGCGAGCAGGGCAAGCGCGGGAATGACGCGCCGCGAACGAGATCCAACGCGCATCTCGACCTCCGGTGGTGGTAACGGGCCGAGGAGCACGGCGCGTGCCGAATGGCCTGGCTGACGTGCGTCAGCTCGCCAGCCCATCACGATCGACGACGACGACCCCGTCCTCGAGCGCGAGCACGGTCTCCTCGGTGCGCGGCGAGAATGCCGATGCGCCAACGGCACGCAGGACCACGATCACGCTCGCGGGAAAGCCGGCTGCGATGCGGCCTTCCGCGTCGCTCGGCAGCACCATCATCGACCTGGCGTCGACGATGGTGGCCGCGTCTCCAGCCCGCTTGCGAATCTCCGCGCTGGATCCGACTCCGACGATGCGACTGCCGCGGACGAGCACGGCGTCGGCCCACGGTCGGCGCTCGTCGCCGGTCCAGACTCTGGCGTTCACGATCGCGAGCGCTCGAGCGGTCGTGGTCTCTTCCGTGTCGTGCATGCATGGAGAGTGCGTACGTGCTCGGTCGCGCGGAAGGGCCGCTTGACTGGGGGCGCGCAGGAGGGCAGCGTACACTCGAGTGGGGAGTAGCCGGCCAGCGCGGACGCGCTGGAGCAGCCGATCGTCAAGACGGAGCGCGCGAGCGCTTCCGGTCGGCTGAAGGGCGAGGGTGAGCCTTGGGCGAGACCACTACGACACCGAGCGTGCCGTAGTGGCTCGCCTGTCGTGTTTTCGGCTCACCCTCTTCTGCCTCGTCTCATGGTCGCCACCAACATCTGGTTCTGGGTCGGCTTCATCGCGTTCGTGCTCGCGATGCTCGCGCTCGACCTGGGCGTGTTCAACCGCACCCCGCACGTCGTCCGCGCCAAGGAAGCGGGCATCTGGACGGCGGTGTGGGTCGGTCTCGCTTTGCTGTTCGCGGGGGGGCTGGCCGTCCTGGAGAGCCATCAGGCCGCGCTGACGTTCCTCACGGGCTACGTGATCGAGGAATCGCTCAGCATCGACAACATCTTCGTCATCGTGCTGATCTTCCAGTACTTCGCCGTGCCGGCGCAGTACCAGCACCGGGTGTTGTTCTGGGGCATTCTCGGCGCGCTGTTGATGCGCGGCATCTTCATCGCGCTCGGAGCGGCGCTGCTCGCCCGATTCGAGTGGATCATCTACCTGTTCGGCGCGCTCCTCGTGATCACCGGCGTGCGCATGGCGCTCAAGCAGGACGAGGAGTTCGACGCGGAGCAGAACCCCGTCGTGAAGGTCGCCCGGAAGGTCCTGCCGATCACCGACGGTTATCGCGGAAAGCACTTCTTCGCGGTGGAGAACGGACGCCGCTACGCGACGCCGCTCCTGCTCGTGCTCGTCCTGGTGGAGTTCACCGACCTGATCTTCGCGGTCGACTCGATTCCGGCGATCTTCGGCATCACGCGCGACCCGTTCCTGGTGTTCACGTCGAACATCTTCGCCGTGATGGGGCTGCGGTCGCTGTTCTTCCTGCTCGCGACAGTCGTGCAGAAGTTCTATCTGCTCAAGTACGGCCTCGCGGTGATCCTCACCTTCGTTGGCGCGAAGATGCTGCTCGAGCGGTGGGTGCACGTGCCGATCATGCTCTCGCTCGCCGTGGTGCTCGGCGTGCTGGCGTTGTCGATCGTGGCGTCGCTGATCTGGCCGCAGGCGAAGCAGCCGAGCGAGGGGAAGACCGGATCGATGTTCGGTCGGTGACTATCGGCCCCTCTGTCGTCCAACCGGAATCCAAGTTGTCGGTTTCCGGTAGCCGGTTGGCGGTTTTGGGTTCGACTGCGTCCGCCGTAAAACCCGGAACCACCAACCCGAAACCCGTAACCCACAACCTGGATTCCGGGTAAGTGCTAGAGGGCCTTATTTACGTTCGATCGCATCCCTCACATCGAGCAGAATCTCGAAGTACAGCTGCTCGCGCCGGTAGGCGAAGTCGAGCGAGGCCATCTGCGACTCGTCTCCCGTCGCCTTCGCGCGCTCGAAGGCTTCGCGGTACATGTCATCGAGGTTGGCGAGGATGCGGTCGCGGGTGCGGGACATGCTGTCCTTCTTGAGGTCTTGGGAAGTGAGGCGCGGCGGCGGAGCGCTGGCCTTGTCGAGCTGCTCCTCGGTCGGCTCGAGCAGATAGCGCTG
Source organism: Gemmatimonadaceae bacterium (assembly GCA_036008805.1). Classification (GTDB taxonomy): domain Bacteria; phylum Gemmatimonadota; class Gemmatimonadetes; order Gemmatimonadales; family Gemmatimonadaceae; genus AG11. The sequence goes on from DASYMZ010000189.1 coordinate 18,713, forward strand.
AGCCGCACTGAGAAGACCGCGACGGGAGGGGAGAGGAATATCCATTGCGACGTGAGCTGATCTTTGCGCGCGACGAGTTTCGGTGCGTCTACTGCGGTGAGCGCTTCGAGCCGGAGCTGCTCACGGTCGATCACGTGCAACCCAAGATGCGCGGCGGCGACCGCTCCGGTGGCAACTTAGTGACCGCGTGTGGGGCGTGCAACGCGAGAAAGGGCTCGCTCCGCCTCGCGGAGTTCCTGCGCGCGGATGCGGTCGCGCGCGAGCATTTCTTCACGCTCGCCGAGCCGCACGTGTGGCCGAGGATTCTCCGGACGGTGAGAGAAGAGCTGGCGCGGGTGCGTCGCGTGATCGGTGATCGGTGATCGGCCAGCCTCGGTCAGCTCCTGCGTCCCGAGGTCGCAACCGTTCACCGATCACCGTGAACCGTTCACGTCGGTTTCAGCCGGTGAAACACCGCCTCCTCCACCACTCGACCATCCCGCAGATGGTCCACGACGATCCGCTCCAGCAGCGCGGGACCGACGCCGGCGTACCACACTCCCTCCGGATACACGACGAGGATCGGCCCACCGGCACACACGCCGAGGCAGGGCGTCTCGCCACGCTTCACCCGGCGCGGACCGAACAACAGCCCCTCGCGCTCGAGCAGGCGCGCGAGCAGCGCATAGAGCGCTCGCCCCTCGCGGTTCGGCGAGCAGAACCCGCCGACGCAGAGCAGTACGTGGCGTGCGTAGGGCTCCATGAAGGCAGCGGGAGCGTTCGATGGCGGCGTCACGCCCGATAGTCTAGCCACCTGCCGCCTCGGCGCCGAGCCACGGCGAACGGCGGGTCGTCGCACGACACGCGACCCGCATTGCCTATCGCGCGGCTGCCGCGGATAGTTCACGACATGCCACACGAGAAGAAGCCAGTCATCGTCACCTCACACGCCACGCCAGAAGCGCCGCTGCCGAAGCCGACCATCACGGTTCGCGCGACCTGGGCGGGGCACCATCTCTTCGACACCGGGCGACCCGGCGGACCGAGCGCACGGTTCGACGGCTCGGCGAAGGAGGGGCAGAATCCCGTGGATGCGCTGGTGAGCTCACTCGCGACCTGCGTCGGCATCGACGTGGTCGACATCCTGGCCAAGCGACGCACCCCGGCGGCGGCGCTGGTGGTGGACGCGCACGCGGAGCGGCGCGCGACCCACCCGCGACGACTCGAGCGGGTGACGTTGACCTTTCGCGTCGAGGGCGAGGGCGTCGAGGTGGCGCACACCGAGCGCGCCGTGCAGCTCGCGCTGGCGAGCTACTGTTCCGTGGCTGCCTCGCTCGCGACTGACATCGTCATGGAAACGATCGTCGTGGTGAACGGAGCGAGTGGATCGCCGGTCGTGCATTCCGACCAGCATTCAGCGAGCTGACGAACGACGCGGCTACTTGCCGCGTACCTTGTCCCAGCAACTGCACCCCTGCCCCTTGAGTCGCTCCGCCAGCCGCTCGCGCAGCGATTCGGGCGCGCCGAGCTCCTGCCGCAGGCTGGCCACCGCCTGGAGAAAGCACTCCTGATACGTCTCGTAGCCGCGGCAGGTGGAGCAGACCGCAATGTGCGCGCGCAGACGCTCGGCACTCGAAGGGGTGATCTGCTCGTCGAGGTAGTCCCAGAGGTGATGCAGCACCTCGGCGCAGGTCGCGGAGAGTCCAAGCTCCTGCAGCTGCGAGCGGGCCGGGGCGCTCATCACATCGTCCCCTGACCCGAGGTGTGGAAGCCGAGGTCTTCGGCGACCGTGGCGAGCTTCTCCTGAAGCAAGCGGCGTCCGCGGAACAGCCGTGAGCGAACGGTGCCGATCGGCACGCCCATGACTTCGGCGGCGGATTCGTACGAGAGATCTTCGACGTCCACGAGGATCACCGCCGAGCGAAATGGCTCCGCCAGCTCGTCGAGAGCTTCGCGGAGCGCAGGGGCAAGGTCGAGCGTCGCAAACAGATCGTCATATCCCTTCTCGCGTGCGGCGGCATACACCGATCCGGCTGCCACCGCGTCCTGCTCGCCGTCTTCCAGGTCCACGGTGGGACGCTGACGCTCGCGCGAGCGCAGGAAGACGTTGCGGCAGATCGTGAACAGCCAGCGGCGGCAGTCCGTGCCTGGGATGAAAGTATGCCAGGACCGATAGGCGCGGAGGAAGGTCTCCTGCACCACGTCGTCGGCGTCCGACTCTTCGCGCGTCAGCGAGAGCGCGAAGCGATAGACGTCGTCCAACCAGGGCAACGCGTCCCGCTCGAAGGCGACATCGCGAGCGATGTCGCTGGCGGAGCGCTCCTGCCCCACGTCAGCCGTCACGCTCGCCGGTCCAGCGATCTCGCCGGGCTCGAGCGACATGACAGGAGTTGCGGTCGTCATAGATCCTCATTAGTTGACAAGTCAACTATACACCAACCGAACCGTTTTCGCAAGTGGGCCGTCTGCCTCGCTCTGGACGGGGTCGCGCGAGTGGACACCGGCTCGGCTGGCTATGTTTGGTCGATGCGCGCCCGACTCCTCGCTGCGTTTGCCGCGGTCTACCTGGTGTGGGGTTCCACCTACCTGGCGATCCGGTTCGCCGTGGAGACGCTCCCGCCCTTGCTCATGGCGGGCGCGCGCTTCGTGCTGGCGGGCGCGATCGTGCTGGCGTGGGCGCGGCTGCGGGAGCGCTCGCCGGCGCCATCGAGGCTCGACTGGCGAACGGGGGCGATCAGCGGTGCGCTGCTCCTGCTCGGCGGCAACGGTGCGGTGGCGTGGGCCGAGCAGCGCGTGCCGTCGGGCATCGCCGCGCTGCTGGTGGCGATCGTTCCGCTGTGGATGGTGCTGATCGACTGGCTTCGCCCCGGCGGCCGCCGACCCGCCGTCGCGGTGTTCATCGGGGTCGCGCTCGGTCTCGTCGGTCTGCTGCTGCTCGTGGGGCCGGATACGCTGCGCAGCGGCGCTCCATCGAACGCCTTCGGCGCTCTGGTGCTCGTGCTCGCCTCACTCTCGTGGGCGGCGGGCTCGCTGTTCACCAAGTGGTCGCCGCGCGCGACGACCGGCACGATCGGCGCCGGCACGCAGATGCTGGCCGGTGGCGTGCTGCTCCTGATCGCCGGCGCGGCGATGGGCGAGGTGGGGCGGCTGGACCTGGCGCATGCATCGACCCGATCGCTGCTCGGCTTCGCCTACCTCGTGACGTTCGGCTCGCTGATCGGCTTCACGGCGTACGTGTATCTCCTCGCACACACGACGGCGGCGAAGGCGGCGACGTACGCGTACGTGAATCCGGTGGTGGCGGTGCTGCTCGGCTGGGCCCTGGGACACGAGCCGGTGACGACACGCACGATGCTCGCGGCGGGGGTGATCCTCGCAGGGGTGGCGATCATCACGATCACGCGGGACAGTCGCGCCGCATCGCACGACGATTCAGACAGCACAGAGGCCATCGAGGCGGCGCGAGCGCGCTGATCCTGCGGATCACCCTCGCCTCCCGGTGATCCAACCCTGCCTCACCGCGCGTTGCGCCGTGGAGGCGCCGGGCATCTCCTCGATCGTCCAACGCTCACCTCGGCCGAGCTTCAGTCCAGCGCGTGCGAGGAGCGCGTCGTAGTCGAGATCTTCCGTGCCGGCGACGTAGCGCTCGAACCAGGGATGCATGTCCTCGCCGGCGATCTCGCTTGCCGCGAGCTCGACGTCGCGCTCCGTGTAGCCGCGCCCTTGCAGATAGTACGAACTGTTCGGCGCGTTCCAGCTCCGTCGCTTGAGCGAGTCGAACACGTCGTCGAGCGCGCGGCGGTTGCCTGTCTTCGCGCGGATGTAGAGATCGAGATAGAGAGCGAGCCCAGCGCCCTTGGTGTAGTAGCTGAAGAACGTCTGCGCGCCATTCGTCGGCTGGCCCTGTGGCGCGCCGTCCCAGAACGGCGCGTGGAACGATGCCAGTCGCGCGGACACTTCCTTACGACCCGGCGCGGTGAGGTTGGCCTGAACCAGCCCGGCCATCGTCTCGTAGAACGCGCCGGTGCCGACGATGCCCGCCCGACCGGGCGCGCCGAGTCCGTAGTACTGCGTCCACCCTTCGGCCACCCAGAGGCTGGGCTGATACTGCTCGCGCGTGTAGTCGAACGGGCCGAGCGCGGCGGGCCGCACGCGCTTCACGTTCCAGACGTGAAAGTACTCGTGTGCCGCGGTCGTGATGCCGGGCAGCACGGCGAGCGAGTCGGCCCACGGGCGGCTGTTGATGATCTGGGTGGAGTACAGGTGCTCCATCCCATCGCCGCCGGAGTAGCCGATGTTGAACAGGAAGGTGTACTGCTCGAGCGGTGGCGCGCCGAACACCGAGTTCTCGTAGCGCACGATCTTCTCCACGTCGTGCACGAAGCGCTCGCGCGCGGCGCCTGGCGGCGTGCCGTTGTGGTGGACGAGGGTGCGATACCGCTTGCCGTCGACGACGAAGGAATCGACGAGGAAGGCAGGTGCCACCTCCGTCGGCGTGTCGATGAGCCGGTCGTAGTTCTCGAATCGGTAGTGCCGCTGGTCCGGAGCGCGCGTGTCGCCGTTCATCAGGTGCCAACCGTTCGGCGGTTCGACGTCGAGCGTGACGGGATCGGGCTTGTGCCCCTCGACGTACATGAACAGCGACGCGCCGTTCCAGTTCGCGTGCGCGGTGTCGAGCACGCTGAACGTTCCGGACAGCAGATCGGCGAACACGCGGTAGCGCGCGCGCACGCGTGACGCTCCACCGGTCTTGACGACCCAACGCGAGCCGTCCGTCTTGTCCCACGCGAGCGGACGACCATCGGCGGTCGTGACGCGGAGCTCCTGCACGTTCTTCGCGAAGTCCATCCTCGCGTAGCGTCCTGGCGACCATACCGGAAGCTGCAGCGCGAGCGACGAGCCGCGGACTCCGTCGACGTCGATGGCGACGTCATAGAGGTGCGAGGCGGGGTCGGGCATGGCCACGCGATACGCGATCTGCAGCGGCGCCTGTGCGGAGAGCGGCGCGAGCGCGGCTCTCGCCAGCAGCAGCAGAGCGGCCGAGTAGAGCAGTCTGGTCACGAGAGTCGAGTGAGGAGCTGGCAGAGGAGGGTGTCGAACGACGAGCGCCCGCTCCGGCATGCCGGAGCGGGCGCTCTCAAAGTCCCTCGATGCGGCGCGCCGCGCAAGCGCGCCCGCAACGCGTCAGGGCTTCTTCGTCGCCGCGGAATCCTTCTTGGCGTTGTAGAGCTTCTGCGCCTCTTCCTGATTCTCGACCGCCGCCTTGAGGCCGCCGAACTTCTTGTCCTTCACGACTTCGCCCGTCATCGCGTCGACGTAGACCGTCGACGCGCCGGCGCCCTTCACCATCTTGACCTGGTAGACGAGTCGCTTGTTGGTCATCTCGAGCTCCGCGGAGCTGATCTCGCCAGCCGTGTTGCTGGCGCGGGCGAGCGCGAACGCGGAGTCGGCGCTGATCTTCACCGTGCTGGCGAGGCTCGGGGCAACCTTGATCTCCACCTTCACGACGCCGGACGTCGGCTGAACGAGACCAGTCGCTGCCGATGCGCTTGCACCGGTGCTGCCGGTGCTCGATGCGCCACTGCTCGGCGTCATCGTGCTCGGCGTCATCGTGCTCGGCGACGTCGTGCTCGGTGTCATGGTGCTCGGCGCCGACGTGCTGGGGGTGCTCATTCCGGTCGACGGTGCCGTGACCGATGGCGTGCTGCTCGACGGCGTGGTGACCGACGGCGTCGCGCTCGACGACGGAGCAGTCGATGATGGTGAGCTCGTCGACGGCGTCGTCGACGGCGTCGTCGACGGTGGGGTGCTCGGCTCGGCGATGCTGCCGTTCGACGTACTCGTGGTCGTGCCGTTCGCGCTCTTCTTCGACGTATCGGTCTGCGTGCTGGGCTGGGTCGCGCTCGGCTGGCTCGTGGTGTTCTGGGCAGCCGCCGGGACCGCGAGCGCCGTGAGGAACACGGCTGCGATCGTGAAGCGATGTGACATGATATTCTCTGCTCCTGCTATTCGGTGAGGGGATCTCCGCCGTTCACTCGTCCACTCGACGGGCATCGCAACTCACTCCGCAGTTACCGTGCAGCTGCGGCGCAAAATCGTGATATTTCCCTCGGAAATTTTTGTACGGTGACGCGTCATACGACGACGGTGTGCGCCCCGTCACGCGTGGCGCGACGAGCTCGCCTACGTACCGGTGAACGTGGGTCGCCGCTTCTCGCGAAAGGCCGCGATCGCTTCACCCACGTCGTGAGTGCCGAAGCACTGCTTGATGTGGACGAGCTCGTCCCGCAGCGCCGCATCGAGCGGCGTGTCGAGGCTGCGCGTGAGCAGGCGCTTGGTCAGCGCTTGCGCCACGGGCGCACCGAGCGCGAGCTGCGTCGCGAACGACGCGGCCGCCTCGACGAACGCGGCGTCGGGCAGCACCTGCGCCGCAAGACCGATCCGCTCCGCCTCCGTCGCATCGACGTCGCGACCGGTGAGCAGGATGTCCGCCGCGCGCGCGAGTCCAACGTGACGCGGAAGGAAGTACGTCACACCCGCATCGGGACTCAGGCCGCGGCGCACGTAGCCCGCCGTGAGCTTCGCGCTCGCGGCGACGAGACGGATATCGCACGCGAGAGCGAGACCGAAGCCCGCGCCCGCGGCGACGCCGTTCACCGCGGCGATCACCGGCTTCTCGCACTCGACGATGCGCTTCACCCACGTTCCGACCCACGCGTACGGATCGAGCCGCTCGGCTCGCGTGGACGAGGGGAGCGCCGGTGGCTCGGAGAGATCCAGGCCGGCGCAGAAGCCGCGGCCTGATCCCGTGATCACGACGACGCGCGCCGCGTCGTCGGACGCCGCGTCGGCGAGTGCCGCCGCGAGGGACGACGCGAGCGCGCCGTTCACCGCGTTGAGCTTCTCTGCGCGGTCGAGGGTGATCGTGCGAACACCCTGCGCCGTCGTATCGATGAGGAGATGCGGGTAGTCGGTCATGCAGAATGATGAGCCCACGGTCGACGACTGTCGAGCATGGGTGAGCACAGCCCCTCTATCGTCCAACCGCGCTAGAGGGATTTCTCCGGACTCGAGCTATTCCACCGCACGCGGACGCGTCGTGGCCACCTGACGCGACAGCTCCGCGGCGCGCTCGGCGAGCGTGATGAAGTCGGCGCGATAGCCGTCTGCGTCCTTTCCGCTCGCACCGCGCGCGAGCGTCACGACGTCGGGCCAGGTCAGCGATCCCGCATGCGGGGAGTTCCGCAGCAGCATGCCGAAGCCGGCGACGGCGCTGGCGAACCGCATCGACTGCGAGGGCTCCGACCGGCGAGCCACGACGGGCTGTGTCACGAGCTGGCTGCGATCACCATCGGGCGCCTTGTAGCGCATCGCGACGTGCAGCAGCTCGTTGGTGGGCGAGGCCGCGCCAGCCGGACGCTGATAGCGAAGGGTGCTCGCATCCGGCAGCGTGACGTCGAGCCGCTCGCCGGCGCGGACGATCTCGTAGAGCGCGGTCACGGTGTGCCCTGCCCCGACCTCTCCCGCATCCTTCGCGTCGTTCGCGAAGTCCTCGTCGCGCAGCAGGCGATCCTCGTAGCCGAGGAGACGATACGCCTGCACGCGCGCCGGGTTGAACTCGACCTGGAGCTTCACGTCCTTCGCGACCGTGACGAGCGTGCCGCCCATCTCGTGCACGAGCGTCTTGCGCGCCTCGAGCAGATCGTCGATGTAGCCGTAGTTTCCATTCCCCGCATCGGCGAGCTTCTCCATCTTGGCGTCCTTGTAGTTGCCCATGCCGAAGCCGAGGATCGTGAGGAAGGCGCCCTCGGTGCGGCGCTGCTCGATCAGGTCGACGAGCGCGCCGTCACTCGACGCGCCGACGTTGAAGTCGCCATCGGTGCAGAGGATGACCCGGTTGTTGCCGCCGCGGATGAAGTTCTGCTTCACGACATCGTAGGCGAGGCGGATCCCGGCGCCGCCGGCGGTCGATCCGCCGGCCTCGAGTCCGTCGAGCGCGGCGAGGATGCGCTGCGTGTCGCCGCCGGAGGTCGAGGGGAGTGCGAGCCCCGCGCTGCCGGCGTACACGACGATGGCGACGCGATCTTCCTCTCGCAGCTCGTTCACGAGCAGCGCGAGCGACTGCTTCACGAGCGGCAGCCGGCCGGGGCCCTGCATCGAGCCTGACACGTCCACGAGGAAGACGAGATTGCTCGCCGGCGCACGGCGCATGTCCACGTTGCGCGCGCGAAGGGCGACGCGCACCAGGTCGTGTCGAGCGTTCCACGGCGCCGCGGCGATCTCCGTCGTGATGCGCAGTGGCGTCTCGCCCGAGGCCGGCGCGGGATCGTCGTACGGGAAGTAGTTCACCAGCTCCTCGATGCGGACGGCGTCCTTCGGCGGCAGCGTACCCTGAGTGATGAAGCGGCGCACGTTCGAGTACGACGCGCGGTCCACGTCCACGGAGAACGTCGAGAGCGGCGCGACGAGCGGGGAGCGGAACGGGTTCTCGTCGATGCGATCGTACGCTTCCGTGTTGGACGGCTCGTGCGGGCGACGAATTCCACCTGGCTGCGACGGCACGACGCCGGACATCTTGCGTACGGCGACCGATTGAGGTGCAGGACCGGGCGCGTACGACGGAGATGCAGCGCCGACGGCGCCCGCGGCAGCCATGGCATCATGCTCGCGCCGCGTTGGAGCAGCGTGGTTGCGGCCGTCGCGCGACTCGGCGGTCTTGTCGAGCACCGCGACCGCTCCGAGCTCGCTGCTCGCCGGCGAGAGCGTCACGTTGATGGTGATCGAGTCTCCACGCAGCACGATGGGCTGGCGCCACTGCGCATAGCCGATGCGTCGCACGTCGAGCGTCACCTGGTCCATCGCCGAGCCGCGGCTCACGGTGAGTGCGTAGCGTCCGTCGCCGCCGCTGGCGACGGATTCCTGCCGGCCGACGATGCCGACGCGCGCGCCGGCGACGGGAACACCCGCCGAGGTGACGCGTCCGACGACGACCGTGCTCGGTGCGGTGCGTCGCGCGTCGGCGACCGAGTGAACGAGGAGCGTGGAGCCCGCGACGAGCGGCACGAGCATCGCGCGCAGCGGGGAGCGGAGAACGGACATGGCGACCTTGCCGGGTTGGGGTTGCAGAGGAGACGCCATGGGCCGGATGCCTTGCACAGGCAGGATGCTGGAGCGGGAGGAGTTGGTTGGTTGGAGAGTTGGTCAGCTGGTCGGTTGATCTGTGGGTTGACGCCTACGCCACGAACCGGCCTGGAAGCCTCCGCGAGAGGTCTCCAGGCCGGTTCGTGTGTCGGGCCGTGAGCTCACGAGCTCACCGACCGACTATCCAGCTATCCAACTCACCGACTCACCGACTCACCGACTCACCGACTCACCGACTCACCGACTCACCGACTCACCGACTCACCGACTCACCGACTCACCGACTCACCGACTCACCGACTCACCGACTCACCGCGGTTCGGCGGCTCCAACACATTCCCCACGGACGCTGCATCCAGATTGGTATATATTGCAAGCACCATCACCAACCCGCCCATGGCTGCCCGCCGCACAACCACCTCCAGCCGCTCCGCCACCAGCCGCTCCGGCACCAGCGGGGCGCGCGCGAATCGCTCCTCCGAGGATTCGGCCGCCTCGGATGCGCCGCACGGATCGCGTCCGGAGCAGGTGTACGTCAGGCTGCGCGATCTGATCGTGCAGGGGCTGCTCGCGCCCGGAAGCCGGGTGGTGGAGACGGAGGTCGCCGCGCGGCTGGGCGTGAGCCGCACGCCGGTACGTGAAGCGCTGCAACGTCTGCAGCAGGAAGGGTTCGTGGTCGGCGCGCCAGGGGCGCAGCAGGCGCGGCTCACCGTCGCGCCGCTGACGCGCGCCGATGTCCACGAGCTGCTCAACATCGTCGGCGAGCTCGAAGGGCTGGGTGCGCGGTGGGCGGCGGCGCTCGACCAGGGCGAGCGGCGCGCGCTCGCGAAGGAGCTGCGCGCGCTGAACCAGGACTTCCACAAGATGGGGCGCGCGACCCCACTCGATCACAGCAGCCTGTACGAAGCCGACGAGCGGCTGCATCGCAAGATCGTCGAGGCGAGCGCCGGTCCGCGCCTCTTCGCGCTCCACGACAGCGTGAAGCCGCAGGCGGAGCGCTACATCCGCATGTACATCAGCATGCTGACCAGCGACATCCGCGCGTCAGTCGCCGAGCACGACGCGATCATCGAGGCGATCGAAGAAGGCAAGGTGGACGAAGCGCAGGTGGCCGTGCAGACGAACTGGCGCCACGCGGCGGACCGGATCGCGAAGGTGATCGAAGTCGCCGGCGAACGGGGAAGCTGGTGAACGGCGGCAGCTTCGCTGCCGCGTGATCAGTGATCAGTGATCGGTTACGGCTTCGGGAAGCTCCTGTCTCCCGAGGCCGTCGTGTTTGACCGATCACCGATCACCGTTCACCGATCACCATTCACCGATCACCATTCACCGCGCTCACCAACTCACCGGCTTCGAGGCTTCCAACTCGTCGCGCAGCTTGATGAAGCTCTCGTACCTCGCCTTGCTCACCTCGCCGCGCGTGACGGCGGTGCGGACGGCGCAGTCGGGCTCTACGCTGTGCCTGCAGTCCGCGAAGCGGCATTCGTGCAGGAAGGGGCGAAGCTCGGGAAAGCAGGTGTCGAGCTCCGTCGGCGAGAGCGCCCACATGCCCACTTCTCGCAGGCCCGGGGTGTCGGCGACGTAGCCGCCTTCCGTGCCCGGCAGCGGATGCAGATAGCCGCCGACCGTCGTGTGACGGCCCTTGTTCACCGACTCGCTGATCTCGCCGACACGCAGGTCCAGCCCGGGGAACATCGCATTGAGCAGCGAGGACTTGCCCACCCCTGACGGGCCGGTGAGCACGCTCACCACACCGGCGAGCACCGCGTGCAGCGTCTCCAACCCCTCGGCGCGCTTCACGCTGGTGTAGTGCACCGGATAGCCCGCGCGCTCGTAGTCGAGCCATCGTGCGCGCGCGGCTTCGGCACCACCCACGAGCTCCACCTTGTTGATCACGATGCGCGCCGCGAGCCCGTTCGCTTCGGCGATGACGAGAAAGCGATCGAGCATCCTCGGGTGCGGCTCCGGATTCGCGGCCGCGAAGACGACGACGACCTGATCGACGTTCGCCGCGACGACTCGCTCGCCCTGCCCTCCACCCGGCGCTCGACGCGCGAGGCGCGACCGGCGCGGCAGGATCTCGGAGATCGCCCACACGCTGCTCGTCTCGTCGCCCTCGAGCAGCACGTGGTCGCCGATGGTCAGCTTCAGCGTGTCGGCCGCGGCGGAGATCGTGTCGCGTCGCAGCGAGCCGTCGGCACGCCGCCCAGAGCTCGACTTCTTCACGCGGCCGCGGAGCGACGCCTCGACGACCGAGCCGTCCTCGCGTCGCACACGCCAGACGCCGCCCGTGCCACTCAACACGATGCCGCGCGGTGCGTTCTGCGCGCTCTCGTCGTCGCGCCCGGGTGTCATGCGTCGCCCTGCGGTGAGCCGTTCTCGTCGCGCATGGCGTCCCACCACCGTCGTGAGGTGGCGCCGCCGCGGCGCTCCTCGATCAGGGTGTGCAGCACGCCGCGCACCGCGCCGAGCGACAGCGCGCCGACGACGCCCCGGGCGTCTGCTTCCGTGTCCGCCTCGGCGAGAAAATCAGATTCGAGATGCCCGCTCGGCGACGTCGCGCCGATGCGGCCCCATTGCACGAAGAGGAGATAGGCGCCCCACGGATGCTCGGGATGGCCCGTCGGTGTCGTGACGATCTCCACGCTGTACGAGAGCCCGTCGGTGCCTTCGAACGCGGCGGGGCGACCGTGCACCGCGGCATAGCCGCCGATGGTGTTGGCATCGCCGCGGCGGTGATCGGCAGGAAGATGCTGGCCAGGCATGAGCCGCCCGCTACCGGCGAGCGTGCAACGCCTCGCGGATCACGTTACCCGTGATGAACGCGACGTTGGCGGGGCGTTCGGCGAGGCGGCGCATGAGGTACGGATACCACTGGGTGCCAAAGGGCACGTACACGCGAACCTTGTATCCCTCGCGCACGAGCGAGTCCTGCAGGTCTCGCCGAACGCCATACAGCATCTGGAACTCGAAGCGATCCTTGCCGATGCCCTGCTCCCTGGCCCAGCGCTTCGCCTCGTTCACCATCGCCGGGTCGTGCGTGGCGATGCCCGGGTAATGCCCCTTCAGCATCAGCTCACGCATGCACTTCACGTAGTTGGCATCGACGTCCTTCTTCTCCGGGTAGGCGACTGCCGGCGACTCCTTGTACGCGCCCTTGCAGATGCGCACCCGCGCGCGGAGCTGATTCATGTGCTCCACGTCGGAGAAGGTACGGTACAGATAGCTCTGCAGCACCACGCCGACGTTCGCCTTGTAGACCGGGTAGAGCCGCTCCTCGAAGAGCTTGAGGGTGATGTCGGTGTACTGGCTCGCCTCCATGTCGATGCGCACGAAGGTCTCGTACTGCTGCGCACGGGTGAGGATGTCCTGCATGACGGCGACGCAGAGCTCGTGATCGATGTCGAGCCCCATCGCGGTGAGCTTCACCGACACGTTCGCGTCGAGCCGCGCCTCGTGGATGCGGGCGAGGATGTTCAGATACTCGTCGCGCGCCGCGCGCGCCTCGCGCTCGTTGTTCACGCTCTCGCCGAGCAGGTCGAGCGAGGCGGTGATCCCTCTGGCATTGAGCGCGCGCACCGCGTCGAGCGCGTCGGCCAGCGTCTCTCCCGCCACGAAGCGGTTCGCGAAATGCTTCGCCAGACGATTGTTGCGGACGAACCGGAAGACGCGCGGTTGGTTCGAGAGATACAGGAGCGTGTCGCGAAGCATTGATCCTTTTGTACGACGGCAGCCGGCTCGGGCTGAAGGAAGCTTGGAAGGTAATTGGGGCGCGGGCGGCGCGTAGCGCCGACGTGAACGGTTTTCGGTGATCGGTGAACGGTTCCGGCCTCGGGAGGCAGGTGCTTCCCGAGGCCGGGCGTAGACTGTTCACCGATCACCGTTCACCGATCACAGATTCTCCAGCACGAACCGCGTCAACGACCCGAACAGATGCACCGACGTGTTGCCCCCCGAGATCGAGTGCGTGCGGTTCGGATAGAGGATCATGTAGAACGGCTTGTTCGCGGCCTCGAGCGCGTTGGCGAGCTGGATCGTGTTCTGTGGATGCACGTTGTCGTCGCCCGTGCCGTGCACGAGCAGCAGCCGCGCCTTCACGCCGTTCACGTATCGCAGCGACGCGCCCTCCTGGTAGCCCTGCGGGTTCTGCTGCGGCGTCCACATGAACCGCTCGGTGTAGATCGAGTCGTAGAGGCTCCAGTCGGTCACTGGCGAGACCACGATGGCGGCCTTGAACAGGTCGCCCCCTCGGCCCGCCGTGAGCGAGCTCAGGTAGCCGCCATAGCTCCATCCCCAGATGCCGATGCGTGCCGGGTCGCCCCAGCTCTGTCGGCCGATCCACCTCGCCGCGTCCATCTGATCCTGCGACTCCTTGATCCCGAGGTGGAGCTGCGTCGTCTTGCGGAACGCGGTGCCGCGCCATGCCGCTCCCCGATTGTCCACGCACACCACGACATAGCCCTGTTGCGCGAGACTCTGGTGCCAGAGGGTCCGGGGATCGCCCCAGCCATCGCGCACGCTCGGGCTGGCCGGTCCGCCATACACGTACATCAGCACCGGATACCTCTTCGTGCTGTCGAAGTTGGCCGGCACCACGCGGTACGCGTCGAGCTGCGTGCCGTCGGGCATCGGCACCTTGATGAACTCGATGGGCCGGATCGCGAGCTTCGCCACACGCGCCTTGAACGCGGCGTTGTCCTGAAGCACGCGCACCACCGACATCGACGGCAGCGCGTACAGCGTCGCGGTCGGAGGCGAGTTGATCGTGGTATGGACGTCGACGGCGAATCGCGCGTCGGGACTGATGTCGAACGCGTGCGTGCCATCCTCCTTCGTCACACGCTCCATCGGACCGCCGCCGAGCTTCACGCGGTAGACATTCCGCTGCATCGGGGTCGGCGCCGCGGCGCTCACATAGACGAATCCGTTCGCCTGATCCACGCCGAGCACGCCCAGCACGTCCACGCCGTCGGTGGTGAGCTGGCGAATGACCTTACCGTCGCGACCATAGAGGAAGAGCTGCCGCCAACCCGATCGGTCGGACAGCCAGAGGAACTGCCGCTGCCCCTCGCCGATCCACCGGAGGTCGCCGTTCTCCACGTCGACGTACGCCGAATCCCGGTCGGTCATGACGGTGCGCCCGCGTCCCGACGTGGCGCTCACGAGCAGGATGTCGACGAGGTTCTGCTTGCGCGGAATCCGCTGCACGGCGAGCGAGTCGGTCCCGACCCATTCCATGCGCGCGAGGTACTGCCCGGTGTCGGGTCCAACCTGGAGCCAGGCGCGACGGTCGCTCGCGAGATCGATCACCCCGAGCTTCACGCGCGAGTTGGGCTCTCCGGCTTTGGGATATCGCAGCGTGGCGACTTTCGGGTAGAGACCGAGCTCGTTGACGATCGGCATCGAGGGCACGGCGCTCTGGTCGAACCGCCAGAAGGCGATGCGCTTGGAGTCCGGGCTCCAGCGGAACGCGTCCTGGAGGCCGAGCTCCTCCTCGTAGACCCAGTCGGTGGTGCCGTTGATGATGTCGGTGCTGCCGTCGCGGGTGAGCTGCCGCTCGACGCCCGTCGCCAGATCGGTGACGAACAGGTTGTTGTCGCGCACGAAGCCGACCTTGCGGCCGTCAGGCGAAACCTTCGCGAACATCTGCAGCCCCTTGTTCGCCGAGACGGGGCGCAGCTTCCCGGTTCTGAAGTCGTAGACGTCGTAGAGGCCGCGGGTGTTCGTGCGCCACACCTGCACCGAGTTGTGAAAGAGCAGCGCCTGCTTCTCGTCGCCCGACAGGGTGAGGGATTCCACGTCGAGCTTCTGCCCCTGCGCGGCGAGCTGCTCGGCACGCGCGAGCACCGTCTCGCGTCCGGTCGCGATGTCGAATCGGACGAGCTCGCTCCCGCCGTCCTTCGCTGGCCGGACGTCGATGTAGGAGCTGCCCGAGCTCGACCAGGCGGGGCTCGGGATGGCGTCGCCCCGCATGTCGGGGGAGAAGATCCGCTCGACGGTGAGGCGAGTGGGGTCGGTGGTCTGCTGCGCCGCTGCGGTTGCGGGCATGACGAGCGCGAGAGCGGCGACGGCGGAGCCGAGCGCCGAGAGACGTGCGAGGATCATGGAGAGCGCGGTTGGTGAGAGTCCCGCGGTTCTACACCTGTGAGCGCGCGTGGTGCGGGATCGGGCGTTCGAAGCGAGGTCGCGAACGAGGAACGGGCCGGCGTGAGCCGGCCCGTTGGGGAGAGCGATCTGACTGCGAGGCTATTCCTGCTCGAGCTTCTCGATCCGATCCGGCTTGACCGGCGCGCTGGACGCGCCCTTGGCACGGGTCTCGGCGGCGGCGGCCGGTGGGGCGCCCTTCTCGATGTCCACGCTCACGTTGCGTTGGAAGTCACTGATGTCCTTGTCCTTGGCCCCCGCACCGACGAGCGAGCGAATGGCGTTGGCGGCCGTCTGGACCGGGACGCCGCGCGAGACGATGTCGGCGAGCACGGTGAACGGCAGGGTCAGCGAGCGGCGGAGGCCGGACTGCTTCTTCATCTTCCCGAGCTCGACCGCCGGGACGCCGGCGTGCATGGCGGACGCGGCGGCCTTGATCTCATCCGCGGTGGCGACCGCGCCCAGCGCGCGATGGGCGCCTCCGAGCTCGGTGGTCAGGGAGCGAACGGCGACGATGATCCGAGGACCGTCCGCGCCCATCGCGAGACCCTGGTAGACCTTCTCCATCAACGGCTCGACCGGGATGCCCTGCGCGCGCGCGGAATCGACCAGCGCGGAGATGGCCTTGCGCGTCGGCGCGTCGAGCCGGGCGCCGATGCGTGGGTCCTGCGCCCCGACGGTTCCGAACGCGGAACCGGCGAGGAGCACTGCCAGAATGCTGCGAGCCGTACGGGTTCTCACTGGGTCGTACCCTCCACGACGAGCGCGCTGCTCGGCATGCCGAAGTCGTCACCCGAGGAACGCGGAGCTGTTGGATCGGCGACGTACTGCTTTCCATCGACCAGGAAGGCGTAGCGATGGACGCCCGCCTTCACTGGAGCTGAGACACTCCAGACGCCGTTATGGTTTTCCGCGACGAGCGCGGTGTCGTTCAGCCCCCAGTTGTTGAAGTCGCCCACGACAGCGACGCTGCGCGCGCCGGGAGCGACGAGCACGAACTGCACCGGGATTGGACCAAGGGCGCCTTGCTGCTGGCGCGGACGAAGAATTCCAACGGTGACCACGGCGACGATGCCCGCCGCGAGCGCGGCGGCCCACGCCGGACGGCGCGTGACGCTTGCCGCGGCACCGATCCACGCGGCGACTCCGCGCGGGCGGCGCTCGGCATACGCGCGGCGCACCCGCACCATCACCCGGCGATCGAAGGATTCGTCGACACGCACGGGGTGCTGCAACTCCTGGACGATGAGCTCTAGTGTCGTCCGGCCCCAATCAGGCACTGTGAACCTCCCGCAGCAGTACGCGCAGCCGATCGCAGGCGCGCATGACCCTCATCTTCAAGGCTGAGACACCAACGCCGGTGATCTCGGCCATCTCGTCGTATCCCAACTCCTCCACGTACTTCAGCAGAAACGCTTCTCGTTGGTCGGCGCTCAACTCCCCCAGCGCTCGCTCGATCTCCTCGCGCCACATCGTCTGCTCGGCCGGATGCTCCTCCGACGCGTTGAGCAGAGCCGTTTCGTCATGTACGAAGGTCTGTCCTCTGCGAACGCGGCGTGCCCCGCTCGTCCGGCATCGATTGACGAGAATACGGAACAACCATGCCCCGAAGCGCTCGGGCTCTTCGCACCGCGCCAGGGACCGGTAGGCCCGCGTGAAGGCATCCTGCAGCGCCTCCTCCGCATCCTCGCGATTGCCGAGCATGTGCACCGCGTACCGGGCGTACTTGTCTCGGTATCTCGAGACGAGAGCGCCGTACGCATTCACCTCTCCGTGCAACACTCGCGTGACGAGTGCGGCATCCGAGCTCTCCATACCTGCTGGACCTTGCATCAGCACCTGTCGTCACAGTCGAGAACGCGTCGCACGAGCACGTCTCCAAACAGCTCAGAAGCTCGTGTGGCCCGCATCACACTCGCTTCTAGTCTAAGGAATGGGATTGCCACGCGCTCGATAGAACCGCTCCAGGCCGCGGGCATGCTCCACCAGCACCGACGCCGGGGCGAATCGTCCCGGGAAACGCTCGTTTAGCTGCTCCAGGTCGTCTACGACCCGCGCCGCGCTCATCGAATCCACGTACCGGAACGGGCCGCCCCTGAACGGAGGGAAGCCGATCCCGAACACCGCGCCCACGTCGCCGTCGCGGGCCGAGCGCAGGACCCCTTCGTCCAGGCAGAGGGCCGCCTCGTTGACCATCGCCAGCACGCACCGCGACTGGATCTCCTGCTGGTCGATCACGCGCCGCACGGCACCGCCGGGCAGGACGTCGTACACCGAAGGATCGACGTCGCCCTTCTTGCCAGACTCGTCGTACTGGTAGAAGCCCTTCCGCCCCTTCCGTCCAGTTCGCCCCGACTCGACTACGCGGTGGAGAGACTCGCTCGGCGTCATCCGGCCACCGAACGCCTCGGCGAGCACCTGCCCCACCTTGCCGCCGACGTCGATGCCGACCTCGTCGAGCAGGGTGATCGGGCCGACCGGAAAGCCGAACGAGGTGAGCGCCGAGTCCACGGCCTCGATGCTCGCGCCCTCGTCCAGCAGACGGCCCGCCTCGTTCATGTATGCCGACAGCGTCCGGGTCGTGTAGAAGCCGGGCGCGTCGTTGACGACGATCACCGTCTTGCCGAGCCGCTTGCCGTAAGCCACCGCCGTCACCGTCGCGTCGGCGTCCGTCTCCGGCGTGGTGATGACCTCGAGCAGCGGCATCTTGTGCACTGGGGAGAAGAAGTGCATGCCGAGCACGCGGTTCGGCCGCTCCGCCGCCTCGGCGATCCGCGAGATCGGGATGGTGCTGGTGTTGGACGCATACACGGCGAGATCCGAGAGCAGCGGCTCCACCTCGCGCAGCACCCGGTGCTTGAGCGCGAGATCCTCGAACACCGCCTCGATGACGAGCGTCGCGTGTCCGAATCCGGTGTACTCGGCGGTGCCGCCGACGAGAAGGAGCTGGTCCTCGTACTCGAGCTTCGTGATCTGCTTCTTCTTGAGGCGTTCTCTGAGCACCTCGCTCACCGCGGCGATCCCCTTCCCCACCCGCGCGAGGTCGGTGTCCTTGAGCCGCACGGGGGTGCGCTGCTGCGCGGCGATGGACGCGATGCCCGCCCCCATGAATCCGGCGCCGAGCACGCCGAGCGTCTTCACCGGGTGCGGCTCGGGCGCGTCACCTTCCACGCCGGGATCCTTCTTGAGCGAGGTGGTCGCGAAGAAGAGGAACATCAGCTCCTTCGCGACGTCGCTCATCGCGAGCTCGCCGAAGGCGCGCGCCTCCTCGCGATAGCCCGCCTCGGTGCCGCGGTCGTAGCCGATCTGCACCGCGGTGAGCGCGGCGAGCGGCGCGGGATAGTGGCCGTGCGTCTTCTCCATGACCCCTTCGCGCGCCTTCTTGAACACGATCGAGCGGCCGATCGGATTGTCTTCGAGCAGCATGCCCGTGGCGCCGCGGTCCTTCGGCGAGCGGCGACGCTGCAGTGACCCGTCGGCGAGCTTTCGCACGCGATCGAGCGCCACCTCGCGCAGGATGGCTGGGTGCACGAGCTCGTCCACGAGACCGATCTGGTAGGCCTTCTTCGCGCGGATGTTGCGCCCGGTCAGGATCATGTCGAGCGCGCGCTGGAGACCGATCAGCCGTGGCAGCCGCTGCGTCCCTCCCGCTCCGGGCAGCAGGCCGAGCTGCACTTCGGGGAGCGCGAGCACGGTCTTCGGGTGATCGCTCGCGATGCGGTAGCGGCAGGCGAGCGCGGTCTCCAACCCGCCACCGAGGCAGGCACCGTGAATCGCCGCGACCACCGGTACGCGGAGCGACTCGAGCCGCGCGAGCAGCGCCTGGCCACCGCGGATCAGCGCTTCAGCGTCGGCCGAGCTGGAGAGAGAAAGGAACTCGTCGATGTCGGCGCCGGCGATCCAGGTGTCGGGCTTGCCCGAGACGATGACGACGCCCTTGATCGTCGGGTCGCTCTCGATGCGGCCAAACAGTTCGGCGAACTCGCCACGCATGCTGGCGGTGACCTTGTTCACCGGCTCGCCCAGCAGATCGATCGTGATGACGGCGACGCCGTCCTCGTGATCCAGCCTGAGCGTCTGCATCAGTCGCGCTCCACGACCATGGCGTGGCCCATCCCGCCGGCCGCGCATACGGTCATCAGGCCGAACTGTCCTCCGCGCCGCTGCAGCTCGTGGCACAGCGTGGTGAGGATGCGGCCGCCCGTGGCGCCAAACGGATGTCCGATCGAGATCGAGCCGCCCATGACGTTGAGCTTGGAGAGATCTACTTCACCGACGGGCTGGCTGAAGCCAGCACGCTCGGCCCACTCGCGCGAGGCGAGTCCCTTGAGGTTGCAGAGCACCTGCGCGGCGAACGCCTCGTGCATCTCGATGAGGTCCATGTGAGCGAGCGTCAAACCCGCTCGCGCGAGGGCGACCGGGGCGGCGAGAACGGGGCCCATCAATAGCTGCTCGCCGGGATCGAGCGCGGCGTAGCTGTAGCTGCGGATGTAGGCGAGCGGCGTGTAGCCGAGCGACTTCGCGCGCTCCTCGCTCATGAGGAGCACGGCGCTGCCACCGTCCGTGAGCGGTGAGGAGTTGCCGGCAGTGACGCTTCCGTTCTTCCGGTCGAACACCGGCTTGAGCGCGCGGAGCTGCTCGATGGAGCTGTCGGCGCGGATGCCGTTGTCCTGCGTCATCGCCTGGAAGTCGGGGGGCACGAAGACCGGGACGATCTCGGCGGTGAGGCGGCCGTCCTGGGTGCCGGCGGCGGCGAGCCGGTGCGAGCGCAGCGCGAACTGATCCTGCTGCTCGCGCGGGATGTGATTGATCTTCGCCATCTTCTCCGCCGACTCGCCCATCGTCTCGTTCGTGGACGGCTCGGCGATGGCGGGCGTGATCGGCACCAGGTCGCGCGGCCGCACGCGGGCGAGCGCTCTGACGCGCCCGCCGAGGTTCTTGGCCTTCGACGCGGCGACGAGCGCCTCGCTCATGCCGCGCGAGTGGAGGATCGGAACGTTGGACAGCGACTCCGCACCGCCGGCGATGATGACGTCGGCATGACCGAGGGCGATCTGGTCGGCGGCGTCGGTGATGGCCTGGTTGGCGGAGGCGCAGGCGCGGCTGACGGTGAAGGCCTGGCAGCCTTTGGGGAGCATCGGAAGGAGCGACACCTCGCGCGCGATGTTCGGCGCAATGACGGAGGGTACGACGGTTCCGTAGACGATCGCCTCGACGAGCTTGCCATCGAGCTCGGAGCGCTGGATCAGCTCGGCGACGCAGAGCTTGCCGAGGTCGATCGAGGTGAAGCGTTTGAGAGTGGTGCCGGACTTGGCGAATGGAGTTCGCACACCGGCGACGATGGCGACGCGGCGGGGGGTAGACATGATCAAAGGTACTGCCACTGACGTGCCCGTGCGTTGGGCGTGTATTGCTGCGGTATTGGGTACCGTACTCCGTATCTTCGTACCGCGTACGGCGACCCAGTCCGCGGGCAATCCTCAAAGCTTGGATGCCACGCGGGGCTACACGAGGCGCATGACTGCGGCGACGGCGCGCTGGCGCTGGCGCTCGCTGATTTGTTTCCAGGGAAAGCTCCGCCGCCACGCCATGAGGGTGGCGCCGCGCGCGGTGAGGCGCACACCCTGCGGCGAGCGCTTCCGATAGCCGCACGCGATGAGAAAATTGGTCGAGTCCAACTGCTGACGGGTGGCATATGCGAGGCGCTGCTCAGGTGTCGTGCCGCGGGTGAGCTTCGTCTGCTCGACGGCCGCCGACCTGCGTGCAACGCGGGCGCGATGGAGCTGGAGGAGCTCGAGCGGGTCGCGCACGTCCGGGAGGACGACGTTGTCATGCGTCGGCTGATCGGGCCAGAAGCCGACATGGGTGCTATTCGACGTCTGAAGCTGTCGGCCGTCGGTGAACGCGCTGCGGAAGGTCACGGCCGTGACGACAGGACTCATCTCCGTGGAGCTCTTGCTCAGCATGGCGACGACGTTCGCGAGATCCCCCGTGACGGGATTCTCGAGCACGCTCTCGAGGCTGGGCAGCGGCGACTCCGCGCTGATCGCGATGCGCTGCGGCAGCACGAACCCGTCGGAGATCAGTGCCGATTCCGTCTGCTCGATGAACGCCTGCACGTGTGGGTCGACAGACTCGCTCGTATCGACGAGACGCATTCTCGCGTTGAACACGGTCGCCGGCATGCGATAGAGGGCCATCGGCCCGCGCACGTAGCGCGAGAGCAGAAGGCCCACGATGACGTAGTCGATGATGCCAGGCCGATACGTCAGACCCAGCAGGGAGGCGCTGCACACCGACGCGAGAGAAGCCGCAAGCGATCGGGCGATCATGTTTGCCAAGGCGAGGGTTATCTTGAGCGCCGACGCGCCCGCTTCCACGACTGACCGAGGACGATCAGACGACCGGCCACGCCACGCGACCAGACCGCGACACGCGCTTCCGCGCACTCGGTGACGAGGTGTTCGACGTGCTCGTGATCGGTGGGGGGATCACCGGCGCGGGCATCGCGCGCGACGCCGCGCTGCGCGGGCTGCGCACGGCGCTCGTGGAGCGCGACGACTTCGCGAGCGGCACGTCGAGCCGGTCGTCGCGACTGGTGCACGGCGGGGTGCGCTACCTCGAGCACGGGCAGGTGCGGCTCGTGTTCGAGTCGAGCCGGGAGCGGCGCACGCTGCTGCGCATCGCGCCGCATCTCGTGCGACCGCTCGCGTTCACCTGGCCCGTGTATCGCGGCGCGCGCGTGCCGCGGTGGAAGCTCGCCGCAGGACTCACGCTCTACGACGCGCTCTCGCTCTTCCGCAACCCGAAGCATCACGAACAGCTGGGGCCTCACGAGGTACACGCGGTGGAGCCGGCGCTGCGCACGGACACGCTACTCGGCGGGGCGCGCTACTGGGACGCCGCCACCGACGACGCGCGTCTGACGCTCGCGACGGTGCTCTCCGCAGTGCAAGCGGGCGCGGTCGCGATCAACCACACTCGCGCGACGTCACTGGTGCGGCACGAAGGACGGATCGCCGGCGCGACCGTCGAGAGCACGGTGAGCGGCGAGACGACCCGCGCGCGGGCTCGCGTCGTCGTCAACGCGACGGGTCCGTGGAGCGACACCGTCGAGCGAATGGCCGAGCACGAGGTGTCGTCGAGCGTGCGCGGGAGCAAGGGCGTGCACGTGAGCGTGCCGCGCGAGCGCGTCGGCAACGTCGCGGCCGTCACGCTCATCGCACCGCAGGATGGCCGCGTGATGTTCGTGCTGCCCGCTGGACGTCACGCGATCATCGGCACCACGGACAGCTACGACGCGACGGCGCCCGACGCGGTGCACGCGACGAGCGGCGATGTGGCGTACCTGCTCGAGGCGGCGAACCATTACTTCCCCGAGGCTCGACTGACGCGCGCGGACGTCGTGAGCGCGTGGGCCGGCATACGTCCCCTCGCCGCCTCGGGCGCGACCACCGGTGACCCGAGCAGCGCGTCGCGCGAGCACGCGATCGTCGAGAGCGCGCCGGGCCTGGTGCGCGTCACCGGCGGCAAGCTCACGACCTACCGTTCGATGGCCGAAGAGGTGGTGGACGTCGTCGAGCGCGCGCTCGGCCATACGCCACGAGCGACGATGACGGCGAAGCTACCACTCTGCGGTGGCGACATCCGCGACGTGAACGAAGAGATCGCGCACGCCGTTAAGGCAACCGGTGACGAGGCGATCGCGCAGCGGCTGGTGCACGCGTACGGCACCGCCTGGCAGGGCGTCTGGTCGTTGACGCAGGCCGATCCCGGGCTGGGCAGCCCCATCGAGCAGGGGCTGCCCTATCTGTTCGCCGAGCTGTTGCACGCGATCACCCACGAGCAGGCGGCGACGCTGGGAGACCTGCTCATCCGTCGGACGCCGATCGCGTTCGAGACGCACGACCATGGCCGCGGGGCGGCGAGCCGGATCGCGCCGGTCGTCGCGCGATGGCTGCGCTGGAGCGCCACCGACCTGCTGGACGCGGTGACCGACTATGACGCGGAGTCGCGCCGGATGTTCGGGATCGAGGAGCGCTAGCCGAGCGTTCGGAGAACGCTAGACCTCGTCCGGCTTCAGGTCGTGAATGGTCTTGAGCTCGGTGACCTTCAGCTGGCGCGTGAGCGTAGGCAGCCTGAGGTAGGCGATCTCACCGACCGATTTCCCGAGCAGCGCGCGGCCGATCGGGGACGACATCGTGACGTGGCCCTCCTCGAACTCCACCGCGTCGCCGAACACGAGGTGGTACGTCTCCTTCAGGCCGGACTTCTCGTCGCGCACGTCGACCTTGGAGCCCAGCCCGACGCGGTCGTGCGGGATCTGAGTGACGTCGATGGACGAGAGCTTGCTCAGACGCTCGCGGAGCTGACCGAGCCGCGCCTGGACGAACTGCTGGCGCTCGAGCGCCGCCTTGTATTCGCTGTTCTCGCGGAGATCGCCCATCTCCACTGCCTTCCGGATCTCGTGGGGCAGTGTGACGTTGAGCTCGTACTGGAGCTTCTCGACCTCGTCTCCGAGCTTCTGCTTCAGCGCTTCGATCATTGGAATCCGTCGGCCTTCGAGACAACACTAAAAAGTTGACGCCCGGCTTGGGGGCCGGGCGCCGCGTGAATGCAGTCTACGTCGAGCGGGTCGTCGAGGCAATTCTCGTCGCGGGCGCATGAGCCTGGCGAGAACGACGGTCGAGCCCGGAGTGGAGCGCGTACGGCTCAGCCGTTGGCTTGGCCGAGCGGTGGGCTACGACGTGAGCGTCTACCTGCTCGACGGCGTGCTGGTGGATTCGGGCTTTCCGCATGCGCGCGCGGAGCTGCTGCGGATAGTGCGGGAAGCGAAGCCGCGCGGCGCGATCATCACGCACTGGCACGAGGACCACGCGGGCAACGTCGAGGGTCTCGCTGCGTCCGGACTGCCGCTCTCGATGCATCCGGAGTGCGAGCGGCTGCTGCGCGAGCGACCGTCGATCCGTCCCTATCGCCGGGTGGTGTGGGGGCGCTCACCGCGGCTCGTGAGCGCGGTGACTCCGTTCGACCCGGCACCGCTACAGCTCATCGCGACCCCGGGCCACACGAGTGATCATCGCGCGGTGTGGGACCCGCATCGTCGCATCGTCGTGTCGGGCGATCTGTTCCTGGGGGTGAAGGTGCGCGTCGCGCACGAGCACGAGTCGCCGCGCGCGTTGCTCGCGAGCCTGCGGTCGATCGCCGCGCTGGAGCCGAGGCTGCTGCTCGACGCGCATCGCGGGGTAGTGGAAGACGCCGCGAACCAGCTTCGCGCGAAGATCGCGTGGAACGAGGAGACGATCGTACAGATCGAGGCGCTCGGCGCCGAGGGCGTGGACGCCCCGACGATCGTGCGACGGCTGTTCGGTGGGGAGTCGTTCGTGGGGTGGGCGAGCGGAGGCGAGTATTCGCGGAGAGCGTTCGTGAGAGCGGTGTTGAGGGAGGCGGGTGATCGGTAATGGTGATCAGTGATCAGTGATCGGTTACGACCTCGGGACGCTGAGGCCGACCGAGGCTGGCCGATCACTGATCACTGATCACCGATTACCGTTGGCCCCTTCGCGCCCGTCATGCGCTCGCTCAGCTCCCACAGCCGCTCGCGCATCGCGGGAGTTCGCGACCGCCGAGATGTCGTGATCATTCGTCCGCGGCGGTCGAAGCAGCGGCCGGTCACCGCAGCGAGCTCCGGGGCGGAGGCGGCGTGAACGGCGGCGCGCGCGCCGCGCTCCGGCGTCGAGAGCACGCGCCCCCATACCGCCTTGAGCCAGCGCGGGCGGAAGAGCACGTGCTCGCGCATCAGGTCGGTCGCGACGAGCCCGGGATCCACGCAGTTCGCGGTGATACCGCTCCCGGCGAGGCGCGCGGCCAGCTCGTAGGTGAAGAGCACGTTCGCGAGCTTGGACTGCGAGTAGGCGAGCGGTCCGATCCAGCGACGCTCACCCTGCGGATCTTCGAAGTCGAAGCGGCCGAACCGCTCGAACATCGAGGCGACCGTGACGACCCTCGCGCCACCCTGTTCGCCGCCGCGACGAAGCAGTGGCATCAGCTCATGGGTGAGGAGGAAGGGCGCGAGGTGGTTGACGGCGAGCGTGAGCTCGATGCCGTCGGCGCTCAACTTCCGGCGCGCGAGGTTCACGCCGGCGTTGTGCACGAGGACGTGCAGCGCCGAATGTCGCTCCCGGAGCTGCGCCGCGGCGGCTCGGACGTCGGCGAACGACGCGAGATCCGCGACGACGACGGCGACATCGGGATTGCCGGTCCGCGTCGCGATGTCCGCGGCCGCGGCACGCGCGAGCCGCTCGTCGCGCGCGAGAAGCACGACGGTCGCGCCGAGCCGAGCGAGGCCGAGCGCGGTCTCCTTGCCCAAGCCGCGACTGGCGCCGGTGACCAGACAGACGCGGCCGCGCATCGCATTGCCCGGCGCGACCGCGGGCAGCGTCGCCGTCATGGCAGCGGTGAGGGTCGCCTGCTCCTCGGTGACCGCGTAAGTTGACGCTCCCGCTTCGTCGCGCATTGGAGGAATGTAGTGCTCTCGCTCTCACGTCCACTCGCGATCGCGCTGCTCGCCGGCACGGTGCTGCTCGGCGGCGGTGCGGCACTTCATCCGATGCTGCCAGCCGACGTGCCCGGTCAACTTCGCTTGATCGCGGCGACGTGGTACTTCCGTCCGGTGCATCTCGCGATGCTGGCCGGCTCGGCGCTGCTGATCGCCGGCGTGTGGTCGCGCGGGCTGATCCCGGACTCCAAGCGTGACGCGTCGTTGATCATGGCGCTCGCGCTGATCTGCCTGGGGCTCTGCTTCAACGCGATCGACATCGCGTTCATGGGCAACGCCGGTTGGCACATGGCCACGCAGTACCAGGCGGGCGACACGAGCGTCGCGCCGCTGTTCGAGGCGCTGCACCGGGTAGGGATGACGACGGCGCGCTTCGGGAACTGTCTCGTCGCGCTCGGCGCACTGGCGCTCGGCTTCATCGAGCGGAGCGATCCGGGCAGTCCGCGGTGGCTCGGATGGCTGGCGTGGATCGCGGCGGCTGGTGGTCTGTGCGGAGTGCTCGTGCCGGAGTCGAGCCTGCTCATCCTGACTGCCGTGAGCCTGATTCCGCTGTGGTGTGTGGGGGTGGCGGTTTGGGCGTTGAAATCGCGAGCTGTGGTCAGTTCGTAGGTTGGTCCCTCTATCGGGAGAGGGGATCCAGGTTGTGAGTTGCCGGTAGCGGGTTGGTGGTGACGGGTTCTACGGCGAACGCGGTCAAACCCGAAACCACCAACCCGTTACCGGTCACCCAGAACCTGGATTCCGGTCGGATGCTAGAGGGGCCTCACTACTTCACGGGCATCCGCTCATCCGCCGTCGGCCCGTACATCTGCGGCACCTTCTGCTCCGTGAGCCGCAGATAGAGGCCGAGCTGAGCGCGGTGATGCACGAGGTGATTGAGCATCGACGAGCGCAGCGTCATGTAGCGCGACATCGTGACGACGGGCTGCCCGCGCGCTTTGAGGGTCCAGGGTTCCTGGAGTGCCTCGTCGGTGACGCTGGCGATGAGTGGGCGAGCCTCGGCGACGCTCTTGTCGAACAGTGCGAGCAGATTCGAGACTGGCTGAAACTCGTAGACCGCGGTGGGCCCTTCGAGCGGCGCGATGTCGTGCTCGTTCTTCGTGAGAATGAAAGTCGTCCAGCCGGGAAGCATCGCGACGAGCTGCGCGAGGTGTCCCATCGGGAACGCCTTCACGTGCGGCTTCCACTCGATGCGGTCGTCGGGGACGCGCTCGAGCACCCTGCGGGTCGTCGCGACCTCGGCGTCGAACTCGGGGAGGAGAAGATCGGAGAGGGGCATGGTGAACGGTGACCGGTGAACGGTGAACGCGACTACCTGTGCATGGGCAGCTTCGCGTCGGTGTCGGACGGCTCGCGCGGGGCGCCGTTCGCTTTCGCGAACTCGGCGCGGAGGACGTTCATGTTCGCCTCGCGCGCGTCGAGCAGGCGCTTGAGCGGACGCGGCGCGTGGCGCGCGTGGGCGTACGCCGTGACGAGCGGCAGCGCGACCGTCGAGTCGAGATAGCAGACGACGGCGTCCGGCAGGCGGTCAGGATCGATCTTGCCCCAGCTCACCGCCTCGGCCGGTGTGGCACCGGAGAGCCCACCGGTGTCGGGACGCGCGTCGGTGATCTGGAGGAAGTAGTCGTGGCCCTTCTCGTCGATGCCGAGCACTTCCTGAATCTGCGGCTCGGTCTGCAGCGCGAAGTTCTTGGGGCTGCCGCCGCCGCAGATGAACACCGCGCTCTTGCCGCCGCCGCGCTTCGCCGCGAGGACGATCGACGCCGTCTCGTTCACGTCGGCGTTCGGGTCGATCACGCACCGGTTCCCCTCGAGCGCGAGCGCGGCGACGTTCATCCCGATCGACGAGTCGCCGGGCGACGAGGTGTACACGGGCACGCCGCACTCGTACGCGACGCCGAGCAGCGACTTGTTGCCGATGCCGAGCGTCTTCTCGCGCTCGCGGATGTACTTGCCGCAGAGCGCGTGGAACTCCGCGCTGCTCATCGGGCGCTGGAACTCGGGGCCCTGGACGATCTTCCGGAAGAAGGCGTCGGTGCTGAGCAGGACGTCGTAGTCGAAGAAGATGTCGTAGATGCGGACGATCCCTTCCTCGCGCAGCACGGTGTCGCTCGCCTGCGCGTTACCGCGATGCATCGAGAGGCCGAGGCCGAAGTGCGCGTCGTGGTAGAGGTTCGCGCCGGTCGAGATGATCCAGTCGACGAAACCCGCTTCGATGAGCGGGATGAGCACGGCCATGCCGAGGCCGGCGGGGGTGAGCGCGCCGGTGAGGGTGAGACCGACCGTGACGTCAGGCTCGAGCATCTTCTTCGTGAAGAGCTGGCAGGCTTCACGGAGACGGGCCGCGTTGTAGGCGAGGAAGGTCCCGTCGATCAGGTCGGCGGCGGACTCGCTGCCGTCGATGCGCCGCGGCTCGATGCGTCCGCCCTGCAGCCACTTGGAGCCTTCGTGCGCGGTGTGCGCGGTGCCGGACTGCTCGCGCTGCTCGGCGGCGCGCTTCTGGTGGGCCTTGGGTCCAGCGGCGGAGCTCTTCTTCTTTGCGGCCATCGGAATGCGTTGGAATTGAGAGGTCGTATCGTGCCGTGAACGGTGATCGGTGATCGGTGATCGGTGATCGGTGATCGGTGATCGGTGATCACCGAAAACCGTCTACCCGTCTTTCCTGTTCGCCGCCTTCCACGCTTCGATCACCGCGTGCGCGGCTTCTTCCGGGTCGTCGGTGAGCAACATCAGGTCCATGTCGCCCGGGGAGATCTTGCGCTCGACGAGCACGCGCGACTGCAGCCACCGAATGAGTCCGGCCCAGTAGTGGCGCCCGAACAGGATGACGGGGAATTGGTAGATCTTCCCCGTCTGGATGAGCGTGAGCGCCTCGAACGCCTCGTCGAGCGTGCCGAAGCCGCCGGGAAAGATGATGAATGCGCTCGAGTACTTGATGAACATCGTCTTCCGGACGAAGAAGTACCGGAAGTTCACGAGCGTGTCGACGTACGGGTTGGCGCCCTGCTCGAACGGGAGCTCGATGTTGCAGCCGATCGAGCGGCCGCCGCCCTCCTTCGCACCCTTGTTCGCCGCTTCCATGATTCCCGGGCCCGCGCCCGTGATGATGGAGAAGCCGGCCTGGGCGAGCAGCCGCGCGGTTTCCTGCGCCGCGACGTACTGCGGATCATCCGGCGACGTTCGCGCCGAGCCGAAGATCGACACGCCGCGCTCGACGCTGGCGAGGTCGTCGAAGCCCTCGATGAACTCGCCCATGATGCGCATGACGCGCCACGGATCGGTGCGCGTGAAGTCGCCGCGCTGACCCGGTAGGTTGAGGAGCTTCTCGTCCTCGGTGACTGGACCGGTGAAGTCGCGCAGGTCGTCGTCGATGCGACGCGCGGGCTTCGGCGCGCTCGTGTCGCGTCGCGACGGGGGCGTTCGGCCCGCCGCGCGGTGACCCTCCTCGGTGCGCTCGCGCAGCCAGCCGGTCGCTTCCGCCTGTGCGGCGGCGAGCTGCTGGGGATTGCCGCGCTTCCCGCTCGCAGTACGCGGCGCCTTCGACTTGGCCGCTTTCTCCGTCCGCGGCGGCATCTGCGTCGCCGCGTTCTTCTTGCTGGAGCCTCGTTTGCCTGTCGCCATGCGGGAGTGTAGTCGGGAGAGGGCACGCCGCGCCAGCGAGCGGGACGCTCTCGTGACGCACGCGCGGGTTGCCGCTGCGCCCGCCGCGCGTTTTCCTTCGCCCATGCCGTTGCTCCCGCGCGCGTGCCCGTAATCGTCCTCGTCGCAGACGGCGCCCGCGCCGATGCGTTCGACGGCGCGCTCGACGCATTCCCCGCGCTGGCGCGGCTGCGCACCGAAGGCGACCTGCACCACATCGCGTCGGTGTTCCCGTCGGTGACCGGGCCTGCGTACACGCCCTTCCTGCTCGGCAGGTTCCCTGGTCCGATCGGGATTCCCGGCTTGCGATGGTACGACCGGGCGCGCACGGCGTGCGGCTGGCCCGACTACGCGCGCAGCTACGTCGGTCATCAGATGCGGCACTTCGACGCCGACCTCGATCCGAGGGCCCCGACGGTGTTCGAGCTGGTGCCGAACAGCGTCGGGGCGCTGAGCGTCGTCACGCGCGGTCTTCCTCCGAGTCATCGAATCGGCACGCTCACCGTTCGCTCGGCGGCGCGCGCGACGCTCACGCACTTCCGCGGCCGCGCGGAGGGATGGCTCGACGTCGATCGCGAGTCGGCGGACACGGTGGTGGCGCGCATGCGCGACGAGCGGCCGGACTACCTGTTCGCCGCGTTCACCGGCGTGGACAAGGCGTCGCACGCACGCGGCCACGGCGACGCGATGGTGCACGACGCGATGGCCATCGTCGACGACGCGGTGGCGCGTCTGCGGCACGACGCCGAGATGGGCGGCTACTGGGCGGACACCCATCTCTGGATCGTGAGCGACCATGGTCACGCCGAGGTGCACACCCACATGGATCTCGCCCGCGTCGTCGGGGAGACGGGGCTGCGCACCGTCGCGCATCCGTGGTCGGCGACGCTCGCGCCGGATGCCGCGGTGATGGTGAGCGGCAACGCCATGTCGCACGTCTATCTCGAGCTCGAGCAGTGCGAGCGGCCGTGGTGGCCCGCGCTCGCGCGCCGGCACGAGCGGCTCGCGCGCGCACTGCTCGAGTGCGACGCGGTGGATCTGATGCTGCTGCCGCACGGTCCGGAGCGGTGCGAGGTGCGCAGCGCGGCGCGCGGAACGGCGTTCGTGGATCGGCGCGGAGACACGTATCGATACGTGCGCGCGAGCGGCGATCCGCTCGGGGTCGGGTCTGATCTCGAGGCCGGGGCGGACGACGCGTACGACGCCACGCGCGACGGCGACTATCCCGACGCGATCGTGCAGATCGTCACCCTCGCCGGCTCGGCGCGTGCGGGCGACCTGATCCTCTCGGCGACGCCGGGTTGGGACTTCAGGTCACGCTACGAGCCGATCCCGCACCGCAGCGCGCACGGCGCGCTGCATCGCGATCACATGATGGTGCCGCTGTTGATGAACCGTCCAGCAGCGCGCACGCCGAGACGGACGACGGACCTGTTCGCGAGCGCGCTCGATGCGCTCGGCATCGCGGCGCCCGCGGTGATGGACGGGCGGTCGTTCGTGTCGTGAGCTCGCGTCAGAACTCGTAGCGCAGCGCGAGCGACGCGCCGCCCGGGTGAATCCCGATCGCGGTGTGACGCGGAATGTCGAAATCGTCCCACCGCTCGCGTCCGATCAGTGCACCGATCAACGCGCCGTAGCCGACTCCGCTGAGCGTGCTCAGTCCGACCCACGAGAGCTTGATGTCGGCGCCCGAACACTCGTAGCAATCGTTCAGCGCCGACATGGTGACCAGACCGAACGCCGCGCCGATCGGAGCACCCCACTTGATCCCCCGCACGGCGCCATCCGCGTGCGACTTCCCTCGGCTGATCTCCAGTGAGGAGATCCGCGACATCGGGAGCACGAAGGGCAGTCCGTTGGGACTTCCGACCGTCAGGGTGTCGCCCGCACGTGAGAGCACCGTGCCGACGTAGCGGCCCGCGACGATTCCCGGCGCCGCGACGCGCACTTTCACGCCGGGCTGGAGCTCGTCGGGACGCGTCGCGATCTGAGCGCCGAGCGGCGACGTCGAGCTGCAGGCGAGGATGAGTAGGACGGCGAGCGTGTGACGCAGCATGGGCCTCCGAAGAATGGCGAACTGTGCCAAAGGTCTGCCGCGCGCGACCGGCTGTCCAGACGAGGTCCCGCGCCGGCGATCGAGATGAGTTGATCGAGTGACGGCATCGAGGCAAGTTACGTGGATGCGATGGACGCGCCTCTCCCTGCTGCTCGCGTTGCGCGGTCTCGCCAATCCGGCGACGGCCGGCGCGCTGCTGCGTGTCGCGTGGCGCTTCCGCCGACGGGGATGGTGGCATCGCTTCCCCTTTCTGCCGCTCCCGGCGCGCGACTATCTGCGCTGGCGGATGTACACCGCGTACGGCGATGCCGACGCGGTGCCGCCGGCGGAAGACGTCATTCGCTTCGCGCGCTGGGCGACGAGCGACCCATGATCGACGCGCCGGTACCGGCCGCACCGACGACGGTCGGGCCGAGCGCCGAGGAGCTGAGCCAGTTGGCGCGGGCGCATGCGTATGCGCTCGGGTTCGATCTGGTCGGCATCACGACGCTCGGCCCCGTCGAGACGACATCGGCGTTCGACGCGTGGGTGGACGCGGGCCGCGCGGGCACGATGCACTATCTGGCGCGCGGCGCGGAGAAGCGGCGCGACTCGCGGCTGCCGCTGCCCGGCACGACGCACGCGATCGTCGTCGCGCTCGACTACGGGGGGCGCGAGCCGTCGGGCCCCGTCGCGCGGTATGCGCGTGGCGACGACTACCACGACGTGATGGACGCGGCGCTGCGCGAGCTGCATCGCCGCGTCGAGCGCGATGCGGGGCGCGAGGTGCGGGGGAAGCCGTACGTCGACACGGGGCCGCTGCTCGAGCGCGATCTCGCGCGGCGCGCGGGGCTCGGCTGGTTCGGGAAGAACACGAACCTCATCAACCCCGAGCGTGGCTCGTTCTTCTTTCTGGGCGCGCTGGTGCTCGATCTCGAACTGGCCGTCGATGCGCCGTTCGAGGCGGATCGATGTGGAACGTGCACGCGGTGCATCGACGCGTGTCCGACCGGGGCGATCGTCGCGCCGCGTGAGCTCGATGCGCGGCGGTGCATCTCGTATCTCACGATCGAGCTGCGCGAGG
>DASYMZ010000190.1:0-24913 GCA_036008805.1 Gemmatimonadaceae bacterium
AACATCGTCTCCGACGCCGAGAACAAGTCGGGCGCATCGCGTCCCGCGAAGTCCGGCATGCTGACGTGGAAGTTCACCGCGAAGAACGTACGTGACGTCGCATGGGCCGCGTCGCCCGAGTACATCTGGGACGCGAGCGGATGGAACGGCCTGCTCGCGCAGGCATTCTACCGGCCGTCCGCGGTGGATCCGTGGAAGGACGCGGCCGACCAGACGCGCATGTCGCTCGAGGAATACTCCACGCGCTGGTTCAAGTATCCATGGCCGCAGATGAGCGCCGTGGAAGGACCGATCAGCGGCATGGAGTATCCCATGCTCATCATGGAAGCGAAGAGCAACGACAAGTTCGATCTCTACAACGTCATCACGCACGAGGCGGGACATAACTGGTTCCCGATGCTCGTGGGCTCGAACGAGCGCGTGTACATGTGGCAGGACGAAGGGTTCAACACGTTCATCAACACGTTCAGCGAGGGCCGTCGCTATCCGGAGCGCGGCGACCAGATGGCGCGTGCGCGTGACGAGCGCGGGCAGGTCGAAGGCGCGATGAAGGCGAACGTCGACCGGCCGATCGACGTCGCACCGGACCGCATCGAGCCGCGCCTGCTCGGGCTCAATGCATACGTGAAGCCGAGCGTGGGGCTGCAGCTTCTGCGGCAGGAGATCCTCGGTCCCGAAGCGTTCGACGACGCGTTCCGCACGTACATCCAGCGGTGGGCGTACAAGCATCCGACGCCGACGGATTTCTACCGCACGATGGAAGACGCGGGCGGACGCCGGCTCGATTGGTTCTGGCGCGAATGGTTCAAGGAGAACCCGAAGTTCGATCAGGCGATCGATACGGTCGCGACGCAGCAGGAGGGCGACGTGCAGAACGTGATCGTCGCGTACGGGAACCGTGCGCGCGGCGTGCTGCCGATCCGCGCTCGATTCACCTTCAACGACGGCTCGACGGAGAGCTACGAATATCCGGGCGAGGTGTGGAGCACGAACACCACGCGCTACATCCGCCGCTACAGCTTCCGCGGCAAGACGCTGAGCAGGATCGAGCTCGATCCGACGAACCGGCTCGTGGACGTCGACCGCACGAACAACGTGTGGGGAACGGCGCCGGCGCCGGCGTTGAAACCCTGACGGCTGGCTGAACGGATACCATGAAAGAAGGGCGACCATGCACGGTCGCCCTTCTTTGCACCAGCCTGCTTGGCAATCTTTTTGCGCATTCCGATACGAGGAAAGACCGAACAAACATGTGACGCGGCCAACGGTGCCCGAGGTCGTCACATCAAGAGGTCAACTCCACCAGCTTTCGCGTGGTGCGGAAGCGATCCGCCGAGCCCGTATGCGAGATCGTCAGCGATCACGAAGAACGGTTCGACATCAGCACGTCACCCTGGCGCCGTCGTCGCGAAAGCGTGGCCTCGGTGTCGCGCTCCGGCGATCCCGATGACGGACGAGCGCCGGTTCGAGGAGATGCTGGCCGAGTTCGAGCGCGTCGGGGTCGACCTCGACAGCTTTCCGGCGGGGCTCACGATCCGTCGCGAAGACGCGATGCGCATCCTGCGAGAGCTCCCGAACGGCGCAGGCCCCGCCGCCTTTCTCGCCCGAGTGCGGCAGGAGCTTCATGCAACGGCCTCGAGAGCGGGCGGGGATGAGATGTCGGCTACGGGGTGAGATCGCGACAACGGCCACTGCCTGTAGGTGGTAGTGAGTAGCGGTAGCGGGACGTGGTAGCCAGTCGGTGGTAGTCGGACCGGTGGGCTGATTCAGCGCCCTCGGCCAGCCGCGCAGGGGAGCGGATCCGAAGTCTCGCTACCCGCGACTCGCTACGACATCTCGCTACCGCTGCGCGCTACCACCTACAGGCGGTGGCAGTTGGAGCGCTTCCACCTACACGCGAGTCGCACTCAGCACTGCAAGCTCATCCAGCTCCGCCACCAGCTCCTCGCCGAAGTAGTGCGCGAGCTCGGTGCGCGCCATCTCGTACGCCGTCGGACCTGTCCCGCCGCAGACGAGCGATCCGTCCATCAGCTCCTCCGAGGCCAGCAGCGCGCCATCGCCGAAGGTGACGGGGAAGAGCGTGCTCACCATCGGCTTGATCGCGTGGTAGTCCTCGCCCCGCGAAAGCGCGAGCGCGTGCAGGGTGCAGCCGCGGCCGGCACGCTGGAGAAAGACGCAGGCGCCGTCGACCACCGCGGTGCGCGTCGCCGCGCCGCCGGGAAAGTCGGGGTCCTCCGTGACTGCGTCGACGAACCATCTCGCGCGCGGGACCCGAACGGCCGCCTCGATCTCGTCGGCGCGGGCGAGGATGCGATCACGCTCGCGGACCGAGACGTCGACGCCGTGGCTGCAGCACCAATCCGCGCAGAAGCCGCAGCTCATGCAGTGGCCGAAGTAGCGGCGCGTGAAGATCGCGTCGTCGACCGAGCGCACCACCGGCGCACCTTCGCGCGCCACGTAGGCGCGAGAGAGCGCGATCGCGCTCAGGCGGCGCTCGGGTCCTCGGCGCCGCCGGCGCGCGGCGGGGCCTGCGGCGCGGACGGCGACGATCCGTTGCGCGGCGGACCGGGCGGTCCTCGGCGGCGGCCCCGTCCGCGCTTCTTTGCGCCGGGCTGCCGAGGAGCGGTGATGCCCGCCTCGATGCTGGGCCCTCTGCGGATGACCGACTGACGACAGGCTTCGAGCACCGCTTCGAGCGCCTCGATTCCGTCGTCGGTGGCCTCGAGAAAGAGGTCGTGCACGACCGACTCGGCCTTCTCGAGCTGCTTCACGAGGGCGAGCGCCATCGCTCGACTGGGCATCGCGCCGCACAGCTTCGCGTCGATGCGGTTGCCGGCGGGACGCCGGAGCACCGTGACCGCCCCCTGCTTACCGGGCTGCAGGAAGTACGGCGACTTGATCGCGGGCCGCTTCTTGGGCGGTCGGCGCTTTTTCTCGGTCATCGCGAGCGAATGGGCGTCGTTTGCACCCGTGAAACGTATGCCAGGCGCTCTCGACGCGGGAGGTCCAATCGCCTCGCTCTCGCGTGCCCCCGGTCGATCTGGATACCTTGCGAAGGAGCGCCGTTCTCCACCCACTCCGACACCGTACGATGACCGCACCCTCCGCGACCCCAGAGCCGGACCTGCGCTACCCCGTAGGCCCGATGGACCGGTCCTCTCCCCTTACGGCCGGAGAGCGGGCGCAACGCATCGACGCGATCGCGGCCACCCCCGCTCAGCTCCGTCTCGCGGTCCGCGGACTCACCGACGAGCAGATCGACACGCCGTACCGCCCCGGCGGCTGGACGGTGCGCCAGGTGGTGCATCACGTCGCCGACAGTCACATGAATGCGTTCATCAGGTTCCGCCTCGGCCTCACCGAGGACAATCCGACGATCAAGCCGTACGACGAGAAGGCCTGGGCCGAGCTGCCCGACGTGCGACACCTGCCGATCGACGTCTCGCTCCGGCTGCTCGAGAACGTGCACGAGCGTCTGGTGCACCTGCTTCAGGCCGTGCAGCCCTCGTTGTTCGCGCGCCAGATCATGCATCCCGAGAATGGACCGATGTCGCTCGACTCGCTGGTGAGCGTCTACGCGTGGCACGGCCGGCATCACACCGCGCACATCACCGGGTTGCGCGATCGCGAGGGCTGGCGCTGATGCGGCGCGCGCGGAGCGGCGCTCGGCCCGTCGCTCTCGCGCTGACCGCGCTGCTCGCGACCGCCGTCGGCGCGTGCGGACGCGATCGCGGGGCAGCCGCCGACAGCGTGAAGTCGGCCGCGCCACCGAGCACCGCGAGCACGGCAGCGCGGCCTCAGTCGCCGGCGTGTCCGCGCACCGGCCACTGGATCCCCTGTCAGGTCCGCGATCGAATCGACCGCGCCGGTCTCACGCCGCACGACACCACCGCGCCGGCGGAGCTGCCCGCCCTGTCGTCGAGACCCGCTGCGTACCGGATCGGGAAGTCGGTGCTGGTGGTGTACCTGTTCGCCGACTCGGCGTCCCGGTCACGCGCGAGCCGACAGCTGGATTCCACGAAGTACGTCGCGGACACCCTTCCGCTCACGATCCAATCGCAGGCGACCGTGGTGCAGAACGACAACCTGTTGGCGCTGCTGTTCGGGAAGAACGAGCATCAGCGCGAGCGAGTATCCGACGCGCTCACCGCGGGTCCTCCCCAGCCGTGACGATCCGGCGCGAGGCGTGCACGGTGAGACGCACATGAGCCTTCGCCCAGCAGTGCGGAATCCCGATCGAAGCTCCACGTCACGACTCACACGCACCGTCGCCGTGCTGGCGCTTGCGCTGAGCGTCGCATGCCAGGTGAGCGAGGACCAGGAAGTGCAGCTCGGCCGACAGAACGCCGAGCAGGTGAACGCCCAGCTCAGGCTGGTCCGCGATCCCGTCGTGACGAGCTACGTGCGCGATCTCGGGCTGTCGATCGCGAAGACCACGTCGCGCGCCGACCTCGACTGGCAGTTCTTCATCGTGGACAGTCGCGAGGTGAATGCGTTCGCGCTGCCGGGCGGGTTCATCTACGTCAACCGCGGGCTGATCGAGCGTGCGCAGCATCTCGACGAGCTCGCCGGCGCGCTGGGTCACGAGATCGGCCATGTCGTGCGACGTCATTCAGTGAGCCAGATGGAGAAGCAGACCGGAGCGAACGTCGCCGTGGGATTGGGCTGCACGCTCACTCGGCTGTGCAACAGCGACGTGGCGCGCGCGGCGATCCAAGTGGGTGGAGCGGCGCTGTTCGCGCGCTACAGCCGGCGGGACGAAGCCGAGGCGGATTCGGAAGCCGTGGTGAACGTGATCCGTGCCGGGCTCGACCCAGAAGGGATTCCGGTCCTGTTCAGGCGGCTGATCGAGGAACGGCGCACGTCGCCGCTGCGGATCGAAGCGTTCTTCGCGTCGCACCCGCTGGAGGAAGATCGCATCCGCGCGACGGAGCGTGAGATCGAAGCCATCGATCCGTCGGAGCTGAAGGGTCTGCGTCGCGACGATCCGAGCTATCAGGCATTCCGTGCCGCGATCGACGCGCTGCCGCATCCGCCGGAGCCGAGGCCGCAGGATCAGGTGGGGCCGGAGCAGTTGCGGTCGGGATCGCGGTAGAATCACTCGTGGGAACGACGAGCGGGATCCCCAGGGACTCTTGAGCGGGACGGACTCCTGGGGACGGAGTCGCGACTCCGTCCCCAGGAGTCCGTCCCTCGGAGTCCGTCCCTCGGAGTCCGTCCCGCGGCGAGCGAGCGCCGGTCTAGAGTCCGGTCGGCGGACGCACTCGTGTTCTCGAGACCGGCGGCGGCGTCACGCCACCGGACACGATGAACGCCATCACGTCGGAGCTCTCGGCGTCCAGCGGCGTCACGGCGCTCGTCGGGAAGATCAGCAGCGAACCGGCGAAGTTGTACGACTGCGGCAGATAGACCGTGACCTGCTCGAGCAGTCCCATCGACGCGAGCGAATCCTGGGTGACGAAGCCGATCGCGCGCGCCACCCCGCCGGGGTAGGGCTGCACGAGCACCGGCTTGTCGAAGCGCCGCTTCTCGCCGACGAAGGCATTGAGCAGATCGCGCGTCGACGAGTACAGCAGCCGCACGAATGGCAGCCGGTTGAGCAGCGCCTCCAGCATGCTCATCACGCGGCGCGTCAGGAAGCTCGACGCGAGAAATCCGAACAGCGTGATGAGAATGACCGTCGCCAGGAAACCGACGCCTGGGATCGGAATCCCGAGCCAGCCGTCGATCGTGGTGAACACGCGCACGCACACGTACAGCGTGAACGCGAGCGGAGCGAGGAGCACGACTCCGCGGAAGAAATGATTGAGCAGTCGAGACATCAGGATGCGTTGGAGGGACCGTGCGGTGAGGGTCGCTCGATCACTTCGCCGCGACGGGCACGCTCAACTGCTTCGTTCCCCACGTGAAGGTGAGCAGCCCTCCCGATCCGGCTTGCGGCGGGAGCGCGATGGTGAACCGCTCGACGGGCTGCGCGACGGCCGACTCGCGCAGCGGTACACGGACGAGATCTCGCTTGCTGTCGTAGACCGTGCCCCACTGTCCGAATTGCCGGTTCACGACGAGCTGATAGCCGGTGGGCGTCACCGCGGTCCAGAGCGTGTACGTCCCCGCGGGAACGGCGGCGCCGCCGATCAGGAGATCGACGTCGGACCTGATCTGCGTGGCGGCGTTCGCGCCGGTGCGCCAGAGCGAATCGCCGAGCACACCGTTCGTCCACACCTCGCGCCCACGAAGCGCGGGCCGGCCGTAGTCGATCCACACGTGCGCGCGACCGAGCGTCGCGTTCACCGTGTCGCGCGTGGATGCCTGCCCCATTGGCGAATTGGCATCATCGGCCACCGACCAGAGTCTCCCGAGCGACATGACGTCGGCCGCCGGCACTCGGTCGACGCGAACCTTGATCGTCGTCTTCGCGCCGTCGATGAACTGGATGCCACCGCGCCCGTCGTGGCCAGCATAGGCTGGATAGCCGAAGAAGTCGATCCGCGCCGAGTCCTTGCCGAGCAGCTTGACCGCGAGCGGCGTGACGGTTCGAACCTGCAGAATGAGTGGGACGAGAGAGAACTGGATGCTGTCTCGGCCGGACGCGAGCAGGCGCGCCAACGCGAGCTCGTACAGGCCATAGGAGTTGGTCGTGTACGGCAGGAGCTCGCCGCGCGCGACGGTCGACCGCGTGGTGTCGCCCGCGCTGCGATGACCGACGAGATGTACGGAGTCCTGCGCATATCGCACGGACAGCGACTGCAGCTCACCAGCGATCGGCGTGCCGTCTCCCTTGCGCACCGAGAAATTCGCGCGAGTCGGCGCGCCATTCGCTCCGAGGTCCACGGAGTACCGGCTCACCCGGGTGCTCGGAAGGCGAGAGACGAGCACGCCCTCCATGTGCGTCGCCGTGCGCGTGTACTGCTCGATGGCGAGCGTGTCCGCGCCGAGCCGCGTCAGCAGCGTGGTCGACGCGACGACGGGCGTGGTGGGAGGAAGCGACGTTGCGTGCGAGCAGCCGGCGAGCGGTGGGAGAACGGCGAGCGCGACCGCGGCGGCGCGGCGGGGACGGGCGGCGAACATGAGGGGGATCTCCAGGAGAGTGCGGGCGAGACTCTCCTATGGTAGCGCCGATCGCGATCCCCCGCACGGACCATGGCCCACCGCTTGCCCGCTCATTCCGTCCGGTCCGACGCTCGGGCCGGTCACCGCAGCGGAGGAGTCGATGGGCAAACGCGACGGACAACAGCCGGGACCACAGCAGCACGCCGAGGGGCAGCACGGTGCGCGCACTCACGCGCGCTTCCTCGAGCAGATCCATCGGGGACTGACGAGCGACGACCTGGCCGTGCAGGCGGGCGTCGATGAGCCGGGTGTGGAGCGCGTCGAAGGTCCACGTTCCAGCGGAGATGAGCCACCGGGCGACGATGTCGACGAGAACAGCGGACGCGACCGGCAGCGCCGCTGACTTTCTGCCCGAGCGGCGCACCCTGCCCGCGCTGCGGAGCGCGGCGCAGGGCTGCCGCGGGTGTCATCTCTGGAAGGTCGGGACACAGACGGTGTTCGGCGCGGGCGCGCGCGGCGCGGCCATCATGCTCGTTGGCGAGCAGCCGGGCGACCAGGAAGATCTCGCTGGCCGCCCGTTCGTCGGACCGTCGGGCAAGCTGCTCGATTCCGCGCTCGAGCGCGCGGGACTCGATCGCAAGGAGGTGTACGTCACCAACGCCGTGAAGCACTTCAAGTGGGTGCCCGACGGCAGCGGCAAGCGACGCATCCACAAGTCGCCGAACGGCTCCGAGATTCGGGCGTGCCATCCCTGGCTCGACGAGGAGATCGCGGTGATCGAACCGCGCATCATCGTCGCGCTGGGCGCGACAGCGGCGCGTGCGCTGTTCGGCCCGGCGTTTCGCGTGACGGTGCAGCGCGGCAAGGCGATTCGCACGCCTCTTGCCGCTGCAGGATTCGCCACCGTCCATCCCAGCGCCGTGCTCCGCTCGCCGAGCGAGCTGCGCGCCGACGCCGAGAAGGCGTTCGTCGCCGACCTGAAGAAGGTCGCCAGCTACTTCGCGCGTCACGCCTCGTGATGCGCGCACTTTTTCATCGAGTGTCTCAATGTCTTCCATCCTCGACATCGTCCAGCAGCATCTCGGTCCACAGGAGCTCGCGCAGATCAGCCAGCAGCTCGGCACGGACCCGGGCACGACCCAGCAAGCGGTGAACGCTGCTCTGCCGGCGCTGGTCGGCGGGATGGCGAGCACCGCGCAGCAGCCGGGCGGCGCGGAGGGAATTCAATCGCTGCTCGGATCGCACGGCGGACTGCTCGGCAGCCTCGGCTCGATCCTCGGCGGGGGTGGCGCGGCCGATGGCGGGATCCTCGGTCAGGTGCTCGGCCGGCATCAACCTGCCGTGCAGGACGGCGTGCAGCAGGCGAGCGGCCTGGGACCGGATCAGACGCGCAAGCTGCTGATGATGCTGGCGCCGATCGTCATGGCGGCGCTCGCGAAGCGCGCGATGAACCACGGCACGGCGCACGAGAATCCGGCCGATCTCAACAACGTGCTGCAGGAGGACGCCGTGCAGGCGAAGCAGCAGGCGCAATCGCAGAGTCAGCACATGGGCGGCCTGCTCGGCAAGATTCTCGATCACGTGGAATCGCCGGAGATGAGGAACCGCGGGTGATGGTCGAGCGTGAGTGTCATGCCGTGAATCCACATAAGGGCTGAGGGGATCCAGGTTGTGGGTGACCGGTTGCGGGTTGGTGGTTGCGGGTCCCACGGCGTTCGCAGGCGAACCCGCAACCACCAACCCGCAACCGGCAACTCAGAACCTGGATTCCCCTTCATCACATCGAAGCCGGCCGATTCCACTTGAGCGCCCGCCCGCGCCGCTGTCTCTTTCACCGATGCCTCCCTCTGTACATCGCGCGGCGATCGCGCACCTCAAGCGGGTCGATCCGGTCCTTGGCGAGATCATCGGTCGCGTCGGTCCGTGCCGCCTCGAAGCGCGCCGCACCGGCACCCACTACGACGCGCTCGTGCGCTCCATCGTGTTCCAGCAGCTCTCTGGCAAGGCGGCCGGCACCATTCACCGGCGCTTCTGCGAGCTGTATCCCGGCAAGCGTCCGCGCGCCGAGCACGTGCTGAGCACCGAGGAGGTCGCGATGCGCGGTGCCGGGCTCTCTCGACAGAAGATCGGCTATCTGCGCGATCTCTCCGCGCGGGTGGCGGAT
Source organism: Gemmatimonadaceae bacterium (assembly GCA_036008805.1). GTDB lineage: Bacteria > Gemmatimonadota > Gemmatimonadetes > Gemmatimonadales > Gemmatimonadaceae > AG11. The sequence goes on from DASYMZ010000190.1 coordinate 9,215, forward strand.
CGCTCGCTTCCCCTCGCGCATCTGGGGAGACTGCCGGACGACGAGATCATCGAGCACCTCGTGCAGGTGAAAGGGATCGGACGGTGGACCGTGCAGATGTTCCTGATGTTCCGCCTCGGGCGGCTCGACGTGCTGCCCGAGCTCGATCTCGGCGTGCAGAACGCGATTCAACGCGCGTACGGGTTGAAGAAGCGGCCGACGCCGAAGGACGTGCTGCGCATCGGAGCGAAGTGGCGGCCGTACGCGTCGGTGGCGAGCTGGTATCTGTGGCGCTCGCTGGAGAATGGTGACGGCCAGCTCGGAGACTGACGCGCCGCGCGTGGAGCGCCGAGCGCTCGGCGCATCCGGGCTCGAGGTGCCGGTGGTCGGGATGGGCACCTGGCGCACCTTCGACGTGCATGGCTCACGCGAGGAAGCGCGTTGTCGCGAGGTGCTCGACGTCGCCTACGCCGTGGGCGCGACGCTGTTCGATACGTCGCCGATGTATGGCGAGGCTGAGCGCGTGCTCGCCGCGGCGATGGGCGATCGTCGCGAGGATGCGCTCGTCGCCGACAAGCTGTGGACGCCGGATGACGCCGAAGCCGAGCGACAGGCCGAGCGCGCGCTGCGCTGGTATGGCGGGCGCGTCGACGTGTATCAGGTGCACAACCTCGTCGGGCTGCGCAGGCGGCTGGCGCTGCTGGAGCGGCTGCGCGACGAGGGGAAGGTGCGCGTGATCGGCGCGACGCACTATCAGCACTCCGCGTACCCGGAGCTGCTCGCGTTGGTGCGATCTGGGACGGTGCAGCAGATCCAGATCCCGTACAACGCGCGTGACCGGCTGGCCGAGCGCGAGCTGCTGCCGGCCGCGGCGGATCACGGAGTGGGAGTGATCGTGATGCGGCCTCTCGGCGAAGGAGCTCTGGCGCGGCACGCGCCGAGCGCGGAAACGCTCGCACCACTGGCTGCATACGGGGTACGAACGTGGGCGCAGGCATTGCTCAAGTTCATTCTCAGCGATGCCCGCGTGAGCTGCGTGATCCCGGCGACGTCGAGGCCGGAGCGGATGGCGGAGAATGCGTTGGCGGGATCGGCGCCGTGGTTCGACTCGGCGGCTCGGGAATACGTGGCGGGGCTGGTTTAACTGCCACTGCCGTACCGCGTTCCATCGTACTGCGCACGGCGACCCAGCGGGCTGGCATCCCTAAATTCTTGGACGCATTGCTACCCGACCGGCGCCGACGCGCCTTCCATGAGTCAACGGCGGCCCCGCATTTAGGGATACTTGGATGTCGGTCGCCGTGCGCCGTACGAAGACGCGCGGTACGGTACCAAGTACAGCAGTAGACCGCCCACACTCTACATTTCGCAATGCTCGTAGTCCGAGACGACACCGAGAAGGTCCGCCTCTACGCCATCATGCGGCGCCGCGCGACGGCGTTGCTCGCCGGGTTCGCCCTGCTGTTCGTGGCGATGTCCGTGCTGGCGCACGTGCGTCCGGATCTCGCGCCGTTCTGGGTGCGACTCGTGCGCGCGACCGCCGAGGCCGCGATGGTCGGTGGGCTCGCCGACTGGTTCGCCGTCACCGCGCTGTTCCGCCATCCGCTCGGCATCCCGATTCCGCACACGGCGATCGTCGCGCAGCGGAAGGATCGCATCGGCCGGAGCCTCGGCAACTTCGTCGGGAACAACTTCCTCTCGCGCGACGTGATCGCGCGGCAGCTCGCCGGGATGAAGCTCGGTGAGCGCGGCGCGCGATGGCTGGCGGAGCCGGAGCACCAGGCGCGCCTCGCGAAGGCGATCGCGGGCGGCGTGGCGCGCGCGGCGGAGTCGGTGCCCGACGCGGAGCTCAGGGAGAGCGTGCACACCACGCTCGTCGAGCAGCTTCGCAAAGCGCAGGTCGCGCCGCTGCTCGGCGATCTGCTCGCGATGGCTACCACCGACGACCGTCATCAGGAGATGCTCGATCGGCTGGTGAAGCTCGTGAGCCGCGTCGTCGCGGACAACAAGGAGCTCATCCGCACCCGGATCGCGGAGGAGAGCCCGTGGTGGGTGCCGAACGTGGTGGACGACAAGCTCTATCAGAAGATCGTCGGCGGAATCGAGCGCACGCTCGACGACGTCTCGGCAAACGACGAGCATCCGTTGCGCGAACAGTTCGACCACGCGCTGCGCGACTTCACCGAGAAGCTGCACCACTCGCCCGAGACGATCGCGCGCGCCGAGTCGATGAAGGAGCGGCTGCTGGCACACCCCGCCGTCGAGGAGCTCTCCGACGCGCTGCTCGGCGCGGCGCGGACATCGCTGGCGAAGTACGTCGGCCCCGACGCGCCGTCGCCCGAGCCGCTCGAGCGCGCCCTGGGCGCGATGGCCGAGCGTGCGCTCGCGAACGAGCAGCTGCTCGCCGACATCGACCAGGCAGTGGAGCGCCTCGTGCTCGGCGTCGTCGATCAGTATCGCCCGGAGGTCGCGGAGCTCATCGCGCGCACCGTCGAAGGGTGGGACGCCACCGACGCGTCGCGGAAGATCGAGGTGCAGATCGGCCGCGATCTGCAGTTCATTCGCATCAACGGCACGCTCGTCGGAGGTCTCGTCGGGCTGCTGCTGTATCTCGTCACCGTGCTCGTGGGCTGAGCGCGAACCACTGAATGGAGGACCTGTGATCCGTCGATTCATTCTCAGTACGCTGCTTCTTCCGTCGCTGCTCGCCGCGCAGTCGCAGCGGGAGTTCGCGACGCGCCGCGCGGCCGTGCTCGCGGGCATGCCCGACGGGGTGCTCGTCGCGCTGGGCGCGCACGAGCCCGCGCAGGACTATCTCAGCTTCGTGCAGGCGCCGTCGTTCTACTATCTCACCGGCTTCAAGGAGCCCGACGCCGCGCTCGTGATGATCAAGCAGGGCGGACGCGTCACCTCGTCCACGATGTTCGTCGAGCCGCGGCTGCCGAGCCGCGAAGTGTGGACCGGAACGCGCCTCGGGACGGAGGGCATCGCGAAGCTCACCGGCCTGACCGGCCGCGACGTGGCGGAGCTGCCGAAGGTGCTCGACTCGCTCGCGGGAGCGGGCGTCCCGATGTTCGCCGTCGGCGAGGTCGCGGCGCAAGCCGACGAGAGCGCGTCGCTGCCGGCACCGCGCAGTCCGGACGAGCAGATCTTCGACCGGCTGAAGCGCGCGCACCCCGGCCTCAAGGTGACGCCGTTCACGGGCGCGGTCGAAGCGGCACGCGGCACCAAGAGCGCGACCGAGCTGGCGTACATCAAGCAGGCGGTGGACATCACCGTGATGGCGCAGCGCGAGGCCATCGCGGCGATCGAGCCGGGGATGAACGAGTTCGAGATCCAGGCGCTGATCGAGTACACCTTCCGCCGCAATGGCGCGGATCGTCCGTCGTTCTCGACGATCGTCGGATCGGGGCCGAACTCCACGACGCTGCACTACAACGTCGATGACCGGTTCATCGAGCCGACCGACATGATCGTGATGGACATCGGCGCGTCGTACAAGGGCTACGCCGCCGACGTGACGCGCACGGTGCCGGCGAACGGAAGGTTCTCGGCCGCGCAGCGCGCGGTGTACGAGATCGTGCGCGCCGCACAGGCGGCCGGCGAGCGGCAGGCGAAGCTCGGCGCGAACTCGCGACTCATGAGCGACTCGGCGAACGTGGTGCTCGCGAACGGTCTCGCGAAGCTGGGCCTGATCGAGTCACCAGCGGCGACGTACGACTGCGGCCCCGCCGAGGCGCCGCGCCAGTGCCCGCAGTTCCGGCTGTACTACATGCACGGTCTCGGACACGGCATCGGCCTGGAGGTGCACGACCCCGAGCAGTACTACCGCACGGCGACGATCGCGCCGGGCAGCGCGTTCACGATCGAGCCCGGCATCTACGTGCGCGAGCACGTGCTCGAGGAGCTTCCCGACACGCCGCGCAACAAGGCGCTCGCGGCGAAGCTTCGCTCGGCGGTCACGACCTATCGCAACATCGGCATCCGCATCGAGGACGACTACCTCGCGACAACGAAGGGCGTGGAATGGATCTCGAGGGCGCCGAGGGAGATCGCGGAGATCGAGGCGCTGATGAAGGGCCAGTATGCGGGGCCGGGCAAGCGCAACGCGGCGTTGGTGGGGAAGTATCGGGAGAATCCGTAAGACCACTTGGGAGTGGGAGTGGGAAGTGAAAGCACGGCCTCGGAATGCAACCGCATCCCGAGGCCGTTCACGTGTCGCTACCCACTACGACGTCCCGCTACCCGCTACGACGTCCCGCTACCCGCTGCTCACTACCACCTACAGGGAGTGGCACTGCAGCTACTCCCCGTACACCTCGAACACCCCAGCCGCCCCCATCCCTCCGCCGATACACATCGTCACCAGCCCGTGCCCGCCACCGCGACGGCGAAGCTCGTGAACGAGCTGCGTCGTGAGCTTCGAGCCGGTCGCGCCGAGCGGGTGACCGAGCGCGATCGCGCCGCCGTTGACGTTCACGCGATCGGTTGGGATGTCGAGCTCCCGAATGACAGCCAGGACCTGCGCGGCGAACGCCTCGTTGAACTCGATCAGGTCGATGTCCTTCATCTCGAGGCCCGCCTTCTTCAGCGCCTTCGGCACTGCCTTGATCGGGCCAACGCCCATCACATCCGGGTCGACGCCGGCGACCGCGAAGCTCACGAATCGTGCGAGCGGCTTCAGCCCGAGCTCGTCCGCCTTGGAGCGGCGCATGAGCAGCACCGCGGCGGCGCCGTCGGAGTACGGGCTCGCGTTGCCCGCCGTCACCGTGCCGTTCGCCTTGAACGCCGGCTTGAGCTTGGCCAAAGACTCCGCGTTCGTCGCGCGCGGCAGCTCGTCGCGCGCGAAGCTCCGCGTCTCGATCTTCTTCTCCGTGCCTTCCCAGCTCACCATCTCCACCGGCACCGGCACGATCTGATCGTCGAACGCGCCGCTCGCCACCGCTGCCGCCGCTTTCTGCTGGCTGCCGAGCGCCCAGGCGTCCTGATCCTCTCGGCTGATGTGCCACCGGTCGGCGACGCGCTCGGCCGTGAAGCCCATGCCGATGTACGACTCGAGCACCTCGGGATCGAGCCGCGCGTGGTAGCCCGACATCGGCACCTGGCTCATCATCTCGACGCCGCCCGCGAGCACCACGTCGGACATGCCGCTCATGATCTGCATCGCGCCGTCGGCGATCGTCTGCAGACCCGACGAGCAGAAGCGGTTCACCGTCTGCGCCGGCACCTCGACGGGAAGTCCGGCGCGCAGCGCCGAGAGGCGCGCCACGTTGAGCCCCTGCGAGGCTTCAGGCATGGCGCAGCCCCACGCGACGTCGTCCACGATCGCGGCGTCGACGCCGACGCGGTCGAGCGCCTCCCTCATCACGAGCGCCGACAGCTCGACGGGATGCGTGGAGGCCAGCGATCCATCCTTCTTCCCTCGGCCCACCGCGGTGCGGACGGCCGAAACGATCACGACGTCGTCGGGACTCTCTGGTCTGTCGATCTTGTCGCTCATCTTGCTCACCTCTAGTTGCGGAGCGGCTTGCCTGTTTTGAGCGTGTAGGCGATGCGCTCCTGCGTCTCCTTGGTACCCAACAACCGGAGGAAGGCTTCGCGCTCGAGATCGAGGATGTCCTGCTCCGACACGACGCGCGCCGGTCCGTCGCCGCCACACAGCACGTAGGCGAGCTCTCGCGCGATCCGCACTTCGTGGTCGCTGATCTGACCGCCTTCTCTCATCGCCCAGCCGGCGTAGAGCAGGTTGCCGAACGCATCCTTGCCCAGCGCGGTGATGGTGCGCGGCACGGGGGCCACGTAGTCGAGCGCGAGGTCGAGCACGCGCGCCTTCGCGTCGGCGATGAGGCGATCGCGGTTCATCGTGATTCGGTCCGCGACCGGCCGCAGGAATCCGAGCGAGCGTGCCTCCAGCGCGCTCGTGCTCGTCGCCGCCGTGGCGATCACTTTGAAGGCGCGCTTCACGCCCTCGAACGGATCGGCCTCGTCGTACGGCGCCAACGCATCGGTGAATCGGAACAGCAGCTCCTTGGTTCCGCCGCCCGCCGGGATGAGGCCGACGCCCGCCTCGACGAGCCCCATGTACAGCTCGGCGTGCGCCTGGATGCGGTCGCAATGGAGCGCGTACTCGCATCCGCCGCCAAGCGTGAGCCCGAACGGCGCGGCGACGACGGGGAACGGCGCGCGGCGCACGAGCTGCGCGCCCTCCTGGAAGTAGCGCACCATCTCGTCGAGCCCTTTCCAATCCTGCGCCTGCACCTGCTGCACGACGGCGCCCAGATCGGCGCCCGCACTGTAGGCGCGCGGATCGTCGTTGCCGATCACGAGTCCTTCGTACTTGCCCGATGCGACGCGCTCGAGTGCCGTGCGCAGCATCGCGAGCACGCCAGCACCCATCGTGTTCATCTTGCTGCGTGCCTCGAGCAGCAGCACGCCGTCGCCCAAGTCGAGGATGTTCGCATCGCGAGAGCCCTCGAGCACGGCGCCCTTTCGCGCGCGCACCTGCTCGAGCGAGATCTGGCCGGGCACCGGCGGCACCGGCACATAGCTCCCGTCGAAGCCGAGCATCGTCCAGCCCTGAGGCCCAGGACGATAGAACGCACCGTCCTTCGCCTTGCCGAGCAGCTCGGGCACGTCGAGCCCGAGCCGCGTGAAGCCGTCGCGCAGGAAGTCGTGGCCGAGCGCGTCCATCTGCTGGAAGGGCCCCGCTTCCCACGCGTAGCCCCACTCGATGGCTCGATCCACGGAGACGATGTCGTACGCGATCTCCGGTGTCGTCTTCAGCACGTAGTGCGACATGCGCAGCAGGTAGTTGCGCACGAAGTCGCCGTACTTGCCGGGGAGCTCGGTCGCGGCTTTCAGCCGCTGCTCGAGCGGCTGCTTCATCAGCGTGGCGAGCTGCGGATCCTCCACTTTCTGCTGCGGTCCGTACTCGAGCGTCTTCCAGTCGAGCGTCGTGATGTCCTTGCCGACCTTCTTGTAGAAGCCGCCGCCCGTCTTGTCGCCGAGCCGTCCGCTCGCGGCCAGCCGCTCAACCCACTCGGGCATCGAGAAGTCCTCGCCCGTGCTCGCGCTCAATCCCTTCGACACGTGCAGCAGGACGTCGAGCCCGGTGATGTCCGCGGTGCGGAACGTCGCACTCTTCGCGCGGCCGAGTAGTGGGCCGGTGAGCGCGTCCGCCTCGTCGATCGTGAGGTCGGATTCCATCAGCCCCTTCATCGCTGCGACCATGCCGTACACGCCGAGCCGGTTCGCGACGAATCCGGGGACGTCCTTCGCGAGCACGATTCCCTTGCCGAGCACGATCTCGCTGAAGCGGCGCGCGGCCTCGAGCACGTCGGGATCCGTCTCCGTCGTCGGAATCAGCTCGAGCAGGTGGAGATAGCGCGGCGGGTTGAAGAAGTGCATGCCGAGGAAGTGGCGCTTGAACCGATCGCTGCGCCCCTCGGTGAGCACGCGCATCGGGATGCCCGACGTGTTGCTCGCGACGATCGCCGTCTCCTTCAGCAGCGGCTCGAGCCGCGCATACAGCGCCTGCTTCGGACCAGGCTGCTCGATGATCGCCTCGAGGATCAGATCGCAGTCGCGCAGCCGCTCGAGCGAGTCATCGAGGTTGCCGATGGTGATCAGGCCGGCGCGCGCGACGTCCATGAACGCGGCGGGGCGCGCCTTCCGCGCGCGCTCGAGCCCGGATCGCGCCGGCGCATCGCGGTCGCCCTCCGGTCCGGCGATGTCGAGCAGAACGACCGGGATGCCGGCCGAGGCGGCGAGAGCGGCGATGCCGCTCCCCATGGTGCCGGCGCCGACGACGCCGAGCTTGGCGATGCGCATGAGACGGAACGCGTGCGAGGATGGCCGTGAGCGAGCTGACGGAAGCTAGTCCTGGGCGCCGGTCAGTGCAGAGTGTGGCTCACCGACCAACGACCGAACCGTCCAACTCACCTCCGTTCAGGGTCAGCGTTCAGTGAGTCCCCGCAGCAGCCCGTTCCTCAATCGCACCGCGCGCGGCGACGCTGCCGGATCCTCGGCGATGCGCGGCGCGGCGGCGCCGAATCGCAGCGCCACCGGCACGGTGAGCGACTCGTCGCCGCGCTTGATCGCGATCGGGATCTGGGTGCCGATCGGCTTCGCGGCGTACATCGTCTTGAAGCCGCCACCGTAGAGCATCTCGAGCGCGGACTTGCCGCCGATCGTCAGCACGACGTCGCCCTCCTTGAGCCCCGCGGCGGCGGCCGGGCTGCCTGGCACCAGCTGGAAGATGCGCGCGCCACCCGTGGGCTCGGGACGGGTGCTCACGCCGAGGCGCGGCGTGCTGTCGGCCTGCATGCGGAGCCCGATCACGCGAAGCTGCTCCTCCCAGGGAAATGGATCGCGCCCATCCACGTAGCGGCGCGCGAACTCGTCGTACGATCTCCCATTCGACGCGCGGCGCACCGCGCTCCACCAGTCCTCGCCGGTGAAGCCTCGGCCCTGCTTGTAGGTCGTCTGATAGAGCTCGCGCATGACCGTGTCGAGCGAGCGCTTGTTGTCGCTCGCATCGCGGATCATGATGTCGAGCAGGAAGCCGGCGAGTGATCCCTTGGGATAGTAGAGCGCGTCGGTGCCGTCGCGCGGCTTGATCCACGCGTTGAGCGACGCGTCTTCCAGCGCGAAGGGCGGCGCCTGCGCGACCTCGTTGATCTTCTCGGACGTCTGCTCGTAGAACTTCCGGTCGTCGGTGATGCCGCCGCGCAGCTCGGCGAGGTCGGCGTAGTAGTCGGTGATTCCCTCGCTCACCCAGAGCCAGACCGTCGGCTGCGGACGGTCGTAGCGATACGGAACCAGATCGGCGGGACGCAGCCGCTTCACGTTCCACGCATGGAAGATCTCGTGCGCGAACAGGCTCGGTTGGAAGTCGCTCCCGATGCCCGCCGGCGCGACGACGTCGACGTGCGAGTTCGCGTGCTCCAGCCCGCTCATCCCACCGAAGGTGGAGTCGGTGATCTGCATGACGGTGTAGCTGTCCCACGGCACCTCGCCGAACACGAGCACCTCGGGCGGGATGCTGCGCTTGATCTGCTCCCACGCCGTCGCGCGTGCCGCTCCCGCGAAGCTGCCGCGCGGATACGTCGCGAAGCGCACTGTCTTGCCCGAGACCGTGTTGCTGTCGAGATCGAACTGGCCGATGAAGAAGGGCATGTCGACCAGCTCGTGATAGTTCGACGCCTTGAACACTCGCGCATTCGGCCCGCGCGCCATCCCGGTCGCGATGAGAAAGTCAGGCTCGGTACGGATCGTGACCGTCGACGCGAAGTCCATCGAGCGTCCTTCGGGATACAGGAAGGTGTTGGTGCCGTTGAACAGCGCGAAGTCGGGGCGCGACCACGACATGCCGTTGTCGAGCGTATCGGCGATCACGTCGAAGGCGAGCGTCACTTCTCCAGCGCGCTTCGGCCACACGCGCCACGTGTCGAAGTCGGCCTTGTCCCACCGCAGCGTATCGCTCCCCTGCACCGCACCGAACGCGCTGACCGTGCGCGCGAAGTTCACGATCTCGTACGCGCCTGGCGTCCACGCCGGCAGCGAGAGCACGACCGGCGCGCCCGCGGCGACGTCGAACCTCGTGACGACGTGCAGGCTGTGCTCGGCCAACGCGGCGCGATCGGCGGTGACCTCGTAGCGGACGTTGGTGATCGGCGCCGATGCGGACGGCTCCGCGACTCGCTGAGCGTACGCGAAGCTGGGGCAGGAAAGACTCGCGGCCAGCAGCGTCGCGGCGGCGGAAGAGCGGAACATGAGAGCGATGTGTGTGAGTGGAGCGGCGGCCGGCGTCTCCTTCTCGCGGCCGATCGCGGCCGAGTGGCCAACTCTCACAGACTTACGCCGAGGCGCTTCCATGCGAAAGCCCAGCAAGATCGTCCCACTGTCCATGCCGCGCACGGGAACGGCGGTGCTCGCCGCATGCGCGCTCGCCCTCTCCGCGTGCCGTGGCCACGATCGGCAGAAGGACGGCGCGAGCCCCGCGAGCTCGAGTGGACCGATGACCGACAGCGCGGTGGGGGGCACGGGCTTCGCTGCGAGAGCGCGAGTGCTCGCGGCGCCGAGCGCACCCGAGTTGTCGAACGAGTCGGTGACCGCCGATCGGTTGTCGACAGCCGACGCTCCGGCGATGAACGCGCCGAGAGTGACCACCTCGGCGGCGCGCGACGCGTCGGCCGGCATGGGAGCAGCAAGAGGTGACGTCTCGCTCGGCGTCCCCCTCCCCGCGATCGACCCCGCGGGCGCGATGCTCGTGCGTCATGGCGAGGCGTCCATTCAGGTGAAAGCCATCGACGCCGCGATCGGAAGCGTGCGACAGGCGGCCGCGCGATATGGCGGCTTCGTCGCGAACACGTCGCTACGCACCGGCAAAGACGAGCAACACTCGGCGACGATCGAGCTGCGCGTGCCGTCGGACAAGTTCGATGGTCTCCTCGCGTCGCTGTCCGAACTCGGCAAGGTGGAGTCGGTGTCGGCGACCGCGGAGGACGTGGCGGAGGAGTACGTGGACCTCGGCGCGCGCGCGGCGAACGCGCGCCGAGTCGAGGCGCGACTGGTGGAGCTGCTGGGGACGCGCACGGGCAAGCTCTCCGACGTGCTGCGCGTGGAGCAGGAGCTGGCGCGCGTACGGATGGAGACCGAACGCTACGACGCGCGCATTCGCTGGTTGGAGCGACGCGCCTCTCTCAGCTCGCTCGACGTGACGATCCACGAACCTCTTCCGATCATCGAGCCGCAGCGCGGACCCAGCCCGATCGCCGAAGCGCTCGGCGAAGCGTGGTCGCGCATGATCGGCGTGGCGGCGTGGTCCGTCGCGGCACTCGGAATTCTGATACCGCTTGGGCTGCTTACGGGGGCGGTGGTTCTGGTGACGCGTCGGCTGCTGCGTGGAGGGCCGAAGGGCGGTGAGTTGGTGAGCTAGGCGCGCATGCCCCTCTAGCACTTAGCCGGGATCCAAGTTCTGGGTTGCCAGTTACGAGTTGGTGGTATCGGGTTCAACTGCGGACGCCGTTAAACCCGACACCATCAACCCGTGACCGGGCACTCACAACCTGGATTCCCCTTCCCGATAGAGTGCCCTGCTCCAGTAGAGTGCCCTGCTCCAGAGCTCATCGCGCCGCAGGCGCCTCTCGGCTCTTCCTCACCATCCACCCATACAGCCACACGATCACCGCGACGAAGCCGAGCAGCCCGAGCCACGGGGCAAGCTTGAAGTCCTCGCTGACGATGCCGATCGGTGCGTCCTTCGACAGGGCGACGATCAGGCCGGCGTTCAACACCCCCCAGAGGCTCTCGCCGACGATCAGCCCCGACGCCACGAGCGTGCCGAGGCGCTCCGCACGCTCCGGGTTCGCCGCGGCGCGGCTGCGCGACTCGTACCACTTGGCGGTGAAGCTGCCGATGATCACGGCGAGCGTCGCCGACATCGGGAGATAGATCCCGAGTCCGACCGCGAGCGGCGGGATGCGCAGCTTGTTCATCGCGCCCAGGAGCGTGTCGAGCAGGATGAGCCCGACGCCGACGAGCGCGCCGATGCCGATCATGCGCCAGTCGAGATTTCCTCCGACCACGCCCTGCGCCAGCGCGGAGATCAGCGTCGCCTGCGGCGCGGGGAGCGGATGAGGCGACACGACGCCGACGTTCGCCGCGCCCGCGAAGCCGTACGCCTTCGCCAGCAGGTTGAGCACCGATGGAATGACCGCCGCGCCCGCCGCGACGCCGACGATGAGCGCGATCTGCTGGCGCATCGGCGACGCGCCCACGAGCTGGCCGGTCTTCAGGTCCTGCAGGTTGTCGTTGGAGATCGTCGCGCACGCGAAGACGACCGACGTGATGAACAGCGCGAACGCCACCAGCGCGGTCCGCGTGTCGGCCGTCGGCGGCACGGCGACGACGAGCACCGACGCGCACAGCACGATCGACAGGATGCCGACGCCCGAGATGGGGCTGTTCGAGGCGCCGATCAGTCCGGCCATGTAGCCGCACACTCCCGCGATGAGAAAGCCGGCGAGCAGGACGAAGGGCACGGCGATGATCGTGAGCGTCGTCGCGTTGGGCGCGAGCACCGTCGAGCGCGCGAAGCTGAACGCGAGCCAGCCGGCGACGGCGAGACACGCCGCGGCGATCGCATAGATCCACGGCGGCGAGATGTCTCGGTCGAGATCGTCTCCCTCGGCCGCGCCGCGTGCGGCGAGCGTCGCCATGAGTCCGCCGAGCACCGGCTTCGCGAGGCGCGCGAGCGAATAGAGCGCCGCGACCGCGATGACGCCCGCGCCGAGAAAGCGGACCTGGGTGCGCCACACTCCCATGGTGTGCGTCGCGAGCGTCGCGCCAGCCGCGAGCGGCGTGCTCGCCGTCAGGATCGGCACCGCGATCGCCCACGAGATGATCTGTCCGACGAGCATCGCGATTCCGACCGAGAGCCCGACGAGGTGCCCCACGCCGAGCAGCGCCAGTGAGAACGCGATGTTGTAGCCGGTCGACGACGCCGCCCCGAGCCGGAAGAAGCCGGTGACTTCGCCGGCCAGCACTCTCGTTGCGGCCAGAATCGCGAGCCCCGCCGACGCCACCGAGCCCAGGATCACGGCGGTCAGCCCTTCCCTCGCTTCACCGAACTCGTCCGACGTCTCGCCCCGCGTGCCCGCGCCGACCTTCAGCACCTCGGCCGCCGCGACGCCTTCGGGATAGGGGAGATCGGAGTTCGTCACGAGCGCGCGCCGGAGCGGGATCGTGAACAGCACGCCGAGCACGCCGCCGCTCAGACAGATCAGGAACGACTCCCAGAACGGGAAGGTCGTCCACCACCCGATGATCACCAGGCCCGGGAGGATGAAGATGATCGCCGAGAGAGTGCCCGCCGCCGACGCGACGGTCTGCACGATGTTGTTCTCGAGGATCGACGAGTCCTTCACGCGGCTCAGGATCGCCATCGAGATCACCGCCGCGGGAATCGACGAGGCGAAGGTGAGCCCGACGCGCAGCCCGAGATAGACGTTGGCGGCGGTGAAGATGAACGTGAGAAAGGCGCCGAGCAGCAGCGCTCGCAGCGTGAGCTCTTTGGGTTTCATCGCGTGAATCTCACCCGGGGATGGTCCGGCAGCCAGTAGAGCCACGGCACCGCTGACGCCGGCCCGGCTGTGGGGGTCTCCTTTCTGATGGCGCCCCTGTTTCTCGCCGCGAGTACCGCTCGTCCGAGAGGCCAAGGGTCGTATATTGCCAGGTGAGTCCTGGGGCCGAGGAGGCTTTCATGCAGATGTCCGCCCGCACGTCGTTCGCGCTCGTCGCCGGCTCGCTCCTCCTCGCGCCGTCGCTCTCCCGCGCGCAGGCGCCGACCGCCGTCGCGCCGCCGAGCGTGCTGCCCACGTCGCGCGCGCTCGTGGGACTCGTGCGTGATTCGGCCGGCCACGCGATTCCGCTGGCGGAGGTGCGCGCGCGCGGCAACCTGCTCGTCGCGCGCAGCGACGACTCGGGGCGGTTCCACGTGCCGCTGATGCCGGCCGGTGCGCGCGGCGTGTTCGTGCGCCGGCTCGGCTTCGCTCCGACGCGCGCGCTGATCACCCAGAGCAACGGTGACACCGATTCCCTCGTGGTGATTCTCACCGCCGTGGCCACCTCGCTGCCGAGCGTCGTCGCGCTCGAGCAGCACGACTCCCTCTCGCACGCGGTGCTGGCGGACTTCTGGGCGCGCAAGGCGAAGGGCTTCGGCAGGTTCATCACGCGCGACGACATCGAGGCACGCGGCGGGATGCACTTCGTCGACCTGATGCGCGCCGCCCCCGGCGTGACGATCCAGAACGTTCGCGGGAGGCAGGAGGTCCGGTTCTCCCGGAACGGGATGCGCGACTGCCCGCCGCAGTATTGGGTGGACGGCATTCCCATCGAGCGCGGCTCGGCCGACGAGTTCTATCCCGACAACGTCGAGGCGGTCGAGCTGTACTCCGGGCCTGCCACGACGCCGCCGCGCTTCTCCACGCGCACCATGAGCTGCGGCACGATCGTCGTCTGGACCCGGCTGCCGGGCTGACGCGTGACCTCGCCTTCTCCGAGCCCCAACGTGGACAGCCACGTCACGGGCGAGATGACGCGCTACGAGTGGCTGACCCCCGACCGTCAGGCGCAGGTGCGCAACGTGCTGCTCGGCATCGCGCTGTTCGCCGGACTGGTCGTGTGGGTATGGCACTCGCTCGGCGCGCAGCCGCGGCCGGCCAATCTCGCGGGGAAGCTGCGCGTCGTCGGTGTGATGACGTGGCTCTACGCGCTCGTGCAGATCGCCGACATGCGCTTCTGGCACAGCAGCATCGCCGAGCGGCGCCGCGCGTCGACGGGAATTCCCGAGAGCGTGATCGCGTGGCTGTTCGGGCAGATGCTCGCGTGCTTCGGCATCGTGTACTACGGCGTCACCGAGGACGTGCGCTGGTATGCCGCGGGACTCGTGCTGCTGCTCGCCACCTTCGCGGCGTTTCCGATTCGTCGTGACGACTGAGGCCGGGCGCGCCGGCTCCCGGATCCTCTCGCTCCTTCCCGCCGCCACGGAGATCGTCGCGTCGCTCGGCGCGATCGATCAGCTCGTCGGAATCACCCACGAGTGCGATCATCCGTTCGAGGTGGCGTCGCTTCCGCGGGTGACGTCGAGCGCGGTGGACCGCGACGCCGGCTCCGCCGAGATCGACGCCGAGGTTCGCGCCCTGTCGACGTCCGGCGCGGCCGTGTTCACGCTCGACGTGGCGCTGGTGGCGCGGCTCGCGCCGGATCTCATGCTCACGCAGTCGGTGTGCGACGTGTGCGCGCTGCCCGAGAGCGAGGTGGATCGCGCGATTGCCGCACTGCCGGCGCTGCCACGCCGAGTCACGCTCGGCGCCACGACGCTCGACGGCGTGTTCGGAGACATCCGCCGCGTGGCCGACGCGATCGGACGCGACAGCGAGGGCGAAGGGCTCGTCGCCTCGCTGCTCGACCGGATGCGACGGGTGCACGAGACGCTCAAGGCCGCGAAGGCGCCGCGCCCGCGGGTCGCGGTGATCGAGTGGCTGGAACCGGTGTTCGTCGCCGGCCACTGGACACCGGAGCTCGTGCGGCGCGCGGGAGGCATCGACGTGCTGGCCGAGCCCGGCGCGCACTCGGTGACGGTGGACGTCGGCGCCGTGCGCGACGCGAACCCCGACATCGTCCTGTTCGCACCGTGCGGCTTCGACGTGGTGCGCGCCGAGCGGGAGTCACGTGCGCTGCTCGCGACGAGCGAGTGGAGCTGGGCGCGCGGGCTGGAGTGCTGGGCGTTGGACGGAAACGCGCTGACGAGCCGGCCGGGGCCGCGGCTGGTGGAGGGGGTGGAGGTGCTGGCGTCCATCTTCGCGCCGGGGCTATTCGCGCGGCCGGCGGAGGGGTACGCGCGGCGGGTTGGTGGCTGAGTGCTGGGTGGGGTACTCGGTACCGTAGGCTCGTACCTTCGTACGCCGTACGGCGACTGCCATCCAACCAACGCCCAATGCTTGGATGCACTCAGGTGGGGTCAGACTGCGACCTCGCTGCGCTCGCTCGGGCTGACCGGACTGGCGCAGCGATCCCTCCAAACGCGGGCCGGGTAGTATGCCAATCCTCTACCTCCATCCGGGTTTACCCGCGTACGGCAGCGCGAGCCGCGAGCGGACGAAGTGGGGACGGACTCCTGGGGACGGACTCCGGAGTCCGTCCCCAGGAGTCCGTCCC
>DASYMZ010000191.1:0-8582 GCA_036008805.1 Gemmatimonadaceae bacterium
CGGAAAGCAGTCTCGGCGGTGGTGATCGCGCGCGCGATCTGCTCGCGCTGCGTCGCGACGATGCGCGGCACCTCCTGGTCCTCGGCGTTCATGAGGTCCACGATGCCGAGTGGATCGGCGAGATCTATTTGCTGGCTGCGCGGATTTCGTTGCTCGGTGACGCGCGGATCGGCGACTCGGGAGGGCACGGCGCGGGGAGAGAGAACGCAAGGCGGTCCGCCGGGTACACTTTCTATCGTCTCCCAGGCGCCTCGGCTAACTTACCGTTCGCCGTTCGCCGCTGGCAAGCCATCAGGAGCACTCGTGCGCCGACCGATCATCGCTCTCCTTCTCGTGCTGGCCGCGCTGCCCGTGCACTCGGGTGGAGCACAGATCATCCGTGGCGGCGGACGCTTCACGATGAAGGATCCGCAGCTCTGGGTCTCGGGCAGCGTAGGGTGGCAACAGGGATGGACGGTGGTGGACGGCACGACGGGCACGCGTTGGGATCTGAGCGACGCGACATCGTACGGCGCTTCGATCGAGCGGACGCTCACTGGCGGAACGACGCTCGCGCTGCGCGGAAGCACGGCGCGCGTGCCGATCAACTACGTCCAGGCGCAGCTCGGCGGCAGCTCCGTGCAGGCCGATGCGAACGTGTCGCAGGCGTTCCTCGGCATCCACGTGTCGAGCGGCCGCGACTTTCATTCGGTGCTCGAGCTCGGCGCTGGCGCGACGATCTACTCGGGATTCCGCGAGCGCGACGGCGGACAGCAGCTGCGGCCGTCGAAGGCCGACGTGGACTTCGCGTTCGCGTTCGGCTACGGACTGGGCTACTCCCTCTCGCGCTCATTTCAGATCGACGTGGTGCAGGATCTCGCCACGACGCTCCATCAGAAGGCGGGGCTCGCCGCGGGCGAGAGCTCGAGCTCGCGCGTGTCGGGGACGCGTCTCGTCGCCCGGTACGGGTTCGGCAGCTGATCGCCGCTCGTCGTCGCGCGCGCTTCATCAGGTGATTCGCCGATGACTCTTCGCTTCGCTCCGCGCTTCGCGTCGCGCGCGATCACGCTCGCGATGCTGCTCGCCGCCGCGCAGCCATGGTCGCGCGCCTCGGCGCAGTCCACCGCTCCTCGCGGCGCGACCGACGCGGCCACGCCGCGGCAGCTCGGCACTCGCGCGGACTATCATCCCGCGGCCGACCGCGTGCGGCCCGACTTTCCCGCGGCGTGGCCATATCCCGCTGGTCGCGCGCCGGTGTCGGCGCGGCGCGGGATGGTCGTGAGCGAGGCGCCGCTCTCGAGTCGGGCGGGTGTGGAGATCCTGAAGCGCGGTGGCAACGCGGTGGACGCGGCGGTCGCGACCGCGTTCGCGCTGGCCGTCGTGTATCCCGAAGCGGGCAACATCGGCGGCGGGGGATTCATGGTGATCCATCTTGCCGACGGCCGCAACGCATCGATCGACTTTCGCGAGGTCGCGCCGCTCGCGGCGACGCGCGACATGTACGTCGGGCCCGACGGCAACGTCACCAGCGCGAGCGTCGAAGGACCACTCGCTTCGGGGGTGCCCGGCGCGGTGGCCGGCCTCACCGAAGCGCTGCGCAAGTACGGCACGCTGCCACTTCGCGTCGTCATGGCGCCCGCGATTCGTCTGGCCGAGCAGGGCTTCACGGTGGACAGCGCCTTCTCGGCGACCGCGCGCACCTACAAGCCGCTGCTGGAGAAGTTCGCCGGCGCCGCACTGCTGCTGCCGAACGGCAAGCCGATCGCTCCCGGCACGCTGCTCAAGCAGCCCGCGCTCGCGCGCACGCTGCGCGCGATCGCGAGACAGGGGCGCGCGGGATTCTACGACGGTCCGATCGCCGACGCGTGGACGAAGGAGCTCGCGGCGGCGGGCGGGATCATCACGACCGAAGACCTGCGTCGCTACTCGGCAGTCTGGCGCGAGCCGATTCGATCGACGTATCGAGGCTTCACCTTTCTCGGCATGCCCCCCGCGTCGGGCGGCGTGACGATCACCGAGACGCTCAACATCCTTGAAGGTTACCCACGTTTGCCTTCGTTCGGCGGTGCGAGTTGGGCGCACCTCGTGGGCTCGGCGTTCCAGCGCGCGTTCGTCGATCGCAACTCCAAGCTAGGCGATCCCGCGTTCGTGAACGTTCCGCTGAAGCAGTTGACCGACAAGACGTACGCGGCGAAGCTGCGCGCGACGATCCTCGCCGACCGCGCCACGCCCACCGCGACGATTCCCGGCGCGCTGCGCGAGGGAACGGAGACGACGCATCTCTCCGTCGCGGACGCGAAGGGGAACGCCGTCGGGCTCACGACGACGTTGAACAATCTCTTCGGCTCCGGCGTGTACCTCGCGTCGGCGGGCTTCTTCCTCAACGACGAGATGGACGACTTCGCCGCGAAGCCGGGCACCCCGAACATGTTCGGGCTCGTGCAGGGCGAGGCGAACGCCATCGCGCCCGGCAAGCGCATGCTCAGCGCGATGGCGCCGACGATCGTGCTCGACCGCGCGGGCAAGCTGCTGCTCGTCGCCGGCAGCCGCGGCGGACCGCGCATCATCACGAGCACCGCCGAGGTGCTGCTGAACGTGATCGACTACAGGATGACGCTCGCCGACGCGATGAGCGCGCCGAGGCTGCACCACCAGGCGCTGCCGGACACGCTGCGCGTGGAGACGAACGGCATCACGAGCGCCACCGCGGACTCGCTGCGCGCGATGGGCCATTCGCTGTTCAGCCGTGAGACGGTGGGCCGCGTCAACGCGTTGATGCGCGTGCGCGGCGGATACGAGGGCGTGGCGGACCCGCGGGGAAGCGGAAGCGCGCTGGGCTACTGACGGCGCTCGTCGGGCTTGCCGCCGCCGCGCTCACCGTCGCGGAAGTCGCGCGGCGGTCCACCGCGGCGCATGGCGTTGAACTTCACGCGTTGGGCCGTGTCGAGGCGCGCGAGCATCTCGCCGCGCGAGGTCTCGAAGAGCTGCTGGAACTTCGGCTGCATCTCGCGACGCACGGCGCGCAGCGCGGAGTCGGTGCGCTGCATGACCGAGTCGAACCCCGCGCGCTGCACGGGCGTGAGCGACAGGTCCGTGGTCATGTGGTCGAGCATCTCCGACCGTCGCTTTGCCTCCTGCTCCGGCGACATCGGGCGTCCCCCGCGCCCGCCACCCCCTCCACCGCCGCCCGCGCCAGTGCCCACCGCAGGCGGACGTCCGGCTCCACGCGCGACGAATGCCCGGTCGAGGGCCGCACCCGCGATGCCGCTGGCGACGACGATCGATGCGATGAAGAGTCCAGCGCGAAGGCGGGGCGGGATCACTCCGGCCCCGCGTCGGCGATGGTCATCTCCGGTGTGACGGTGCGCGCGTACCGGAGCGCGGCGAGCTCGGTCGGCGTGCCCTGCACCACGTCGGAGAGGATGTCGGTGGAGCTCACCTGCGCGACGATCACGGACGTTGCGGGCGCGGTGCTGTTCCACAACGCGATCGCGCCGACCAGGCTGGCCGCGATGGCGAGCGGCAGCATCCGTCGCTCCCACCGCTCGGCGTAGCTCCACCAGGTGGCCGCCGCGCGCGACGGGATCGCGCGCGCGATGCGCGTCGCGAGCGCGTCCCAGTCCACCGCGCTCACGGGCACGTCGCCCGTGGCCTGACGCAGCAGCGCGGCGAGCTGTTCGTCGCGCCGAGGCTCGGCGGGATCGAAGGGATTGATCGGATCGTTACGCATCGAGTCGTCCATCATCGCCCCCAAAGAAGCGCGAGAGGACGCCGCGCAGCTGGCGGCGTGCCTCGTGAAGGTGCCACCGCACCGTGCCCGGCGCGAGATCCATCATCTCGCCGATCTCGGCGCTCGTCAGCCCGTCCACGTCGAACAGGGTCACGATCATTCGCTGCCGCTCGGAGAGCGTGCCGAGTGCGTCCTGCAGAATCTTTCCCGTGTCGCTCCGCTCGCTCTCGAGCAGCGCGGATGGTGCTTCGCTCACGCCGTCCACTTCCGACTCCGTGCTCCGCCGCGTGCGCGAGCGGCGCAGGTTGGAGCCGCGATTGAGCACGATGCGGATCAGCCACGGGCCGAATGGTCGTCCGATCTCGAACGAGTCGAGATACTGGTGCGCGGCCATGAACGATTCCTGCACGAGATCCTCGGCGTCCTCGCGATGGCCGACCACGCGATAGGCGACGCGGAACGCCTGCTCCATGTACGTGCGGACGAGCGTGTCGAACGCCGCGCCGTCGCCGGCGCGCGCGCGCCGCACGAGCGCACCGTCCCGCTCGGCCGCGGCGATGCGGTCGGGCGATGCTTCCCGGTCGGCGGGCGCGTTCGCGCTCACGGAGAGTGAGACGCTCGGGCGCGTGCGGGGCTCAGCCCAGCGGCGTGCGGCCTGTGGCATCTCTGATCTGACCTCTCTGGCGAGGCGGACGGCGCATCCCGCCGATCGGATTCTCCAGCTCCTGGAGCTCGCGCTTCGCGATCTCCTCGGCGCGCTTGCGCGCGTTCTTCTCCAGCTTGACCGCCCGCTCCTGCTGGTCCTTGCTCAACAGCGCCATCGCGTGCTCGCGCGACGCGGCGACGTTCGGCGCGATCTTCTCGATGATCTCGTCGTGTCCCTTGCGATACGCGACGAGCTGGTCGCGCTGCTCCGAGCTCAGATCGTTCAGGCCGCCGGCGGGGCGCCAGGTGGGCTTGATGGAATCGAGCTTGGCGATGAGCGGCGCGTTCACCGAGTCGAGCTGCTTCTGCACGAGCCTGAGCTGCACGCGCTGGCTGTCGGTGAGCGCCAGGTCCTTGTCGTCGCTCTCGAGCACGACCCTGGCCAGGCTCACCGGGATGATCGGCGCGGGCACGCCATTGAACAGCGTGGCGCTATGACGTACCGCCATCTGGGCCCGCGCCATGGACGGCAGCAGGGCCAACGCGACCGTTGCGAAGACGGCGATCTGTCGAGTGAAGCGTAGCATCGGAGGATTCTCCGTGAGCGTATGGAAACGGCCTGGTGAGGCATGACGGGCCGTCACGCCTAATTGCACCCGAGGCCGAGAAAGTGTTGGGCCGGAGGGACCGGACGCAACGAGGGTGCTTCTAATACCCTGGGGGACGGGGCGGTTCGAGCGTTCGAGTCCCTCTCTTTCGAGTCCCTCTCTTTCGAGTCCCTCTATCGTCCGACCGGGATCCAGGTTCTGGGTGACCGGTGACGGGTTGGTGGTTTCGGGTTTTACTGCGTGCGCCGTAGAACCCGTCACCACCAACCCGCGACCGGCAACTCACAACCTGGATTCCGCATAAGTGCTAGAGGGACTTGCGTACGCGACACCGTAAACCCCAACCGGCCTGGAGATCCCTCAGCGGGACTTCCAGGCCGGTTCGTGGCATCTGCCCTGAACTCACCAATCAACCGACCAACGATCCAACCAACCAACTCACCCGATTCAGGCCGACACTCGCACCTGCAGAGGAGCCGTCAGGTTCACCGAGATCTGCCCGCCGTCCGGCACGCAGCCCTCGTAGTTGGCCGTCGCGGCCGCCGCGCCCGCACCTGCCGCGGCACCCGCCGCCGCGCCGATGACGGTGGACTTGGTGCTCTTGCCGAAGATCTGGCCCGCGATCGCGCCGATCACCGCACCGCCCACGACCTTCTGGGTGTCCTTGGACTTCGGCTGGTTGCGCACGCGCTCGACGCTCGCGTCGGCGACCGTGCCGGTGACCGGATAGGTCTTGCCGCCGAAGCTGACCGAGCGGACCGCGAACTCCATGATGATCTTGTCGTTCGCGTTCTCGCTGCGCTTGAGCTGCGTGACCTCGAGTGTCACGTCCGCGCCGGCCGGGATCGTCGCGCCGTTGGAGCCGGCGACCGCCTGCGCCACCGAGGCGGTGAAGGTCTGGCCCACGGTGAAGGTGTTGGTGCAGACGCGCGAGTTGGAGCGAAGCGCGAGCGAGGTGCCGGACGGGATGGTCCCGACCGCGCCGCCGCCGTTCGAAGCGGCCGAGCCGGCCGTGTTCCGCGTTTCCGTGTTGCCCGACGGGGTGGTGCGCGTGGTCGGCTCAGCGGGTCTGGTCGCCACCGGCTTCGGCCTCGGTGCAGCCGGACGCGGCGCGGGTGCCGGCGCGCGGGTGACCGGCGCCGGCGCAGGCGTAGCGTCCGCGGGCGGCGTAGCGGGCACGTCGCGAAGCTGCGGCTGCACCCCAGTATCGCGACCCGCGATCTGAAGGTCGCGCGTGAGCGCCGAATCGGTCGCGAGCGAGGTGTCGCTCTTGCTGTCCTTCACCGTGCACGCGCTCACCGCAAGCGCGATCGACATCGCGAGCGGTGCACCGAAGTGGCGAATATACTTGGTCATTCCATACCTCCAGATGAGCGGTGCAGCGGGCGCCGAAGCGGGCGAAGCTGCGATGGTTCAACAACTTAAACAGTAAGCAAGAATCGATCGACGTGGCAAGCCATCTTCCTGCGGCGTCCGCCCTGCGACGCCTCCTTCCCTACTACCGCCCCTACCCCAGGCTGCTCGCAGGCGGGCTCGCGCTCGTCGTCGTGTCCTCGGCGATCGGCGCGGTGGTTCCGTGGCTGCTGCGCGCCGGCATCGACGATCTGCGAGCGGGCGCGCCCCCGCAGCGCGTGTGGCTGATCGCGGGCGCCATCGTCGGCGTCGCGCTGGTTGGCGGTGCACTGCGCTTCTGGATGCGTGAGCTGCTCAACGGCCTGAGCCGCTACATCGAGTACGATCTGCGTCAGGCTCTCTTCGTACACCTGACGACGCTGGACGGCTCGTACTTCGCCCGGATGCGTACCGGCGATCTGATGGCGCGCCTCACGAACGACCTGAGCGCGGTGCGGATGGCCGCCGGTCCGGCGATCATGTACCTGACGAACACGATCTTCGGCGGCGCGTTCGCGTTGGTGTTCATGCTGCGCATCGACGTGCGGCTCACGCTGCTCGCGCTGCTGCCGATGGTGCTCCTCCCGGTGGCGACGATCAAGCTCGGCGGCGCCATCCACAAGCGGTTCGAGGCGGTGCAGGAGGAGTTCAGCACGCTCACGACGCTCGCGCAGGAGAACTTCGCCGGCGTGCGCGTGGTGCGCGCATACCGGCAGGAGCGCGCCGAGATCGCGCGCTTCTCGGTCATCAACGAACGCTATCTCGAGAAGAACATGCGGCTCGCGCGATTGTACGGCGCGATGAATCCGCTGTTCGGATTGCTCGCGGGATTGAGCGCGGTCGTCGTGCTCGGATTCGGCGGCAGCCTCGCGGTGCGCGGAACGATCAGCGTCGGCGCGTTCGTCGCGTTCGGATTCTACCTCGGTCTGCTCACCTGGCCGCTGATCGCGCTCGGCTGGGTGATCAACCTGTTCCAGCGCGGCGCCGCGTCGATGACGCGGTTGCTCGACGTGCTCGATGCCGAGCCGGAGATTCGGTCGCCGGCGTCGCCCAACGCGCTGCCGCCGGCGCAGAAGGGACGCACGCTCGAGTTTCGCGACGTCGGATATCACTTCCCCACTCCGGAAGGCGTGGAGCCCCGATGGGTGCTGCGCAACGTGTCGTTCGTGCTGCCCGCGGGCGACACGCTCGCCGTCGTCGGATCCACGGGCAGCGGCAAGAGCGCGCTGATCGATCTCATCCCTCGGCTCGCCGATCCGCAGGAGGGGGAGATTCTGCTCGACGGCGTCGACATCAGGACGCTTCCACTGGAGACGCTGCGCGCCGAGATCGGCTACGTGCCCCAGGAGAGCTTCCTGTTCAGCGACACGATCGCCGCGAACCTCGCCTACGGCGACTCGTCGCATGCGCTCGTCGAGCACGAAGGGGTGGACGAGCGCGCGCGCGAAGAGTCGCGCGCGGCGGGCGACCGCGACGCGGAGCCGCATCGCTGGGCAGCGGGCGTGGCGCAGCTCGAGGACACGGTGCGCGACTTTCCGTTCGGCTACGGCACGATGCTCGGCGAGCGCGGGATCAATCTCTCGGGCGGTCAGAAGCAGCGGCTCGCGCTCGCGCGTGCACTCGCGCGTCGTCCGCGATTGGTCCTGCTCGACGACGCGCTCTCCGCGGTGGACACCCACACGGAAGCGGAGATTCTGCACGGTCTGCGCGGCGCGCTCGCGGGCCGGACCGCGGTGATCGCGTCGCACCGGGTGAGCGCGGTGCGCGACGCGAACCAGGTGATCGTGCTCGATCAGGGGCGCGTGGTGGAGAGAGGGGTGCACGCTGCGCTGATCGCGGCGGGGGGGAGGTACGCGGCGCTGCTGCAGCGGCAGGAGCTGGAGGAGGAGATCGAGGAGGTTCCTGCCGACTGAGGGGCTACCACGGCTACCACGGCTGCAACAGGGGGACGGACTCCTTGGGACGGACTCCTTGGGACGGACTCCTTGGGACGGACTCCGGAGTCCGTCCCAAGGAGTCCGTCCCCACTTCGTCTGCAGTACGCGGGCAAACACGGATGGAGGAAGGAGGATTGGCATACCCGCCCTCCTGATTCGGGCCGCGTTTGGACGGATCGTTGCGCCACTCCGGACATCCCGAGCGAGCGCAGCGAGTCGCGGGATGGGCACCTACACGGGTCGTGGTGCTGCGACGGTCAGAGGCGGTATCCGCGCACGGCCGTCCACGAA
>DASYMZ010000192.1:0-46673 GCA_036008805.1 Gemmatimonadaceae bacterium
CGGAATCTCATTGGCGCCGGCCAGCACCGCCACGTACGAGGCGTCCGCGGGAAGAGTTGCTCCATCCGAGCCGCAGCCCGCCGCAGCGAGGGCGCACGTCGTCGCGAGCAGCGCGCCACTGATCGCGCGTGCGCGCCAGAACGAGCGCGGCGCGCAAGGAGGATTCACCTTGCGCGCCGCGTTCGTCAGCATGTCCTGCTCCCTACATGGTGCACCGCGGAATCGATTACCGCGGCACGCTGATGTTGTCCGCTCCCACCGTGATCACGAAATCGTCGCGGCGGTTCTTCTGGTAGGCGTCTTCCGTCGTACCCTGATCGACGGGGCGCTCCTCGCCGTAGCTCACGACGTCGAAGCGAGCCGCCTCGATTCCCTGCGAGGCGAGATACCGCTTCGCGGCATTCGCGCGGCGCAGTCCGAGCGCCATGTTGTACTCGTTCGAGCCGCGCGAGTCGGTGTTGCCCTCGATGCGGATCTTCATGCTCGGGTTGGCCTTCAGCAGCGGCAGCTTCGCGTCGAGCGCCGACTTCGCGTCCGTGCGGATCTCCGACTTGTCGAAGTCGAAGTAGACCGGCGCGTTGAGCAGGGCGCGAGCTTCAGCCAGCGCACGCTCGGCGGCCGCGAGCGAATCACGCAGACGGTTCGCGCGATCGATCGAGTCCTGGTTCACCGTCGGAGCCGGCGCGGGTGCCGGTACCGGAGCCGGTGCGGGCTCGGGCTGTACGACCGGCGGCGCAACGTACGGCCGCGAATTGCCGAACAGGAGACTGATTCCAGCGCGCGCCTGGAAGTTGGAGAGATAGGCCGCGCCGTCGTTCCTGCCATTCACCACGGTCGGATACTTGAACGTGCCGCTCGCCGGGTTTGGCGACGTGATGCTGGCTACGTCGAAGCGAAGCCCCACCACCTGACCGAGCATCGCGCGGAGACCGATCTGCGGCGCGAGCACGAGGTCGGTGTGCTGATCGATGCGATCGGCGCCGGCGCCGAATCCGAGGATGATCGCGTTGCCCGGGCGGCCGCCCCACGGGATGTTGTAGTTCAGCCGGCCCACGTAGTAGTTGATCTGAACCTTGTCGCCGCCGGTCTGCACCTTCGGGTTGCCGCCGCGATTCGCGAGCGGCTCGACCTGCGAGTACGATCCCTCGGCCTCGAGCTCCCAGCGCGGACCGAAAAAGACACCGAAGCGCCCGCCGGCACCGCCGCCGAGCGTCTTCGTCTGAAACGCTTCATCCATGCGGTCGAGTTGCAGGAAACCGCCCAGCTCCACGGTCCCCGCCCTCTGCGCCAATGAGATTCGGGTGGGGCTGGCGATTGCGAGCCCAAGCAGCGCGGGCATGATGAGACGGCGGATGTTCACGAGGTCGTCCTCCACTTGCAGTTGTATTGAGTGACGCCGCAAACTCTGTTCGAGCGCGGCGCGGGTGGCCCAGTGAGGCCGATCACAATGCGCACGGCCAGTGCACCAATGGTGCCAGGCTGAGTACGCTGTGATTCGCTATACATCACTGGTGCTCGCTGGTCAGTCAAGTCCTCTCCCGCGGCGAAGATGCGTTGCGCGCAGCCGCAATCGAACGTCGTAGCGTCGCCACCATGCGCCAGGCTGATCGGCGCCGACCGCCACGTCCGGTTCATGTTCATGCGACACTTTCAGTTACCGCGTCTCTCGCTTCAGATGTTTTGCGGCGTCCTCGGCGTGCTCGCCCATACCCGCGCGATCGCTGCGCACGCGCAGACGATCACTGGAACGGTTCGCACTCGGGACGATCTGCGACCTGCCACCGGCGCGATGGTCATCCTCACCGACTCGACGAATCGTTCGGTCGGCGGAGACGTGGCGGACTCGCTCGGCCACTTCCGCATCACCGCACCTCGTCCGGGTCGCTACGCCATCCGCGTGGAACGGATCGGATTGCGAGCGGTGAGCGTGCCCGCGATGACTCTCTCGGCGGACCAGAGCGTCGAGCTGCCGGTCGACGTCTCCGCCGAGCCGGTTGCGCTGCACCGAGTTCGCATCGATGCGGATTCACGATGCGACGTTCGCCCGCGAGAGGGCACGCCCGGCGAGCTCGCCGCGTGGCTCTGGGAGGAAGCGCGAAAGGCGCTCACGGCGACGAGCGTCACCGAATCGAAGCGAACCACGCCCCTCCTCGTCAGCGACGTGATTCGCTGGCGCGATCGAACGACCGGCCGTGTTCTTCGCGAGGATCGCCAACCCGATGCGCGTGTGCGTGGACGGGCCTTCGCGAGCCTTCCGCCAGAATCGCTCGCCGTTCACGGATACGTCGAGCTGCGCGGCGATTCCACCGTGTACGCCGCGCCCGACGCGGCGACACTCCTCGACTCGCGCTTTCTCGATCGACACTGCCTCGCCGCACGCGCCGCTCGCGACGATCAGCCTGGTCTGGTGGGATTGTCCTTCAGGCCGACCCGTGGAACGACGCTCGCCGACGTGAGCGGTGTGCTCTGGCTCGACGCCGCGACGTTCGAGCTCCGCTATCTCGACTTCGCGTACACCGCGCCCGAATCGCTGTCGAACTCCGCATTTGGGGGACGTGTCGAGTTCGCGCGACTTCGCGGCGGGCAGTGGATCGTGCGCCGGTGGACGCTGCGCGTGCCAGGCTCGGTCGCGGGTACGCGCGGCCGCGCACTGCCCGCGATTCGTGAGGAGGTGCAGGAGCTCTCGCGCGCCTCGCTCGAGGAGCTCGGTTTCGAGCAATCACTGCCCGCCGTCGCTGGCCCTTCACCCGATTCGCTCGCGCGCCTCGCATGCGCAGGTGCGATGAGCGACTCCACCGGCATTGTCGCTGGCGTCGCGCGCGATGGCGCCACCGGCATCCCCGTCTCCGGCGCGGAGGTTCAGGCTGACTGGCTGGGATTTCTTCCATCAGGTTCGCCGGTTCCGCGCGCGGAGCCGGTCTCGCTCCTGCTCCGCACCGATCGCGACGGACGATACGCACTCTGCACCGCACCGAGTGGAGCCCTGGTGACGCTCGTCGGCCGATTCGGCGATCGCGTCCGATCCACGCCGGCCCTCGTGCGCGCGTTGCGTGGCGCAGTCGCGCTCACCGATCTGCAGCTTCGCGCGCCATGATCGCGGCGCGCGATGCGTCGGCGGCGCGCGATCGCTACTGTGGCCGCGCGCTCCCTCCGTCCACCACGTAGCGCCAGCTGCCGTCTTTCTGCTTCTTCCAGACGGTGAGGTACTTGGAGTAGCGCACGATCTTCGCGCCGTCCTCTCGCTCGCCGGTGAACACGGCGTTTCCGACGGTGAAGCCGAGGTCTCCCGCCTCGGATACTTCGCCGTGCACCGGATGCCACACGAGTGAGTTCTTCTCCGTGGGCGATCCGAACGATTCCGCGATCGCGCGCGGTCCGCTGATGAACTCTCCCGGTCCGGAGAAGATCTGCGCGTCGGCGGCCGCGTAGCGGCCGAACGCCTGACCGGTGCCGAGCTTGCTCGCATCGCTGGAGAATTGCGCGTCCGCGGCGCGCACCGCCTCCAGCGCTCCTGTTCGGCGCGACATCGGCACGTCCGCCATCACCGACGGCGTCGCTTCCAGGGGAACGGTGAGTGCCGCTGGTGGCGCACCATACGTCTCGGCATATGCGGCGATCCGCCAGCCCACGGGAAGCAGCCGCCAGTACGCGATGTATCGATCGATCCGAATCGCGGGAGTGCCGCCCGCGGCCGTGCTCACGATGGTATAGCCGTAGCTGTAGCCGCTCTTCCCATCTCGGCTCGCTTCGGCGCGCACTGGCTGCCAGCGAATCGCGAACGGTGTGCCGATCGAATCCGCGGCGACGATCGCACGCGCAGCGCCGAGGCCGCGGATCACCGGTAGCCCGCCGCGCAGATAGACGACGTCTTCGGTGAGGTTCGTCGCGAGACCATCGACCAGCCCGCGACGTGCGACGGAATCCGCTCGGCCGAGATCCGCTCGAAGCAGCTCATCGTGCGCCGCCTCCGCATCCGACAACGGCTCCAACAGCGACGCGCCGACGAAGGAGGCGCCCGGCGAGCGCGAGCCCGACCGACACGCCACCACTGTCATAGTCGCGAGAAGGACCACCGAGATACGTCGCACGCCCACGCTCCGTCGCGCCGGGTGATGCCGGGGCAATTGGCCCCGCGCTCTGACTCTATAGTCCGAACCCTGCCTGCGCCACTCTGGTCAGCTACCGGCGAGCTCTGCCTGGAAATCTCCCGACAGACGTACCGGGAGACTCCCTCTCTTGCTTGGTACTCCGCCCGAGGGAGAGCGGATCCCTGCGGAGCGACTCTTCGCTATGACGCATCGCTCCCCGGATCTTCGCATCGAGGGGCTGGCGTGCACTCGCCTCGGACTGGCGGCGCTACTCGCCCTAGTCGGGATCTCCGCGGTCGCGCGCGCGCAGCAGAGCGCGGCGCTGGTGTTCGCCGTGGATGAGCGTCTCGAGTACGCAGGTCGCGCGCGCGGAGTAGGCGGACGCGGCATCATCTGGATCGAAGGGCCGGTGATCGCTCGCGGCCTTCAGAGCACGGAAGAAGACAGCATCCGCTTCGCCATCTCGGGCGACCGCTGTCGCCTCCCTGTCCGCATCGAGAGCGATATTCCCGGCGCCAGGAGGTGCTCCTCACGCTCACCAACGCCGGCTCCTCTCTCTGGGCTCCGCGCCTCGCTGAGCCCCCTGTCGGAAGCTTTCCCAAGCGGCCGGAATCGCTTGGTGCGCCCCTTCTTGCGTTGGCTCACCCTCGAGCCCGGTGCCCCGGGAGCCATTCGCTCGTCAATGGGGTACATTCACATACCACGCCGGGAATGCCGGCCATCACCGAGTTTCTGTTTCTGAGTACAGTTCTGAAGATATCATCCGACCGAAAGGGCCGGCGCCCCCGCCGCGGTGGAGGGGGAAACCCACAGCTGACGTCGACATCGACGAGCCGCACGGCCTACACCGAGACGAAGCGTTGGCTCATCGCACAGCACGGGTCCGTCTGTGCGTACTGCGGACGCCGCGTTTCCCCCGCCACAGTCACGCTCGACCACGTCACGCCTCGCCGAGGGCAGAGCGCCTACGATCGGCGCGACAACCTCGTCCTCGCCTGCCAGGAGTGCAACGGCGCGAAGGCGGACATGCCGATTCTCTCCTTCTTGCTTCGCAAGCGCGAGCGAGCGGCGATCCTCCTGCGCTATGGCGCGCACCTCAGCCCCATGCTCGTCGACTTGGTCCGAGGCCTGGTGCCGTCGGCTGGCGACGTGCCCGCGCGGGTGAAGGAGCAGTTCGACGACCTGTTCTTCGAGGACGGCGAGTCGCCATACCACGAGTCGCCATACCGGGAGTGAGCCGGCGCTACAGTTTGGGGTAGCGGATAGTCAGCGGCGCGTGACGAAACGGCCTCCGGATGCGATCGCATCCGGAGGCCATTCTTTTACCCTTTACCCATCGCCCACTTCTCTGGCTCGCCTCGCGCGCCGCCGCGACTTCTCTCGCGTTCCGCAGACCTCCATCTGACACCACCGCCGAAGTCCATTTCGGCTGCGATCCACGTATTGCCAGCCGCAGTCGGCGGCGCCGCACTCCCTGATCTGCCCGACTTCGTCCGAGACGAGGAGCTGCGCGGCGGAGCGCGCGACAGGCCAGAGCACGGACTCGAGATGATCTCCGGCCCCGGCCCAGCTCCATCGCAGCACACCGTTCGGACTCGCCCGGTCGCGAATCAGCTGAAGACGCGCCATCGCCTCCGACACCTCGGCGTTAAGCTCCTCGACTGCCGTCGCCGGCGCGGCAGCCTCGTGCGCGACGGCGACGAAGATCTGACGGAGCGTCCATCGTAGATCGAGCGCCTGTCGCAGAGCGCGCGCCTCCTCTCGGACTCGGACCCCGGCGCGCTCACGGAGCGCGTCTCCGAGTCGAGAAGTGATCAGCTCGGCGCCCTCTGCCCATCGCGTGAGCCGCTCGTAGCTGGTGAGCCGATCGTCAGCCGGTCCGTGTCTGGTCCAATCGACCGTATTGACCAGATCCAGCGCCGGGTCCCCCCCGACGTACTTGAAGGGGAGCTCGGGTGCGAGAGTGAGCGCGGTCGGTGCACTGCCCATGCTTCAGTATAGCACCGGTATAATTGCGTTGACAGGTGCAGCTCGGGCACGTAGCCTGCACTCGTATTCTTCATATTACCGGTGCAAGGAGAGACCGTGATCGCGAGAGTCTGGAAGGGCGCAACCCGCGCCGATGACGCCGAGCCATATCTCGACTACCTTCGCGAGTCGGGGCTCGCGGAGTACGCGCGCACTCCGGGGCATCGACGCACGATCACGCTGCGACGGATCGCTGAAGGGCGTGCCGAATTCGTGCTCGTCACGCTCTGGGACTCGATGGACGCCATCCGAGGGTTTGCCGGTGAGGACATCGAGCGTGCGGTTTTCTATCCCGAGGACGACCGGTTTCTGGTGGCACGCGACGATCGCGTGACGCACTACGATGTCGTGCATCATCAGCCGGACGCTCTGTGAATCTGACCGCGCCACGTCGCCTGCCCCTCCTCGCCGCCTTCGCGGCCGTCTATTTCTTCTGGGGCGCGACATTTCTCGCCCTGCGATACGCGGTCGTCGTCGTCCCCCCGATGCTGATCATCGGGATCCGGTGCACCGGCGGTGCGGCCATCCTGTTCGCCTGGCTCGCGTGGCGCCGCGACCTCGAGCGGCCCACGCTCGCACAGTGGAAGACGGCTGCACTCGCTGGATTGCTGCTGTTTCTCGGCAGCCACGTCTCGATGGCCTGGGCGGAGCAACGCATCTCGTCCGGGCAGGCGGCACTGTACGGATCCACCATTCCGCTCTGGCTCGTGGCGATGGAGTCGATCCGGGAGCGTACCGTGCCGGCGTGGCGTGTCCTCACCGGCATTGCCCTCGGCATGGTCGGTATCGGCATCCTCGCCGGGGGTGCCGCGTTCAACTCCGGAAGGTTGAGCGACCGGCTCCTGCTCTTCTTCGCCGCATTCTGTTGGGCTGCGGGCTCGTTCGTCGGGCGCCACGGTGCTCGGCCGGCCGTCGCCACCCAGGCCACCGCGATGCAGCTCGCCGCGGGCGCCGTGTGGGTGCTCACCGCCAGCGCGCTGCGCGGCGAGCTCGCGCACTTCTCGGTCGATCAGCTCACGACGCGTGCCGTCGTCTCGCTTCTGTTCCTGGTCCTCTGCGGCACCGTCCTCGCCTTCGGCTCGTTCACCTGGCTCATGCGCGTGGCCTCACCGGCGGCGGTGAGCAGCTACGCCTTCGTCAACCCGATCGTCGCCCTCGTCCTGGGCGTGCTCGTCCACGACGACGTGCTGTCGAGCCGAGTGCTGCTCAGCGCCGCCTGCGTGATCGGCGCCGTCGCGCTCACGATCGGCGCGGCGTCGGACCCGAGATCGGTGCGCGAGCGCGAGCCAGACCGACGCACCGATGAGGAGCCGCTAGGCGCCCGCGCGTCGTGACTTCGCATGTGTGTTACGTCGAGGGACCGATCTCGCTGTCCAGACGCCGCGAGATCTCGTAACGAATCAGGCGCCGATCGCCGCCGACTCGCGAACCAGATCGCGGATGAACGGGTAGCGCCCGCGGATCTCCGCGACTCGCTCGGCGGTGAGCGTCACGCAGCCAGGCGCGCCTGCGACAGCCGGCGTCGGCGCCAGGCGCTCTCCCCATGGATCGTACGCGGCTGAACCGCCGTCGTAGGATAGGCCGCCCGCATCACCGATGCGATTGACGCCGATCACGTAGCACTGGTTCTCGATCGCCCGGGCTGGAAGTAGCGCGTCCCAATGCGGGCGACGTCCAGCGGGCCAGTTCGCGATGACGAACATCGCGTCGACGTCCGGTGCGATCGCGCGAAACAGCTCCGGGAAGCGCAGATCGTAGCAGATGAAGAGGCCGATCCTGACACCGCGTACCATCGCCGTCGCCGGGCCCTCGCCGGGCTCGTAGCTGGCGTGCTCGTTCGCATAGGCGAACAGCTTCTGCTTGCGGTACGCCGCATCGAGCTCGCCACTCGGCCCGAACAGCAACGCTGTGTTGACGAAGGACTCGCGACCCCGCACCAGCTCACGTGCGGCCACGCCGGCGAGCAGATGGACGCCGCTCTCCGCGGCGAGCGCCGAGAGCCCGCGCACGTGAGGCGAATCGAGCGAGACGGCGTGCTCCTTCGGCTCCATCGTGAAGCCTGACAGACACATCTCGGGGAGCGCTACGAGGTGCGCTCCCTGCTTGGCGGCGCCCCGCACGAGCCGCCCTGCCCGCTCGAGCGACGTGGCGGGGTCATGCCAGCTCGTGTCGTACTCACCGAGTACGACACGAAGCTCGCTGGTCACGCGCTCGCTCTCCCGTGCAGCACGTCGGGATCCGTCAGGGCGCGGCGCAGCGCCTCGGCACCTTCGGTGACCATCTTCGTGGCACAGCTGTAGGCGAAGCGGATCGCGTCGTCGCACGTCTGGCCGAACGCGACACCCGGTGCGCTGCCGATACCGATGGCGGCGAGCTTGTCGGAGAGCTCGTGCGCGTCGGCGACTCCCAGCCGCTTGTAGATGGCCGGATCGAGCTCGGCCCACACGTAGAAGGCCCCGCGCGGGATGAACGGCCGCACGCCTTCGATGGTGGACAGCGCCGAGATGAGCGCGTCGCGACGCACGAGGTACTCGGCGCGCATGGTGGCGAGCTGCGACTGGTCTCCCGTGACGGCAGCGAGCGCGGCCCACTGCGCCAGGCTGTTCACTCCGTTGATCGTGCAGCGGAGCAGCTTGGGGATGCGGTCATGCAGCAGCGGCGACTTGGTGACGATGTAGCCGGTGCGCAGCCCGCTCATCGCGTAGCTCTTGGAGAACGAGTAGATGCTGATGACCTTCTCCGCGTACTCCGGCACGAACGAGCCGATCGAGAAGTGCTTGTGCGGCTCGTAGATCACGTCCTCGTACGCCTCGTCCGAGATCAGCCACAGGTCGTGGCGCTTGGCGATGTCGGCGATCTCGCGCAGCGTCTGCTCCGAGAGCACGGCGCCGGTCGGGTTCTGCGGCGTGTTCAGGAAGATCGCCGTGGTGCGCGGCGTGATCGCGGCCTCGATCTCGGCGGTGTCGTATTCGAAGTCGTGATCCGCGCGCAGCGGAACGCCCACCGTGACGCCGCCGGCCAGCCGGATGTTCTCGGCCACCTCCGTCCACATCGGGTCGGGCAGGATCACCTCGTCGCCCGGCGAGAGCAGCGCGCCGAACGCGACATACAGGGCGTGCATCGCGCCGTTCGTGAGGAAGATGTCCTCGTCCGTCGTGCCGACGAGTCCGTTCTTGCGAACCGCCTTCTCCGCCAGCGCCTTCCTCAGCTCGGGGATGCCGCTGTTCGGGATGTAGTGAGTCTTCCCTTCCGCACCGGCCTTGCCGACGGCCTCGAGCACGTGCGGCGGCACCGAGAAGTTCGGGTCGCCCGACTCGAGCCGATACACCTTCTTGCCCGCCGCCTGGGCCTTGAGGAGCCGCTCACGAATCTGCACGATCAGACCGAGCGAGATCTCGTCGAGCGGGTGTTGTACGGCGGCGGACGGTGGCATGCGCGGGCTCTCCGGAATGTGCAGGCGCGAGGGAATGAGAACTGGGGCGGCAGGACTCGAACCTGCAACTTCCCGATTAACAGTCGGGCGGTCTGCCAATTGACCTACACCCCATCAGTCGTGCTTGGCTGGTCGGCGTCGCGATGCTCTGCGACGGTGCTGCGAAGGTCTTTGCAAAAGCGCCCGCCAGGTGGGACCTGGCGGGCGCTACTTCAGCGTTACTTGCACGCGCGCGCTAGCCAAGTCTCCCGAGGAGGCTCCGATTATTAATATTATTGCGTGGCTTAAGCGCGCGAATCGTCGGCATGATTATGCGTTGTTTGCCGCGCGGTGCGCGCGACATGTGACATGCTAGAGCGCACGGAGATTTCTGTCAAGAGCCCAGTCCGCCGAAATCTCCGCGAATCACCATCCGCCGCCCGGCGGCAGCCACGGTGCCAGCCGCTCGCGCAGATGACGAAGTGCACGACCCATTCTCGCCTCCACCGTCTTCACCGAGATCGCCAGCACGCGCGCGATCTCCGGATAGGTCAGACCGTCCACGCGACTGAGCTCGAACACCTCGCGCTGCGGCTCCGACAGCTCTGTCATCGCCACCCGCGTCGCCTCCTGCAGCTCACGCGAGATCGCGCGCGAATCCGCATGTGGCGCTCCGCTCGGCGGACGCACGTAGGGCTCCGACTGTCGCACCGTCCGGCCATGCCGAAGATGGTTCAGCGCGCGGTTGCGCGTCGATTGATGCAGGTAGGCACGCAGCGGTCCCGTCAGCACGATCGTCTCGCGCCGACGCCAGAGCTCCAGCATCACGTCCTGCACTACCTCCTCCGCGAGCGCGCGATCGCCCAGGAGACGCGTCGCGCTGAGCACGAGCCAGGAGTAGTGCTCACGAAAGAGCGACGCGTAGGCGTCATCATCGCCCTGACGCAGCCGCGCCAGCAGTTCCGATTCAACCACGGGTCAGGTATCGTTGCTGGAACGTGGCTGGCATCGCCGACGAATCTAACTCTCGGCGGCTCGCGGGGAGCCAGCGCGCGCAGCACGTGCCGACTGGCGACGTAGGGTGACCCTTCACTCGGGTGTCTGAGCGGCATGGCAGACGACGCGCACCAGCCTGACCTCGACGCCGAGTGGGAAGCGCTGGCCCGCTACCTCGCGCGGGAAAGCCCTCCTGAGGAGCAGAGTCGCATCCGCGAACGGCTCGCCGCCGACGCCGAGCGTGCCGCCCTGCTCGAGTCGCTCGACGCCGCGTTGCGGCCGCCCGTGCAGGAATCCCTCTCGACATCCGAGGTCGAGGCCGCGCTGGCCTCGGTGCTCGCCCGCCGCGGCCCGGCCGAGGCCGCGCTCTCCGTCGTACCAGGTAGCGCCGCCCCCATCGTGGAGCGGCCGACGCTTCAGGTGGCGCGCATGCGATCCCAGTGGCGACGCGCTGGGCTGCGCGCCGCGGCGGCCGTGCTCGTCGTCGCGGGAGGAAGCATGCTCTGGCGGGCGACACGATCCTCCTCGGTCCCGAGGTCGGGCGAGGTCGTCGCGACGGCTGCGGTGCCCTTCACCACGTCGGTGGGTCGGGTCGACTCGCTGACCCTGAGCGACGGCAGCCGAGTGATTCTCGGTCCCGCGAGCTCGCTCCAGGTCGCGAGCGGCTTCGGTGCGTCGACCCGCGAGGTGACCCTCGTGGGAGATGCCTACTTCGACGTCGTGCACGACGAGCGCGTGCCGTTCGTGGTGCACACGGCGAGTGCCACCATGCGGGACGTCGGCACGACGTTCACCGTGCAAAGTGACCGCGGCGGCGGCACGCGAGTCGCTGTCACTATGGGCGCGGTTGGCGTTGCCGCGCGAGCCGGGAGCGGATCTCCGGTCGTGCTGCGCGCGGGCGACCGCGCGGTTGTGGCCGTCGATGGAGTGCACGTGGAACGTGGAGCGGTATCGAGCGATGAGCTGTCGTGGACGCGTGGAACGCTGGTCTTCCACGATGCGCCTATCCCCGAGGTGGCGGCTGCTCTTCGCCGCTGGTTCGGCCTGGAGCTGCTCGTGACCGACAGCGCCCTCTCGGCCCGGCGACTGACCGCGTCATTCGACCGCGCCGCGGCCGGCGACGTGAGCGCCGTGCTCGCGGCGGCGCTCGGCGCTTCCGCGACCCGGACCGGCGATACGCTCAAGCTCGCACCGGCAACATCCGCGCGATGACGCGGCTCGCGCCCGTCCCGTGAGCGCGACGCGATACCGCGTCGCCAGCGCGATGGTGGCGGTGGCCGTGCTCGCACTCGGCCCGGCGCGAGCGCGGTCGCAGCGCGCCTGTGCCGAGCTGGGTCCCGAGCTCGAGGCGCGCGCGTCGTGGCCTACTCCGCTCGACTCGCGGGTCTCGCTCCGAGCCCGTGGCATCTCGCTGCGCGATGCGCTCGACCGCCTCGGCGCCCTCTCTGGTGTCGCGCTCGCCTACTCCAGCGATCTCCTTCCGCTCGACCGGCCGGTCTGCATCGTCGCAGCGCAGCAGCCGCTCGGGCGAGTGCTGGCGTCGCTCCTTGCGGGAACGAAGGTGGAGGCGCTGGTCGTCGCGGGTCGCGTCGTCCTCGCTCCGGTCAGTGGCGCGCGTGACCCGGAGACGTCGAAGGTGAGCGTGCTGGAGCGGGTGATCGTCACCGGCAGCGCCATCGCGGCATCGCGCCGCCAGCTCACGGTGGGCGTGGAGGTGATCGACGGCGAACGGCTTCGACGCGAAGGGCAGACGAGCCTCGCCGCGGTGCTGGATGCGTCGGTCCCTGGGCTCTGGTTGTTCGAGCAGGCGCCCGGCACCGTGGTCGCACAGTACGGTGGGATTCGCGGAGCGAGCTCGTTCTCGACGAGCTATCCAAAGATGTACATCGACGGGGTCGAGGTGGCGAACCCGCTGCTCGTCTCACAGATCGATCCCGATGTCGTCGATCGAATCGAGGTGATCCGTGGACCACAGGGCTCGGCGCTCTACGGATCCGACGCGATCAGCGGCGTCATCAACATCATCACGCGACACGATGGCGCGATGTCGTCCGGCAGCCGCCTGCAGGTGAGCAGCGTTGCCGGCGCGAGCGCGAGTGCGTTCGGGCCCAGCCTCATCCCGACGCACGACCAGCGGATCTCGGTGCGCACCGGAACGAACCTGCGATCCGCCGGACTCGCCGCCGAGTTCGGGCAGACCGGCGCGGTCTTTCCCGCGTCGCAGAGTCGCCAGCTCAGCATCGTCGGCGATGGCCGGGTGGTGACCGCCGACGCGACGTTCACCGGCAGCGCACGGTTGTTCGACAAGCGAGCCGGCACCGGCGAGAACCCGCTCCTCGGCACGATCTCGACCGGGGAGGACAGGTCGGGCCCCGGCGGCGGCGTCGCGAACGTGCGCCTCGGCAGCGACGTGTCGCAGCGCGTTCGGTTGTTCACGCTTGGCGGCAGCGCCCTGCTCGCACCGCACGGCATCTGGACCACCACGCTGCTCGCCGGTGTGGACGGCTATCGTCTGCAGAATGTCGCCGACGCCGCGAGTCCCTTCCCGGCGGTCGTCGATGGCGCGAGCGCGGCCTCGCTGGGCGGAGCGGAACGCGCGACGCTTCGCGCCAGCAGCGTCGCCCAGCTTCGCGGGTCGTCGCTCTTTCCCGCGAGCACGCTCACGCTGAGCCTCGAGCATTCCGTTCTGCGGCAGACGAGCACCGTGACGAGCGTGTCGGCGCCGCAATCGGGTCAGCACTATTCCATGGCCGTCGACCAGCTCGCCGAAAGTTGGAACCGCAACACCGGCGCACTCGCGCAGCTCAGCACGTCGTGGCTGGACGCAGTGTTCGTCACGGGCGGCCTTCGAGTCGAACGGAACGACGCGTTCTCCGGCGCCGACCGTCATCCCGTACTTCCACTGCTGGGCGTCGCGGTTGTTCGCTCCCTAGGTGGCGCCGAGATCAAGCTGCGCAGCTCCTACGGCAAGGGAATCCGCCCTCCACAGACTTCGGTTCGCCGTGCGTGGAGCGGGCAGGCGATCACGTTCGGCGCGCGCGACGGTCTCGATCCCGAAGTGCAGACTGGCATCGAGAGCGGCATCGAGCTGTATCTCGGCAAGACGGCCTCGTTCCAGGCGACGCGCTTCGATCAGCGCGCGACGGGGCTCATTCAGAATGTCGCGACGGCGGTGGACACGCAGATTCGCGGCGGCATGCCCGAGCGACACGTGCGCTTTCAGCCGGAGAACGTGGGGGAGATCACGAACCGTGGATGGGAGTTGCAGGGCGCGGTGCACCGCGGTGCGCTCGGTCTGTCGTCCGCGTTCACCAGCGTGGACAGCCGCGTCCGCGCGGTGGCGGACGGCTACCTCGGTGACCTGCGCGCGGGCGACCGGATGCTCGGCGTTCCATCGCGGACGCTCAGCGTGAGCGGTTCGTGGAACGCCGGTCCGTGGGCGACCTCGCTCACGGCGAGCCGCGCGGGAAGCTGGATCAACTACGACCGCATCGCGCTCTCCAAGGCATATGCCGGCGAGGGCGATCTGCCCGGCCGCGACGTGACCGGATGGAGATTGCGCACCTTCTGGCGCTCGTACACCGGCGACACCCATCTGCGCCTGAACGGGTCGCGCGAGCTTGGTCGCGGACTGACGCTGCTGTTCTCCGGAGAGAATCTGCTGGGCGGTCAGACCGGAGAGCCCGACAACCTCACGATTCGTCAGGGACGCACGCTCACGGGGGGACTGCGCGCATCGTTCTGACGTGGTCGCAGATGGGACTTTTCGCCACTTGCCTCACACGCGAACTGCCGACAGGTTGGCTGATTCCCGCTCACACTCCGTTCTTTTTGTCGGTCGCTGACGTTGGCGCATCCGACTGCTGGGAGATCCCGCGTGACCGCTCGTCTGGGCTCGACTGACTTTCCGCATCGCGCGTACATCGAAGCGCTCGCCGATACGCCCGAGGGGAGTCCGGCCTGGCACATGATCATCGCGGGGTACGCGGCGCTCCAGCTCTTCGAGGGGTGGGCGGACGCATGCGCCGGCGCACTTCCGCCAAGCGCGCTCGAGCTGCGGCGGGTCCGCAAGTACATCGAGGCCACCCCCGAGTCCGACGCCGTGCGTCGCTGCCTCAGCCAGCTCGTCGACAGCATCGAGAGCGCGGCGAGCGCCGTCGAGCCCGAGCGCGCGGCTCGCAGTCTGGAAGTCGGGCGGGTGCTGTCGGCGTACGCGAAGCTGCTCCAGTACGACGCGCAGTGGGGACTGGCGGCCGATGTGCACACGACGATCATCGGCTTCGCTCAGTACGTGGAGGACGGCGAGCGATTGCTGGACTCCATGCTGATGCGTGGGTTCAGCCTGCGCATGCAGGGTCGCCTCGACGAGGCGAGCAAAGCGTACGCCGCGCTCCGGTCGGCGGCGGTGCTGGCGCACAACGATCGCTACCGGCTGGAGAGTCTGCTCTGCGAGGCGAAGGTCGCCGTCGATCGCGGAAACTTCCCGGTCGCGCGCGAGCTGCTCGACCGCACGATCGCCGACGCGCGGCGATCGGACTGCTCGGTCATCGTGTCGAAGGGTCTGACGGATCGCGCTCGCGTGGCGGCGATGCAGGGAGACTTCGAGCTCTCTCTCGCGTGCAGCTACGAGGCGCTCGAGCGCAGCGAGGACCAGATGGACCGCGAGCGCATCCTCGGCAACATCGCGGTCACCTTCTCGCAGATGGGACTTCGCGACGCGGCGCGCGATGCCGGCCTGCTCGTCGCTGCGACGGCACAGGACCGGAGCGCGCGTCTGGCCGCGATCCTCAACCTGATGGAGCTCGCCTACCAGGATGGGCGCGAGCTCGTGTTCGAGCAGTACCGCCGCGAGGTCGCGCGCGAAGACCTCACCCCCTACCTGCGAGTCGCCTATCTCGAGACGTGCGCAGAGGGTTTCCGCACGTTCGGGCGTCATCGGGAAGAGAAGGTCGCTCGCGAGCAGATGCTCGAAGTGGCGGAGACGCACGGGCTCTACGAGTTCGTGATCAAGGCCGAGGAGGCACTGCGAGGCGGTCCGCCGGA
Source organism: Gemmatimonadaceae bacterium (assembly GCA_036008805.1). Lineage (GTDB taxonomy): Bacteria > Gemmatimonadota > Gemmatimonadetes > Gemmatimonadales > Gemmatimonadaceae > AG11. The sequence continues at coordinate 15,568 of DASYMZ010000192.1, forward strand.
GTCGGCCGCGGCCGATGCCGCTCCGCGGCCGACTCCGGCTCCGCGACACGCGGAGCCGTCGACGCGCATCGCCACGATCGTGCGTGCGATCGCGGACATGCGCATCGCCGCCGGGCTGTCGGCATAGCAGCCGCACGACAGCCCGCCGGCATCACCCGAGTCACTCACACCGGCCGGTGCTCGAGCTCCAGGTTCCAGCTCTGCAGACCGGGTCGTTCACATCCAGGCTGGCGTGCGTCGACACGCCGATCGACGACTTGCTCGTCGGGCTGGTGACGTCGGCGCAGGCGGTGAGGGCGGACGCAGCGATCGTGAGCAGCGCGAGGGCGAGCGTGCGAGTGGACATGAGGTCGTCTCCGGTGGAATGAGCGACGCAGCCCGGAGGCGGGCGGCGCCTCACCAGATAGTCGGCACCTACTCGCCCTGCCTGAACACCCGCACCGGCTGATACTCTCGGCGCGCCGGCTCGTCGTCATGCGTAGAGCGCTCGCGGACGAACCGAAGCGATCCCGGCTTCAGCGCGACGCGCCATCCATCACGCATCTTCTCCGTGGCGCAGCGATCCACACTCCGCCCTCGCTGGTATCTCGCGCTGGAGCTCTGGGCCGCCATCGTCGTGGCGGCCGCGCTCTGGCAGATCATCGGCAAGCTTCATCTCTACCAGTGGGACGTGATCGTCTACTGGTGGGGCGGCCGCGCGTTCATGCACGGCGCGTCGCCCTACGGCCCGATCCCCGGGCAGCCCGAGTATCTGCATTTCGTCTATCCGCCGCTGCTCGCGGCAGTGTTCGCCCCGCTCGCGCCACTCAATCAGAGCGCCGCCAAGGTGCTCTGGCTGCTGCTCAAGCTCGTGGCGTTCTGGGGAACGGTGCGCATCTGGCGACGCGCGCTCGGCGTCGAGCGCATCGCCGTGCCGCCCATCTTCTTCTTCACTTTCGCATTCGGCTCGGCGGTGCTCGTGGACGTGACCGCCGGCAACATCGCGATCTTCGAGCAGTGCCTGCTCTGGATCGCCTTTGCCGCGCTGCTCGCGCGCCGGCCGTGGGCGTTCATGGCGATCGTCGTCCTCGTCGCACAGCTCAAGCTCACGCCGATCTTCTTTCTCGGACTGCTGCTCGTCATCGACGAGCGTCCGAGGTGGGCGCCGTTCGTCGCCGGCACGGCGCTGTTCGCGATGCTCACCGGCGCGAACGCGCTGCTCCTTCCGGCGCAGACACGCGAGTTCCTCGTGAGCGTCTCGTCGTTGGGCGAACGCGGCTGGGGCGACCCATCCACGCTCGGCGTGATGCAGGATCTCGTCGATCAGCTTCGCGGACTACGGCTGCCAGTCCCCGAAGCGACGGCGTACGTGTTGTACCTGGCGGCGGTGGTCGGCGTGCTGCTCCATACCGTGCGATGGTGGCGCGCGCGGCGCGCGAGCGGCACGCTCGATCGCACCGTCGTCGTGCTCGTGACGCTGGCGGTGTACGCGCTGGTGATGCCGCGGATGAAGGACTACTCGTACGTCGCGCTGCTGCCAGTCGCGTGGTTCGTGCTCGGCGGTCCGCAGGCGCTCACCGCGTCGGTGGCGATGCTCGCGGTGCTCATCCCTCGGCCGCTGCCGCAGCTCAAGCTCTGGCTCCCGATGGTACCGCAGCCGTACGTCTATGCGCCGCTGCTGGGAGCGCTCGTGCTGTGGTCGATCCTCACCGATCGCGCAGTGGTGCACGCCGAACCGGTGGGGGAGCGCGACGAAGCACCGACGACTGCCCGCGTCGAGCCGATCGCCGTCAGCGCAGGCTGACGCGGAACGTGAGCCCGTCGGGGGTCGGCATGAGTGACGCCGACACACGCTGCTCGCGCACGTTCAGCTGTCGCGCATAGACGGACGCCTCGAGCGCGGTGCCGATCAGCAGCGCCGCGAGTCCCGCAGCGCCCGCCTTGAGGTATGGGCGGCCGAGCACCGTTCGGGTGTCGGTGTAGACGTAGGTGGAGTCGGTGAACGGGATCTTTCCAATCGCCTGAAAGTTCTCTTTCACCGGATCGGTCTTGATCGCGTAGAGGAGCACGCCGGTGGTGACACCGAGCACCGCCGCACCGACCAGCCTGCGCCCCGTGTAGAGCTGGCCGCCGCCGGGGAATACCAAGCCATACGCCAGCGCTGCTTTCGGCGAGAGCGGTCCCGCCCGCAGTCCCTCGATTCGCGCCACGACCGACGCGCGGTCGTCCGCTTCGGGTCTGAATCGCAGATACTGCTGCAGATCTCGAATGGCGAGCTCGCGGCTTCCGCGAGCGACGTGGGTGAGTGCGCGATCGTAGTACGCGTCGGCCCAATCCGGCTGCAGCGCGATCGCCGAGCTGAATCCGGTTTCCGCCTGTGCCATGCGTCCGGCTTCATAGGCCGCGATGCCCGCGCGGAACGGCGCGAGAATCTTCTCGGACACCTTCGACTGCGCCGGTCCGGCGAGAGCAGCCACCCGCTCCCGTGCCTCGCTCGACTCGGGGGCATTCGGCGCGAGTGCCAGGAAGCGGCAGTACTCGAGCGCCGCGTCGTCGAGCGATCCGGCCGCTTCATGCGCGCGCGCGGATTGATACGCGAGATCGGCATTGGCGGGGTCGAGCGCGTTCGCCTGGCGGAGTTGATCGCGCGCCGCGGAGCGGTCGCCGAGAATCGCCGACTGCTGGGCCTTCTGCGCGAGGTCGCGTGCCGCGCGTCGTTGCGCATCCGTCACCAGCTTGGGCGCCGGAGTGGGAGCGCAGGTCGGCCGCGCGGCGACCACGGGCAGCCCTCGTTTGAGGGCAGTGCGCGCCGGCGCGCGCTGCTGGCCCTGCGCGACGTGCGGAAGCGCGACGAGTCCGACGAGAGTGAGCCAGCGCGCTCCGATCACGGCGTGACGGTGACGTAGGACGTACTGGACTTGCCATCGAGCGTGGCGGTGATCGCGACAGGAAAGAGAAATGGCGTCTGCTTCTTCCCCGTGACCTCGCCCAGCGCGTCAACCGTCGCGTAGGAGTTGTTGCTCGACGCCCAGGTGAATGCGCGACCCGTGATCGGATTGCCTTTGCCGTCGACGGCGGTGGCGCTGAGCTGAATCGACTTCTTGTTCTTGACGCTCGCCGTCGACGGTGTGACGGTCACGCTCGCCGCGGTTCCGGGCACCACCGTGATGGTGGCCGTGCCCGAGGCAGCGCCGCTCGTCGCGGTGATCGTCGCACTGCCCGGAGCCACCGCGGTCACCACCCCCGTCTGCGACACCGACGCGATCGCGCCATCGCTCGTGCTCCACGAGACGGCGCGGTTCGTCACCACGACTCCGCTCGCATCGGTGACGGTCGCGGACAGCGTTCCCGTCTGCGACGGCGTGAGCGACAAGCTGCTCGGTGAGACCGCTACGGAGCCGACGGGAACGAGGGTGACGGTGACGGTCGTGCTGCCGCTCTTCCCCTCACTGGTCGCGGTGATCGTCGCGGTGCCTGGCAGCACGCCCGTGACGACGCCAGTTGCGGAGACCGTCGCGATGGCGGAATTGCTCGTCGCCCAGGTGACGACGCGATTGCTCACGACGGTGCCATTCGCGTCCGTCACGGTGGCTGACAGCTGCGCGCTGGATCCGGTGTTCACGCTCGGGCCCTGCGGCGTGACGTCGACCTTCGCCACCGCCACATTCGACACCGTGACGGCACTCGTTCCGCTCACGCCGTCGATCGTCGCGGTGATCGTCGTGCTGCCTGCGCCCACGGCGGTGACGACACCCTGTGGAGTCACGGTGGCCACAGCCGTGTTCGAGCTCGACCAGACGACCGACTTTCCGGTCACGACCCCGCCGTTCGCGTCGCGCGCGGAGGCGGCGAGCTGGGTGGTCTGCCCTGCGACCATGGCGACCGGGGCCGGCGCGACCACGACGCTCTTCACGGCGCCCTGCGCGATGCTGAACGTGGAGGTCGCGCTCTTCCCCTCGCTCGTCGCGGTGATGACCGCCGAGCCGGGTCCGACGCCGGTCACGACACCGGATCCATCCACCGTCGCGACGCTGGCGTTGCTCGTCGTCCAGACGATGCCGCGCCCCGCGAGCGTCGCCTGCGACGCATCGAGCGCGGTCGCGGTGAGCGGCGTCTTGCTGCCCACCACGGCATCCACCCTGTCGGGACGAACGACAACGGTGGCGACCGGCGTGCGCTGCACGGTGATCGTGGCGATCCCCGACTTGCCTCGGCTCGACGCCGCTACCTCGGTCGTGCCGAGGGCGAGCGCAGTCACGACGCCGTTCTCCGAGACGGAGGCGATGTTCGGGTCGCGGACCGACCAGGTCACTGGGGCATCGGAGACGACGGAACCCGATGCGTCCTGCACCTGCACCTGCAGCGGCAGGCTCGCGTTGAGCGCCAGCGTCGGCGCCGGAGGATTGATCACGATCGCGGCGACCGAGGAGGCTGGCCCCGCCGTCTCCCCGCTACCGCCGCACGACAGGCTCGCGAGCGCGAGCGCCGCGACCACTAGCCGGTGAATGGACTTCGTTCCCCTGTTCATCACATCGCCTCATCGTCGTCACCCGCCGGGGCGCTCGACGTAGACCGGCCGAGTGCGATGAATGCGCGTACCATCGCCGAGCTGACCGTCACTGTTGTAGCCCCAACAGAATGCTTCGCCGGATACGGTGGATCCGCAGGTATGCGATCCAAACGCCCGCACGCTGGCGAAGATGTGCCCCCCCGCCACGCGCGTCGGCTGACCGCTGTCCGACGTACCACCATTTCCGAGCTGACCATATGTGTTGCGCCCCCAGCACCACACCTCGCCGTCCTCCGCCACGGCGCAGGTGTGCACCGCGCCCGCGGCGATCGAGACGAAATGCTCGTCGCTCCGAACTCTGACCGGCGTGGTGCGCGGCGCGGTGGTTCCATCGCCGAGCTCCCCGCTCGCGTTTCTACCCCAGCAGTAGGCGTCGCCGCCTTCGGTGACGCCGCACGCGTGGGCGTTGCCAGCGGTGATCGACCTGAACTGCACATCCGCCCGCACCACCGACGGCGTGTGGCGATCGGTCGTGCTGCCGTCGCCGAGCTGGCCAGCGGCGTTCTCTCCCCAGCACAGCGCCCTCCCTTCGGAGTTGATGCCGCAGGTGAAGTTCCACCCGACGTCGAGGCTCTTGAACCGATCACTCCCCGAGACGGACACCGGCAGCGTTCGATCCGATGTGCCGCCGTCGCCGAGCTGACCGTGTCCATCCGCGCCCCAGCACCACGCCTCCCCATCCGTTTCGATGCCGCACGTGTGCGCGGCTCCGGCCGCTATTGAGCGAAATGCGTGCCCCACTGCCGCACGAACGGGGAGCGATCGCGCGATCGTCGAGCGATCGCCGAGCTGGCCGTGGTCGTTCTCGCCCCAGCACCAGAGCGCGCCTCCCCGCGCGATCGCGCAGCTGTGCGCGAGCCCGGGTGCGATCGAGGTGAATCGAAGCTCTGCTCCCACTGGCGACGGAATGGCCAGGCGCGTTCCTCCCACGACACCCACCTGACCGCGGTCGTTGCCGCCCCAGCAGAACGCCCGGCCGTCGACCGCGACGAGACAGGTGTGCAAACCACCCGCGACGATGCTCACCTTGGTTCGAGCTGGCGGACCGATCGCCTCCGCGACGGAGATCGACGGAGGTGCGGTCGCTGGAATCGGCTGCGCGCGCGGAGGGACGGCGGGCGGTGGCACGAAGCCAGGGGCCTTTGCGACTGCGGCGGCCGCCCGCCCAGCCTCGAGCGCGATACCTACCGGCGCGTCGGCCGCCGCGCTTTCCGTAGACGCCGCTCCGCGCTTGGCGAGGGCAGTATCGCCGAGCGCCGCCGCGACCGACAACGACTCGGGCATGGGGAGCGCGCCCGAAGCGCTCGATGCGCCGCCCGCTGACCGGCCCGGCAGACGTGAGAGCCTGCCGACCTCGCCGGACGACGCGCTCTGCGTTCCTCTAGGCGTCGACGTAGGCTTTCCATCCGAGTGCCCTTCCACCGCCGTGGCGACGAATCCAAGCGCGACGACGACGAGCAGCGCGGCGCCGGCGAGCGCCGCACGTCGTCGCGAGATCGCGAAGCGAGATGGAATCGAGATGCGCGCGGGAAGCGAGAGCCGGCCGCGGCTCCCGAATCGTGCGAGCAGGCCGGGTGTGGCTGCCGGTACCTCCTCCTCCAACTCGCCCGGCGCGAAGTACGACTGCACGGGAACGCTCTCGCCTGGACTAGCGGGTGCCGGGCTGACGAGCACCGGCGCAGCCGGCTCACGTCTGCGCGCCGGCGTATTGGAGACCACTGGACTGCTCGGCGCCGGCGTCAGCGTTCGGACGAAGCGCTGCGTCTCTGTGCTCACTGGCACGTGGTCACGCGCTTGGCGAACCGGCGCCGCACCGTCGAGAGCGGCGATCATCTCGTTCATCGTCTGCCATCGCGCGCTCGGCTCCTTCTCGATGGCGCCGTTGATCACGTCCGCGATCTCGTCGGTGACGTCCTGACGCATCTCGCGCACGTCGGGCAGCTCGTGGTGCCGCTGATGATAGAGCACCGCGTAGAGGCTCTCGCCCTCCCAGGGCCGGAACCCCGTGAACATCTCCCAGGCGACGAGGCCGAGGCTGTAGATGTCGGCGCGGCCATCCAGCTCGCCGCCGTCGATCTGCTCGGGCGCCATGTACGATGGGGTGCCGATCGCGACGCCGTGCATCGTGAGCTGGGTGTCGCCCGACATCGAGCGCGCGACGCCGAAGTCGGCGAGCATCGCGCGGTCGTTGGCGTCGACGAAGATGTTCTCCGGCTTGACGTCGCGGTGAACGATTCCGAGCGCGTGCGCGGCGGCGAGCGCCTGCGCTACGTCGCGAATGATGCGCACGACCCGATCGCGGCGCAGCGGACGTTCCTCGAAAATCAGCTGCTTGAGGGTGCGGCCCTCGATGTGGGTCATCACCAGCGCGATGCCGGCAGCCCCCAGGTCGAGCACCTCGTGCACGCCCACTACGTTTGGATGATCGAGCTGCGCGACGAAGCGCGCCTCGCGGGCGAATCGCGCGATTGCCTCCTCGTCCTCGAGATACTTCGCGCGAATGAGCTTGATCGCGACCTGAACACCGGTCGCGCGATCGCGCGCCAGGTAGACGACCGCGGTCCCACCGCGCCCGATCTCCCGGATGATCTCGTACGCTGGATCGAGCAGCGTGAGACCCGCTGGGGTGCGTTCACTGCTCATCGCCGGAAGCCGGACGTCGCGCCGCTACCTCGCATCCGCTTCACGCTCAGATCTAGTGCGCGTGAAAGCGCAGCACGACTTCTCCGAGCTCGATCCGATCTCCGTCGGCGAGGGGCATCTCGCCATCGACGTTCGAGAGCTCGACGTTGTTCACCACGACCGGATTCGTCTTCGACAGGTTCGCCACGTTCCACTTGCCGCCGGCGAACGCCAGTCGCGCGTGCTGACGGCTCACCGTGCTCGAATTCAGCGAGATGTGTTGCGGCGAGCGCCCCGGATTACGGCCGAGGATGAGCTGCGGCTGCTGCCCCGCAACCCGGACGAAGCGGATCTCCTGATGACGCGGATCGCCGGCGATCACCTCGAGGTGGCCAGGCAGAAGCTGCACCACGTCTTCCGAGGGGCGTTCGAAGCGAATGGTATCGGAATTGAGTGGCACCTGACGCTCACGGTCCACCGAGAGCGGTACTTCGACGTCCGAGCTGTTTCCGTTACCGTTCGCGCTCGGTGAGCCAAAGCTGGTGAAGCTACGAGTCGGCTCCAGGGTCTGGACCGGTGCTGTCGGAATCGCCGTATCCCACGCGATCCCCGAGTTCATCGGGAACACGAGTGGAATTGGCGCATAGGCGGCGCGCCGCTCCGCGCGCCACCGGAGGATGGACACGGTAGCCGCGGCGGCGACTGCGATGAGCAGCACTGCTACGACGTAGATCAAGACCGAGGTGATTGAGGGATACTTCTGTACAAGACTGGCGGCCTCCGCCAGAAAGGCAAGAGGTGTTCCCCCTCGTCTTCCCGCATACCCCGGACTGGCTGAGGAGTGCTCTGCACGAGGTCGCACAGAAAGGACGAGCTCGCCAGAAAGTTCGCCGGCCAGCGGAGCGTACTGACCAGTGATTCACGTCGGAACGTCCGGATGGTCCTATCGACACTGGGAAGGGGTCCTCTACCCCCCCGGAATCCTCCCACGGCACCGTTTGGAGCACTACCTGGGCCGCTTTCACACCGTCGAGCTGAATGCCAGCTACTACCGCTGGCCGGCCGATACGGCCTTCGCCCGGTGGAGACGACGGCCCGGCGAGAGCTTTCTCATGAGTGTCAAGGCGCCACGTGGTCTGACCCATCAGCGCCGGCTGTACTCGCCCGAGCGCTGGATCGGACGCATCTCGGAGGGCCTGGCGAAGCTGGGAGATCGGCGCGGGCCACTTCTCGTTCAACTCTCGCCGCGATTCTCGATCGATCTGCCGAGGCTGGACTACTTCCTGGAACGAATGCCGCCGTGGATTCGGGTGGCCGTCGAGGCGCGCCATCCGAGCTGGCATCAGGAATCGCTCTTCCAGCTTCTGGAGCGAAGAGGCGCCGCATATTGCGTGATGAGCGGCGCACACCTCCCCTGCGTGCTGCGCGCGACCGCCAACTTCGTGTATGCGCGCTTGCACGGGCCCGACCCCGATCATCTCTACGCCGGTTCCTACTCGGACGGGGATCTGCGCTGGTGGGCTGATCGGGTGCGCGAATGGGACGCGCAGGGGCGCGACGTCTTCCTCTACTTCAACAACGACGGAGAGGGCAACGCGGTCCGAAACGCCACGCGGCTTCGCGAGCTACTCGGCTGAGCGCGAAAAGCGGGAGCGTCGAGCGCGTCGCCGGGAGCCCCGTCGCCAAAGACGTCCGTCGCTCAGTGCGTGATGGCGAAGAACCAGGAGGCGAGGATCGGTCCTCGCGCCGGACGGCCGCCAGGTCCTGGAGGCGCACCGGCTGGTGCCGGTCCGTACTCGGGCTGGAACAGGTAGGCGGTGTGGCTCACCGGATCGACCGCGATGGTCTTGGCGCCCGGCATCGTGTGAATCGTGGCGACGACCGAGTACTTGTCGTCGGACTCCTCGCGTGCGACGGTCACGGTGCCGTCACGTCCCGCGGGGATGTAGATCAGCTTCTCCGTCGAATCGAATCCGAGCGCATCCACCCCGTCCCCGTTGGCGATGGTCGCCACGACTTTCCCGGTCTTGGCGTCGAGCACCACTGACGTCTTACCGCATCCGCTGAAGATCCGGTCGGTCGCGCGGTCGTAGGCGATCCCGGTCGGTCCGTCGCACGGCGCGAGCGGCCAGGAGGCGAGCACCTTCAGCGACTTCGCGTCGAGCACCTGGATCGTGTTCTTCCCTTCGTTGTTCACGAAGAGCCGGCCGCGGCCATCGCTCGCGGCGCCCTCCGGCGCATCGTCCTCCAACTCCGCCACTCCGACGATCTCGCCGCTGTTGGCATCGAGCGCGGTGACCGTACCCACGGGCCGGCTGTGATTCGTGAGGATGATCCGGTCCGCGAAGTCGTCGTACATGATCCCATCGAGCCCGCCGGTGTGCGTCGGGATCTTCTTGATCGTCGCCAGCGTCTTCAGATCGAACATGGTCACGCTGGAGTCGCCGGCGTTCGTCGTGAAGCCGTGATTCCACTTGGGCGCCAGCGCGATGCCGTGCATGCGCGGAAGGTCGGGAATGTCACCGAGCACCTTTCCGGACGACCCGTCGATGACCATGACGTGGGAGCCTCGCGAGACGAACACGCGACCCGTACCCGGCTCCGCGGTCAGGTAGTCCGTGCCGCCCTGTCCGCCGATCTCGTGCTTCGTGACGGTGAAGCTCTGCGCGCCGGCGCCGCGCGGCGAGACGGCCGGTACGACGAGGATGGCGAGCATGGCAATGGATGGTGCTCTCATGGCGAGCCTCTGACGGCTGACGGGAGATGGAAGCGAATCGCGACGCGGGTGCATTCGATAGTGCACCGTGAAGAAGATACTCGTTGGGAGCGGGGACACTTGCGCGTGGCATCGCGCGAGGAGCACTTTGGCGTCCCGCCTCCGCCGGCCATCGGCCGCCCGCCCCTCGAATCACATCGATGCGTCTTCCTCGCCACCGCCCGCGCGCCGTGTCGTGGCTCCTCCTCGGCCTGTGTCTCGCCGGCGACGCGCTCGGAGCCCAGGAGCGCGGCAGCGCCGCGACCTCGGAGGTGTTCCAGCGCTTCGCGGACCACGTGGTGAAGATCCAGGTCGTGGAAAACGGCTCGGCCGCGAAGACGAGCATCGGGTCGGGGTTCTTCGTCACCGAGGCGGGACACGTGGTGACGAACTATCACGTCGTCTCGAGCCTCATCAACGCGCCCGAGCGATATCGCGCGCAGCTCGTCGAGTCGGATGGCACGGCGCGGCCGGTGACGGTGCTCGCCATCGACGTCATCCATGATCTCGCCATACTCGATTCGAAGCTGCGCGACCGGCCCCGCTTCACGCTCGGTGTCGCTCCGATTGCCCAGGGGAACCGGCTCTTCTCCCTCGGCCACCCGCGCGACCTGGGACTCAGCATCGTCGAGGGCACCTACAACGGGCTGCTGCTCCACACGCTGTACCCTCGAATTCATCTCACTGCCTCGCTCAACCCCGGGATGAGCGGCGGACCGACGATCGACGAGTCGGGACGCGTGATCGGCGTCAACGTCTCGACCGCAGGGAACCAGGTGAGCTTCCTGGTGCCGGTGGACCGGGCCGTGGCGCTGCTCGAGCGCGCGGTCGCGCCAGGTGGACGACGCGAGACGCCCTCGCTGGCACAGGTGGGGCGTCAGCTTCGCGAATATCAGGACGTGTATCTCCGCGACATGTTCGACGCGAACACCAAGCTGATCGACTTCGGCCCGTTCCGGGTCGCCACCCAACCCGCGCCGTTCTTCCGTTGCTGGGCGAACTCCAAGCACGAGCAGGAGCTCCCGTACGAGAAGGTGCTTCACAACTGCGCGACGGACGACGACATCTTCCTCGACGAGGATCAGTCGACGGGGAGCGTGACGCTGGCGCACGAGCTGATCTCGACCAGAACGTTGAACGCGCCGCGGTTCTACGCGCTCTACACCAAGCTGTTCATCAGCGACAACTCGCCGTCCGGGGTCGAGGAGTACGTCACGAGCTGGAAATGCCGGACGAGAAACGTGAGGAATGGTGGCGCTACGATGCGCGCCGTGCTCTGCCTGCGACGCTATCGCAAGCTCGGCGCGCTGTACGACGGCTTCCTCAAAGTGGCGATGCTCGGCCGCAGTGACGTGGGACTCGTCTCGACCCTCGCGATGACGGGGGTGACCTTCGAGAATGTGAATCGGTTGTCCAACCGCTATCTGAGGCTGGTCGCGTGGCGCTGATCCTCGAGATTCGCGACTCGCGAGGTGTTCCCACCTGGCACCGGCTGGACGCACTTCCGCTCACGATCGGTCGCGCGCTCTCCAACGACATCGTCCTCGACGACCCCTATCTGGACGCGCGCCACGCGCGCATCAGCGCCACCCCCGATGGCGCGATCCGGATCGACGATCTCGGAAGCACGAATGGACTGGTGAGCGACGGAGCTCGCGCGAGTGGGCCGCTCACGCTCGCCGCGGGCCAGATGGTGCGCGCCGGCCGGACGACGCTTCGGTTCCGCGACGCCGACGAGCCAGTGCCGGCGGCGCTGCGCGACGAGCACGCGGAGTCGACGGCGACCGAGACGACCGAGGCGCCGCCGATCATCGCTCCACCGATCGCGGCGAGCGCGCCCGTGCTCGGCTGGCTGCTCGCCACGAGACCGCGCCGCGCCGCGTGCTGTCTCGCGATGATCGCGACGTTCGCGTGCAACGCCTGGCTCACCGATACGACCCGCTCCAGCGGAAGCTCCGTGTTCGGCGCCGTCCTCGGCTTCACGACCCTCGTCGCGCTCTGGTCCACTCTGTGGGCCGCCGCTGGGCGCGCGGTGATGCATCGCTTCCAGTTTCTCGCGCACGCCGCGGTCGCGTCCCTGGCGATGATCGTGATGCTCGGGTGGGGTACGATCAACGAGTGGCTGATCTTTCTCTACCCCGACCAGAAAGTCGCGTGGGTACTCTACATGGCGGTGTTTCTCGTCGTGCTCGCGACGCTGGTATCGGCGCATCTGGCGCTGGCCACCGCGCTGTCGCTGAGGCGCCAGCGAAGGACGGGTCTCTTCGTCGCTGGCGGCGTGGTCGCGCTGCTCGTGGTGGCGGCGCTCGTATCCGACGACAAGTTCTCGGATGTGCCGAAGTTCGAGAACCAGCTCAAGCCGCTGTCGGCCCGCGTGGTGCCCGCGGGCTCGGTCGCCGACTTCGGTGACGCAGCGCGGTCGCTGCGAGACGAGGTCGACGTGGACGCGAAGAAGCCGGTCTCGCCATGAGCGGATGCGCCGAGGGACCATGGGTGAGCGACCGATCGATCGGTCGCTCACCCATGGTCCCTCGTGAACCGAACGCTCTCAGGAGCGCGGGTTCGGAATCGGCGCCCAGCAGTTCGGGGCCGACGTGTTACAGGTGCTGTTGCTGAGGCTGGCGAAATCGTAGTTCGCCGAGGAACCACCCTGCGTCAACTCGCGAAGCGAGCCGAAACGCTGGACCTGGGGACGACTGTACATCACGTACCTCGCGTGCGTGCCGATCGCTCGGCATTACGACCCGGCCGGGGCCGCTCGGAGCACCGTCCGCCGACGGTGACGATTGTATTTCTTGACTCCTTCCAGACGACCGCGTGCGAAGCTGCGTCGCCGAGCGAAGCGTCGTTCAGGAGTTGGCCCTCACTATCGCAATCGTCGTTCCTGGGACCGTTGAATCCGCCGAAAAACCCGGAAACGTCTGACGCCGACAGTGCTTCAGTTCGCTTACGAAGCGCAGTCAGCCACAGCATGGAGCCGCCGACGAGCCCGTTTGGAATTTCGTCTCAGGTCATTGCTCATCAATGGTTTACACGTAGTTCAATCGACCGTACGGCCGGATCGGGAACGAGTGTCCTCGCGTGCCGGTCAGCACGCGTGGCCACCCCTGCGAAGGGTGACGTAACCGGCTATCTCAGCAGCGCGCGCGCTTTTCTGCGCCGTCTGGGAGACAGTTGTGACGCGCATGCGACACACTGGCTCCTGCGGGCGAGTCACCACAGCCCTGACCTCTCGAGACCCGCGGGCAACGCGCATGCCGGACTCGGGCGTCAGTTCAGATGCCGATGACGAACTCATGCCTAACTGATTACGCCCCAGCTCGTTACAGTTCAGCGACGTCCGAGCCAGACGACCGCAGCACTTCTCGGCGGACGCTCAGCGCCCGTCGATCTGTTGGCGATCGGAGGTTGGGTGAACTCGTGACCTTCGAATGTGCTTGGCTGTCTTCATCCGATACTCCTCGTGTGCGGCAGATCCACTCCGCCTCCCTCCGACGAGCCTGACATGATGTCCGAGCCGACACAGCACCCGGTGCCGCCACGAGCGGCTTGTCGCCCGAAGCATCCGTACAGCCCTCCGACCCTGAAGGTGTACGGCGACCTCGCGAGCCTGACCCAGTCGCTCAAGAACGTCAGAGGTACCGACGGCCACCCCGGAAACGGGATGTCCAAGTCGGGCTGAAGAGTGCCACGCCCATTCCGCCCGACCTGACGATGCAGCGGATTCATGGGCTCCTGATCGCGAGCTCCGCCACTCTCCCCGGACTTCCGCACGTAGCCGCGACGCGTCCAGCCGACGTCCACCTCGAGCTGACCGAGAGGGCGCTCGAGTCCCCGAGATCTCCGCTGCGCCCGCTCTACCAGACGCAGATCGACCCCTGGGATCCCTCGGATCCTACCCTGACCGTCGCGCTGGATTCGCGAGGAATCGTCTGCTTCCGATACAGCGACGGCACCGCGATCGACGTCTCGCTCGACCGCGGCGCAGCGCGCATCACCGCGCGCATCGCGCCAGGCCAGATCCTGGAAGACCTGACGACCTATCTGTACGGCGCCGTGCTCGGATTCGTCCTTCGCACGCGCGGCGTGCTCGCCATGCATGCGAGCTGTGTGGCGGACGACGAGGGCGCGATCCTGCTCGTTGGTCATTCAGGCGCGGGCAAGTCCACCACCGCGGCGTCACTGCACCGCGGAGGATGGCGCGTCCTCTCCGATGATCTCACGGCGCTCTCGGCTCCGGCGCCTTCCGGTGGCCCGTGGCTCGCGCACAGCGCGTTCAGTCACGTGCGCCTCTGGCCCACGTCCGAGCCGATCGTGCTCGGTGCAGCAGGAGTGCTCGGCCGGATCACTCCGAGCTGGGACAAGCTCCGCTACCCTCTCGATGCGGGCAGCTTCGGAGACGATGGAGTTCCAGTGCGAGGAATCTTCGTCATCCACCCACGCGAGGATTCAGACGACGCACCTCGCGCCAGCGACGACGAAGCGGCTCCGCAACGGTTGCTCACGCTCGCGACGATGACGTACGCGAACTATCTGCACGATGCACGGACCCGAGCGATCGAGCTCCAGCAGCTCGGCGGGCTGCTGCGCGACGTGCCCGTGCGCACCCTCGTGGCGCACCGAGATCCCACGCGGATCGGCGCGCTCTGCGAGCTGATCGAGCGGGAGGCGCGCGCGATGCGAGCTGCCGGCTCGCTCGCGGCGCGCTGATGTACGACTACGCGGATTATGCGGCGATGATGACCGACCCGGTGCGCGGTCGCGCATACGTCGAGGCGTTGCGCCACGCCGTCCGGCCGGGCTGCGTCGTCGCCGACATCGGCGCGGGACCAGGAGTGCTCGGCGTGATTGCGGCGACGCTCGGAGCGCGGCGGGTCTTTCTGGTGGAGCCGAGCGAGGTGGTCGCCGCCGCGCTCGCGCTCGCGCACGACAACGGCGTCGAGGATCGGGTGGAAGTGATCGAAGGAGCTTCGACCGAGATCACGCTGCCCGAGCAGGCAGACGTGATCGTCTCCGATCTCCGTGGCGTGCTCCCGCTGTTCGGCAATCATCTGCGCGCGGCGGCCGACATGCGGCGACGCCTGCTCGCGCCGGGAGGGATCTGCATTCCGGCACGGGATGAGCTCTACCTCGGACTCGTGCAAGACGAGTCGCTGCACAGCCGGACCGCCGGGGCGTGGAGTGCGCTCTCCGCGATGCTCGACGTCGGCTCGCTCGCGCGAATCGCCCACAGCAGATGGCATAGAACACACGCTTCCGCCGAGCAGTTGCTCGGCCCTGCGGTACACTGGGCGACGCTGGACTACACCCGGACCGACACATCGGTGTCGCACGGTCGCCGAGTGTGGCTGGAGATCGAGCGCGATGGAACATTGCACGGACTGCTCTGCTGGTTCGATGCGTCTCTCACCGCCTCGGTCGGCTTCTCGAACGCACCGTCCGCGCCGCGCGCGCTGTACGGACAGGCATTCTTCCCACTCGACACGCCGGTGAAAGTGATTGCCGGCGACCGGGTCGATGCACACCTCCGTGCCGTGCTGGCCGGCGCCGACTACGAATGGGCGTGGTCGGTGGACGTCGTGCGCGACGGAGTCACGATGGCCTGCGCGCGTCACGCGACGATCGACGCGCGGCCGGGGCTGAGACGCGCGGTCGAGCTGTTCGACGGGGCGAGGCAACCAGCTGCGGTCGCCGACGCCTCCGCCATCGCGCAGGTGATCGCGATGGCGGACGGCGAGACCACCATGGCCTCCATCGCGGAGGAGCTTCGCGCGAAGTTCACCACCCGGTTCCCAACGAACGCCGACGCGCTCGAGTTCGCGGTCCGGCAGCATGCGCGCTTCTCGTCGTGAGCGCTCGACGATGCGGACGTAGCGGATCGACGGGCGGGATGTCGTGAGCGGCTTCGCCTGTCTCAGGGACCGTCTCGGACGCGGCGTATCCGACGAGGAGCTGACGCCGATGCTCGCGGCGCTTCGTCCACGCGGGCCGGATGGAGAGGAGCGCCTGCATGCGGGTTCGCTGGGCATCGTCTCGACCAGCCTCGACGTGGGAGATTCGCGGCTCACGCCGTGCACGGCCCGCGTGGACGACCGCTTCGTGGTCGTGGGACAGGTGCGCATCGACGACCGCGAGACCTGCGTGCGACGGCTGGCCGGTGCGGGGCAACGCGTCACCACCGAGTCGTCCGACGTCATGTTGTTCGCGCACGGCTGGGCCGCCTTCGGCGAGTCGTTTCTCGAGTGGGTGCTTGGCGACTACGCCGTCATCGTGCACGACGTGCGGGATCGCGTCACCACGATGGTTCGCGACCCGTTCGGAGTGCGGATGTTGTACTACGCCGTGTCGCGCGAGCGAGTGACGGCATCCAACACGCTGGCCGCAGTGCTCGCGTCGCCAGGTGTGTCGCGCGAGCTGAACGACGACGCGATCGCCGACTTCATCGCCGTCGGCCTGAACAGCGACGTCTCGAGCACCAGCTATCGCGGCATTCAGCGAGTACCGCCGGGTCACC
This sequence comes from Gemmatimonadaceae bacterium, assembly GCA_036008805.1. GTDB lineage: Bacteria > Gemmatimonadota > Gemmatimonadetes > Gemmatimonadales > Gemmatimonadaceae > AG11. Next base: position 32,008 of record DASYMZ010000192.1, read on the forward strand.
TCGCGCGCATCGGCGCCGAGGGCGACGCGCGGCTCACGCGCTGGTGGCGACTGCCCGAGCTGCGCGAGATTCGTCGCCGGAGCGACGCGGACTACGTCGACGGCTTTCGCACGGTGCTCGAGGCGAGCGTGCGAGATCGCCTGCGCGGATCGTCGGCGGCGGTGATGATGAGTGGTGGCCTCGATTCGACCGCTCTGGCGAGCATCGCGTCGCGGCTGCTGCCTGGACAGGGCAACGTCGGCGCCGCTACCGTGAAGTCGGCAACCGCGTACGCCGGCGAGATGGAGCGCGCACGCTCGGTGGTGTCCATGCTCGGCCTGTCGCATCGCGTGATCGACGCCGAGGAGTTCGACTGCATGTCCGCGCTGGGCGACCCGACCCTCGCGACGCCAGAGCCGTTCGACGAGCCGGATCTCGCGATCCTGCGCGCCCTGCTCCGCTCGTCGGGCGACATGTCGCGCGTGGTGCTCTATGGCGAGGATCCGGACACCATTCTCTCGCCGCCCGATCTCCCCGAGCTGCTGATCGCGACGGCTCCGTGGCGGCTCGCGTCGGACATCCTGCGGTATCTCGTGCACACCCGGATGCGGCCGCATCTCGGCATTCGGAACCGGCTGCGCTCGTCTCGCGCGCGTGCTCGCGAAGCGGAGCGGGTGCGCAGTCCGTCCTGGCTCGCGCCCGAGCTCAGCCGCCGGCGCGAACAGCGTCTGGCTGCGTCGCAGACACCGACGCATCGCACGCGGCCGCAAGTCGCGCACGACATTGCGCAGCCGCTCTGGCAATCCGTGCTCGAGTCGCTCGATGCCGGAGTGCACCGCATCCCGCTCGACGTGCGGCTCCCGTACATCGACCGGCGAGTGATCGACTATGCGCTGACCGTACCCGCCATCCCATGGCTGCAGCACAAGCGGATCCTTCGCGATGCGATGGCGGGTGCGCTGCCCGATGACGTTCGGCTCGCGCCGAAGCGCGGCGCGCCCGGCACGATGGAACATCGAGTGCGCCGGTGGTGGAGTGCGAATCCGTCGCCATTCGTTCCTTCGGCCGAGCTGGCGACGTTCGTGGACGTCGCCGCGTTGCCGGAGGTGGGCCCCGAGTCCGATCAACGCACCTCGCTCGAGCACCTGCGGCTGCGCATTCTCGATCGCTGGCTCCGCGATCACGCTCAGTCGAGCGACGCCGCTCTGGCGACGCGACTCCAGAACCCAGGGAGATAGCCGGCACGCAGCAGGCGACGCGCGGCGTCCGGGTCGTCGAGCGCCAGGAGCATCGTGCGCAGCGTCGCATCGTGATCGGGACGCGAGATGACCTCGATGCGATCGCCCGCGCCGACGTCGCCCTCCTGCACCACGCGGAGATAGGCACCCATTCGACCCTCCGCCTGGAAGCGACGCGGGAATCGCGGATCGCCGAGCCGGATGCCGAGCTTGAAGCACGGCAGCCGAATCTGCGCGACCTCCAGCACCGTCGACCCCACTCGCCATCGCTCGCCGATCAGCGCAGCAGCGAGGTCGATCCCTTCGATGGTGAGATTCTCGCCGAATAGCGCCGGATGCGCGTCCAGTCCGTGATCGTCGCGCCAGTGATCGTAGTCCTCACGCGCGTAGGCGTAGACCGCCTTGTCCGGTCCGCCATGCACCGTGCGATCCGCCTGATCGTCGCCGGAAAAATTGACGCCGCGCAGCGCGACCCGCCCGCTCACGGGCCGCTTCCAGATTGCCGTCGTGACGACGTCCCCACGCCACTCGACTTCGCGGATCTCTCCGACGTTGACCGAGAGCACGCGCTGGGCGGTTGGTGCGGAGGGTTGGATGTTCGTCATCGCGTGCGGGAAGACCGGGTGCCACAGCGTCGCGTTCGCGTCCAGAGCAAGGCGTGGTTGACATGTATCCAGGTTCAGCTAGATTGCCAACTATATCGAGAGCCGATATATCAGCGATCGTACTAGTGAGCCGTTCCGCAGCGGAGCCCCTGATGGCCAACGCCCGAAAAGAAACGATCGCGCCGCCCCAGCTCCCGCTCCCGCCGGCCACGTTCCAGATCCTGCTCGCGCTCGTGGACGGCGAGCGGCACGGTTACTCGATCATGCGCGAGGCCGCCGAGCGGAGCGATGGGACCGTGCGACTCGGACCCGGCACGTTGTACGGCACGTTGAAGCGGCTGCTCGACGCGGGGCTGGTCGAAGAAGGTGGCGAGCGCGCCGATCCGGAGATGGGCGACGAGCGCCGGCGCTACTACCGCATCACGGAGCTCGGCATGACGACGGCGCGCGCCGAGGCGCGGCGGCTCGATCGAGTGGTGCGCGCGGCTCGGCGAAAGAGGCTGATCGGTCCGGAGCCGGCATGAGCGCGCGCGAGGACGCAGCGGAGCGAGCGTTCCGCGCGCTGCTGCGCGCGTACCCACCCGACTTTCGTGCCGGCTACGCTCGCGAGATGGTGCAGCTCTTTCGCGATCGACGCCGGGTCGGCCATGAGGCCGGCATGCGCTTCTGGATGGAGATCGTGTTGGACGCGGCTCGGAGTGCTCCGGCGCTGCGCATCGAGCGGCTTCGCGCGACTGGACGTCGAGGCAATCAACTCACGGAGGGTACGATGAGACCGATAGCGATTCTCGCGGTGCTGGTGGGGGTGGTCCAGGTGGCGAATGCAATGCTCGAGTGGTCGGCGGGTCGCTCGCAATCGGGTGACGGCTACTCGGTCGCCGGCGTGGCACTGGGCCTGGTAGCGGCGGCGCTGCTCGTCGGTGCGGGTATCGCGATGCTTCGTCGCGGGAGGGACGCGGCGGCGTTGGCGCGAGTGGCGGCGGTCGGGTGCCTCGTCATGGTGGTGCTGATCCGCTTCGTCCAACCGTGGATGTCGATCTTCGGACTGCTGCTCGGGATCGGCTTTCCAATCGCGCTGTTGGTATTCCTGTTTCTCACCCGATCGAGCGGACCGGCGTCTCGCATGACGGCGTAGCGTTGGTCGTCGTGGCGGGAGTGGCGCGCTGCACGCGGACGATTTAGCTCTCACCTCCGCGCAGAGCTCGCACCCGTTCGAGAGTCTCGTGATCGACGCCACCATCCACATCGAACCGCATCCGCTGCTCCGGGCCGCGGCCTTCGTCACCACCTTCGCCGCGCCATTGGGAGAGACGCCCAGTCCGGCCGCGGCACTCGAGGCGCTTCGACTCGACGTGCCGGCGCCGATCCAGCGCGACGAGGCGGTGCGGACCGCGGTGCGCGACCTGCTTCGCCACGGTGGCTACAAGCCGACTGGTCGTGGCAAGCCCGCATCCGAGTATCTCGTGCGCGCCGCGGGAGAGGGGACGCTGGGCACGATCAACGCCGCCGTCGACGCGTGCAACGCGGTCTCGCTGCACAGCGGATTTCCGATCAGCGTCGTCGATCTCGACCGAGCGCGCGTGCCCTTCCGCATCGCCGTCGCACCCGCTGGCGCGTCCTATGTCTTCAACGCATCCGGGCAGGAGATCGATCTCGGCGGACTGCTCTGCCTGTTCGACGCCGATGGTCCGTGCGCGAACGCGGTGCGCGACGCGCAGCGCACGAAGACGCGCGGCGAGACACGCGCGACGCTCAGCGTCATCTGGGGGTGTGCCGGTCACGAGGAGCGGCTGCACGCCGCCGAGCGTTGGTACCGAGAGCTGCTCGAGAGCGCGGGAGCGACGACGGCAACGACGAACACGCACTGAGCCTGCGGCGCACGCGCGTGTGGACGAGACGCTCGCGGAGCGCGCGCCTCACCGATCGGCCGGACAGGCACCCGAACGGCCGAGCACCGTCTCACCCGTTCGGCTGATACTCGACCGGGCGACGAGCGGAGAGACTCTTGACAGGGAGCGGCGATCGCCGGTCCACGCCAACGTCTCTCATCGCTCACGCCATGCCCTCGATCCTCGAAACACTCTCGGACGACCTCGCGGCGAGCGTCGACCGTTCCAGCCAGACCGTCGTCGCGATTCACGCGCGGCGCCGCATCCCGTCGACGGGAGTGATCTGGCGCAAGGGACTCGTCGTCGCCGCCGACCACACGGTGCAGAAGGACGAAGCAATCGACGTGAGGCTCGCCGGTGGCAACGTGGCTCAGGCACATGTCATCGGGCGTGATCCGTCGACCGACGTCTGCCTGCTGCAGCTCGAGGGTGACCATGCGTCGGCTTCGATCGACCTTGCGCCGCTTCGGGTGGGTCAGCTCACGCTCGCGATCGGACGGCCGGGCGACGACGTCACCGCGACTCTCGGCCTGATCTCGGCGGTGGGACCAGCGTGGCGAACGGCGCGCGGCGGACGCATCGATCAGTTCGTTCGCCTCGACATGTCGGTATACGACGGATTCTCGGGAAGCCCGCTGGTGACCGCGGCGGGCAACGTCGCCGGACTGTGCACGTCAGGGCTGACCCGAGGCGGCGCGATCGCGATCCCGTCAGCGACGGTAGAGCGAGTGATCACCTCGCTGCAGGCCAACGGTGGCGTGATGCGGCGCGGGTTCCTTGGCATCAGCACGCACGTCGTGCCGCTGCCCGAGTCCATCCGCGCGAGCATCGACCCGATCGGCGGGCGCGTGCCGGCGGTGGGATTGATGGTCGTATCGGTGCAGCCAGGAACTTCGGCGGATCGCGCGGGAATTCTCATCGGAGACGTGCTCGTCGGGCTCGGCGGGCAGGCGATGGAGGATCCGAAAGACGTGTTCGCCGCGCTCGGCCCCGAATCAGTGGGAGGCGAGCTGGCTGGCACGCTCGTGCGAGCGGGACAGCCGCTCACGCTCACCTTCGTCGTCGACGCGCATCCGGAGCGCAGCCAGTCATGACATCACTGAACGAGACGATCGGCACCGAGCTCGACGCGATTGCCGGCGCGCTGCGCGGCGTGACCGTGTCGGTCCAGAGCGCACGCTCACGACGCAGTGCGCCGAGTGGTCGAAGCGGAAGTGGCGCGGGACAGGGCGCGGGAATCGTCTGGTCCCCTGACGGAACGATCGTCACCAATGCGCACGTTGCCGCCGCCGACTCGGCGACGATCACGCTGAGCGACGGGCGCGTCGCGCTCGCGCGGATGGTCAGCCGCGACGCGCGCCGCGATCTGGCGGTGCTTCGCATCGACGCGGGGTCGTTGGGTGGCCCTGCGATGCGTGCGGCGGTGATGGGACAGCCCTCGGCGCTTCGCACGGGAGAGATGGTGCTCGCCCTGGGTCATCCACTCGGCGTGGAGCACGCGCTGACGATGGGTGTCGTGCACGCGGCGCCGCAACCGGGCCGCTCGCCGTACGTCGTCGCGGACATCCGTCTCGCTCCGGGCAACTCGGGCGGGCCACTCGCCGACGCATCGGGCCGCGTCGTTGGGGTGAACAGCATGATCGTGGGCGGGCTCGGCGTGGCAATCTCGATCGACGTGGTGCGCGAGATGCTGGCTGGCTCCGCGCCGCGCCCGACGCTCGGCGTGCAGCTACGGCCGGTGCGGGTGCGCATTCCGTCCGGCGCGAAGGAGAGCTCCGTGGGACTGCTGGTGCTCGCGCTCGATCCGCACGGAGCGGCGGCGAGGGCGGGCATCATCCAGGGCGACGTGCTGCTCGGTCATGCGGGCCGCCCGTTCGCGAACGGATCGGAGCTCGGCACGCTGCTGCGAGACGCGAGTCCTGGAACGATGCTGCGGTTCGACGTGGGTCGCGGCGGCCACCGATTCACCTGCGAAGTCGTTCCCGGTTCGGCATTCAGCAGCGGCCGGCGCGCCGCCTGACGGGACGTATGATTCGAGTCGCGATCATCGCCGACTCGGCCATCCTTCGCGCCGGTCTCGCGAGCGTGATCGGCGCGGAGCCCGACGTGCGCATCGTCGAGAGCTCCGGCATTCGCGATGTAGCGAGACTCGCGGACGGCGGCGGCTCACCCGCGCGCACGGATGCGGTCGAGAGTGCAGTGGACGTCGTCATTCTGGTTCCGTCGACGCGCCAGCCGGGGGCGGAGCTTGTCGCATCCGACGAGAGTGATCTCGACACCTCGGCGCGCGGTCCCGCAACGATGATGCTGCTCGATCGGGTGGATGCGGCCATCGCGCAGGACGCGTATGCCGCGGGCGCGAGTGCCGTACTCGCGATCGATGCCGCCGCGGACGAACTTCGCGCCGCGTTGCGCGCGGTTGCGGCGGGTCTCGTCGTGCTGCCGGCGGGTGTATCAGCCGAGTTGCTCGGCGGTACCCATCGCGTCGTGTCCGACGCGGACCCGACTGGCGCACCGTCGGCATCGCTGACGTCGCGCGAGCGTGAGGTGCTCGCGCTGCTCGCGCAGGGGCTCGCGAACAAGGTGATCGCTGCGCGGCTCGGCATCACCGAGCACACGGTGAAGACGCACGTCGCCGCGGTCTACCAGAAGCTCGACGCGCGGAACCGGGCGGAGGTACTCGTCGCGGCGGCGCGACGCGGGCTGGTGATGTTGTGAGGCGCCAGGCAATCCTGCTCGGCCTTCGCGGCAGCGAACCGGAGTCGCCATGAACGAGAACGCCCGGTCGCGCATTGCGCGACCGGGCGTTCTCGTACCAATCAAGACGTGCTACTGGACTTCGACGTACTGCATGGACGTTCCCGTCTGTCCCTTCGCGTCCTTCACCGTCAACGTCACCGGATAGAAGCCATAGCCCGACCACGTGTTCTTCGCGGTCTTTCCAACTCTCGTCTCCGATCGCCCGTTCCCCCAGCTCCACTGATACGACACGATTCCATTGTCGTCCGAGGAACCCCCGGCGTCGAGGGTGCACTGGTGCGGCATTGCGGGTGTGATGCAGGACCACACGAAGCTGGACGTCGGCGGCAAGTCGATGGCGCCTGATGCGCCAAGCGTGATGGATTTCACGGTCTGCGAGCCGGTGCCCCCGCCGTCGTGCACCGAAAGCGACACGTTGTAGACACCTGGCGCAGCGTAGGTGTGCCGGATGACTGCTTCGCTTCCGCCACCACCCGTTCCGTCACCGAAGTTCCAACCGCGCGCTACGATGCCGGCATCGTCAGTGGATGGCGAGGAGTCGAAGGTGCAGGTGAGGCTCGGGCACACGACGTTGAACGCGCCGACCGGCGGGGTGTTCGATCCTGGCTGGCTGGCGAAGGAGAAGTAGAAGGGCTGGCTGGCGCTGCCCGATCGCCCACTCGCATCGGTGACGGTGAGCGTGATCATGCGAACGTTGCCGTTCGGGTACGTGAACGACGCGATCTTTCCGCTCTTGCGTCCAGCCTGTCCGGCGCCGGCATCCCAGCTGTACGACACGATGCCGTGGTCGTCGGTGGACCCCGATCCATCGAAGGTACAGGCGAAGGTCGTGACGACGCAGACGATCTGCAGCCTGGCGATGGGTGGCTCGTTGGGATCCGCGTCCGGGGTGAGCTGCGGAACGTAGGTCGCGGTGGCTCGGCCCCCTGGCATTCCGAGTACGGGAAAGCCGAGTGGGCTCATGGGGAGGATGAAGAAGCTCGCGATCTCCGCGCTGGAGCTGGTCGCCGTCGCGCGGGCACCGTAGGTGACCTGATCCAATCCGCAATCCCACGGGTCGGGGATGGTGAGCGGAACGTCGGCGAGCAGATTGTTGACGGCGTCGTAGGCAACGAGCCGCCCGTAACTTCCGCTGCACTGAATCGCGTCACCGCCCTGGCCGCTCGACACCGTCACCGACTTCACCGGGCCGGCGAGCTTTGCCTGAATCAGGTTGGGCTGCACGTATCCCTGAACCCATCCGGGCACGACGCTCACGACGGAGACGAGCGAGCTGGTTTGCGGTCCGATCTGCATTAGCGCGCGCGGCCGATACAGGCCCCTGGCCATCGAGTCCGCTCGCGCGGCGGCGAGCTGGAGGTTGGGGCCTGAGGGAGCCGGGCGATTCGCGCTGGGGACGACGACGCCGGTGACGGCGCTGTCGCCGCACGCGCTGGCGGCGAGCAGCATCATCGCAACGAGAAGAGGTCGCCTCGTGAGCGCGGGCAGTGCTCCGAAACGAGGATCGGCGGGACGTGTCATGTGCGGACGGGCTCGGGGGTGGGTGGGCAATCGAGGCCGATGAGCCGGTGGCACAACCGCGAACCCGTCCGACCGCGACGAGTTTTGTGATGCACGTCACGAGACCATCAGCGCCGAGACCTTACCGAAAGCCGATCTCGTCCGTAAGAGCGCGTCAGAGGGTACCCAAGAGAAAGCTCAGGAAGGGCCAGGCACTGGAACGCGAGCAGAACGACGTGACGCCGTCCGCCCCGGCGTCGCAAAAACCAAAAGCCCGGCCTCGCGTGAGCGAGGCCGGGCTTCAGTTGCCCCTCCTGGGATCGAACCAGGACTCTCCTGATCCAGAGTCAGGCGTGTTGCCAGTTACACCAAGGGGCAGCAAATCCGCCGAATCGAGTGAACATTCGGCGGAACCCACTTAAAATACCTCTGGTAGGACGCTCCTTCAACCCCTCGCATCCCCCGCCGGAGCGCACGCTGCCCCACTCAAGCACCACTCGCGTCGCCGAGCTCGCTCGGCGCGCCACTCTTCTGGTTGCACTGCTCCTGCCAGTATCGAGCTGCAGAGACGCCTTTGCCGGTCTCGGATCGGGGCCACGTGCCCGAACGAACATCGATCAGCTTTTCGGCGCTCTGAGCTCGCGCCATGCCGACGTCCTTCGGAATCCCAAATACGAGTACGCGCGAATCCAGATCACCCGCGGCGCGCTGGTTCCGTCAGGCGTGTTTCAGGATACCGCCGCGTGGACGGGGAGCTCGGGAAGCGTGCGACTGCTCGAGACGCACGGCGGCTTCGCCGACGGCCGATATCAGCTCTCCTCCCGCAGCGGGGTCGTGGCGCCGCGGAGTGCCGGCGACGGCCGCCACGTCATCACGCTGAGCCGGCTCTCCGACAATGCGTTCCGGTGGGATGCCACGGTCGACTTCGCGCTGGGCAGCGTACGCCCGCCCGAGATCGGCAGCGCCGCTGCCCAGCTCATCGCGGGGTCCGAGCGGCAGACCGAGCGTCAGGCGCGCGCCGATCTGGCGGCGGCCGCGCCACGGACGTCGGCGGTGCTGGGCATGGCGTTCTCGCTTGACTCGCTCCATCCGACTCCTCTCGCGGATGGCAGCACGGCGGTGACACTGGGGATCGCGATGCGGTCCGATCTGCTCGCGCGGCGCTACCCGGCGTTCGGCGACTACATGCGGCGATACGTCGATCCGGCGAAGTACCGCGTGCTCGTCACCGACCGCGCGGGCGTTCCTTACATGGAAGCGTCGGCGCGAGACCGGCTGCTGTCGGTCCGGCTACGGACGCTGCACGGAAAGATCGTCGCGCTGTCGGGCGCACCTGCTGTGATGCCCGACACGCTGGTGCTGCGGGTCGACTTCAAGGCGAGGATCAAGCACCTCGGCGTCGGGTTTCACGATCTCTCGATGGAGCTGATCCATCATCGCGAGGGCGACACCGTCAACGAGTGGGTCATGACCGCGCGCAAGGAGCCGGAGTGGGATCTGCCATTCGCGGCGGCGAGGTTGATCCGGGCGTCGCTGCGCCGTCCGTTCGCGGGTGAGGGCTCGCTGTTTCGCATCGGCCTCCGCGGAGACGCGGACGGCCCGACGGTGATCGTCCGCCAGACCCGGCTCTACGTGCAGGAGAGCGCGATCCTCCGCTTCCTGAACTCGCTGAGCAGCGCGGCGCTGAGCGACTTCGAGTCGAAGGTGGAGCAGGAGGAGAACGCGTGGCTCCGCGAGCTGTTCACGGCGATGCGCGACGACGCGCAGGCGATCGCGGCGCCGTAGCCGGAAAGCAGAAACGCCGCGATCCCGAGGGGTCGCGGCGTGTCGTCTCGCCTACTGAACTGGCGAGGCAACGGAAGTTGCCACGCTCACCGTCATTGGAACTCTCCGTCCTACCGAACGGCGGCGGGCAATGTGTTGCTAGTGTTGGCAAACACTACGCCAACGAAAACCGATGAATGGAGCTGAGGGGGATCGAACCCCTGACCTCTGCCTTGCGAAGGCAGCGCTCTCCCAGCTGAGCTACAGCCCCAATCGGCGATGGCTCTGGAGAGTGCTACTCCTCGGCGTCCACCAGCCAGACAATGAACGGCCCCGCAACCGTGCGGAGCCGCCGTCACTGGCAGAAATCTAGCCGGACGCCCCTTACTGTCAAGCAGACGCGCGCCGCCGACGTTCGTAACGAGCACGACGCGACGAAGGGAACCGAAGCGCGCGCTGGTTCGTTCCGAGCACATGACGCATCCGCTCGGATCACCCTACGTTCGCGATCAGGTCTCGCTTCGCGCGGTGACGCTGAATGAGAAACGGCTCCAGCCCGAGGGCGAGTACATCCTCTACTGGATGCAGACCAGCCAGCGCTTCGAGGACAACTGGGCGCTCCGGTTCGCCACGCTGGAAGCGGACCGAGTGGGCAAGCCACTGCTCATTCACCAGGAGCTCGCCCCGACTCCCGCTCACGCGTCGGACCGCTTTCATACGTTCGTGCTGCAGGGCGCGCAGGAGCTGGCGCGCCGAGCGCACGAGCTGGGTCTCACCTACCGCTTCGCTCTTCGTCGCCAACGTGACGGCGATCCACGGGTGATGGACAGGCTCGCGCGCCGCGCGGCGCTCGTCGTGACGGATCTCTTTCCGACGGGTGGAGTGGCGGAGCGATCACAGCGCCTCGCCGACCGGGTGAGTTGCCGAGTCGTCGCCGTCGACTCCGTGGGAGTCGTGGCGTCGGCGTCGTTCCATCGGGAGGAGTACGCGGCCCGTACGATGCGTCCCAAACTGGCGCGGCTCATCGAGCACTCGCTCGAGGCGGTGGACGATCGGCCGCCGAAGCGCTCGCTCGCTCAGTCGGTGACCGACTCTCTCGAGGTCAACTGGCTCGACGTCGGCGCGTGCGACATCCCGGTCGAGGTGGCGGGCTGCGACATCGACCATTCAGTCCGACCTGTCGCGTTGCGCGGCGGACTCTCGGCGGCGCGTGCGCGGCTCACGTCGTTCGTGAGGGACGGTCTCACGGAATACGCCGAGCGGCGTCGCAATCCCTCCGACGCCGGAGGGTCGAGCCGGTTGTCGCCGTGGCTGCACCATGGGATGATCTCGCCACTCGAAGTGGTGCGGACCGTCCGCGTCGCGGCGCCGGGCGAGGCGAGCGAGGCGTTCCTCAACGAGATGCTCACCTGGCGCGAGCTCTCGCTGAACTTCTGTCTCCGGAATCCGCGATACGCCTCGCTGGACGCACTGCCCGAGTGGGTGCACCGCTCGATGCGGGCGCACGCCGCGGACATCCGCGAGACGACCTACACGCTGGATGAGCTGGAGCGCGCGGCGACGCACGATCCGATCTGGAACGCCGGCCAACGCGAGCTGCTCGAGTCGGGGCAGATGCACAACGTCGTGCGGATGTTGTGGGGAAAATCAGTGATCACCTGGGCGCCAACGTACGCAGACGCTTTGGCGTGGCTGATCCATCTCAACGACAAGTACGCGCTGGACGGCCGCGATCCGAACAGCTACGCGGGGATCCAGTGGTGCTTCGGCAAGTTCGATCGCCCGTTCGCCGCGCGTCCCGTGTGGGGAACGATCCGGCCGATGTCGCTCGAGCGGGCACACGCGAAATATCCGATGGCCGAGTACCTGGACCGATGGGGTGAGCAGGGCGCGCTGGTGTAGATTGCGACGGCCGCGCCGACGAGCGATCATCGGCTTCCCTCCTCCGTCGTCATGATCCTCCCAGCCGCTCCCGACGTCCTCGCAGCCGCTCATCGCCTGCGTGGAGTGATCCAGCGTACGCCCTGTACGCTGTCCGCTCCGCTCACGGCCCGAGTGGGCACCGACTCCCATCTCAAATGGGAGAGTGCTCAGATCACCGGCTCGTTCAAGCTGCGCGGTGCGTTCAACGCACTGCTCACGATGTCGCCCGACGCTCGCCGTCGCGGGGTCGTCGCGGCATCGGCGGGCAACCATGGACTCGGCATCGCGTATGCGGCGCGCACGCTCGGCATTCGCGCGCGGATCTTCGTGCCGTGGACCGCACCGGCGGTGAAGCGCGACGGCATCGCGGCGATGGGTGCGCTGGTGGATGCGTCGCAGCCCGACTACGACGCGGCGCACGACGCGGCGGTGGCGTGTTCCGAGCGGGAAGAGATGACGTTCGTGAGCCCGTGCACGGGGCGTCCGCTGTTGGCCGGCCAGGGGACGGTCGGGCTGGAGATCCTCGAGGATCTTCCGGGAGTTCGCACGCTCGTGGTGCCGGTGGGCGGCGGCGGGCTCGCGGGAGGCATCGCGGTGTTGGTGCGCGCGGTCGCGCCGCACGTGCGGATCGTCGGGGCGCAGAGTGAGCTGACGAACGCGATGGCGGAGTCGCTGCGCACGGGACGACGGGCGAACATTCCCGCGGTTGCAACGCTCGCGGATGGACTCGCGGGTCAGGTGGACGACGAAGGTGCGCTGATCGGCCGGTTCGCGCTCGACGAGATCGTGGTCGTCTCGGAGGAGCAGATCGCCGACGCGATGCGTTGGCTGGCGCGCTCGCACGATGCGCGAGTCGAGGGCTCGGGAGCGGTCGGCGTGGCGGCGATGCTCTCACGCGGACGGTGGGAGGGTCCGGTGGCAGTGGTGGTGAGCGGCTCCAACATCGACTCCAACATCTGGAACGCGATCGTAGGCGAAGCCGCCGCGACGACGGTGTAGCGGGTCAGGAACGACGCGACGGCACACCGGACGATGCCCGGTGTACCGCGTCGGTCGAGCCACTCAGACCAACGAGAGTGCTACGGGCGCTCGATGTTGCGCTCGTCGCCGCTCGTCGGACGACGCTCGCCGCCGAGTGAACTGCCGCTCTGACGCGCCGTGCCCTGGCCACCCGCGTTGTTCGCCGGCTGTCCGTTGGTGTTGGCCGAGAGTCCGACCTCGCGATCGCCCTGGAAGCGCTGCGCGCTTCCCTGCTCCGCGTCGCCGCTCTGCTGAAGGCGAGCCGCGCGATTCGCACCGCGCGCTTCTCCACCACGACGACCGATCGCCGCCATGTGCTCGCGATTGCGGCTCACCGTGACGCCGCCCTTGCGGCCCGCGGCGCGCGCCTCGCTCGAGTCGAACTCGTGAGCCGTGCCCTTCTGATGCGCTGCCCGTCCGCCCTTGCTCGCGATCTCGCGCTGCTTGGAGCGGTCCATCGAGGCGAAGCCGCGATTGCTGCGACGGGCGGATCCGGATTCCGGCGCGTTGTCCGCACGGCCGCCAGCATCGCCACCGGTCGCGCGCGCAGAGCGCCCGCTTTCGTTGGAGATCTCGCGCTGCCGCTCGCGGTCGCCGAAACCTCGCTCCTCGTTATTGGGTCTGATCGCCATTACCGCTCCTCCTGGATGTGATGGACCGCTTGCCCGGTTTCGCGCTCCCCGATCGCTGCGGGTTCCGCGTCATCTCCGCTGTGGCCCGTAGGCCGACTCCCGCTCGTTCCGTGTGCAAACTGCGGACCCATGTGTTTGCTGCCGTGAATCCTTCGAAACGTGGCACGTGAATGCGACTCAGTCTCGTACGACTGGATGCAGCTCCCTCGTCTCGCTTCGCTCGCTCGAGAAGACCGTTCGTGTCGATGCACGCAGCGTCGTCACTCCGAGCGAAGTCGGGTCCACGCCCACTCGGCGTCTTCAGCGGGCAATTGATGGGCCGCCGGGAGTATATTCTCCCGCCATGTCGCTTGCCGTACGTCTTCTCGGAACATCCGCCTCGCGTCCAACCGTGGAACGCAACGTCGCGTCGCTCGCGATCGTGCGAGAGGGCGAGACACTGCTGTTCGACTGCGGTGAAGGCACCCAGCGCCAGATGATGCGCTACGGCGTGTCGTTCGGGCTCGCGGACATCTTCTTCACGCACTTCCATGCGGATCACGTGATCGGCGTGATCGGTCTGATGCGAACGATGTCACTGCAGGGACGCACGGACCCACTGCGGCTGTGGGGGCCTCGTGGTGCGCAGCGCGCGCTGAAGCGCGCCGAGGAGTTCGGGATGGATCGATTGACCTTTCCGGTCGAGATCACGGAGCTGGAGCCAGGCGACCAGGTCGCGCGCAAAGAGCACGCGATCGTCGCCTTTCCGGTGGATCATCGCGGCGCGCGCGCGGTGGGGTACGCGCTGGTCGAGGAAGACCGGAAGGGGAGGTTCAATCCTGATCTCGCGCGCGAGCTCGGGGTGCCGGAGGGTCCGCTGTGGGGGGAGATCCATCGCGGGCGCGCGGTGACGCTGGCGGACGGGCGCGTGATCGAGTCGTCGGTGCTGGTGGGCAGCCCGCGACCCGGGCGAAAGATCGTTGTGACGGGGGACACACGTCCGTGCGCGGGGACCATCGAAGCGGCGCACGACGCCGATCTGCTCATCCACGAGGCCACGTTCGGAGACGAGGAGGCCGTGCGCGCGGTGGAGACGGGACACTCGACCGCGCGTGAAGCGGCATCGGTGGCGCGCGACGCGGGGGTGCGCACCCTTCTGCTGGTGCACTTCTCGGCGCGCTACTCGCGCGACGCGAGCGAGCTTGGAAAGGAGGCGCGCGAGTGCTTCGAGCGGACGGTGGTGGGGAAGGACGGGATGGAGGTGGTGGTGGACTATCCCTCCGAATCGGCGAGTGCAACCGCCGTTGACGATACCTCGGCACCGGGTCGACGGAAGGACAGCTGAGTCCCCGAACCTTCGGCCGCGGCTGATCGGGG
>DASYMZ010000193.1:0-137515 GCA_036008805.1 Gemmatimonadaceae bacterium
AGCCAGTTCGGTGTGCCTTTCCTAAGTCCCTAAGTCCCTAAGTCCCTACGTCCCTAAGTCCCCAAGTCCCTAAGTCCCCAGCTTCTAGTCCACCCAGGGCTCGATGATCTCGGCGAACGCGTTCCGCGCCCGGTTGAGTCGCGACTTGACCGTGCCCAGGTTGCAGTCCGTGATCTCGGCGATCTCTTCGTACGACTTGCCCTCGAGCTCGCGAAGGACGAACACCTCTCGGTGGTGTGCCGGCAGCTTCGCCACGGTCTCGGCGACCAGCTCGCGCAGGTGGCGCTTGCGGTAGAGGTCGTCCGGCCGCGCCGTCGTGTCCTCGAACTGAAGGGGCCGGTCCTCGTCGTCCCAGTTGCCCTTCATGGTCTGGAAGAGCACGAGCGGGTTCCGCGAGCGGTTCCGCAGCTCGTTCTTCGCCAGGTTGGACGCAATCGTGTACGCCCAGGTCGAGAATTTCTTCGAGCGGTCGAACCGATGGAGATGGCGGTAGACCCGGATGAACACTTCCTGCACCAGGTCCTCTGCCTTCTCGCGGTCACCGATCGTGCGATAGATGAAGTTGAGCAGCCGCGTTTGATAGCGCTCCACGAGCTCCTGGAACGCGCGCTCCTCACCATCGAGAAAGGACGTGACGACTTCGGCGTCGTCCATCCCCTTCAACTGTTCACGGATCGTCGGCCCACGTTGGGCGACCCGCTTCATTGCGACGTCAGCCATTGTTTTATCCCCCAGAACCTGCGAAAGGGTTGTGCTCCGACGAACCAGGGTCCTGCACCCACACTCTGTTCCTCTTTGCACCCTTACTAAGGCAGGGGCCATGCCGGGTAGTTCCCTCGGGTGACGTTTCTGTAACTCGTTGGCATACAATCACTTGTGCCACAGTGCCCGTCTGAAGCCCCCGGCTGAAATCGGGCCGCGCGTCCACTTTTCAGTACACCACACTGGAATGCCCCGGGTGAGTGTCCACTTTTGACACTCACCCGGGGCATTCGGTTTTCTGGCTGCCAGGATCCCTTTTCGAGCGATCCGCCGGTTCCCTGATTCTCCCTCCCACGCCCGTTAGCCGGTTTTGAAGCCGGCCGCGTAGAGGATCGCCAACGCCGTCTTTCCATCTGGGATCTCACCGCGCTGGATCAGTTCCAACGCCTCGGAGAGTCGCAACACCACCACGTCGACGAACTCATCGGCTTCGCGGTTCGACTCCCCGTGCGTGATGTCAGTCGCCAGAAAGAGATGGATCAGCTCGTCCGTGAATCCCGGCGTCGTCAACATGGTGAAGAGCGGAACGATCGACTTGGCTGTGCAGCCGGTCTCTTCCTTCAACTCGCGCGCTGCGCAAGCGGCCGGGTCCTCGCCAGGGTCGAGCCGGCCTGCCGGGATCTCGTAGATGAAGCCATCGGCAGCATACCGGTACTGGCGCAACAGGAGGATTTGCGGGTCGTCGCCCTCCGGATCAGTCAGGAACGGCACCACCGCGGACGCCCCGGGGTGGCGAACGATCTCGAGCTCCGCATCGCTGCCGTCGGGATAACGCACCGTATCACGGTCGAGCTTGATGATCTTTCCGGTGTGGATTCGCTCGGTGCCGAGTTGCGCCTTCGGCTTCCCACCTCTCGTTCGGGTCGCCAGCTCTTCGGACGTCACCACGTGTGGCTTCTTGCTCATGCGGCGGCCTCTGCTCCTTCAGGGGTCACGAGCTCCACCACCGCTCCCGCCGCTTCACGCAGCGGCTCGGAGATCACGGCCGGGTCGCCGACGACGACGATGCGAAGCTGATCGGGATGGAGATGCTGTCTCGCGGCTCGCAGCACGCCGGCCGTGGTCACGCCGCGCACTCGCGCGCGGTACTCGTCGTAGTAGCTCTCGGGCAGATCGTGAATCACGAGGTTCGCGAGCGCCGCCGCGATCGCGCTCGTGGTCTCGTAGCGAATCGGAAACACGCCGTCGAGATAGCTCGTCGCAAGCGTCAGCTCTTCCACGCCGATCTCGGCGGCGCGAATGCCGTCGATCTCCTTGAGGATCTCGTGCACAGCCGCTCCCGTGACGTCGCTCTTCACGGCCGTATGAATCATGAAGGGGCCCGACGCTCGTCTCCATTCGAATGCCGAGAAGGCACCGTAGGTGTAGCCGTGCTCCTCACGAAGGTTGAGGTTGATGCGCGACGAGAAGAGTCCGCCCAGGACGGCATTCATCACCATCGCGTCGAAGTAGTCGGGATGACGGCGCGGCAGTCCGACGTGGCCCACGCGGATCTCGGACTGCGGTGCGTCGACCTTGGCGACCACCCGCACGATCGACTCCGCGGGCGATGCATCGATCGCCTGCGCAGGTGTCGCTCGGCCTGAGCCGCGCCAGTCTCCGAACAACCGTTCGGCGAGCGAGACGGCGTCCGTCACGCTGATGTCGCCGGCGAAGACGATCGTCGTCGTGGCGGGCTGAAAATGCTCTCCGTAGAAGGTG
Organism: Gemmatimonadaceae bacterium; assembly: GCA_036008805.1. GTDB lineage: Bacteria > Gemmatimonadota > Gemmatimonadetes > Gemmatimonadales > Gemmatimonadaceae > AG11. Next base: position 2,464 of record DASYMZ010000193.1, read on the forward strand.
CGGACCACGTCTCGAGTCAGCGCGCGAACGGTCGTCGCCGTCCCGCCCGCTGGTGTCGCGTAGCGCGCGGTCGGCGCATACACGGCGCGCGCGAACTGCTCGTCGGCGAGCGCGCCCGGCTCGGCACGCTGCTGGAGAATCTCCGCCAGGCGCTCATCGCGCAGCCGGGCCACCTCGCGCTCGGGGAACTCCGGCGCGCGCAACAAGTCGCGCACGAGCGCGAGCGCTTCGGGCAAACGGTCGGAGAGCACCGTGAGCGAGACGGTTGCCGAGTCCCAGTCGGCGTGCGCATCCACCGACGTGCCGATCCGCTCGAACCGGTCTACGAGCGCCGCGCCATCGAGTCCCGCGGCGCCCTCGAGGAGCAGCTGCGCCGTGAGCGCCGCGACACCGGCCTCGGATGTCCGTTCGCGGGCCGCGCCAGCGTCGACCACCGCCATGATGGACACGAGGGGCAGTTTCGACACTGGCGCGACGACCAGTTGCAGCCCGTTCGGCAGCGAACGCCGCTCGAATCGCGGGAATGCGTAGTCGCGCGGCGATGTTGGTGACGGTCGTGGCAGTGGCTCGCGCACCGTCGTCTGATCGGTCGTCATGATGCGTTCACCTCGGCGAGCTCCGTCGAGTTCACCGATTCGGTCGCCTGCTTCGGGACGAAGAGCAGGCTCGCTCGGTTGTCCCGCCCGAGGCGCGCGCGCGCGAACGCGTTGACGCGTTCGGCCGTCACCGCGCGATACTTGTCCGCCTGCACGTTCACCAGCGACGGATCGCCGAAGTACGTGGCGAACAGCGACAGCTTGTCCGCGCGATCGCCCGCGGACTGCAGCGAGATGATCAAATCCGTCTCGATGAGGGCGATCGCGCGAGCAACCTCCTCGTCGGTGACACCGTCCTGCTGCACCCGATCGAGCATCTCGTGCACCGCGACTTCGAGTTGCTCGGTCGTCGTCTCGGGGCGCGCCGTCACGTCGAGCACCAGAAGGTCGCTGCCCTTGGTGAGGTCGTAGGTGAACGCCTGCGCGTCGGCGGCGATCTGCCGGTCGCGCACGAGCACGCGATGCAGTCGACTTCCCTTCCGCAAACCGAGAATTGCTCCGCATACGCTCGCCGCATAGTACTCCTCGCTGCCGAACACCGGGGAGCGGCACGCGACGAAGAGTCGCGGGAGCACGACGTCGTCCGGCACCACCTCTCGCACGGGACCTCCGAGCGTAGGCGCGAGCGACATGTCCGGAAGCGGCGGCTTGCAGGCGCCGCGCGGAATCGGACCGTAGTGCCGCTCCACCAACGCGCGGGCCTCGACCGGGTCGAAGTCGCCGGCGATGGAAAGCACGGCGTTGTCGGGTGTGTAGTACGTCGCGAAGAACTGCGCGATGTCATCCAGGCTCGCCGCATCGAGATCGCTCATGGATCCGATCAGCGAATGGTGGAATGGATGCGTCGAGGGAAATACCAGCGCAGGCAGTCGCTCCCACCAGGTACCGTAGGGCTGGTTGTCCATCGACCACCGGCGCTCGTTCTGAACCACGTCACGCTGGGTATCGAGCTTCTGCTGCGTCATCGCCGGCAGCAGGTACCCCATGCGGTTCGCCTCGAGCCACAGCGCGAGCTCGAGCTGGTTGGATGGAACGGTCTCGAAATAGTTGGTGCGATCGAGCCACGTCGAGCCGTTGAGAGTGCCACCAGCGCGCTGCACGAGCTCGAAATGCTCGTTCGCCGCCACGCTCGCCGACCCCTGGAAGAGCATGTGCTCGAACAGGTGCGCGAACCCCGTTCGGCCCGGGCGCTCGTTCGCCGAACCCACGTGATACCAGAGGTTCACCGCGACGATCGGCGCGGTGTGGTCCTCGGAAAGAGTGACGAACAGTCCGTTGGACAGCGTGAACGTCTCGATCGGTATTTGCATCGGGATGGGTTGCTCGGATGTTGGCCCGGCTGCCGGGCCGTTACGCGAGCCTCGCACCTCTCGCGCCAAAATGGAGCGGGGCGCGCCGGTGGGCGCGCCCCGCTCGTCCACGTCTCGGCCGTGATCAGGGAGTTGGTGGCGCCCCGAGCACGTCGCGAGTGTCTCGAATGATGATCTCGCCTGGCTTCAACGCGCGAAGCCCCGGTTCGATCGTCTTGCGGTCGCCCACGATCACGATGGTGAGCTTGTCAGGGTCGATGTACTGCCGCGCCACTCGCTGAACGTCCGCCTGCGTGACCGCGCCGTACTGTTGTACCGCGGTCGCGTAGAAGTCGAGCGGGATCCCGTACGTGAGCAGGGGGAGGAACTCGCTCGCGATGCCGCCGGTCGTCTCGAAGCTCGCGGGCAGCCCAAGCTGAAGGTAGCGCTTCGCTTTCGCCAGCTCTTCCGTTGGCACGGTGTCTCGGATGGCGCGCAGCTCCTTGATGAACTCGATCAGCGCCGAGTCCGTCTTGGCCGTCACGACCTCGGCGCTCGCGATGAACGGCCCCGCCGACCGACGCAAGCCGAAGCCCGAGTTGGCTCCGTAGGTGTACCCGTGCGTCTCGCGCAGGTTCTGCATGAGGCGACTCGTGAAGGCGCCGCCGAGCACGGTGTTCATCACCTGGAGCGCGAAGTAGTCGCTCGTCGAGCGTGGCGCGCCGATGCCACCCACCCGGAACGACGACTGCGCCGCACCAGGCTTGTCCACGAGGACGAGCCTCGTGCCCTTGGCCGCGCTCGCCGTGCTGGTCGCGACCGGCGCGATGCCCGCGCGCGCCCACGCGCCGAAGAGCTCACGCGCGCGCCGCTCCACGTCGTCCGGCCGAACGTCTCCCACGACGAGCAGCGTCGCGTTGTTCGGACGATAGTAGGTCAGATAGAAGCGCTGCAGATCATCGCGCGATATCGAGGCGACCGATCCTTCGGTGCCAGCGAGCGGGCGGCCGTACGGATGCTGCTCACCGAAGACGGCGTTCGCGAACGCACGGTCGGCGATCGCCGGTCCGCGATCGCGCACCTGCTGCAGCGCGGTCAGCCGCACCTTGCGCACGCGCTCGAGATCGGCGGTCGGAAGGCTCGGTCGTAGTGCGACGTCGCTGAACAGGGCGAGCGCGCTGTCGAGCTGCGCGGTCGGCGTATGCAGCGACACGGTGCTCTGCTCCCATCCGCTCGCCGCGCCGAGCTGCACGCCCAGGTATGCGGCCTGGTCGGCGATCTGGAGTGCCGAGCGCGTCGTGGTTCCCTCGGTGAGCATGGCGGCAAGGAGCGCCGCGGTGCCCATCTTCCCTGCGGGATCAGCCTCGCCGCCCGTGCGCACTTCGAGGAGCACGTCGGCCACGGGCAGCTCGTGCTGCTCGATCACGACGATCTTCAGTCCGTTCGAGAGTTCTCGCGTCGTGATCTGCGGTGGGTTGAGCGACGGTGGAGCGCCGAGCGTGGGTGGCTTGGTCAGATCTACCGTCGTAGTCGCCGTCGCCGGCGGCGGAGCGATCGGAATCGGCGGGGTCGTCGTCACGACCTTCGCACCTCCGCAGGCAGCGAGCATCGCCGTGCCGAGCACGGCGGTGCACACCCTTCGCGAATTCACGCCCTGCGGTGCGCGGCTCACTTCGCACCTCCCGCGGTCGCCATCAACTGTCGCCGTCCTTCGGGAACCACGGTCAGCACCACCTTGGGTTTGTTGAGATATGCCACCGCGACGCGCTGCACGTCGGCCGCCGTGATCTTCTCGTACCGCGCCAGATCCTGCTGCACGAAGTCCGGAGTTCCGGCGTTGTAGTCGTACGACGCGAGCTGATCAGCCTTTCCGAGCACCGACGCGAGGTTGTCGAGGAACTGCGCGCGCCGGCTGTTGAGCGAGCGGGCGAGCTCGCGCGGCGTTACACCATCGCGTGCGACTTTGGCGATTTCCTCCGTCACGAGCGCCATCATCCGGCTCGGCAACTGTCCGGGCTTGGGGGTGACGCTGATCTGATAGTAGCCGTCGAGCCGGCCACTGCTCTGAAACGCGTTGACGTCCTGGGCGACCTGCATGTCGAACACGAGGCGCTTGTAGAGCCGCGAGTTCTTGTCGCCGGTGAGGACGTCGGCGAGCACGTCCAGCGCCGCGTCGTCGGGATGGTAGAGCTTCACCGAGTGCCACGTCTCGTACAGGCGCGGCAGGGTGACCTTGTCTTCCATCACGAGGAACGTGTCCCTCGGGACGGCGAACGTCGGCACCACCGGACGCGCCGGCATCTGCGGTCCGCGGGCGATGTCGCCGAAATAGCGCTGCACCCAGGTGAGCGCGGAGTCGCGGTTGAAGTCGCCGGCGATCACGAGCGTGGCGTTGTTCGGCGCGTAGTAGGTGCGGAAGAACTCTTTCACATCGTCCAGCGACCCAGCACTCAGGTCCGTCATGGAGCCGATCGTCGTCCAATGATATGGATGCGCCGCCGGAAAGAGTGCGGCCATGATCGTCTCGCCCGCACGTCCGTACGGGGTGTTGTCGTAGCGCTGGCGCCGCTCGTTCTTCACGACGTCGCGCTGAAGGTCGAGCTTCGCCTGGTCCATCACCGGGAGCAGGCGTCCCATCCGGTCGGCGTCGAGCCAGAGCGCCAGCGGCAGCGCATTCGACGGCAGCACTTCGTAATAGTTCGTGCGATCCGTGGTCGTGGACCCATTGTTGTCCGCGCCGACCGACTCCAGCCATTTGTCGAACTGCCCGACCGGCACGTTCTGCGAGCCCATGAACATGATGTGCTCGAACAGGTGCGCGAATCCCGTGCGCCCCGGCTTCTCGTCGCCGGAGCCGACGTGATACCAGGTGTTCACTGCGACGATCGGCGTCGAATGATCCTCATGCAGGATCACCTGCAGCCCGTTCGGCAGCGTCGTCTTCTCGAATCGCAGCTTCGGGACGCCTGGCGATCCGCCCGCCGCGGCGCTCTGTGCGGCGACCGGGGCACCGAGCGCCCCGACGAGTATTAATGCGCAAAATGATACGAAATAGCGGGGCTTCACCGGATGTTCCTCTCTAGAATGAAGGCCAACGGAGCTTTCACCGATTCGCTGAGGGCGTACTTCCATCGCTCGCTCGGGCTCGCGGCGATGGGGCTGGTCGGCGTTGGAGATGCATAGGGCTGCAGCCCGTGTCGCCGGGCGAGGATCGTCAATCGAAGCATGTGGAAGGGATCGCTCACGAGCAACACGTCGCGCCGGCCCTGGCCCCCCATCAGCGCGGCCACGCCGGCCATCGACTCGCTCGTCGTGCGGCCCTCGGTCTCCAGCAGGATCTTCTGGTTCGGCACCCCGCGCTGGGTGGCGTACCGCTGGCTCACCGCGGCCTCGCTCGTCGTGTCGCCGGTCCCGGTGCCGCCCGTCACGATCATGATCGGCGCCAGACCCCGGTTCCAGAGATCGATCGCGTGATCGAGCCGGGCCCGCAGCACCGGCGACGGGCGTCCCACGTACTGCGCCGCGCCCAGCACGACGATCGCGCCCACCGGCCGCGACTGGTCGTGCCGCTCCCATACCAGCACGGCGACCAGCGACGCCGCCCAGATCAGAAGCAGTAGCCCGAGCCCCGCGAGCGCGAGGCGCGCGAGTAGCGGGCGCGAGGAACGCATTCATCCCAAGCTAGCCGTCGATCGCTCGTCGGCGGAAGACGGCCCACCGCGGTTTTACTCGGTGAGGCCGAGGAGTCCGAGCCAGAAGATGTCGAAGCTCACGCGTGGGTCACGCGCCGACCCGCTTGCGACGTCGAGCGCGAGGCCGTCGGTGAACACCACGCTCGCGTCGGCCATGAGGGCGGCCGGGAGCCGCGGCGTGAGTTCGAGCTCAGCGAACATCCGCTCCACGGTGCGCGTCGCGCTTCGCCGCCGATGATCGGCGATGTTTCGCGATGCGTCGCGCACTGGTCCCTCGCGGACCAGCGCCAGCGCCGCCACGCTGGCCAGCTCCCCGCGCCGTAGTTCGTCGTCCAACCACCCCCACAGCGCATCGAGACCACTCACGGCCTCCGGCCGGTCGATGGCCGCTCGCTCGCGGCCGATCACTCGGACTCCCACACGCTCCACGATTTCCGCGAGCAGCGCGGCCCGGTCGCGATAGTGGTAATGAAGCAGCGCCTTGCTCACCCCCGCCTCCAGGGCGATGGCGGCCATGCTCGCGCCGGCGACTCCCTCGCGCGCGATGCAGCGCGCGCCCGCATCCACGATGCGGACACGTGCATCCGCCGCCGCGGAGCCGACGAGCTGCCGCTCCGTCACAGCTGGATCTTCTGGTGCCATTCCGGCGCGACCACTGACGGATAGCCGGCGGCGCGGAGTTGCTCGGCAAACGCGTCTTGAGCGTCGACCTCTCCATGCACCAGATAGATGGCGGGTGCCGCCGCGCCATTTCGCACGCGATCGAGCCACGCGTGCAGCTCGTGCCGATCGCCGTGCGCGCTGTAGCCGCCGAGCACTTCCACCTTCGCGCGAAGCGGGATCTCCTCGCCGAACACCTTCAGGACGGGTGCGCGCTCGACGATCCGGCGCCCGAGCGTGTGCTCGGCCTGAAATCCCACGATGAGGATGGTGGTGCGTGGGTCGGCCGCGTTGTGCGCCAGGTGATGGAGAATGCGTCCGGCTTCGGCCATCCCCGAGGCCGCGATGATCACCATCGGGCCATGCTGTGAGTTGAGCGCTTTGGACTCGCTCGCCTCGCGCGTGTACCGCGCCTGCGAGAACTTGAACAGCTCCTGTACCCGTTGCACGAGATCCTCGGAGCGGTCGAAGATCTCCGGGTGCATCGCGAACACCGTCGTCGCGTCGATCGCCAACGGGCTGTCGATGTAGATCGGGATCTCGGGGATCTTCCCTTCGCGCGCCAGGATGTGCAGGTCGTACACGAGCTCCTGGGTGCGTCCGACCGAGAACGCCGGCACGAGCACCTTGCCTCCGCGCGCGGCCGTCTCGGTGATGATGCGCGCCAGCATGTCGCGCACACCCGCGACAGGCGGATGGTCGCGGTTGCCGTAGGTGGACTCCAGCAGCACCACGTCCGCCCCGACCGGTGGGTTCGGATCCCGGATGATCGGCAACCCATTCCGTCCAACGTCGCCAGAGAACACGATGCGCGTGCGCGTCCCACCCTCGACACAATCCAGAGCCACGGACGCCGATCCGAGGATGTGTCCCGCATCCGTGAACGTCGCACGCACCCCGGGGACGACATCGAACGTCGTATCGTACGGGAGGCCGACCATGCGCTCGACTGCCGTCGTCGCGTCGCGCATTCCGTACAGCGGCGGTGCCGCCGCCTTGTTCCGTCGCGCGAGAAACTCGGCGTCCTTCTCCTGGATGTGCGCCGAGTCGGCGAGCATCACGGCGGAGAGGTCGCGCGTGGCGGCGGTGCAGTAGATCGGGTTGCGGTAGCCGTGCGCCGTGAGGAGCGGCAGCCGCCCCGCGTGGTCGATGTGCGCGTGCGAGAGCACGACGGCGTCGATCTCACGGATGTCGATCGGGAGGGCGGCGTTCTTCTCGCGGGTCTCGCTCCGTCGGCCCTGAAACATTCCGCAGTCCAGCAGCACCGTCTTTCCGTTGATCCGCAGGATGTGGCACGATCCGGTCACCTCGCGAGCAGCGCCAGCGAACTCGATCTCCATGCGATGTGGCTGAGAGAGGAGAGAGGAAACGGAGGAGCGACGGTCGGATCAACTTCGGTCGGTTCCGGCGGGCAACGCCACCCGCTTCGCCTGGCCAGCGGGTCTGGGATGGGTGGAGTCAGCCGTCGACGTCGCCCGGGCGTTCGAACACGAGAGTCACGCGGTGCTCGTCCTGCGAGATCATCGCCGGTCGCCAACCGCTGCGACTTCGTTCGTTCAACAGATCGGTCAGTGCGTCCTCGTCGTCGCGTGCGTGGCGCGAGAGTCGAAGCATGACGGCTTGGTATTCTTTCATGCGCGCGAAGTTAGTAGCTTCTGCCCCATGGACACCACCCCTGCTTTTCCCACGCTGCGCATCGTCTCGCATCCGCTCGTGCAGCACAAGTTGTCCATCCTGCGCGCGCGCGATACGCCGACCAAGATCTTCAAGGAGCTGGTCGACGAGATCGCCACGCTCATTGCATACGAAGCGACGAGCGAGCTGCAGTTGGAGCCCTCGTCCGTCGAGACCCCGCTCGAGCGCACGAAGGGAATGCGGGTCAGCGGCAAGAAGCTGACGCTGGTGCCGATCCTCCGGGCGGGCCTCGGAATGGTCGAAGGCGTCGCGCGCCTCGTGCCCTCGGCGCGCGTCGGTCACATCGGGCTCTATCGGGATCACGATACCCTGGAGCCAGTGGACTACTACTTCAAAGTGCCGGGCGACGCGGGCGAACGGGATTTCTTCCTGTTGGACCCGATGCTCGCCACGGGCGGCAGCGCCGCGGCCGCCGTTTCTTCATTGAAGCGGGCCGGCGCGTCACGCATCCGGTTTCTCTGTCTCGTCGCCGCGCCCGAAGGGGTGCGTCGCCTCGCGGACGCACACCCGGACGTCGTCGTCTACTGTGCGTCGCTCGATCGCGAGCTCAACCCGCAGGGGTACATCCTCCCCGGGCTCGGCGACGCCGGCGATCGGCTCTTCGGCACGAGGTGACGGGCGTCGCCCACCGCGGTCGGCGAAACGACGAAGGGCACTCCACCACCGAGCGGAGTGCCCTTCGTCGTCTGGTGCGACTCGGCAGTTGGCCGGCGGTCAGCCGAACCACTCTCGAGGGCAGTCTCGCTGCTGGCGCGCCGCGTCGAGCACCCACTGCTGCGTCGCGAGGTCGGTGATCTCACTCGGCACCGTATCGAACCAGGCCGTCGCCTGACCGATGTCGCCAACGCGTCGCCAGAGCTCGCCGATCAGATAGGTCAGCACTCCACGCTCTTCGCGCGCGACACCATCGAAGCTCGCCAGTGCTTCCTCGAACTTCCAGGCGGCCTTGCGACGGAAGAACCGCTCCGCTTCGATGTCGGCTTCGTCTACGCAGCACCACGCAGCGCGAAGGAGCAGGTCGGCCACGTGCCTCGCATCGAGCCCCTGCCACTCGGCGACCTTGGCGGCCGCCTCGTACTTCTCGGAGCCGAGGACGGATCCAGTCGAGATCTGCGGCGCGAGCTCGTTCCACACGTGTTCTCTGAGGCCGGCCGTGACGTCGGCGTCATCCGTGAAATCGCGCTCGGCGCCCGAGTAGCCACAGCGATTGCACATGTGAATCAGAAACGGCAGCGGCTGAGTCCCGGCGGCTCGCTCGTGGAAGTCCGTGCGCTTTCCACCGAATGAGTTCGTCGAGATCACCTGCTGTGACTTGAACCGCGTATCGCAGATGGGGCAGCGCAGTTCGATCTGTTGGAGCGTCGTCATGATCCCAATCCTCAGACTTCTCGGAACGCAGTGCTCTCGCGTACATGCAAAGGAAATTTTCGTGCCACCCGTGCCGGCACCGCGCGATGGACGTTGCGCTGGAGAATTCGGTCGGGTTGCCGCGCGTGAGATCGGCGCGCTGCTATTCTCTCTTGTTCCACCAACCGGTCGCCGCTATCATTCCGCGTCCAATGCGCCCGATGTTTGGCGCTCCCGTCGCTGATGGGACACTGCGCTGCCTCCCGCAGGTCGCTTCCCGGTCGAATGCTGATCAACCTGCTACCTGATTTCTTCGCCGTTCTCGATAGCACGGACCGTGTCGCCGCTTACCAACGCTATTTCGAAGCCAACCGCCGCCTTCTCGAGCCGTACTGGCAGAACTACGTCGTCGATCCGGACGGACCACATTTCGGTGATGTCGCTCGCGCAACTGCACTGGCGGACCGCTCCGATCTGAAGGAGATGCTGGAGCGCACCGATGTCGTCGCGCTCGCTCGCTCCACCGATCAGCAGTGCGCACGCTTGCTCGAGCAGGACGTCGATGTGGATGTCGTGCTCATGATCGGAGTCGGAGCAGCGAACGCTGGCGAACTGGTCGTCGGTGGAAAGGGCATCGCCTTCGCCTGCCTCGAGCACTTCACATCGGTCATGAATCCGGAGACTCAGGGTCTGGGTCTCGATCCCGAGTTGATTCCACTCTGGCTGGCGCATGAGTTCGCTCATGCGATCCGATACACCTCCCCCATGAGTCGTAGCGAGCTGCGGCCACTCATCGAGGAGGCGGACGGCAACTATTCCTATTGGGAGACGGGCCGCCAGGCATCGCTTCGTGAGTTGCTCGCCAATGAAGGGCTTGCCGTCCATGTGTCCCAGGCGATCAGCCCTGGACATGCTCCCTGGGAGTATTTCGGATTCGGTCGCCGGCAGTATGCGCGGGTCCGGGAGCTCGAATCTGTCATCGGGCGCGCGGTGAGCGAGGACCTCGATCGTGCCGGCCTAGGCCTTCGGCTGCGCTATCTCTCCGGCGGAATGAGCGACGAAGCGCGTACCGCCGATCGCTACGTGCTTCCCGAGCGCAGCGGCTATTTCCTCGGCGCACGGATGGTCGAAGCCGCGGTTGCCGAGCGTGGGCTGTCCTGGGCGGTTCGGGCAAGCGCGCAGGAGCTCGACGCGCTGGCGCGCGGCGCTGCTGCGACGGCCTGAGTTCGGCGGCCTCTACTTCCCCACGCAGAACTGCCGGAACACGACGTCGAGCACGTCGTCCGTGTTCACGATTCCGATCAGCTCGGCGAGAGCATCGGCGGCGGTCCGAACGTGAATCGCCGCGATGCTGACGGGAAGCGACGCATCGCGCATCGCCGTGATGAACGTCGTCAGCTCGTCGGCCGCGCGGCTCACCGCCACCCGATGCCGCGCCCGCGTCAATCCTGGGCTGTCCATGAGGGGCTCGCCGCGCTCGACGGCCAACCGCGCGTCGATCACGTCCAGCAGCTGCGCGAGCCCGTCGCCGGTTCGCGCGCTGACTTCGACGAGATCGCCGATTGCGTGCGTGCTTATTTCTCTATGTGCTACTAAATCACGCTTGGTGAGCACCCCCAGCACGGGTGAGGCGCTCGCGTTCGCGATCATGCTCTTGGCGTGCTCCACGTCGTCCGTCGTCTCGCCGCACGCCAGCACGAGCGCGGCGCGATTCAGATAGCGGGCCGACGTCTCGATCCCGAGCTGCTCCAGCGTGTCGGTGGTCTCGCGCAAACCGGCGGTGTCGACGAGTCGCAGCGGCCAGCGGGGCCGATCGAGCACCGCTTCGATGGCATCGCGTGTCGTGCCCGGAATCTCGGTGACGATCGCCCGTGCCTCGCCGAGCAGTGCGTTGAACAGCGTGGACTTCCCCGTGTTGGGGGCACCAGCGAGCACGACGAGCGCGCCTTCGTGGATGAGGGTGCCCTGCTCCGCTGACGCGAGCAGCGCGCGAACATCTCGCAATGCCGTGTCCGCGGCCGCGACGACACGCTCTTTCGAGATCGGGCCGTCGTCTTCCTCGGGGAAGTCTATGTCGTAGGCGAGGAGCGCCTCCACGTGGAGAATGCGCTGACGCAGTGCCTGCACGCGCCGGGTGAGCTCTCCATCGAGCTGTCGAAGCGCCTGTCGATGACCAGCCGTCGATCGCGCGTCGATCAGATCGCCGATCGCCTCCGCCTGAAGCAGATCGAGCTTCCCGTTGAGCACCGCGCGTCGCGTGAACTCGCCGGGCTCCGCTTGCCGCGCGCCCGCTCGGATGATCGCGGACAGCATGCTGGTCGGCGCGAAGGAGCCTCCGTGACCCGTGATCTCGAGCAGATCTTCCCCGGTGAATGAGCCTGGAGCGCGATACAGCACGGCTACGACGTCATCCAGGACCTGGCCGGAGTCGGGGTCTAGGAAGCTCGCGTGAACAGCGCGCCGTGGTTCCGTCGGTGGTGGTCGGAGCAGCTGGTTCGCGAGGCTCGGAGCGCCGCCGCCGCTGATGCGGATCACCGCCAACGCTCCTCGTCCGGCCGCCGTCGAGATCGCGGCGATCGTCGCCCCATCTCCGATGGCGTGCACGTCCAACGTCGGGAAAGCCTCGCCCGATGAGGTCATCCGTGTGAGATCGGGGGCAGGTCCAGAGATTCTCCCGGCTCGATGATATGCACCTGATCGCGTGCGGAATGGGTCGGGAGCAGCGTGCGCAGTCGGTCGATCGCGTCGTGCGCGCCGGACGTCACGTGGCGGAAGGTGCCCCAGTGATAAGGAATGAGCGCTCTCGCACGCAGGGTCTCGAACAGCGCGAGCGCGTCGTGGTGGGTGAGATGCCCGCGACGAAAGCCCGGCTTCCACTTTGGCGCATAGCCGATCGGCAGCAGCGCGACGTCGAGCGCTCGGCCAACCGACCATAACGTCCGCTCTACCAGTGAGTGCGTATCCGGGGTCAGCGCCGTGTCACCGGCGAAGAACAGGCTCTCCGAGTCTGTCTCCGCCAGATACATGTTGGCAGCGCTTCGCCATCGGTCGAAGCCGTACCGATTGCCTCGGTGCGTTGCGCTGGCAGCGTGCAGGCGGATCCCGCCGGCACTCATCATCACGCTCGTTCCCGGGGCGATCGACTCGGCGTTCCGATAGCCCTTTTGAGACAACCAACGTGCAATGGACGGCGGTGCGTAGAGCGGAATGTCGCGCGGCAGCCGATCCAGGGACTCGAACGAGAGATGGTCCGCGTGCGCGTGGGTGAGCAGCAGGGCGTCCAGCCGAGGCAGGGCGTCGAGCGCGATCCCTGGCAGTGAGACGCGCGGAAGCACGCGGCCAAGGTGAGAGTCGAAGTTCGGATCGGTCAGGATTCGTGCGCCACCGAGCTCGAGTAACAGCGTCGCGTGGCCGATATAGGTGATCTTCACGAGCCTCCTTCGGGCACGGGGCGCGCCATCACTTCGATGGCGCGCCCCGATCCGCGGTGTCACCCGCGAGTGGCGGTACGATTGTCTTCGCTGAGTTGCTAGGTTCGTCCCTTCTGCGCCGGAGCAGGAGTGCCACGTACCACGGCGGTCGCGACGGGTGGAGCCTTGGCTCGCTCGTGCGCGAGCAACCACTGTTGCGGGATCGCCGCGATGTTCTGGACGGCGTAGTACAGGTTCAGGCCAGATGCGAAGTTGAAGAAGAGCACGGTGAGCATCACCGGCATCATGTACATCATCATCTTCGCCTGTGGGTTGGGCGGCGAGTTGCGCATTCCCACCCACGACATCACGAACATCGATACGCCCATCAGGATGGGCGTGATGAAGTACGGATCGCGAAGGGAGATATCCGGCAGCCAGAGGAAGGAGACGCCTCGGAACTCGATCGTGTTCTGGAAGACGAAGTACAGCGCGAAGAGCACCGGCATGGGCAAGAGCATCGGCAGACAGCCCATCAGTGGGCTGAGAGGGCTCATTCCATGGTCCTTGTACACCTTCATGATCGCTTCTTGCTGCTTCCGCGGATCGTCGCTGTACCGCTTCTGCAGCGCTTGGAGCTCCGGCTGCAGCCGCTGCATCTTCATGCTCGTCCGCATGGCGCCTTGGTTCAGCGGCCAGAGCGCGAGGCGGATGATCACGCCGAAGAGCACGAGCACCCAGCCGTAGTTCAGGTGGGTCGTGCGCTTGATCCACAGAAGAACCTTCATCACGATCACCGCGAACGGCTGGACGACGCCGCGCAGGAATCCTCCGTACGGGTTCACCTGATCGAGATCGTTGCCGAGCTTCTGTAGGCGCTCGAAGTCCTGCGGTCCGGCATAGATGTCGAACGCCGCACGTCCGTCGACGCTCAGCGGCAGAAGTCCGGTCGCTGAAAGGCTGTTGGCGACCTTTCCAGAGCGACTGCCCCCTTGTAAGCGAATGGCCGTGAACGGTGCCTTCGCCGGCGCACGGTAGGCGACGAGGAAGTACTTGTTGCGAGCCGCGAGCCAGCTCACCGGCCTCGTCTCGCCGCGGACCTCAGTGGAATCGAGCTTCGAGAAACCGACGCTCTCGATGTCTCCGGTGTTCGTCCGGTAGCTGACGGCGAGATGACCGATGTCCTCGAGGGTGTCAGGCTCGTTCGAGCGGAGAGTCTTGGGCAGATCCACGAGCAGGGCGCTTCCCGCCGGCGCACCGGCCGCTGTGGCCGATACGTGAAGCAGAAAGCTGTCCGGCACGATGTCGTACGTCAGTGCGATCGCGTGGCCCGCCGCCGTTCCGGTGTAGGCCAGCGACGGACCTGTAGCTCCAGTGCGCAGCTCAGGACGCAGTGGCACCGTATCGAGCGCGATCGTGTCCCGGCCGAGCGCGAGGCGATAGCGTGCGAGCGCTGTGGAGGATGGCAGGAGCTCGGACGGACGCTTGTTGCTGGCCGGACGCCGCGATGGATAGCTGTCCAGCGCGACAGAGATTGGTGCGCCTCCACGTGAGCTGAACGTGTAGGTGGCCAGCTTCGTCCGTACCGTCGTCGTCTCGACTGCCGCTGCCGACAGGGAGGTCGAGGCAGGAAGCGTCGCCGGTTGCCCCGGTGTCGATGTGGTGGGCGTGGTTGGCGATCGTCCAGCTGGAGCGGCGGTGGCCTCTCCCGGTGAGGCGACCGAGGGGTGTCGGGTCGAGTCCGCGATCGCCAACGGCGATCGCGTTGCGCTCTTGTTTGGAAAGAGCAGAGGCGGAGCGACGATGACGATCGCCGTCAGCAGCAACGCGAGAAAGAAGCGCTTGTCCATAGTTGGGAGAGCCTGAAGGCGTTCGGCCTCTCAGGGCACCGGATCGTAGCCGCCGGGTCGGAATGGGTGACACCGCCCGATACGGCGGAGTGCGAGCCAGCTACCGCGTAGCGCGCCATGGCGCTCGAGCGCTTCGATGGCATACGCGGAACAACTGGGATAATAACGGCACGCCGCAGGAAGCAGATGACCGAGCGTCACCTGGTAGCCCCGCACACAGAGAACGAGGAGTGTCCGCATCAGGTGTCGTTCGGCGCGATCTGCGGACCAGGATCCGTCGTCCGGTCGCTCGGGGATTGAGCCTGAGCGCTCCAGCGAACGAGCTGAACGACGGCGCGATCGACCTCTGTCGCGAGATCCGCAAATGACGCCCGATACGCGTCGGGGCGAATGCGAATGACCACGTCTACGGGGATGTCCACGGTGAGGAGGCGCGTCCGAGAGAGCTCGCGAAGCCGGCGTTTGAGTCGATTCCTCAGGACGGCGGAGTGCCGGAATCGTGGAACGATCAGGCCGACCCGAGTGCGCATGCCCGGTGAAGACACGAGAGGGGAAGCGATGGCCCGAACCTCGAGATGAGTGGTTCGGAGACGCTTCCCCTCTTGCGCGATACGTTGCAGTTCCGCGCCTCGCGTGATACGTGCACGCCGCGGAAAGCCGAGGGACGCCTGAGGCGTCTCAGGCTCCTGCGTACTTGTCCGGGATACGGACAGTCAGCTGCTTACGCCCCTTCTTGCGACGGCGAGCGAGCGTCTTGCGACCCCACTTCGTTTCCATACGCGCACGGAAACCGTGCGTCTTGAGCCGCCGCGTGTTGCGCGGGCGGTAGGTGGGCTTTCCCATGGCTACTCCAAAAACGGTCTAAAGCAAATGCTACGGCACAGACAGGTAAAGTTAGCCTTCACAGAGAGATAGGTCAAGGCGTGTGACGCGTGCCCTCGTCTCGCCGGTGAACGTGTTACGCCATGCACGTAGGCCTTCGTTCAGCTGTCGTTTGCATTTTCCACATGGCCCGGATAGCTTCGCTCCCCCGCCCTCCCCAAGTTATCCACATGACGCAATGACGCTCACGGCGACGGAAGTCTGGACGCGCATTCTGGATCGCGCACGCCATGAGCTTCCGGAACAAACGTTTCGTACCTGGCTCGAGCCCACCGAGCCACTCGCGCTCGAGGGCGATTCGATCATCGTCGGTTCACCCGATCAGTTCGCCGCCGATTGGAACGAGTCGAAGCACGCCGAGCTGTTGACGAGTCTCGCACCCGTCGCGCTGGGTCATCCTCTGTCGGTGATCTTCCGGGTTCATACGGAGCGGAAGACTCGTAATCAGATGGATCTCTTCGTAGCGCCCCCACCTCCAGCGCCAGAAACGCGACAGAAACAAGGCGGCATCAACGCACACCTCAGTCCGCGTTATACGTTCGAGCATTTCGTCATCGGAAAGTCGAACGAGCTCGCCGCAGCCGCGGCGCACGCCGTGTCTCAAGCACCCGGGCGGGTCTACAATCCCCTTTTTCTCTACGGCGATACGGGGTTGGGAAAGACGCATCTCATGCAGGCCGTCGCTCACGCGGTATCAGAACGGCAGCCGGAAACTCGCATCACCTTCATTGGGACCGAGCAGTTCACCAATGAGATGATCGGCTCGATCCGTGAGCGCACGACTCAGGAATTTCGACGGCGCTATCGTGAGACGGATCTACTCCTCGTCGACGACGTGCAATTTCTCAAAGGGAAGGAGTCCACCCAGGAGGAATTTTTTCACACGTTCAACGCGCTGTATGAAGCTGGTCGACAGATCATCCTGACGAGCGACCGGCCGCCGTCGGAGATCCCGGGTCTGGAAGCACGTCTCGTCAGTCGTTTCCAGTGGGGGATGGTCGCGGATATCGAGCTCCCCGACTTGGAGCATCGCATCGCCATCCTCCGGAACAAGGCATCGATCGATCATCTCGAGATGACGATCCCCGAGGATGTGATCCGTTTCATCGCAGAACATGTGCGGTCGAGCGTACGGGAGCTCGAGGGATCCATCATCAAGCTGCTGGCCTACGCATCGCTGAAGCATCGCGAGATCACCGTGGATGTGGCACGGGAAGCGCTCCGCGACAAGCTTCGACCTGGCGAGTTGTCCGTCGCTACCAGCGTCGGACTGACGCCAGATGTGATCCAGCAGGCGGTTGCCAAGGAATGGGGTGTGACCACTGAAGGACTACGCTCGAAGACGCGAACCAAAGCTCTGACCGCTCCACGTCAGGTAGCCATGTATCTGATGCGTGAGCTACTCTCGCTGCAGCTCGTGGAGATCGGAGCGGCGTTCGGCGGTCGCGATCACTCGACGGTCATTCATAGTCTCGAGCGTGTTGGTGCAGTCCTTCGAGAGGATCCTTCGTTTGCACAGCGAATCGGTCGACTGCGAAGCCAACTGGAAGGGCTTGCCGCGTGACTGAAATCCGGCACTTTATCCACATTGGCTGAAACGCCACGCTACTTTATCCCCAGCCGGCGGCTCGTTTCTCTTCACCCAGCTACGTTGGACCGATAGTAGAGGCCTGAAATGTGGATCACGAGATCACTCCACACTGCCTCCACAGTAGAGAATCAGGTACAAGTATCATCAGGCCATGGGGTTGCGAAAATTCCCCACAGATCAACAGGCTCTACGACTACTACTAGATTTTCATTCTCATAGAGTAGATACAGTAGCCACGTCCCGTTTGCACACACTTGGCACACAGGAGCGGTGATGCGGTTCACGATTTCCCGGGAGAAGCTTCAAGAAGGGCTGGCAGCGGTCGCAGCGAGCATCCCCGCCAAGACCACGCTACCCGTTCTTGCAAACATCCTGGTGGAAACCACCGACAAGGGGATTCGCCTCTCGGGGACCGATCTCGATATCGCCGTCAGCACGGAGGTTGCTGCTGATGTGGAAGCCTCTGGTGCGATCACGATTCCGGCCAAGAAGCTTTCGGAAATTGCACGGGAGCTGCCGCCGTCGCCTGTAAAAATGGCCGCAGCTGGTGAGCAGCGCGTCACCCTCGACTGCGGTCGGTCTCATTTCAAGATTCTGGGGCTGCCGCGGGATGAGTTTCCGAGCTTTCCCACCGTCCGATTCAATGAGAGCTGGCGGATCCGGTCCGGTGATCTCCAGAAACTGATCTCCCATACGTCATTCGCCGTTAGTACCGAAGAGAGTCGGCCGATCCTGAATGGCGTACTGTGGGAACTCAAGCCCGAGTCGATGCGGATGGTGGCGACCAATGGGCACCGTCTCGCAAAGATGGAAGTGCCGATCAAATCAACCGGGGCACCGGCCACGGATCTGATCGTTCCACCGAAAGCGCTCGAGCAGATTCGGCGGCTCTTTCCGGCTGATGAAGAGCTCGAGATCGCGCGAGGGGACAATCACCTCGGATTTCGGTCGCCCTTCACCGCGGTGTACACTCGGCTCATCGAAGGTCCGTATCCGAACTATGATCAGGTGATTCCGCGCGACAATGATCGGGTCGCCATCACCGATAAGGTGGCACTGACGAGCGCGCTCAAGCGCATGTCGGTAATCGCATCCGATCAAACACATCGAATCCGGCTTTCCTTCAACAGCGGGATCCTACGGTTCAGTGTGCAGACCCCGGATCTCGGTGAAGCAACAGATGAGCTCCCGATTCGCTATGCTGGTGATCAGCTCGATATCGGTTTCAACGCCAGCTATCTCCTGGAGATTTTGCGATACATCCCGACCGATGAGGTCAAGCTGACGTTCAAAGCTCCAGAGCGTGCGGCTACCATCGAGCCTGAAGGATGGAACGACCCCGCGAGCTATCTGTGTCTCGTCATGCCACTCCGGCTCGTCGACTGAGCAACCAGGCACCGTCCTACTTCACAGTGGCCATGGAGCATGCATGAACGCGCTCCAGACACTGGTTCAGGCAGCTGGAGTTGCCTACGCTGCCGGGCTGAATCTGTATGCGACGGTTGGAATCATCGGATTGGCAACCCGACTCGGATGGATTGGACCGCTGCCTGGAAGTCTCATCGGTCTGACCTCGTGGTGGGTCATTGGTTCGGCGCTGACGTTGATGGCGATCGAATTTCTCGCGTCGCTCATCCCTGCCGTCGCATCAGCGTGGGATACACTTCACTCGCTGATTCGGCCTCCTGCAGCCGCCGCGCTCGCAGCGGCGACTGCGTGGCATGGTGATCCAGCCTTCGTGCTCGTTGCAGCGCTCATCGGCGGAGGTCTGGCCGTCACGACCCACACCACGAAGTTGGGTCTTCGGTATGCGATCGATGCCTCACCTGAGCCGATCAGCAATGGTGTCACCAGTGTCACGGAGCTCGGGCTCGTCACGACGCTAGCTCTCTCGATCTGGAGCCATCCGTACATCACGCTTGCCTTCGCCCTGGTCGTCCTGGTCGCACTCATTCTTATCGTCCGGCTGATCTGGCGCACATTACGGCAGGTGCTTTCCGGCCGCTGGGTTCCACGCCACGGCTTCCTCCAAGAGGCGAGAACGAGCGATCGACTGGAGCGGCGCGAAGAGGAGTAGCGGAATCTTCTTTTAGCTATTTAGTAATAATAAATATTTAATTCATATATGCGACATCACTCCACGGCTTCGTGCGGAGAAAGTGAGAGTGGATGCTGCCGGCCTATAAGCCGGGTTCTGTCGAGCCGAAGCTCGGACGGTCATTTCTCTGGGAGCGTGGTCACCCACGCCCTCGAGCAGCCTACCCGCAGCGTCTTTGTCGGGACGGGCCGTCCCTCGCTGCCTATTTGGCCTTGCTCCCGCTGGGGTTTGCCATGCCGCGGATGTCGCCACCCGCGCGGTGGGCTCTTACCCCACCGTTTCACCCTTGCCTGTGCCCAGCAAGCTGGGTCATCGGCGGTCTATTCTCTGTTGCACTGTCCGTCGAGGCGTTGATACGCCTCGCCCAGGCGTTACCTGGCAGCGTGCCCTGTGGAGCCCGGACTTTCCTCGAGTGCTTGCGCACCCGCGACCATCCGGCCGACAGCATCCTCCGAAAGCTAACATCGTCCGCCAGTGACGGCAGAGTGACGCACATGCGATATCATGCGCCCGCAATCCTGCCGGCCTTCGACGCCGACGCCTGCAATTGCATTTCCCATCCTCATCGAGGTGGACCGTGACTCATGGTGGAAAGACGGTGCCGGAGCTTCCGCCGATCGCAACGTGGTTGACGCCCGCTGAACGATTGCGTGTCGACGCAGCCGGCGAAGGCTATTATCGCACGCTGCACCGGGAGAGCGTCGACGACCTCATTCGCGATCTCAAGGGGCGACAGGTACAGGCGGTACTCGTGTCCGTAAGCTGTGCCAGCCAACAGCCAAGCCGTGTCGCTTCAATGGTCCGAGAGTTTCCCCGCATTCCAGCGGTCGCCCTGCTCAGCGAGTTCGAGCTCCGCACTCCGCACGCGGTGCTGACACTCGGCCAATGCGGGATTCGCCGCCTCGTCGACGTTCGACTCCCCGCCGGCTGGCGTGAGCTGCGCGGCGCGCTCATGGCCGACACGGGCGACACGGGACAACGCGGAGTACTCGGTCAGCTCGCCGTGGATCTCGCGGGTGCTCCGGAGGACTGCCGGCGGTTCTTCGAGACCATCTTCACCTGTTCGCCTCGCATCGGGAATGTGCGCCTCCTCGCTCGCCATCTCGAGGTCAGACCGAGCACGATGATGAGTCGCTTCTTCCGTGCAGGTGTTCCGACGCCGAAGCGCTATCTCGCGATGGCTCGCTTGGTTCGAGCGGCGCGACTGTTCGAGAACGCCGGTTTTTCGATCGCCAATGTTGCGAATCATCTCGACTGCAGCTCGCCGCAGAGCTTCGGCCGCCACGTGCGCACGCTGCTCCACATCACGGCAGGTGAGTTTCGCGAGCGCTACGATGGGGCCAGCATGTTCATGCGCTTTCGAAACGAACTGATCGTCCCCTACGAAGCGGCGCTCCGCGAGCTTCGTCCGCTCACGGCGCCGGCGGGATGGGCAAGCGGGGTGTCCCATCGACAGCGGGGAGACGCATCTCCTGAGTGAACGGCATGGTCGCGACGGCGAAGCGGCTGATCGACTGACGGAGTCGATCGGCAAGCTCGGCAAGCTGCCGCGAGGTAGCGCTCATGCCATCAAGGGCGTGCGTCTGTTCGGTCGCGAGTCGTGAGCCAGCATTGGCGCGAGCAGATGCTTCCGTGGCAACTCCCTGCACGCCATCCATGGTGGTGCTCAAGGTGCCCATGGTTACCGACTGTGTCCGGGACACGGCTGCCGCTTCGCTGATCACGTCGGCGATCCGCCGAATACCTTCGAGCATTGCGCCGAGTGCTCGGTTGGCCTCTTCGGCGACGTCGCCGACGCCTCGCACCTCGCGCTCTCCCTGGGCCATGGAGTCCACCGCGAGCGCGATGTTGTCGCGCACGACGGCGATCGTCGTCGCAACTTCTTTGGCGGCTCGCGCGCTCTCCTCCGCCAGCTTCCGCACTTCTTCGGCGACGACGGCAAACCCGCGGCCATGCTCGCCCGCTCGCGCAGCCTCGATGGCGGCGTTCAGTGCCAGCAGGTTGGTCTGGCGCGCAATGCGCGTGACGGTCTCCACGAACTCGCCAACCTGCTCGGATGCCGTGCCGAGCGCGCTCACCGTCTTTGCCGTCGATTGGACGCGATCGCTGATGGTGACCAGGGTGTTCCCCGCTCGCCCGATCGCGTTTCGACTCGTTTCGGCGGCTGCAACGAGCTCCGTCGCGCTTGCCTCCATGTCTTCTGCGCGCTCACGGAGGCGCTCGGACGCTCCGAGGGCCTGTTGCGCGTGGTGCGTCCCGTCTTCTGCAAAGCGGCGCTGCGTCTCCAATTGGCTCGTGAGGCTCACGGCCGTGCGCGCGAACTGGGTGCCGCTGGCGGAGAGCGTGCCAGTCGCCCCCGCGAGCTGATCGGCGAGCGCGGCGACCTCGTCTGCCTCGCGCTGGACGACTCCGATGAGCTGGCCAAGGACGCCGAGCATGCGATTGAAGCTCCGCTGCAGCAGTCCGAGCTCGTCCGTGTACTTGGTCTCGGCGCGTGCGAGCAGGTTGCCTCCCTCGACCTCGGCGATGACGTCGCGCGTCTCACGGATGCGACCGATCAAGCGTGAGGCAATTGGAACGAGCTGGGAGGCCACCAGGAGAATGCACCCGGCCGTCACCAAGACCCAGGGGTACTCACCGGAGCCGTTCAAGAACGGGAGCCGCACGAGCAAGAATGCCAACGCGGATACCGAGGCCGTGAAGTAGCCGAGCGAGCGGCCACGATCGAACGAATAGGGAACGATCACGGCGAAGTAGAGCAGTGCCAGAGAATTCTGGCCCATGATGCCGATCACGGTGCTGACGAGGCTCACGTCGAGCGCGGCAACCGCATACCGCATCCACCAGGCATGCATCAAGGTGCCGGTCGCCAGGTAGGTGAGCAGGGCGTTGACGCCGACGCACGCCGCAAAGATCAGCAACGTGCGACTGACACTGATCGGAGCGATGCCCGCCAGTGACGCGGCCAATCCGGCCAATCCGAGGATGCCGGTGAGGAGGTATCGGCGACGTGCGCCGAGGCGAAAGGTGATGACGTCTTTCGCGCGCTCGTCGCTGCTGAATTGCACGGACGCCTGATGCGATTTGTGGGCGGCAGCCATGAGCGGACAGGAGGGGACAACCGGCTGGTGCACGGTTGTTGGCACAATGTCAGGCGAGCCCTAGGCCCGGTCAAGCAACGTGAGGTCGAATGGGCCGCTCGTGTGGCAAGCTTGGTGCATGGCGAGTGATCGTGAACTCGCCATCCGCCGACCGATCGCCGGCTCCTGCCGGCTCGGCGCGCCCGTCCATGGACGAGCGCTCCTATCGGCCGTTTCAGAACGGCGTGCTCTCGGCCATTCGGTCGGGGGCCGCAGACCTCGCGAAACGGTGGGAGGCGCAGATCAAGAGTGTCGCGTTGATGGACGACGTCCGACTTCGGCAGGTTGGGGGAGCAGATTGGGCGCAGCGGCTCATCGATGCCCTGCTCGGTTCAGCGACGCCGGACGATCTGGACCCTGAGGAAGGGATCGCGGCTGGGCTCGAGTTCGGTGCCCACGCGTTCACCTGTGGCAGCTCACTTCATCATACGATGAAGGCGTTGGACCTGCTCTCGGCGATGATGCTCTATGCCGCCGAGACGGTGCTCGACGAGAGCGACGCGCGCGAGGTGAGCGCGGCACAAGGTATCCGGATCGCGCGTTACCTTCAGCGGCGCGCGGCACTTCTCTCGCTCGCCGCCACGCGCGGCTACATGCAAGCGTACACGGATGCTCTACGCGAGCGCTTCCGCCACCTTCGCCATGATCTGCGGAATCCGCTTGGCACCATCAAGAGCGTGCTCGCGCTCATGACCGACGAGTCCGTGCCGCTTGATGCACGAGCCGATCCACGCTTTCAAGCGATGGCCAAGCGGAATGCTCGCTCTCTCGAGGAGTTGATCGCAGATCGATTGAGCGATGCCGCAGCGCTGCTGCCGATGGTTGCCGATCAGGAGGTGTCCCTACGATCGGTCGCGTGCGCGGTGCGCCGAGAGCTCCGGGGCGAGGCCGAGCGGCGTGGAGTCACCGTGCTCGTCGGAACCGCAGCTCCGTATGGACGAGTGGACACACCGGGCCTGGAGCTGCTGCTTCGCGGAGTGCTGCAGACAGCTCTGCAGGAGTGCGGCGAGGGTGATCAACTACATCTCGAGTTCAGCGGCCCGATCGATGGTCGGGGAACGGTGAGCATCTCGTGCGAATCTGGCCGAGAACCGATCCGCGACGAGTCGTCGCTCGAGCGCCTCTCGTCGCTCGCGGAGCGTGTCGGAGCCTCGATCCTGAGCGGACAACGAGTGCTGGTGTCGGTCCCGATGCAAGCCCTGCCGGACCAGGAGAGTGGCGCGGTGGGCGTGGAGCAGGAGCGCAGCGTGCCCCTCAACCCCGTGAGTCTAGGCGACCGGGATGCGCGCGACGATGTCCGTGGCTCGCGCCAGCGTCACCACGGGCAGTCCGGCACTCTCTAGCGACTCGCGCCCGCCCTCTTCCCGATCGACGAGGGCGAGCACTCCGACCACCACGCCATGTGCGGCACGAATCGCCTCGACGGCGCGCAGCGCCGAGCCGCCAGTGGTGATCACATCCTCGATCACCACGACGCGATCGCCGTCGCGAAATGGGCCTTCGATCAACCGCCCGGTTCCGTACGCCTTTGTTTCCTTCCGCACCGTGAAGGCACGAAGGGGAGCATCGGTCGCGGCGCTCGCGTAGGCGATCGCGTAGCTGACTGGATCAGCGCCGAGCGTAAGTCCGCCGATCGCATCCACGTTCCATTGCGCGCTGCGTATCGCGGCGAGCGCGAGCGGCCCGATCAACGCGAGCCCCTCCGGGCTCATTGTGGTGAGACGCGCGTCGATGTATAAGGTGGATTGCCGCCCGGAGGCGAGCGTGAATTGTCCACGGCGCGCGGAGCGCTCGGCGAGGAGCGAGAGAAGACGATCGTGAGCGGTCATAGTCGTGGCTGAGGTTAGCAGCACGCGAGAGATGGGTCAATCGACCGACGCCAACGCCGAGCAGCGCGTGGGGCTGGGTCTGCTCTCGCGGTTCATCGGAGCGGTGTTCCTCGTGCTGCTCGGAGGGCTGCTTCTCCTCGATCGGGCACTCGTTCGCGCGAACAAAAATCTCGCGGCCTTGGACGCACAGAGCGGAGCGCTGCTGACGGAAGCGTTCGTATCGCATCACGATGCCTTGCTCGATCGGATCGCGGCGCTCGTGGCGGCACATCCAGCAAGTCAAGACAGTGGGGCGCTGCGCGTCGAGATCGCGGCGCTGCTCCAGCACGCGCCGGCGGTTCGTCGAGTGTGGGTGGTGCAAGGTGGGCAACGCACGCTGGCGGTCGATCGTCCTGCACCGGCCTCGCCACTTCCCCCGGCACTCGTCGACAGCCTGGATCGTCTCTCGTCGCCCGCGCGTTCCGCGCTCAGCGTGACGCACCGGGGACGCGACGCGGCGTCGAGCGGCTGGATCCTGCTCACCCGCGCGATGGTGACATCGAGCGCACCGGCGGCCGCAGGAGCGAAGCCGTCCGACTCGGTGGGAACCGTGGGCCTGGTGATCGACGGCGAAGCACTTCGAGGTCTGCTTCTCCGCACGTCGACCGACAGCAGCGAAGCGGCCGCGTCGCGTCGCGTGCTGATGGTGCTCGCGGGCGCGGACACGGTGACGACGCTTGACGCCGGCGGACGCCCTGCACTCGGTGCCGAGAGCGCCATCGCGCTCGCGCGTCTGCCGAGCGGCGGCAGATGGACCATCGCATCGACGCACGCATTGGCGACGCGGTCGCAGCGCTGGGGGATGCTCGCTCTCGGCATCGGCGGCATGCTCTTTCTCGCGATCGGCTTGCTGCGCGAGCAGCAGCGTGCACTGCACGTCGCCGCGCGCTCCCTGGAGCTCGAGCGTCTCTACAGCGACGTGAAGCGAGCGAACCAGGCCAAGAGCGAATTTCTGGCAAACGTCTCGCACGAGCTTCGCACGCCGTTGAACGCGATCGTGGGGTTCGTCGAGCTGCTTCGCGACGGCTTCTATGGTGATCTCTCGCCGCGTCAGGTTCCACCCGTGGACAGGATCGCCGCGTCGGCGACGCACCTGCGGCATCTTGTCGATCAGGTGTTGGACATCGCGAAGATCGCGGCGGGGCGGCTCGAGGTGCACACCGAGACGATCGTGCTCAGGCCATTCGTACTCAACGTGGCGAGCGAGTTGGAGTCGCTCGTGAGCGAGAAGGGGTTGGCACTGTCGATCACGGTGGGTGCTTCGTTGCCACGCGTTCGCACCGACCCCACGCATCTGCGGCAGATCCTCATCAACCTGATCGGCAACGCAGTGAAGTACACGGCGACGGGGTCGGTCAGTGTTCGCGCTCGGTTGCTCGGTGCGCCCGAGGACATCGGCAACCGAACGCCGATGCCGCGCGCTGGCATGGACGACCCGTCTGCCGCGGCGCTGCTCGCCAAGGCGCCGCGCAGCGGAATCTGGATTGCCCTGCAGGTCATCGATACCGGGGTCGGTATCGCGCCGAGCGATCTGGCGCGGATCTTCGACGAGTTCGAGCAGGTGAACGCGGGTCCGCGCGGCGACTCGATGCAGCGCGGCACAGGGCTTGGGCTGGCGATCTCGCGGCGGCTGGCTCGCCTGCTCGCCGGCGACATCAGCGTGGAGAGCGTGCTGGGGCGCGGATCGACGTTCACGATCTGGCTTCCGGTGAGCCCGGCCGACCTCGCGCGTGAGCGCCCCGTCGCGGGCGAGACGGTGGCGACTCCGGCGGCGTAGCGCTACTTCCGAAAGATCGACTTCATCCGGGTGAAGAGACCCGGTGCAGCCGACGATTCATCCTGGCTGAGCGCGTCCTGAAGCTCTCTCGCGAACTCCACGGTGTCCGGATATCGTTGCCGCGGATCTTTGCTGAGACCGCGCATCACGACATGCTCGACGGCCGACGTGAAGCGGAGACCCGGCTTCGCGCTGTTCAGTGGAGTCGGCGGCTGTGAGAGGAGCTGCGAGAACATCTCCCGCGGCGTTTTGGCCGTGAAGGGCAGACATCCGCTGAGCAGGAGATAGGCGATCGTCGCCAAGCTGTACTGGTCGGCGGCGGGCGTGACGAGCTCGCCCGAGAGCGCCTCGGGCGCCACGTACATCAGTGTGCCGACGAAAAAACCGGCTCTCGTCAGGCGTTGCTCGGGCGCGATGTCGGTGTCGGTCGCGATGCCGAAGTCGAGAAGCTTCACCTGCCTCGTCGCCGGATCGTACATGACGTTGTCCGGCTTCAGATCGCGATGCACGATGCCGACGGCATGCGCCGCCTGCACCGCATCGGCGATCTGCGAGATGATCACCGCCACCTCATCGGCGGGCAACGGTGCGTGCTGCTTGACGTAACGCTCGAGCAGCTCGCCCTTGGCCCATTCGATGGCGAGAAAATGCAGGCCCGTCCCCGCCTCGCCGACCTCGATGGTCTGCACGACATTCGGATGGCGAACGCGTTCGCCATATCGTGCTTCGCGGACGAAGCGCGCCACGGCGGTTTGATCCTGCCGCAGCTTCTCGCGCAGGACTTTGACCGCGACCACGCCGTGCGTCGGATGGTCGGCGCGAAAGACAGCGGACGTACCGCCTTCACCGACTTCGCCGCGCAGGGTGTATCCCGCGATCGTCTGACCGATCAGGTTCTCTTTGGGCACGGGCGAACCTAACGCTCCGCGAGGGCTGGTAGCAAGCAACGCCGCGCCGTGCTGTGGGAGCGCGTGTCGACATGGCCGCCGCGCCGGGCGATTTCTTGACAAAAGTTCATGGTGTTCCTATATAGGCGCCGCACGCCGACTGGCGTGCTGAGCACCATGATGCGCAGGATCGATTCACTCCGTTGGAGGCAGCGCGCAATGGCCAGAGGGAAAGTAAAGTGGTTCAATGACGCCAAGGGCTACGGCTTCATCGAACAGGAGGGAGGCGAAGACGTGTTCGTCCATTTCTCCGCGATCGCGATGGACGGGTTCAAGACGCTCGCCGAAGGTCAGGAGGTCGAATTCGAGATCCAGACCGGCGCGAAGGGACTCCACGCCGCCAACGTGCAACGCGTCTAGATCCTCCCGGCCATTCGCCAGATCCTGCCGCCGCCTGCCGCTCGTCGTGGCAGGCGGTGCTGTTTCCGGGGTGCGCGCAATCAGCGCGCATGGGCCGTGCGGCCGCAGTGCGCGAGTCGGTAATTTGTTGGTGTTCGCGGGAGCAGGTCTCTTCCTCCCGCACTCTGACCTCGTTGCTCCGTGACCGATCCGACCTTCGCCACCCCGCCCGCTGCGACCCGACCCGAATCGCCGCGTGTCTTTCTCATCGACGGCTACGCACTGATCTATCGTGCGTTCTTCGCCCTGATCTCTCGTCCGCTCACGACGGCACGCGGTGAGAACACGTCGGCAGCCTGGGGTGTGGTCAACTTTCTCCAGCGTCTGCTGGCCACCCACCAACCCGAATACCTCGGCTGGGTTCACGACTCCGGGCTCAGCTTCCGGCACGAACGCTACCCCGCCTACAAGGCGACGCGCGAAAAGCTCACCGAGGAATTGCAGTCCGACTTCGATACCGGGATGGAGCGGATCTGTCAGCTCCTCGAAGCGTACCGAGTCCCGATCCTCTCGCTTAAAGGGTACGAAGCCGACGACGTGATCGGGACGCTCGCCCGCCAAGGAGTGGCGCAGGGCACGAACGTGGTGATCGTCTCGGGCGACAAGGATTTCCAGCAGCTGGTCCAGCCCGGCGTGTGGTTGCTGAATCCCGGCCGCGGCGGCCCCGCGAGCGTGGAGGAGCAATGGGTCTCCGTCGAGAACGGCGGCGAACGGCTCGGCGTCCCGCCACGGCACGTGACCGACTATCTCGCGCTCGTCGGCGACTCGTCCGACAACGTGCCTGGCGTGAAGGGCATCGGTGACAAGACGGCGCGGGAGTTGGTCCACGAGTTCGGCGATCTCGAGGCGATTCTCGCCGCCGCGCCCGGTCTCACGAAGAAGCGGCCACGCGAGGCGCTCGTCGAGCAGGTCGAGCTCGCGCGGCTGTCGAAAGAATTAGTAACCATTCGCGAAGATCTCCCGCTGACCCTCGAGCTCGACGCGCTGCGTGTCCGCGAGCCCGACACGACGCGTCTTCGCCAGCTCTTCGTGGAGCTCGAGTTCCACACGCTCGCGAAATCGATCGGCGACTCGGTTGCGGCCATCGCGGCGGCCGCTCCGCTCGGCGCGCCGGACGCCACGCCGGAGGTGACGCGCCCAACGACGAACTACGTCACGGTGGATTCGATTCCAGCGCTCGAACGACTGGTCGCCCGTGCGCGGAAGGCGCCGTACATCGCCGTCGACACGGAGACGGTGATCGAACCCGACAGCCCACAGAAGGTCGATCCGCTGCGCTCGATCCTCGTCGCGATCTCCATCGCGGTGGGACCGGGCGAAGCGTTCTACCTGCCGCTGCGCCACCGGGCGTTCCAGCCGGCGCAGGGCGACCTCATGCTCGGCGACGAGAGCGACGAGCCCGAGCCTGGCAGCGATGCCGACGAGGCCAACGCGGCAAAGTCCAAGCAGCCACGAGCCAAACGACCGAGGACGGCGAAGTCGGCGGAGCTCGCGAGCATCGCCGCGCGCACCCTGGCCGCCGGCGCGCCTCCCGTGAAGAATCTTCCGCCACTCGAAGATCCGTCGATGGCGCCACTGCGCGCGCTACTCGAGGATCCGGGTGTTCCGAAAGTCGCGCAGAACGCGAAGTACGACCTGCTCGTGCTGCGCCGGGCGGGAGTGACGCTGAGCGGCCTCGTCTCGGACACGATGCTGGCGAGCTACGTGCTGGATCCCGGCCGACGTTCGCATGGGCTCGACCTGCTGGCGCTCGAGTTCCTCGATCACACGATGACGAGCTACGAGGATCTGTGCGGCAAGGGAAAGCAGCAGTTGCCGTATGACGTGGTCCCGATCTCGTGCGCGCGCGACTACTCGTGCGAAGATGCCGACGTGACGTGGCAGCTCGAGCAGCGATTCCGCCCGCAGCTCGAGGCACAGCAGATCTATGAGCTGTATCGTGACATCGAGGTGCCGTTGGTCGGTGTGCTCGCCGATGTCGAATGGGCGGGAATCGAGATCGACGTTCCGTGGTTCGCGTCGCTGAAGGAGCGGTTCGCACGCGAGCGCCAGCGCGTGGAGCAGGCGATCTACAAGTCAGCCGGCGGGGAGTTCAACATCAACTCGAACCCCCAGCTGCGCGAAGTGCTGTTCGAGCGGCTGTCCCTTCCCATCCTGAAGAAGACGGCGACGGGACCGTCGACGGATGCGAGCGTCTTGCAGGAGCTCGCGGAAGCGGGACACGAGCTGCCCGTGCTGCTCATGGAGTATCGCGAGCTCTCCAAGCTCGAGAGCACCTACATCGACGCGCTGCCGCAAGCGATCAATCCGCATACGGGCCGCGTCCACACGTCGTTCAATCAGACCGTCGCCGCAACGGGCCGACTCTCCTCGACGGAGCCGAACCTTCAGAACATTCCGATTCGGCGCGAGCTCGGTCGCGACATTCGCCGCGGATTCATTCCGCGAAAGGGTTGGCAGTTTCTCGCGGCCGACTACTCGCAGATCGAGCTTCGCCTGCTCGCCCATCTCTCCGGCGACCCGGCGTTCGTGCAGGCGTTCCGCTCCGGGGGCGACATCCACCGGCAGACCGCAGCGCTGATCTTCGACGTGCCGCTCGACCAGGTCACGTCGGAGATGCGCGGCCGAGCCAAGACGATCAACTTCGCGACGATCTATGGGCAGGGGCCGCATGCGCTGTCTCGCCAGCTCAAGATCACGCACGCCGAAGCGAAGGAGTTCATCGAGCGGTACTTCGAGCGATTTCAGCGAGTGCGTGAATATCTGGACTCGATGGTGGAGTACGCGCGCGAGCACGGATACGTCGAAACGATCTTCAAGCGCCGCCGGTATGTGCCCGAGCTCCGCGACCGGAACTTCAACATCCGCGCGTTCGGCGAGCGCACGGCGGCCAATTCGCCGATCCAGGGCTCGGCGGCGGATCTGATCAAGATCGCGATGATTCGCATCCACGACCGGCTTGCCTCCGAACGCCTGAGCGCGCGAATGCTGCTGCAGGTGCACGACGAGCTCGTGTTCGAGGTGCCGGGGCCCGAGCTGGACGCGGTCCAGACCCTCGTTCGGGACGAGATGGAGCACGCCGCCACCCTTTCCGTCCCTCTCGTGGTGGACGTCGGGACCGGCCGGAACTGGCTGGAAACGAAGATGGGCTGAGGGTACCGCACCGGCCCGCAGCAGCGGCACCCGGCATTGCAGTCTGCGGTGATTCTGGCAAATCGAGTCCTCGATATCACGTTTGCGAGACGGCGTTCAACTCGCTAAACCCATATGCAGCATTCTGTTGCGGTCAATGGCCCTGTCCGGCACCGCCCTTGCCTTGCCTCATGGTGCGCGATAGCTGCCTCCTTGCCGTTCCCTCCTCCCTTCGCGCTGAACCTGCGGCATCTCCGCCGCCCCCTCCTCGCTCGTCCAGGATCCCGCGATGTCGCGTACACGGACTGGCTTTACCCTCATCGAATTGCTGATCGTGGTCGTGATCATCGGCATCCTTGCCGCGATCGCGATCCCGAAATTTCAGAATACGAAGGGGAAGGCAAACGCCGCAGCGCTTCGTTCAGATCTGCGGAACCTCGCCGTCGCACAAGAAGCGTACTTCTTCACGTCGGCCACGTATGCGAGCGACACCGCCCAGCTGAACTTTCGCGGCTCGCCGGGCGTGATCCTCACGCTCTCGACTCCGGCGCCGGGCGGATGGGTGGCAACGGCGACGCACCCGCTGTCGTATCCGCTGCAGTGCGTGGTCTACTACGGCGCGGTGTCGCCGACGCCGCTGACGGGCATGGTCGAGGGCGTCCCGACCTGTCAGTAGCACCCTGGGCTGGAGGACGCGGGAGGCCGCTGTTCGGCGCTCGCGCGCAGGACGGCCTGTGACGACCAGTTCCGGGCGCGACGAGCCGACACCGCCCTATCGAGAGTTCCGATCGAGGCGAGACGGGATGATTCACGCGATGGACGGTGGCCTCTGGCTGCATCGACACGTGTGGAAAGGACGCCAGATGGCGCACCTCGTCTCGACTGATCGAGCGGCGCTGCTGCGCTATGGCGCGCGAGTCGGCATCTCTGAATCGCGACTGCAGTACAAGCCGCTCAAGGATCCGCGCACGGGCCTTCGTCGTGCTGCGTGGCACTGGGACCTCGGTGGTCCCTATCTGCCACCTCCTGCCGCTGACGCACGAAACGATTAGGAGGCGTCAGTCTCGCTGCTCGAGCGCTCGCTCGAGGGCCACAGCGTCGGACAGCAGTGCGTCGATCTCGGCGATCACCCGGTCCTGCAGCGCCGGATCCGCACGCAACGCCAGATAGGTGCGCGCCCGACGCGCGGCACGACGGAATCGCCCGTGCAGCCGCCGGTGCACGTGCGCCGTCATGAAAAGGATTGCGATGGCCAAGATTGCCCAGCTCCATCCACGCCATCGCACGAGAAGGACGAGGAGCGCGCCGTACCACACCAGCACGAATGCGATGCCCAGCAGGATCGTGCGCATGGCTGGCTGGTCGCGCGACGGATCACCGCGGAGCGAGCCGAGTGCCAACCGGCGTGCGAGCGTGAGTGGAATCCAATGCGTCCAACCGCCCAGCACGGCGGCGACCCCCGCGAGCACAGCCCAGGCTCCCTCGCGCACCACGAACCATGCGCCGGGACGCAGACGGGGCGAGATGCGCACATCGGAGAGCGACATGCCACGACGCTCGAGCGCCCGCTCGATCGCCTGCAGACGGGCCGTGAGCACGTCTGCGGCCGCGGTGACGACCGGCGACGCGTGTGGGAGCGCCGAGGTTGCGCGCTCGATCCGTCGCGCGACGTCGGCTTCAGCATCGAGCGAAGGTGGCGCATCGAGCGTTGCGGGGGTCGATGCGATCGCGACCAGGGTTCCTGCGAGACCGACGGCGCGGGCCGCCTGCTCCGGCGTCGCGAAGTTGAGCGTCACCTCTCGCAGGCGAGCATCGAGCTCCGCGGTCAGTGCGCTTGCGTCCTTCGACGGCGCCGATGCGACCCACTCGTCGAGGGCGAGTGGGTCGCCGATGCGCACGAGCACTCGGCTCCCCGGTCGCTCCTTCTCCTCGTAGATCAACCCGAGGGACAGCACGTGAAGGCCGACGGCTCCCTCGTCCCGTGCCTGCAGCGCCATGCGCGCCGCGCCTGACTTGAGCGGCGCGATGGACGGATCGTCATGGCTGATTCCTTCGGGAAACACGAGAATCGCCTGTCCGCCGAGCAGTGCGTTCGTGACGAGACGGAACGCCTCGGCGTTGCGTGTGCGCATCGACTCTGCGCTCGCTCCGGTGGCAGCACCGGAGGCCGACTCGTCCTTGGCGCGCCGGAGCGGAACCACACCAACCGCGTGGAGCAACGCCGCGAGCGCCGGTGACTCGAAGAGCGTGGCTTTCGCCGTGAGCAGGACACGCCGGCGCAACGCCGTGCCGACGAGCAGTGGATCGATCAGCGCGTTCGGGTGATTCGCGACGAGCACCAACGGACCATCGCGCGGTGCGCGCTCCGGTCCCTGGACGACGACGTCGGCGTAGTACCAGCGGAGCGCGATCGCCGCCGTCGCTCGCAGCGCGCCGTACAGCATCTCCGTCAGGCCGCTTGCGTACGCTCGGGCACTCGCCGCAGCAACAGCAGCGAGAGCGCGAACATGACGGCCACGGTCAGCACCGCGGCGCGGTAGGCGATACCCGTGCCGAACGAAGGTTCGAGACCGTACACGGTAAAGCTCCAGACGAAGGGACCAGCGATGGCCGCGGCCCGCGAGGACAGGAGCATGAGGCTGAAGTAGCGACCCGACTCTTCGGCCGGGACGAGCGAGAGGAGGAGCGGTCGTTCGGCGGTGGGCACGCCGCCGAAGATGAGCCCGATCCCGAGCCCGACCGCCCAGAACGCGTTCTGCGTCGGTACGATCACCATCGCGACCAACAGCGCGATCCAGGCGAGGATCGTGATGTACAGCGTGCGCCGCGCGCCCAGGCGGTCGACCATTCGGCCGGCGAGATAGCTCCCGAAGATCGCCGGCACCGTGAGCACTAAAAAGAGCGTCGTCTCGGCGCCCTTCGCGAAGCCCATCGCCTTCACGGCGTAGACCGCCATGAACGACACAATGGTGCCGATGGCGTCCTGGTAGAGAAACGACGACACGATGAACGGCAGCGCGCCGGGATGGCGCTTGGCGTCGCGCAGGGTATGGGCGACATCCGCGAAGGCGGCGCGCCATGCGATGGGCGCCCGATCCGCTCGCGGATGGTGGTCGCGGCAGAACAGGAAGAGCGGAAGCGAGAACAGAAGAAACAGCACCGCAGTGGGAACGAACGTCGACACGCGGCCGGCGTGTTCGGAAAAGGGGATGACGCTCCGCAGGAGCGTCACCACGCTCTCGGGCAGCTTGCCGAACAAGGGAACCGCGCCGCTGAAGAAGGGAAAGACGAGGAGCAGCCCCACGATGGTGCCGACGTAGCCGACCGCGGTACCGATTCCCGACAGGCGGCCCCGCTCTTCCGGAGGGACCAGGTCGGGCATCATCGCGTTGTAGAAGGGCTGGGCGGCCTGATACGCGTAGTTGGCGATGACGAACGCCAGGAGGACCCAGCCGAACGTGCCGATCGTCGGAGCCCAACCCGATGGGAGCGAGCTGCCACCCAGTACTTCGGCGCCGGCGAGCGGTAGCGTTCGTTGGCCAAGGATCCCGATGGCGGCGCAGCCGATGCAGGACGCGATCGTGAAGCCGACGACCCAGGGTTTGCGCCGCCGGCGTGCGTCGGAGATGGCGCCGAGCACCGGCACGGAGAGCACGACGAGCAGCGAGGCGATACCATTGCCCACGGCGTACGCGATGTCGGACGCGTGCAGGTCGGTAATGATCCAGACGGAGAAGTAGAGCGTCGCGACATTCATCGAGAAGATGGTGTTCGCGAAATCGTACAGCGCCCAGCTCGCACGCTCCCGAACCGGTGCGCGATGTGCGTGAGCGGGGGACGTCATCGATCGGTCACGAGGAATCGCATGCGCAGAGCTCCCGTTCGTGTTGACGGCCAGCAGCGGAGTGGCAAATTACCTCGCATGTTCTCCATCCGCTTCGGTGACGTTGGACGGGCTTGCCGAGTGTCCGCGCTGCTTGCCTCGGCGGCGCTCTTCGACGCGTGCAAGCGCGACGCGCCCGTGGTACGGGTGGACAGTGCGGCGCCGACAGTAGCCGCGCCAACGGATTCGGGTGGTCCGGCGCCGCGTGCAAGTGGCTGGAACGCCGCCGCCGGTCCCGTGCTGCTCGTCGCCGGACCATCGCCTGACGAGGCGATCGTCTTTCTCGCGGACGCGAACGAAGGCACAGCACCCGCGATCGACACCGGAGCAGTCGACCAGGGGACGGTCACGCTTCTGGGTCGCGACGGCGCTCGCTCCACGGCGACGCTCGAGCTGCCCGCTGGAAACGATAGCGCGATCTGCCGCATTTGGCCGCTCCGCAACGTGCGAGCGAACGGGAAAGCGGGAACGTGGGCCGTGGGATTCGTGAGCGAGAACGTCGCATCGGTTCCGCTCGATTCCGTCGAGGCGCTGTCGCCTCGTGATAGCATGACGCTGGTGGCCGAGGCCACACGGCTCGCGTCGTCGGTGACCGCGAACACGGCGCCGACGTTTCAAGGGCTGCGATTCACCGCGCACGACATCCGTCGCTTCGAGGCGGCATCGGGGGTGCAAGCGCTCGTTGCGCAGTTGAGTCGCCGCGTCAATCAGGAGGCTGATCCGCAGGAGGAGCAAACGCTGCTCGTCGCCGAGCGCGATAGCGGCGTCACGAGCGGTCCGTATCAGCTCGTGTATGCCGAGCGCGCATTCGGCCGAGAGGACGAGGTGCGTACGAGCGAGGTGGTCGCCGCGGTGCGCATCGGGTCGACGGGTCCACCCTCGCTCGTCGTGGCGCGAGAAGGAAATGAGGGACTCGCCTACGCCTTCCTCGCGCGGGAGGGCAGCCGGCAGTGGAAGGTGCGCTGGACCAGCGCACTGGCGAAGTGCGCCGACTGAGGACGACGCGATCGTCGTCGGTCATCGACGGGGCTCGAGGGCCTTTCCCAGCGCAGCCGGCGCGCGCGCGCGCCCCACTGCCCCGGCGAGCGCGGTGAGCGTCAGGAGATACGGCGCCACGAGAAAGAGCTGATACGGCGCCCTCCACCCCATGGCCTGAAACGCGAACTGCAGCGCGCTCGCCGCTCCGAACAACAACGCACCGCCCGCGACGCCCAACGGCGTCCACCGCCCCAGCACCACGATGGCGATCGCGATGAAGCCGCGGCCGGCCGACATGCCTTCCGCGAATGTGCCCGCCTGGGCCAGCACGAGCGTGCCACCGGCGATGCCGCCCAACGCGCCGCCGGTGAGGATCGCGGCCGTTCGCATCCGGTCGACATTGATGCCAGCCGCCTCCGCGGCCTCGGGACGTTCGCCGACTGCGCGAAGCGCGAGACCAGCATGGGTACGAGACAGCCACCATGCGAGCACGGGACCGAGGAGATACGCGAGATAGGTGATCGGAGGTTGCGAGAAGAGCGCAGCGCCCACGACGGGAAGTGCCGAGAGGCCGGGAATGGAGAATGGGGCGCTGGTTGGAATGCCGAGCGCCGCCCCCGAGCTGCCGAACAGGGTGCGATACAGGGTGCCAGTCGCTCCGACGCTCAGCAGGGTGAGCGCCGTTCCCGCGATGATCTGATCGGCGCGCATCACGATCACGCACAGCGCGAACAGCGCACCGACCAGCAGTCCCGCGACGAGCGCGGCGACGAATCCAGCCGCGACGCCACCCGCGGAGGCGCCGACGAGCGCGCCGAACGCGCCGGCCAGGATCGCGCCCTCGAGGCCGATGTTGATCAGGCCCGCACGTTCCACTAGCAACTCTCCCATCGCAGCCAGCGCGAGTGGCACCGCGGTCCGAATGGTCGCCGCGAGGAAGGGCGCGATGACGTCCGTCATGCGTCGGGCGGGCTCGCGAGTGGCATCCCACTGGCCGAGATCCTGCGCACGCGAGCCGCCCGCCCCACGACGACCGCCAGGATGAGCAGCGCTTCGATGACCGACACGAGACTCGATGGCACGCCCGCATCGCGCTGCATGGCCCCGGCGCCTGCCTCGAGTGCGCCGAAGAGCATGGAGGTGAGCAGGACGCGCCATGGATCGAGGCCGGCGAGCAGCGCGACGGCGATGGCGGTGTAGCCGTAGCCCGGCGAGATGTTCTCGTACAGTGCGAAGGTGATCCCCAGCACCTCCACTCCCCCGGCGAGACCAGCCAGCCCGCCACTCGCCATGAGCGCCCGCGCCATGGTCCGCGGTACGTCGATACCACCCGCGCTCGCCGCTGCCGAAGGACTCTCGCCCACGGCGATGAGTCGAAAGCCGGCGGCGGCACGTCGAAAGAACCACCCGGCGAGCACGGTCGAGAGGACCGCGATCACCAGACCGACATGCAGTCGCCCCGCACCAGGGATGCGTGGCAGATGGAGCGCGTCCACGATCGTCGCGCTCTGCGGATACACCCGCGTGGGCTCTTGCAGCGGGCCGCGCACGAGATACGACACGGCGTACAGCGCGACGAAGTTCAGCATGATCGTGCTGATCACTTCGAGCACGCCGAACCTGGCGCGAATCAGGGCGGCAATCGCCGCCCATGCCGCGCCGGCTGCCGTGGCGACGAGAAGCGCCGACACGATGAGCACCGGTGCGGGTAGCCGCCCGAGCGGCAGCGCGAGCACGAGCGCCGTCGCGGCCGCGGCGCCGGAGAGGAACTGGCCTTCCGCGCCGATGTTGAAGACCCCAGCTCTGAATGCGACCGAGACCGCGCATCCGGTGAACATCAACGGGATCGCCCGCACGAGAGTGGACGAGGTGAATGCGTACCAGCTCCCGAAGGAGCCAAGCCAGAGCGCGCGAAGCCCTGCCCCGACCTGATAGCCTCCGGCCAGGAGCAGAAGCGCGGAGCTGAGCGCGATGGCGGCGAGCACCACGACCGCGAGTGCGATCTCGCCGAGCAACCGACGCGAGCGTGAGTGCGGCATGCTCATCCCGTACCGAGCATCGCCTGCCCGATCGTGTCGCGGTCGAGCGCGACTTCGCGCACCGTTCCTCCGTGCACGACGAGCACGCGGGTCGCGAGCAGCAGCACTTCGTCCAGGTCGTTGGAGTAGAGCACCACCGCGGCACCGTCCGCGCTCGCCTGGCGAAGCCGGGCGTGAATGTCGGCGGTCGCGCGGATGTCGAGCCCTCGGGTGGGGTTTTCGGCGACGATCGCGTGTGTCTTCACGCCAGCGTCGGCGTGAAGCTCCCGCGCGACGACGAGCTTCTGCTGATTTCCTCCGGACAGGGCGCGAAGTGGCGTGCGAGAGTCCGGCGGTCGCACATCGAACGCCTCGAGCAATGCCTCGGTGCCTGCGCGGGCCGACTTCCAATCGATGATGCCGCGTCGCGTCCCGGCACCACGCAGCACGACATTCTCCGACAGATCGCGATCGAGCAGAACCGCATCGTGGTGCCGGTCTTCAGGGATGAAGCCGACCTCCGGCGGGCGGATCAACTCTCCCGCGGATGGCGCGATGCGACCGGCGAGCGCGCGAAGCAGGTCACGCTGCCCACTTCCCTCGATGCCGGCAATGCCGACGATCTCGCCAGCTCGCACGTCGAAGGTCGCGTCACGCAGGCGATCGACACCGTTGCCGTCGGTGAGTCGAAGCCGCTGGGCGCGAAATACGATTGGTCCATCGAGAGATCGCGCGTGCGCAGATGCGCTCGCGACGACCGCGGCGCTGTCGGTTCCCAGCATGGCATCCGCGAGCGCTTCCGTCGTCGTGCTCGCGCCTCGTTCGGCGAGCACGGTGCGTCCACGGCGCAACACCGTCACGTCGTCCGCCACGCTGAGCGCCTCACCCAGCTTGTGGGTGATGAGCACGACGGAATTGCCTGCATCCGCATAGCTGCGCAGCCATGCCAGCAGCACGCGCGATTCTTCCGGCGCGAGAACGGCCGTCGGCTCGTCGAGGATGAGCACGCGCGCATCACGGACGAGCGCCTTGGCGATCTCGACGCGCTGCTGCGCGCCAACGGACAACGACTCGACGCGGGCCGAGGGATCGAGCGCGAACCCAGTGCGGTCGGCGATGTCGCGCACGCGTGCTCTCACCCGACCGATGTCCAGCATGCCGTGCGCACCGAGCGCGACGTTCTCGGCGATCGTCATGACCGGCACGAGCGTGAAGTGCTGGTGCACCATGCCGATCCCCAGCGCGATCGCATCGGAAGGAGTCGTGATCGTGACCCGCGCTCCATCGACGAGCACCGCACCGGCATCTGGGCGCACGAGGCCATACGCGATGCGCATCAGGGTGGTCTTGCCAGCACCATTCTCGCCGAGCAGGGCGTGTACGGTTCCGGTTCGTACCTGGAGCGATGCGCCGTCGAGCGCGACGAACGAGCCGTAGCGCTTCGCGATGCTCTCGAGCGACAGCGCGGAAGCCGTGGCGAGGGCGGGCTGCGCGGTCATGCGCTCGCGTCGTCGATCAGAGGCCGGACGGCGCGTCGATGAAGCTCCACGGAATTCCGAATGCGCGCTCCACTTCCTGGCCGAGCGCGCGCACGCCGAACGTCTCGGTTGCGTAGTGGCCGGCGTAGAGAATCGCGATGCCGAGCTCCGGCGCGTCGACCGCGGTGTGGTGCGGTCCCTCGCCGACGATCATCGTGTCGACGCCTGCGGCCGCCGCCTCTTGGAGCGTGTCGCTGGAGGCGCCGGCGCCCGTGCAGATCGCCCACCGCCGCGTGCGACGGCCGGGCTCCGTGGGCGTGGCGACGAGGTGCCCCCCTTCGCGATTCGCAATCGCGGCACACCGCGACGCGAGCTCGGACGTCTCGACGTCGGCTTCGCCCATGACGCCGATGCTGACACCCTGAAAGCTCGCGAAGCCGGCGGTCGGTGTGACGCGCAGCTCACGCGCGAGCAGCGCGTTGTTGCCGATCTCCGGATGCAGGTCGAGCGGAAGGTGAGACGAATAGACGGCGAGGTCGTTCGCGATCAGACGGCGGATCCGCTCGAACACGCGTCCACGCAGTGGCTGCGCACCTCCCCAGAACAACCCGTGATGTACGAGGAGGAGCGTCGCGCCACTCTCGATCGCGGCATCGATCGTCCGGAGCGAGGCGTCAACCGCGACGGCACATCGAGTCACGGGACCGATGTGCTCTACCTGAACTCCATTCATCGCGCCGGGATAGTCCGGGACCTCCTTCGTCCGCAGCAGGTCGTCGAGGTGTTCGGCGATCTTCGTCAGGGGTGCGCAGGAGGCGGGGGTCGTCATCGCTCAGTGCCGTGCGCCGGACATCGCGTCGAAGCGCCCAGCGCGCAGCTCCGCGCGCATGGAATCGACCGCGTGAAGCGCGACTGGTGGGATGCGCGACTGAAAGGCGGGATTCACGATGAGCGTGACGACGTCACTCTCGGTGCCGAGACGGATGACGCGCGCTTTGAACGTGCGCGCTTTCACCTCGCGCGCGACGGTGAGGAATGCATGCGGCAGATCGATCACCACGCTGGCGATCGTGATCTCCGGCGCGACGGTGTTCTGGTTCGAATTGGATCCGACAACGAGCGCCTTCCTGGTTTCGCGCGCTGCCTGGAACACACCGAGTCCGGCCGCATCGGCGTTCTGGAAGATGACGTCGGCATTCCGGCCGATCTGCGCGAGCGCCTGCTCGCGACCGGCGCTCACATCGTCCCAGTTGCCGATGTAGGAGGTCAGCACGACAATGCTCGGCTTCACCGACTTCGCTCCGCGTGCGAACGCCTCGAAGCTCTCCTTGACGGGCGGAAGCTCGGTGCCGCCAATGAGGCCGATGACGTTCGTCTTCGACATCGTGGCGGCGAGCATCCCGGCGAGATAGGACGCATCGGCGAAGGCGAACTCGATGCCGGCGACATTCTGGGCGGTGGCCGTGCTGGACGTGATCACGTAGACCGTCTTCGGAAAGTCGGGACCGACCCGTTTGGCGGCGTCCTGGAACTCGTATCCGTGCCCGAACACCAGGTCATATCCCTGCGCGCCGTACTGTCTGAACTGCTCCTCGAACTCAGCCGGCGTCTTGGTCTGGATGTGACTCACGGTTGCGCCGAGGCTGTCGCGAATACGAAGCAGACCCTGATACGCGCCGCCGTTCCAGGACTGGTCGCTGATGGGACCTGGAGTCAGTAGGGCGACTCGCAGGTGTGCGGCCGATGAATCCGAGGGGCGCTGAGACTGGCGCCCTGGCGAATCCCCCGCGCACGCGACAGCGAGTAGAAGTGCGAACACCCACGCCATGCATTGGCGGCCCGTGTGGACAACTGTGGAAAAAGTCTGTTTATCGAGATGGTCTGAAGCGCTAACCATTTGCTCTGGCGAGAGTTAGACGATTGTGGACAACTGGATAGGCAGCACAGTAATCCGAGCTAATCGAAGTCGCTGCGATCTTTGCCGACGAGCAGGTCCATGAGGCGCTCCAGATCGTCGGCGCCATAGAAGGAGATTCGCACCAGTCCGCGTTCGTTCCCCAGACTCTGTATCTGGACATCGGTCTGCAGGCGCTTCCGCAACTGCTCCTCCACCCGGCGAGTCGCGGGATCGCTCTGGGGACTGGTTGCGAGATTTCTTTTCTGATCGGGCGATGATCGGCCTTTGGTGTCGCTATTCTGGCTCAAACCGCGGGCCAGGGATTCGACTTCTCGCACGGATAGCTGCTTCGCCACGATCTCGTTCGCCAGCTCGAGCTGCCGCCGCTCGTCTTTGATCGGGAGCAATGCGCGTGCGTGACCAGCGGTGATCAGGCCCTGCTCCACGAGCTGTCGAACGGCGGCGGGGAGGGTGAGCACCCGAAGTAGGTTCGTGATCGTCGTCCTGTCCTTTCCTACCGCGTCGGCGACCTGCTGTTGGGTGAGGCCGAACTCGTCGATGAGTCGCTCGTATCCCTCAGCCTCTTCGAGGGGGTTGAGATCGGCGCGCTGAAGATTTTCGACGAGCGCGAGGGTAAGCATGGCCCGATCGTCGAAGTCTCGGATGACGGCGGGAATCTCCGTCCAGCCGATTCTCGTCGCGGCGCGGAGTCGGCGCTCTCCTGCCACGAGCTCCCACTTGTCGCCGGCGCGACGACGCACGACGATCGGCTGCAGCAGGCCGCTCGCCCTAATCGACGCTTCAAGCTCGGCCAGCTCCGGCTCGGTGAAGGTTCGGCGCGGCTGAAAATGATTCGGAGCGATGTCGGCGATGCGGATCGTCTGTAGGTCGGAGTTGGGGCGCGCTGTTGATGATCCAGTCGCAGTTCCGCTCGCGGGCTCACGCTGCTGTTTGGCGGTCGAGATGAGAGCCTCGAGTCCCCGTCCCAATCGTCGTGGCGTGTCCGCGCTCATGTCGATGCTTCCTGTCCGTCGGCGCGCGAGGCCGTATGTGCCACGTGGCTCGTCTGCTCCACCGCAGGGGCCGCCTCGCGCCTCATGAGCTCTTCGGCGACGGCGATATACGCTTGGGCCCCGATGCTCTGTACGTCGTACAGGACAATCGGCTTTCCGAAGCTGGGCGCTTCGGCAAGACGGACGTTTCGGGGCACCACGGTGTCGAATACCTGGGCGCCGAAATATTCGCGAGCGTCCGCAGCAACCTGCCGAGAGAGGTTCAGCCGAGCGTCGTACATGGTGAGCAGCACTCCGGCAATTCCGAGCTCGGGATTCACGCTGTGCTGGATCAGGTGGACCGTATTGAGAAGCTGACTGAGCCCCTCGAGGGCGTAGTACTCGCATTGGAGGGGAATCAGCAACGCGTCAGCGGCCGCCAGCATGTTGAGCGTGATCAGCCCGAGCGAGGGGGGGCAGTCGATGAGCACGAAGTCGTACTCCCCTTCAATGGCCCGAATCGCCTGCCGCATGCGTTGCTCACGGTCTGTCGCATCGACGAGCTCGACCTCCGCTCCAGCGAGATCGGGCGTCGCCGGAACCACGTCGAGGTGCTGAAACTGGACCTGCCGCAGCCTGGTCTCGGCGATTCCCGCTTCGCCGATGAGGATGTCGTAGGTCGTGCGCCCGAAGGCGCCGCGGTCAATTCCAACGCCGCTCGTCGCATTCCCCTGCGGGTCACCATCAACCAGCAAGGTGCGTCGCTCGGCTACCGCGAGACTGGCGGCGAGGTTGACGGCGGTCGTGGTTTTCCCGACGCCGCCCTTCTGATTTGCGATTGCGATGACGCGAGCCACAGGATGCTACCGTTGGGCGTCGGTGAGGAGCTCGGAGGGCCGCTCTGGCCATTCGAGAGGGAGAAACTCCAAGTCGGGCGTGACTCAGCTCGGACTGCGCTCTTTGCAGCGTCCGCCGCGCATGTCGAGGGACAAGACGCGGTCTTGCGCGCTGAGCAGACCCATAATGTACCCAATGTCGGATTCACGCAGGGTGGGATTGGGTCACAGTCAGCAGCCGAGGAATAGTGTCACGTGGCACAAGTGAGCCGGATGAGCCACGTGGCACATAAAAAGAAGAGTCCGCCTCTTGGCGGACTCTCCCATTTCAGCAAATCGGGCCTACTCGACTGCCGTTACTGCTTGGGCACGAACTGCCAGCGAGCCGTGACGTAGACGTTCACGGTCTGCTGTCCAGGATTTATCGGCGTCTGCTCCACCATTGCCGCCTTGCCCCGCGATGCCAGGTCGAACATCGGTCGGGGGATGGAGGTCGGTCCCTGAGTCGAGAGCTCGAGCAGTCCGCCAAGGGTGCCACCAGCCGCGAGCGCCATCGCCTCAGCGTCAGCACGCGCGCTCGCAACGGCGAGCCCGATCGCCTGACGACGCGGCTCCTCGATGGAAGACGCGTAGAACGAGAGCGCGTTGATCATGTTGGCACCCGCAGCCAGCGCCGCATCGATAATTGGTCCGGCCTGCTCGACCCGCTTGGACTCCGCGCGTACAGAGTTCGTGACGACGTACCCGGACACCCGGGGATTACCACCGTCCTTGTCGTAGCGGATCTCCGGATAGGCTGAGAAGCCCTCGGTGGAGAGCTGATCCTTCGCCAGTCCGAGCCGAGCCAGCGCATCCAGCACGGCACGGGTGCGCTGAGCATTCTCCGATGCCGCGGCGGCAGCCGTCGTAGCGCGTGTCTGCACGTTCACGAGGACGGACACGCGGTCCGGTGTCACCTTCGTCTCGCCCTGCCCCGAAGAGACCAGCGACCCTGGAACGAAGGTC
This sequence comes from Gemmatimonadaceae bacterium, assembly GCA_036008805.1. GTDB lineage: Bacteria > Gemmatimonadota > Gemmatimonadetes > Gemmatimonadales > Gemmatimonadaceae > AG11. Next base: position 45,924 of record DASYMZ010000193.1, read on the forward strand.
GACTGCGGTGGCGTCTGACCGAGAAGCGTACGGGGTGGTGCCACAAGCGCGGACAGAGACGCAACTAACGTGAGTACACGAACGAGATCACGAGACATGAGAACCTCAATGGATGAAGTGCAGAAAGAAATATAATTAGTATCACAACGTCACTAAATAGAGCCGCTTCGAGATCGTTCGATCCAGGGTCGTGGTCGTACGAGGCCCATCGGCCGTGCGCGTCCGAGTCGTGGTGCACCGATGCAGTGGAGACGTCGCCCACACGAAGAGTTGCACACGATCACGCGCCACGCAGCCGACACATACGACGCACGCTGGCGCGCTGGAGTCTATGGCGCGTCGACGCGAGCCCAATCCGCACGCAGCGAATCACGGGAGACGCGCCAGAAACGCGGCGGAATGCCGTCAGCGTCGCTCGGGGGGCGGACGAGATACACCGGTCGAGATGGATAGCGCGCGAGCAACACGGAATCACGCGCGTGCAGATCGCGAGCGTAGACCACGTTGTCCGACTCGGCAACGATGAATGGCAGATACACCGTGAAACCCGCGTGATCCTCCTGCAGACGGCGCACACATCGCGGGCCATATCGCGCGCCGGGCAGCACACGCTCGGACGAGTCGGCAGAAAACGGCGTCTGCACCACTCGCGCGGAATCGGCGAGCAGTGGAAGCAGAAGCGCACGTGCCGCCGCGTCGCGCCCACCCGTTCGCTCCAATGAATCCAGGCCGCGCTCGAGCGCGCACGCATCGACCCACCGATAGAGCGCCTGCGCTTCAGGATGCGAGAGCCCGATCGCCCAGAGCCGAACCATCAGTTGCGCACCCCAGCTCTCTCGTACGAACACCAGCGCGTCGCGAACACCCGCCGCGCGTGCAGCGCCCTCGAGATCCCAACGCATCGTCTTCAAGCCGCTCCGATACTGATTCGCACGCAGCGGAATCGAGAGCCCCATCGCGATCATCACGCTCACCACGGACGCGGCGACGAGAACGCGATACGACTCGCCCCGTCCCCACCGTGCGCGCCACTCCGCGAACAGGCGCGCGGACCAGAGTGCGAGCGCTGGCAGAAGACACATGAAGAAGCGTGGGCCCAGATAGAAGCCATCGTGCCAGTACGCGAAGTACAACACGACGAGTGCGCCCGACCCCGCGAGCAGGGTGCGATCCAATCGTCGCAGCCGAGTCGCGAGCGCGAGCGCGACGAGGCCGGCAACGAGCGAAGGCACGGGCGTCTCGAACAGATACGTCTGCAGCCGCAGAAAGTAGAGGCTCAGCAGCTCCAGCCCGCGAGCTGGCGTATGCGCGGCGCCCCATGGCGCCGCGTGAAATCCGATCGCGTGACTCTTGCCCCACATCGCTTCATACCCGAACAACAATGGCGCACCCGTGGTGTGCGCGTTGAACCAGAGCATCAGCCCGACGGGAATGGCCACGCCGGCGCCTGACGCGAGCAGCGCGCCGATTCGACGGCGATCGCGCAGCGCGGCCACGAGCAACGCGATCGCGATGGGCGCCGCGAACGCCGCGGCGTCGGGCGGGCGAATCGTCGCGGCGAAGCCAAGCGCGAGTCCGCACACGAAGCCCCAGCGCATTCGGATCGGCTGCGCCGTGTCCATCGCCGTCGCGCGCTCGAGCGCGAGCAGTGCCAGCACCACGCCGAGCAGCGTGGGCACGTGATTCATCTGCGAGCCGGACATGAAGACCATGTACGGTGCACAGGCGAACAGAATGGACGCGAGCAACGATACGCCGGGACGATCGGGCTCGACGCGGCGCGTGAGCGACGCGAAGCACGCCACGGCGAGCGCGCCGCAGAGCGGGACGATCAGCCACACTGCTCTCAGGAGCACACCGACCGCGAGCACCGCGGGACCACCCGGAGGGAACTGGGAGAAGACGCGACCATTGCGCTCCAGGAGGAACAGAGCGCTGAACAGCTCGGGCACCGCGTCGACCGTGCCGGCGATGCGTCCACTCGCGAATAGGCGGGCTTGATAGAGCTGGATGACTTCGTCGACGAGCAGCGGACGTCCGCTGAACACATAGCGCGCCGAGAGCGCGTAGAGAGCGAACGCCGTCAGCGAGAGCGCTGCGGTGGTGCTTCGCGGCCGTCGCACCCAGACTCGAATCAGCGGCGCGAGTGCATCGCTGCGCCAGACTGACGGGACTCGCCGAGCGACGATCGCGTAGAGCACGCCCGCGCCGAGTGCGATCGCACTCCCGGCCAGCCAACCTTCAAGGTCGCTCCCGTAGCGCGGCCACTCACGCCCACCCTGAACCCAGTTCACGACGGGAAGAAATCCGAACACGAACATCACCGCCGCCGCTGCGATCGCCCAGAGGCGACCCGAGCGAGACGGTGGCGTGTCGCTCACCGTGCGTCGCCGGCGTGCGAGGTGGCGTCGGCCGCTCGTCGGCGCTTCTCGATCTCGATCACCAGATTCTGTAGATCGGTCGGGCTGACGCCGGAGATCCCGGCGGCCTGCGCCAGCGAATGCGGACGTACCGCCGCCAGCTTCTGACGTGCCTCGAACGACAGGGACTGCATGTCGACGTATGGCAACGCCGGATCCAGGGTGAGGCCGCCCATGCGGCGCATCTTGTCCGCCTGCACACGCTCACGCTCGAAGTAGCCCGCGTACTTGAGCTCCAACTCGGTGCTCACCACCGCGTCGAGAGGGAGATCGCCGCCGACTCCAACGGCCCGAAAGAGGTCGGCCAGCGCGATGTCCTGCCGGCGCGCGACTTCCGCGATACGGACGCTGTGCGCGAGCGCGGCGCTGTTCGCCGGCGCCAGCACTGGAAGCGCCTCTTCCGGCCGAATGGACGTCGACTCCGCCAGCCGTCGTGCCTCGTCTTCCGCCGCGAGGCGTCGAGCGATCACCGCCTGCTCCTCGGCACTGAAGAGTTCGAGCGAGAGACCGATCGGCGCGAGGCGCCGCAGCGCATTGTCCTGACGGACGGTGAGCCGGAACTCGGAGCGCGACGTGAAGAGCCGGTACGGCTCATCGACGCCGCGGGTCACGAGATCGTCGACGAGCACGCCGATGTACGACGACTCGCGACCGAGGACGAGCGCCGGCGTGCCGAGCGCCGCCGCCGCCGCGTTGGAGCCCGCGACGAGGCCCTGCCCCGCCGCTTCCTCGTAGCCTGTCGTTCCGTTGATCTGACCCGCGAAGTACAGCCCAGGAATTCCGCGGACGCGGAGCGTCGCGTCGAGCTGCGTGGGTGGATAGTAGTCGTACTCGATCGCGTAACCGGCTCGCGTCATCGCGACCTGCTCCAAGCCGGGAACCGACCGCAGGATCTCGAGCTGGACCGGAGCTGGGAGCGACGTCGACAGGCCGTTGACGTACAGCTCGCTCGTGTCGTGGCCTTCGGGCTCGAGGAAGAGCTGATGACGCTCCGCATCGGGGAAGCGGACGATCTTGTCCTCGACCGATGGACAGTAGCGCGGCCCCCGCGAGGAGATCGCTCCGCCGTACATCGCCGACTCCGCGATGTGCGTGGCGATGATCGCCTTGCCCTCGGCACCGAGAAAGGTGATCCAGCAGGGAAGCTGCTCAGGGTGACGCGTCGCGCCACTCGGCGAGCGTCGAGGCTCGGGCCAGAAGTGCGACCACGAGTAGTCGAACTGCTCGATCTCGCTCTCCTGTCGCTGAAGCACGTCCCAGCGCACGGAGCGGCCATCGATGCGTGGCGGCGTGCCCGTCTTGAACCGCGCGACCTGCAAGCCTGCTTGCTCGAGCTGTTCGGCGAGATGCGTCGCCGAGGTCTCGCCGGCGCGTCCACCGGCGAGCGACGTGGTGGTTCCGATGTGGATGCGACCACGGAGGAAGGTGCCGGTCGTGATGACGACTGTACGCGCGCCGAAGCGACGGCCCTCGAGGGTCTCCACTCCAATGACGGCATCGGCGTCGAACAGCAGGCGCGCCACGGTGCCCTGAATCGTTCGCAGGCCACGGTGCTGCTCGAGCAGCGTGCGCACGGCGCGGCGGTACAGACCGCGATCGCACTGCGCGCGGGGGGCCCACACCGCTGGACCCTTGCTGCGGTTCAGCATGCGGAACTGCAGCGAGGCGAGATCGGTCGCGCGGCCCATGATGCCGCCCAGCGCATCCACTTCACGCACGACGGTTCCCTTGGCGACTCCTCCGATGGCTGGATTGCACGACATCTGACCGATCGTCTCGAGCGCGCTCGTGATCAGCCCCGTCCGCGCGCCGCGCCGCGCCGCGGCGACGGCAGCCTCGGTGCCGGCGTGCCCCGCCCCGACGACGAGCACATCGAACTCGGCTTCGAACGACCGGGTTGATTCAGCCATGAGCGGAAGATAGCGTCGACGCCCGGCACTCGTGCGAGCGCGGCTTCCGGGTGGATGACCGCGTCGCATTGGGATACCTTCGCCCGAACCGATCCTTTCTCCGGAGCGACTCGATGCCACTTCTGATCTCGCAGGGCGTCCCGACGCTCTTCCTTCGCCGAGAGTCGTACGAGCGTTCGGGACTCACCCGAGCCTCACTCGACGAACGTCTCGGACTCACCGACGCGGAGTTCCGCGTGGAAGGCGCGCTCGTCGCCCTTGGCCCGATCTACGACGTCGACGCGCTGGGGGCGCTCGTGGACGAGCTCGAGCAGATCGGGCTCGTGTACTACGACGACTATTTCGAGTTGAGCGGAAGCTGGCCCGAGTGGCTCGCCGTCTTCGTGAGCGCGATCGACCCAGGCGCGGGCGCTACGAAAGCTTCGTGAGCTCCGGCGCGGTGGCCGTCGGAGTGAGTGGGCCGCGTCTCAGCATGCCGTGCCACCCGCACTCGTAGCACCAGCTCGTGCGAAATCGCGGAAGCAGACGATTGAGGAGACGCGATTCCACGCGCAACGTCACCGCGTCACAGTTCGGACAGCGGTCTCCCTCCGGCAGGAGGAAGAAGAAAATGACCGTTGCGGCGATTCCGCGGAGCACGAAGAACCCCACGAAGATCAAGCCGAAAATCACTGCGTCCGACATACCGCACCTCGGCACTCGTCCTACAAGACGGACCTCGCCGCCACCTCGATCGCCACATGCGTGGGTCGTGCCAGCGCAGACCGACACGACACGTCCACCGCAGCCGGCGCGAGCTTTCTATAGCCGTTGCTCCACGATCGCCCACAGCTCGACGTAGGCGACGTCGTCGTCGAGCCGCTCGATGCACACCTCTTCACCCTCGGCGATTGCGCTGTCGTCGATGGCGCGCGCGCGGACCGTTCGATCAGTGCCGCCTTCGGTGAAGGTGATGGTTCCTTCTCCCGCTGAAGGAATGGCCGCGGACACGAATGCCACATGCCCCTGCAAGGCGTATCGGGGATCATCGGGGTCGTGCTCAGGCTGCATGCGTGCCGTGGCAACCGCGACTCGGGTGACGAGGGCGGCCCAGGCGAGGCCAAGCAGAACCGCCACCCCCGAGCCGGCGGCGGCGGACATGGTGCCATGCCTGGTGAGGAGGTAGCCGGCAACGCCGAACATGACGAGGAACGCGATGATCGCCGGCTCCGATCGCCGTAGCGGCATGCCGTCGGCCGGCCGAAGGCGCCGGCGCTCGGCCCCAAAGAACATCACGCGCACCGCCAAGAGCAGACCCGCGATGAAGGCGGCCAGAAAGAGGTAGACCATGTCGTCAGCGACCGAGGTTCGTGCGGAAGAAGGCGATGGTCAGCGGCCAGGCCTGCTTTGCGGCGGTCAGATTCGCGCCTGCCTGTCCATCCTGTTGGCGCAGAAAGCCATGCCCCGCGCCGGAGAAGGTATGGTGCTCGTAGCGCTTGCCCAGTGCCTTCATCGCGGAGTCGGTCGGTGGAATGGTCGCTCCGATGCGTGCATCCTCTCCCCCATACAGACCGAGCACCGGTACTTTGACGCTCGCAAGGGTGGCGTAGGGTGTGGGGGCCGAGCCGTAGTAGACCACGGCGGCGGACTGACCGGCCGGGCTCGCGACAGCCGAGGCGAACGACGCCGACCCGCCCCAACAGAAGCCGACCACTCCGTAGCGATTCGAGGCGGCAGGTAGGCTCATCCCGTACTGACCAACCGCGGCGATCTGTCGCTGGACGTCGGGCGAGGCGAGTGAGCGAATGGCCGCGGTCGCGGCGGCGGCGGCCACCGTATCCGACCCGGGAGCGGAAGCGACTTTGCCGGTGAGCAGATCGGGGGCGATGGCGATGAAGCCGTCTGCGGCCAGCTGGTCGGCCACGCCGCGCACCCAGGTGGAGAGCCCGAAGATCTCGTGGACGACAACGACGACGGGCGCCTTGGTAGACCGTTCCGGATACACGACCCACGCGCGTACGCTGTCCGAGGGTCCAGTTCTGATCATGGCGTATTCGCCATGCCGCGGAGACCTGGAGATCCGATCAGCAACCGTCGTGGCGCCGGCGGGAATGTTGGCATCCGATGTCGCTGCCGCCGCGATCGTCCCCGACCCACCGGCATCGTGTCCGGCATGTGCGTCCGCCTCGGCGTTGTGCCGAGCACAGGCAGCGAGAGAGACGCTGGCGATCGCGATGACGCGGCGAGCGGAGGCTACACCACGAGCGGAGAGACGACGGGGCATTTCCGGAGCTCCAGTGAGAAGACGTATCCAAGCGAAGAAATTGCGATCGGAACGATCAGCGAAGCGTCGAGCACCGACAGTGTGGAGACATCGCACGGTCATCGGCGTGACGTAAGGCGTGCTCAAGACGGATCAGACGGCATTGCGCGTCTGGGTGTTCAGGAAATCGAAGATCCGCTCCTCCGCGTAATAGCGCGGCGCGAAGGGAGAAGAGCCCGAGATGAAGCCGACGTGGCCTCCGCGAAGGTGAAATTCAGTGGTCAGGCAACCGTTCTCCGACGCGACGCGCTCGACCTCGTCGAGCACGGCAGGCGGCAGGAACGGATCGTCATAGGCGCTCAGCAGGAGCGTGGGACAACGGATCTCGGCGAGAAAGTTCAGCGAGCTCGAACGCTCATAGTAGTCGTGGGCATTCTCGAACCCATGCACCGGCGCCGTGACGACGTCGTCGAACTCGTAGAGCGTGCGAGCTCGCTCCATTGCACGTGCATCGAAGAGCTCTGGATCCCGCACGAGCTTCGCCCGCGCCTTGGCCTTCAAGGTTCGCAGGAAGTGTCGCGTATATACGCGGCCGAACCCGCGTTCGATGAAACGCGAGCCGCGCTCGAGATCGAACGGAACCGAAACGGCGACCGCTCCGCGGACTTCCCGCGGCAGCCGATCCCCGCGCTCGCCGAGCCACTTGAGCAGCACGTTGCCACCGAGTGAGAAGCCGGCCAGCACGAGCGGCTGACCCGGGTGGTCTTGCACCAACCGCTCCACGACGAGATCGAGGTCCGTCGTCTCACCGGAGTGATACAGGCGACGCGCCCTCGTCACCTCACCGTTGCAACTCCGGAAGATGAGAGCGTCCGCGCTCCACCCCAGTTGCCTGGCTCGAGCGAGTACTCCGCGGAGGTAATGCGACCGAATCGTGCCCTCGAGCCCATGGAGCACGAGCACGCGAGGGGTCGACGGCGAGGAACCGAAACAGGCCTCGAGTCGCCGCAGCTCGAGCTCGTCGCCGTCAGGCGTCTTCCACCGTTCGATTCGTGTCTCCAACGTGGTTCGACGGACGAACTTTCCCCAGAGCGTCCGGAGGTGCGCGCCAGGTACCCACCACGCGGGGGTATAGGTATACTCGCTGGGACGGCTCACGAAGGCGGGAGGAGTCGGGTCGCGGCGCATACGCGGCACTCCATCAACGCAACTCTCGCGCATGGACGTTCAGATCTTCGGCGTCAAGAAGAATGCGGACACCCGGAAAGCGCTTCGCTTCTTCGCCGAACGTCGAGCGAAAACGCACTTCGTGGATCTGATGGAGCGGGCGGCATCGCGCGGCGAACTGCTGCGATTCGCCCAGAAGTTCGGTGTACAGGCTCTGATCGACGAGAGTGCTCGCCGATACACCGAGCTCGGCTTGCGCACGGCGCGATACGGAGACGACCGGTGGCTCGAGATCCTGGTGGACGAGCCCCTCATATTGAAGATGCCGCTCGTCAGGCATGGGAATGCCTTGACGATCGGCGCGGCGGAGACGACGTGGAAAAGCTGGCTGCAGCAGACATGAAGGGAACACTCGCACACGTGGGTCGATCGTGACGCAGGTCGCCGTGGGTGGCGCCGGCGTCGAGTTTGGCGCGACGACGCTGTTCACCGACGTCACATTCACGATTTCCGCCGGTGAACGCTGGGGGGTGGTCGGCCGGAACGGAACCGGCAAGACCACGCTGTTCAAGCTGCTCACGGGCGACCTCGTTCCCTCCCATGGTACCGTGTCGCGGCAGAACGGATTGACGCTCTCGCTGCTGGGCCAGCATCGCGACTTCGGAGCGGCGGAGACCGTCTGGGAAGCTGCGGCGGGACCGTTCGCCGAACTGCTGGCGCTGGAGCATTCGCTTGCCGAGCAGGCCCACGCCCTCGCGGAGGTCAGCGATGCCGCCGCACTGTCGCGATATGGGCGCGACCTAGAGCGCTTCGAGCGCGAGGGAGGGTACACGATCGCCCCCCGAGTCGACGCGGTACTCCAGGGACTAGGCTTCGATCACACCGCGGCTCGCACGCAGCCGCTCGAGCAACTGAGCGGTGGAGAGCGAGGACGAGTAGGGTTGGCGCGTCAGCTGGTGGCTCCCTCCGACATCCTCCTCCTCGACGAGCCCACCAATCATCTCGACCTGGAGACCACCCGCTGGCTCGAGCAGTATCTGGCCGAGAGCGACCGCACGATCGTCCTCGTGAGCCACGACCGCGCCTTCCTGGCCGCGGTCATTGATCACGTGCTCCACTTCGAGGGCGGCACGGCCACGCCGTATGCGGCGAGCTACGAGGCCTTCGTGCAGCAGCGGCAGGAACGGCGCCTCGCCCAGCAGCGCTCGTTCGACAAGCAGCAGAAGGTCATCGCGAGCGAGAGCGACTACATCGCACGCAACCTCGCCGGCCAGAACACCAAGCAGGCCAAGGGACGACGGAAAAAGCTGGAGCGCCTGCCTCGCCTGAGCGCGCCGATCGGAGAAGACGGTACGATGTCGCTGCGGTTGGAGATCGCCGAACGTGGCGGCGACCAGGTCGCCGTGGCGGAGCACGTCACGGTCTCGGTGCCGGGCCGGACGCTCATCGAGCGCTTCTCGGGGCGCGTCATGCGCGGAGACAGGCTGGGGATCCTCGGGCCCAACGGCGCGGGCAAGTCCACCCTGCTCAAGGCCCTCGTCGGAGAGCGACCCCCCGAAGCCGGCGAGCTCAGGGTCGGCAACTCGATCACGGTGGCGTACTACGATCAGCAGCTCGGCCAGGTCCCGCTCGACAAGACGCTGTACGACGCGATCTCGGACCTGCGGCCGCAGTGGGAACGCCGGCTGGTCCAGGGGCACCTCGGCCGCTTCGGCTTCTCGGGCGACGAGGTGCAGCGGAAAGCGTCGACCCTCTCCGGGGGCGAGCGGGCCCGCGTGGCGTTGGCGATGATGATGCTCATGCGCGCGAACCTGCTCGTTCTCGACGAGCCCACGAACCACCTGGACGTCGAGACGATCGAGGTGCTCGAGGACGCGATCGAAGGCTACGAGGGCACCGTGATTCTCGTGAGCCATGACCGGGCGATGCTCCGGGCGCTCGCGACGAAGGTGTGGGTGCTGCACGAACGGCACGTCACCGAGTTCGACGGCAGCTTCGCCGAGTGGGAAGTGGTGAGCGAGGAACGCGCGCACGCCGCCTCCGTGCGCGCGTCGGAAGAGGTGGCGCTGCGCCGGATGGACGAGAAGAAGCGGACGGCTCGTCGCGAGGAGCGTCCGGCGTCGAGCGACGCACGGCGCACGCTGCGTCAGGCGCAGGAACGAGCCGCGCTCTCGGAGCGTGCCGTCGCCGAGCTGGAGCAGGAGGTGACCGCACTGACCGCGACGCTCGACGATCCGGAGCTCTATACGCGCTCGGGCGGGGTAGAAGAAGCACACCGGCTGGGTGCTCGTCTGGACAAGCTGCGCACGCGTCTGGACGCGGCACTCGCGACCTGGGAGCAGGAGACGGCGTCGCTCGAATCGCTCGAGCGCGCGACCAGCACCACCCGATGAAGGAGATCGTTCCGTGACCCCGTGGGTCCAGCGCTTGTTGATCGCGAACGTCGTGATGTTCTTCGTGCAGCAGACGTCGCCGTCGGTGACTCCGCTCCTGGAGTTCATCCCGGCGCTGGTGCTCGCGCGCCCGTGGACGGTCATCACGTACATGTTCTTGCACGCCGGTCTGAGCCACATCTTCTTCAACATGCTCGGCCTGTACTTCTTCGGGCCGCGCGTAGAGAGCCGGATGGGGTCCCAGCGATTCATCGTGCTGTACCTGCTCAGCGGGTTGGTCGGCGCGCTGTTCTCTTTCTTCCTCGCTCCAGGCAGCGCGGTGATCGGCGCCTCGGGTGCGGTGCTCGGCGTTCTGATGGCGTTCGCGCGCTTCTGGCCCCGCGAGCAGCTGATGATCTGGGGGATCATTCCTGTTGAAGCGCGCTGGCTGGTGCTCATCTACGCCGCGCTGGATCTGTGGAGCGGCTTCGGCGGCTCGCGCGGCGGCGTGGCGAACTTCGCCCACCTCGGCGGCTTCGCGGGCGCGTTCCTCTATCTCCTGTACCTCGAGCGGCGTCAGGGGGCGCGGCAGTTTCAGAAGAAGGCGATCCCGAAGGTCTCGGATCCCACGCTGGGCAACTGGCGGAACGTGGACCGCGGCAGCATCCACTCGGTGAACAAGGACGAGGTGGATCGCATCCTCGACAAGATCAACGCGTCGGGAATCGGGAGCCTCACACCGCAGGAGCGACAGTTCCTCTCGAACTTCGTGCCTCCTGACGACAGGAAGCCGAGCTGAAGGGAGATCAGAACTCGCCGATGAAGCCGATCTCGGGCTCGAGCTGATGCCCGAGCTGCTCTTGCACGGTGCGTTGCGCGTGCCTGATCAGCGCGATCACGTCGGCCGAGGTGGCGTGGCCGAGGTTCACCATGATGTTGGCGTGGATGTGCGAGATCTGCGCGTCGCCGATGCGGAATCCTTTCAGCCCGCACTGATCGATCAAGCGTCCCGCGCCGATGCCTTCGATCTTCTTGAAGATGGACCCGGCGCTCGGATGCCACTCGAGCCAGGGATGCCGCGAGCCGCGCCAGCTCAGATTCTCCTGGAGGATGCGATGCATCACCGCCGGATCTCGTGGCTCGAGCTGAAAGGTGGCGGCGAGCACGATGTCCCTCCGATGGTGCAGGATCGTGTCGTCGTACCCGAATTGCATGTACGCCGCGTCGACGGTACGGCGCTCGCTCTCCTCGGTGAGCAGCTCGGCCGAGCGAAAGACCTCGGCGATGAACATCGTGCGCTCGCGCTCCGGAGCGGGCGAGAGAAAGTGGAGGTTCTGCCAGATGGCGCCACCAACGGTGCTCGGAATGCCGACGTAGTGCTCGAGTCCGGACCATCCGCGGCGCACCGCTTCGGGGATGAGCTTCGCCATCACGGCGCCGCTTTCCACCCAGACGAGGCCATCGTCGTCGAAGCGGAAGTGCGACCCGACATTTCGAACCACCAGCCCGCGCACCCCCTTGTCGGCGATGAGGACGTTGGCGCCGAGGCCGAGGACGAAATACGGAACCTCGGCCTCGCGCGCGGTTAGGATGGCGTCGGCGAGCGCGTCCGCGGAATCCGCTTCGAAGAACAGATCGGCGGGACCGCCGATCTTGAACGTGGTATAGGACGCGAGCGGTTCATCTCGCTTCAGACGAGGGCCGGCAAGCGCCGACGCGACGCGTTCGAGCGCCGCCGCCGAGATGGGTGTGGCTGACGACGCGAGAGACTCGGAGGGAAGTGTGGACATGGGCCAGGGAAAGAAATCATGAGAGTCGAGCATTCGCCACCGCGCCGTGTCGCACGTCGTGCGTGGTGCTTCAGCGTCCTCTGCATGTTGGTGGCGTTCGCACCGCTCGCAGCGCAGCGGGCCGAGCTCGAGCGACGAATCCGCCGCGACACGCTGCCCAACGGGCTCGAGATCATCGTCGTCGAGAACCACGGCGTTCCCCTCGCCACGATCGAGGCGGACGTGCGCAACGGCTCCTTCACCCAGTCGCCGAACTATGAAGGGCTGTCGCATCTGTACGAGCACATGTTCTTCAAGGCCAACCGCGACTATCCAGAGCCGGATGCGTTCGTGGCGCGCGCGTCGGAGCTGGGTGCCGTGTTCAACGCGACCACCCAGGAGGAGCGTGTCAACTACTACCTGACCGTTCCGTCCGACAGCACGATGCAAGGCCTCGCGCTGCTCGCGTCCGCTCTGCGCCAGCCGCTCTTCCTCAAGGACGAGCTGGAGCGCGAGCGATCGGTGGTGATCGGCGAGTACGACCGCGTGGAGTCGGATCCCTACTACGCGCTCACGACCGCAACTGGCAAGGCGCTATGGGGCAGCGCCTGGAGCCGCAAGAATCCGCTTGGCGAGCGCGAGGTCATTCTCAAGACGACGCCCGAGCAGATGCGGACGATCCAGCGGAAGTACTACGTCCCCAACAACACGGCGCTCATCGTCACGGGGGATGTGGATGCAAACCGCGTGTTCGACGCGGCGCGGCGCTACTTCGGTGAATGGAAGCGAGCGCCCGACCCCTTCACGACGGACCCGATCCCGCCCGTGCCACCGCTCACCCGGAGTGTCGGCATCGTCGTCGAGCAGCCGGTGAACACCGTGCTCGCCGAGATCCAGTGGGACGGCCCGGGCGCACACGCCGATGTCGCGGGGACGTATGCCGCCGATGTGTTCTCCGACGTGCTCAACCAGCCAGGCTCGCGCTTCCAGCGCAAGCTCGTGGACAGTGGGCTCTGGCAGTCACTCGGCGTCAACTACTACACGCTCAATCAGGTGGGCCCGATCACGATCAGTGGTGAGGTGGCGCCAGAGAAGCTGCGCCCCGCGCTCACCGCGCTGCATCGCGAGCTCGCCGAAGTGGTGAAGCCGGGCTACATCACCACCGATGCCGTGGAGGGTGTGAAGCGCACCCGAATCGTCGGAACCATGGAGAGCCTCGAGCGCTCGTCCGGGTTCGCGCACCAGCTGGGATTCTGGTGGGCCGTGACGGGACTGGACTACTTCTTCGGCTACGTGGATACGATGGGAAAGCAAACGCCGAGCGACCTACGCTCGTACGCCTCGCGCTACATCGTCGGGAAGCCGCACGTCACCGGCGTGCTGCTCTCGCCGGAGACTCGTCGCACGCTCAAGCTGACCGAGGCTGAGCTGGCCGGCACGGGGCTCGTGCCATGATGCGAGCCGCCCTGCCCCTTCTCGCCGCGGCGCTCGCGACGGCGTCCATGGCGTCGGCGCCGTCGAGCGCGCGACCGGCCCGCCTCGTGCCCGCGTCGCGCATCGCGACGAGCGCGCCCGATACCGCGATCACGACGAAGTTCGACGTCGACGGCGTGCAGGTCATCCTGCGCCGGAACACGGCCAACGAGGTGATCGCCGCGAACCTCTACTTCCTCGGCGGCTCACGTCAGCTGACGCCACAGAACGCCGGCATCGAAGGGCTGCTGCTCCTGGCGAGCGAGCGCGGAACCCGCCGCTTCCCCGGCGCGACCGTGCGCCAGCAGACGGCGACCCTCGGCAGCACGATCTCCATCGAAGCCAACTCCGACTGGAGCGCGATCGGCCTGCACGCGATTCGCGACACCTTCGATTCCACCTGGGCGATCATGGCCGATCGCGTGATGGCGCCGACGCTCGCGCCGGCCGAGGTGGAGATCGCGCGCGAGCAGCTCATCGCTGGTGCGAGACAGCGCAGCACGCAGCCCGACGATGCGGTGGAGGAGCTCGCCGACAGTCTGCTCTACCTCAACCACCCCTACGCCCTTCCCGCCACGGGAACTCCAGCGTCGCTCGCGGCGATCACGGTTCCGCAGCTGCGCGCATACCATGCGCAGCAGTTCGTCACCTCGCGCATGCTGTTGGTCGTCGTCGGCAACGTGGACCGCGCCCGCCTCGAACGCCTGGTCCGAAGCACGATCGCGACGATGCCGAAAGGCTCGTACAAGTGGACGCCGCCGCCGATGGTCGCCCCGTCCGGCAAGGCGCTCGCGATCGACAGTCGCACGCTGCCGACGAACTACCTCCGCGGCTACGTGTTCGGTCCGCCGGCGACCAGCAAGGACTACGACGCGCTGCGCGTCGCCACCGCGGTGCTCTCTGGACGGCTGTTCACCGAAGTGCGTTCACGCCGCAACCTGAGCTATGCGGTGGAAGCTCCATTCGAGGAACGCGCCCAAGCAGTGGGCGGACTGTACGTCACCACCGTGGACCCGAACGCGGTGCTGCGGATCATGCGCGACGAGCTGACGACACTGCAGACGGAATCGGTCGACCCTGACGGACTGAAGCGATTGGAGCAGCAGTTCATCACGGAGTACTTCCTCAAGAATGAGACGAACGCCGACCAGGCGAACGTGCTGGCGCGCGCGGAAGTGTTCGAGGGCGACTACCGCGCCGCCGACCGATTCATGGAGAATCTGCAACGGGTCACGCCGGAAGACGTGCGCCGAGTGGCGCGACAGTACCTGAAGGATTTCCGCTTCGCGTACGTCGGTGACGCGAGCAAGTTGGATCGGAGCGTGATCGCGCAGTTCTGAATCAGCGCGGCGCGGATCAGCGTCGCGGCGCGCCCACGCGCGCCGCGAGCGTGCGGCGCACGTCGGCCAGCGATCCGCCGGCCGAGTGGAGTGCGACCAGCGCGTGGAAGACGAGATCCGCGCACTCCTCGATGGCGCGCGGAGCGTCGCCATCGGCGGCCGCCGTCACGAGCTCGGCGCTCTCCTCACCGATCTTCTTGAGCCGCAGGTTCCGGTCGTCGAGGAGCCGGCGCGTGTAGCTCGGCTTCCCGGCGGCGTCCGCGGATCGGGACACACCGGCGGTTGCTGCTCGTTCATCGATCGTCGCATCGAGTACGCCCAGTGCGTCGGCGGCGAGCGCCCGCTCGCCGAAGCACGAGCGTGAGCCCGTGTGACAGGCGGGCCCCTCGGACCGCACGCGCGCGAGCACGGCGTCCCCGTCGCAGTCGGCGTCGAGCGACAGCACCTGCTGCACGTTGCCGCTCGTGGCTCCCTTGTGCCAGAGACCGCGCGTGCGCGACCGATAGTGCATCTCCCCGGTCTCGATCGTGCGCTCGAGCGCCTCGCGATCGGCGAAGGCGACCATGAGCACCGCGCCGCTCTCCGCGTCCTGGGTGACGACGGTCACCAGGCCGCCGCCCTTGGTGAAGTCGAGCCGATCGAGATCGAGCATGGCAGTCATTGAGCCGGAGATGAAGGCGACGACGTGGAGCGCGCGAGCACGACGCGAACCTGGTCCGCGAGCGCGCGGTTGGTCGCGATCGCACTGCCGCCGAATGCCGTGGCCGCGCCCGACCAATCCGTGAAGACGCCGCCGGCCTCCTCGATGATCGGCTGCAGCGCCGCGGCGTCCCACGGCGAGAGGATCGGATCGCACATCGCTTCGGCGCGGCCGGTCGCCACGAGCAGATAGCCGAAGCAATCGCCCCAGCTCCGGCTCACCGACGCGGAGTTCGACAGCTCGAGCCACCCCGCGCGACGCTCGGGCCGCTCGCGGAACCGTTCGTCGGTCGTCAGCACGGTCGCGCTGCCGAGTGCGTCGACGCTGGAAACGTGACAGCGGCTGCCGTTCCACCAGCAGCCCGCGCCAGGTGCTGCGGCGACGAGCTCCTCGACCGCGGGAAAGTACGCCGCGCCGGCGAGCACGCGCTCACCTTCACAGAGTGCCACGAGCGACCCCCAGAGCGGTGCGCCCCGCACGAACGACTTCGTCCCATCGATGGGATCGATCACCCAGCGGCGCCGAGCACCGGGACGTTCCTCCCCGAGCTCCTCGCCGAGGATGCCGTCGTCGGGAAAGTGGGCGCGCACCCACGCGCGGGCGGCTTCCTCCGCCGCGCGATCGGCCACCGTCACCGGCGAGCCGTCCGCCTTCGTCTCGACGGTCAGCCGCGATCGATAGTGACGCAGCGCGACCATGCCGGTGATGCGCGCGAGCTCCGCCGCCGGCGCGACGCGATCATCGAGCGCGAGCGCAACCGCGGGCGCACGCGTCTCTCCCGGGCGACGGATGCTCATGCGGCTCGCACCGGCAGGCGCGCCGCGCGCATCGCGTCCTTGATCGCGCGCACGGTGGTGACTCCATCGTGCAGAATGCCGGCCAGCAGCGCGGCGTCGGCGCCCGCGCTGGCCAGCACGTCGCAGACGTGCGCGGCGGTGCCCGCGCCCCCAGAGGCAACGACCGGCACCGGAACCGCGGACGAGACGGCGCGGGTGAGGGCGAGATCGTAGCCCGTGCGTGCGCCATCGCGGTCGATGCTCGTGAGCAGGATCTCGCCGGCGCCGCGCTGCACGCACTCGCGCGCCCACTCGACGGCGTCGAGCGGCGTCGCCTCTCTGCCCCCCTTCACGTAGACCCGCCACGTCGTGCCGTCGTGCTTGGCGTCGATGCTCGCCACGACGCACTGCGAGCCGAACCGCTCAGCCGACTCGCGCAGGATCTCCGGCCGCGACACCGCCGCGGAGTTGATGCTCACCTTGTCGGCGCCGGAGCGCAGCGCGCGCCCGACGTCGTCCGCCGAGCGGACCCCGCCGCCGATCGTGAGCGGAACGAACAGTCGCTCCGCCGTTCGTCTCGCCACGTCGAGCAGCGTGCCGCGCTCCTCCGCGCTCGCGGAGATGTCGAGAAACACGATCTCGTCCGCTCCCTCCATCTCGTAGCGCGTCGCCAGCTCGACGGGATCGCCTACGTCGCGCAGCTGAACGAACTGGGTGCCCTTCACCACTCGGCCACCCGTCACGTCCAGACAGACCACCAGTCGACGCGTGAGCATCTATGACGCGCCCTCGACCCGCAGCGCCACGCCACCCTTCGTGCTGAACACCGCACCCGAGTCGACGAACGCATCGCGCACGGCGAAGCCCAGCGCCTTGAACGCCGCTTCCACCATGTGATGGCGATCGGTGCCGCGCAGCACGCGGACGTGGAGCGTCGCCTTGGCGTTGTCGCTGAACGAGCGCATGAAGTGGTCGTACAGGGTGCTCGGCAGCGGACCGCGATAGTACGGCCGTCCGCCGAGATCGAGCGCGCACTGCACGAGCGCCTCGTCCATCGGCACCGTCCGGTCGCCGTAGCGTGCGGCCGTGGCGGGAAGCAGTCCGGCCACCGCGGCGCCCAGACAGATCGCGACATCCTCGATGAGGTGGTGCGGGAGATCGCCGCTCGCCGTGATGGTCAGGTCGAGACCACTGTACTTGGCGAACACGACGAGCATGTGGTCGAGGAAAGCCCGCCCCGTCGCAACCTGTGCGCGACCCGTGCCGCGCGTCAGCTCGCACCGGATCGTGGTCTCCTTGGTCTCACGAACGACGACGGTCATCGCGCACCCTGAGTGACAAACATGAGAGAGACGAGCGTGCGCTCGGCGTTCATTCGCCGAACTCGCCCGCGACGACCACGGGATCCAGCGCACCGGTATAGAGCGCCATGCCGATCACCGCACCAGCGAGCCCCCGGTACTCGAGCGCACGCAGGTCCTGCATGGTCGATACGCCACCCGAGGCGTACACCGGAAAGTTGGACGCCTCGACGACGTCTTCCATCAGCGGAAGATCGGTGCCCTGCATCTGTCCTTCCTTGTGCACCGCGGTGACGAGCAACCCGCCGAGCGGCAGCACGTTCAGCTCCTCGACCACATCCAGGATGTCGAACGGCAGCGTGTGCTCCCACCCGCGCGTCGTCACTCGGCGCTCCCGCACGTCGCACGCGACGATCAGCTCACCCGGATGGCGATGCGCGAGCTCCGCGAGCCACTCGCGTTCCTCGAGCGCGCGTGTGCCGATGATCGCGCGCGCGGCCCCGGCGGCGAGCAGCTCCTCCACCCGGTCGCCGGTGCGCACCCCGCCACCCACCTGGACCGGGATGCCGGCGTCGGAGAGAATGTCGCGGATGATGGAGAAGTTCGAGCCGCGGCCGGTCGCCGCGTCGAGATCGACGACGTGCAGCCGACTGAAGCCGTAGCGCTCCCAGCTCCGCGCCACCTCGAGCGGATCATCGAGGCGCACCCGCTCCTGGCTGTATGAGCCTCCGACCAGTTGAACGCACGCCCCATCTCGCAGGTCGACTGCCGGTATCGCGATCATCGCGCTCTCTTCGTGGTCAGTGCATCGTCGAGGAAGGCGTGCAGGAAGCGCACGCCCGCGGCCGAGCTCTTCTCCGGATGGAACTGCACGCCGAGCGCCGATCCCGCGCGCACCACGGCGGGAAAACGATCGCCTTCGTGCTCGCTCCACGCGACCACGGGCGAAGCATCGGTCGGGCGACACACGAAGCTGTTCGCGTAGTACGCGATCGGAAGCGGCGCCACGTCGAGAAGCGGATCGCGCGCGTCCACGATCGTGTTCCAGCCGATCTGCGGCACGCGCTCCGCCGCGAGCCGCGACACGCGCCCCGGGATGAGACCGAGGCCCTCCCCCTCCCCTTCGTCGCTCGCGTCGAAGAACAGCTGCATGCCGAGGCAGATCCCGATGGTCGGCAGACCGCCGGCGATCGCGTCGCGCATCGCGCCACGTCCGGGCGCGAGGCGCGCCGCCGCCGCCCCGAATGCGCCGACTCCCGGAAGCACCAGCACGTCGGTCTCGATCGCGAGCACTGGATCGGTCTCGACGCGCACGGAAACGTTCGCCGTCTCCAGGGCCTTCCCGAGTGAGTGCAGGTTCCCTGCCCCGTAGTCGAAGATCGTCACGCGCATGCGAGTGCCTCCCGCAACGTCTGGAGCACCTGCTCCATCACGTGCCATGGCCCGACGCCGATCCGCAGCGCGCAGCCCTCGGACGCGTCGAGCACTGTGAGATCGCGAGACAGTCCGCTGAAGGCGCGCACGAGCACGCCGCGATCGCGCATGGCGAACGCCAGCGATTGCGCGCGTGCGGTGGGAACGAAGAGAAAGTTCGCGGCCGCCGGAGCGGGCTCGAGCCCGAGCGCGCGAAGCTCCGCCGACATCCGCTCCCGATTCTGGATTGCCAACGCGACGTGGCGCGACACCCAGCCCAGCGCGTCGGAGCCATCGCCCAGCGCGGCCAGCGCGGCCGACTCGGCGAGGGCGTTCACTCGGTACGGACCGCGTGCGCGGGTGACGAGGTCGACGACCATCCGGCTCCCGACCCCGTAGCCTACGCGCAGGCCTGCCAGACCGAACGCCTTCGAGAACGTTCGCGTCACGAGCAACCGCTCGTGGGTCTCGACGAGCGAGATGAAGCGCTCCGGCGCGAACTCGGCGTACGCCTCATCGACGATCACGAGTCCCACCGCATTGGCCGCGACGTACTCCACGGCGTCGCGTGCGATGGCGGCCGACGTCGGATTGTTCGGCGTGCAGAGATAGGTGATCTTCGCGCGACGATCGACGAGCCGCTGCGGATCCACCCCGAATCCCTCCGTCAGCGGGATCGCCACCGGCACCAGGCCGTTCAACCGGCCGAAGATCGGGATCATCGCGAAGTTGGGCGCAGCGTAGACGATCTCGTCACCCGCCTCGCCGAACGCGCGCATCGCGGCATCCAGCACATCGTCGGAGCCGCACCCCGTGACGACACCAACCTCGCTCGCGCTCGCGAGCCCGGCGTAGCGCAGCACCGCGTCTCGCAATGGCGCGGAGTAGAGCGAGGGATACCGGCTGAGGGCCGACGCCGCCTGCGCACTCGACAGTGCGCGGAGCGCCGCGGGAGGCACGCCCCACAGGTTGACGTTGTCGCTGACGTCGACGCGGCACGCCGTCACGTCCGGCGTGTACATCGGAAGCGTTCGTACCTCGTGGCGCGCCAGCTGCGTGAGCTCCATCGCTTCGGCGATCATCGCGCTGCTCCGAGGCGCCACGCGCGCGCCGCCGCCGCGTGTCCGGGCAGCTGCTCGGCATCGGCGAACACGCCGACGTCGTCGGCCAAGCGCGCCGCGGCGTCGCGCGAGAGACGCTGATACGTCGTCCAGCGGACGAAGTCGAGCGTCGACAGCCCAGAATACGAGCGTGCGAGCCCACCGGTCGGCAGCACGTGGTTCGCCCCCGTCATGTAGTCGCCGAACGCGACCGAGGCGGTTGCGCCCACGAAGACGGTTCCAGCGTTCCGCAGCGCGGCGAGTGTCTCGTCGAGCGGCTCGACGACGAGCAACAGGTGCTCTGGCGCGTACGCGTTGGCGAACGCGATTCCATCCGCCAACGTGTCCGCCCACAACACCGCGCTCTGGCCTTCCAGCGCCGCGCGGCTGATCTCCGCGCGCGCCTGCGCGGGAAGCTGACTCGCGAGCTCGGCGACCACCGCCCGCGCGAAGGGCTCGCTCACCGCAACGGCCACCACAGCGGCGAGCGGGTCGTGCTCCGCCTGGGCGAGCATCTCGCGCGCGACGAGGGCGGGGTCCGCCGAATCGTCGCAGAGCACGAGCAGCTCGCTGGGGCCGGCGGGGGAGTCGATCGCTACCGCGCTCGCCACCCGGAGCTTGGCTTCCGCGACGTAGGCATTGCCCGGCCCGACGATGCGATCGACGCGCGGCACGCTGGCGGTCCCATACGCCATGGCCGCGATCGCCCCCGCTCCACCGAGCGCGAACACGCGATCGGCGCCGGCCAGCGCCGCGGCGGCGAGCACCACCTCCGACGGAGCCCCCGTCTCGCGCGACGGCGGCGAGCACAAGATGATCTCGCCGACACCCGCCACGCGCGCCGGCACCGTTCCCATCAGGACGCTGCTCGGGTACGCGGCCCGTCCGCCGGGCGCATACACGCCCACCCGTCCGAGCGGGTCGGGACGGCGTCCCACGATCACGCCGGGCTCGCTCTCGGTCTCCTGTGCGGTCGGACGAAACGCACGATGCACGCGGTCGATGTTCTCTGCCGAGCGCTCCAGCGCGCGTCGCAGCGCCGGATCGAGCGCGTCGAGTGCCGAGGTCCAGCGCGCGCGAGGCACTTCGAGCTGCTCGAGCACGACGCCATCGAGCTCGCGCGCCAGCTCACGAAGAGCCTCGTCACCGTCGTTGCGCACTCGCGCGATGATCGCCGTGGTGCGCTCGCCGATCGCGGCGTCGCTCGAGCCCATGCGATCGAAGAGCGCGCGACGATCCGCCGCGCCGAGGGCACGGCACGCGCCAAACCACTGCAGCGCCACGGGCGCCCGATCGGCCTCGCTCACGACATCAGCCTCTCGATGCGGGTGACGAGAATCCCCTCGGCGCCCAGCGACTTGAGATCGGCAATCGTGCGGTAGATCGTCGCGGCCGACACGACGGCGTGCACGGCGACGAACGTCCCACCGTTCATGATGTCGATGATCGTCGGTCCGTTCAGACCCGGGACCACGCGCTTCACCTCTTCGAGCCGGGCGCGCGGCACGTTGGCCATGATGTACCGCTTGCCACGCGCGGCGAGCACGCTGCCCAGGGCACCGACCAGCTCGTCCAGCGCACGCGCTCGGTCGGCGTCGGCGCGAGTGCCTGGCGCAGCGATCAGCCGCGCCGTCGACTCGAGCACCGTGGCGATCTCACGCAGTCCGTTGACCCGCAGCGTCGATCCGGTCGAGACCAGATCCACGATCACGTCGGCAATGCCGATGTGGGGCGCGATCTCGGCCGCGCCCGACACCGGGACGACCTCCACCCGCTGGCCTCGCGCCGCGAAGAACTCCGCCGTGATGCGCGGAAACACCGTGGCGACCCTCGTACCGTCGACGAGCTGTTCGAGCGCGGTGAAGCCACTCTCTTCCTTGGCCGCCACGGCCAGGCGGCAGCGCCCGAACGTCAGGTCGGCGAGGTCGTCGAGCGCGCGGCCGGACTCCCGAATCAGATCCGCTCCGGTGACCCCGGCATCCGCGGCTCCATCGGCGACGAACTCGGGAATGTCCTGCGCACGGACGAAGAGGGCCTGGAACTCGCCGCCGAGCGAGGCAGTGAGGGCACGCGGCCCGGCGGCGCGAATCTCGAGTCCTGCGTCAGTGAAGAGCTCACGAGCCTCCTCGGAGAGCCGGCCCTTGTTGGGAAGTGCGATACGGAGCATTGAGCGGCCTGGCGGCCTCGAGAGGGTGCGTTCAGCGTGCGACCGGCGAAAAAAAAGCCCGTCCAGGAGGACGGGCCGCGGGTCGATCGGCAGCGATGCCGGGCGGAGCGTCTCCGCTTACCCGTGCACGCGCCCGTCGCCTCGGCCCGTGGGACCGTGGTGATGATGCACGTGATGGTGGACGCGGGAGATCGGCACGAGCGGCAACCTAACGGCGACCAGTCGCTCGGTCAACGTGGCGGCGCGTTGTCTGCAGGAGTTCGACGACGCTTCGCGACGCAGGTTGGGAGTCGAATTGCATTCGCCGAGGCTTGTGAATAAATTCACAATTGCTGCGGGGCCCCGCGGCATTCGTTCACCACGACAGGTCTACTGGAGGCCTTCAGAAATGCGGTTCCACGGTATTGCGCTCCTCGCGGGCGCGGCCATCCTCGGCGCCTGCGGCGGCGAGAAGCAGCCCGCCGCCGATAGCAGCGCAGCAGCAGCCAACGCGGCAGCGCCAGCAGCGGCGACGCCAACCACGGATTCGGCCAGCGCGGCGGCAGCCGCCGGCGCCACCACGCCCGCCGCCGGTGCGGCCACGACGCCCGCCGCGGGCGCTCCTGCCGCCGGCGCAGCCGCCCCGGCTCCGGCCACCGGCAAGACCGTCGAAGTCAAGATGATCGGCGATGCGACGGGCTATAAGTTCGATCCCGCGAACGTCACCGTGAAGCAGGGCGACGCGGTCAAGTTCGTCATGGTGTCCGGCGGACCACACAACGTCACGTTCCAGAACGTGACTGACCCGGCGGCGAAGGCGCAGCTCGATGCGAACATGCCCGGCCCGAAGCTGGGCGAGCTCTCGGGCCCCATGGTCATGGCGCCGAACGAGGCGTACGTCATCTCGTTCGCCAAGGTGCCGGCCGGCAAGTACGACTACATCTGCACGCCGCACGCGGCGATGAACATGAAGGGCAGCATCACGGTGCAGTAGGACGCACCAGCGGATCGGATCATCGCGACGGGGCGGATGCATCACGCATCCGCCCCGTCGCACGTCGGCGACCGTCGCGTCTCGTATCGGGGCACTGTGCACCGCGCTCGATCGGAGTGGCCCATCCCCTGCGCTGATGCGACCGCCGTCCCTGGCGTCTGACGCACGCTGGCCGGAGGCCATGACGCACGCGTTGCGTGCCAACCTCAGTGAGGCGATCATCACCGCATGAGTCCGCGCCGCCGGCCGACACGACAGCGAGCGAAGCCCGTGACGTCGTCGCGCGCCACCTGGATCGCAGCGCGCGCTCGAAACGCGCTTCGTCGGCCCGTGTTCATCGGCGCGGTCAGCATCGTCACCTTCATCGCGTCGCTGTTCGCGCTGGTGATCGTGCCGCAGCAGGCACGCCGCGCCGCGGCGCAGCTGCGTCCCTCCGCATCGGCACGACCCGACACCGAGCCGACCGTCGCGGCGCTCACCGAAGCTCAGCGACAGACCAGCGCCGCTGATTCGGCCGTCGTCAACGCCCGCGCCGAATATGCAAGACAACTGGCCGCGAACACTGCCGCCGCCACCGCCGACAGCGCGCCGGCCAGCCCGGCGTTCGGTGGGGATACCCGCGTCCGCCGAGACTCCATCGCGTCCGACATGGCGCTGCTCGGCCGACTCCTCGCGCGCGCGGAAAACGCGCCACTCCTCGGCTCCTATCGCGCGGTGGCCGAAGCACCGCCGATGCGAGGGAATGCGCAGGCGAGGCAGCTACTCGATTCGCTGGTCGAGATCGAGCGCGAGCGCGAGGGCTACAACGCCGTCGGCGGCGTCGATCCGGTGTTCGTCGCGCTGACGGCCCGCGCGAACGAGCTCGGGAGAGCGATCGAAGGGCTGGCCGAGGCACGGCGCGCCGAGCTTCGGCGTGAGCTCGCGGCCCTCGCGCCGCCGCCGGCGCCAGTCGGTGTCGCGGCGCACCCGCTCCCCGATACGCTCGAGCTGCTTCGCGTTCAGCAGGGCGCGCACGACGCGGCCGCGGGCGTGGCCAACCGTCTGGCGCGCGAGCGACTGGAGCTCACGCGATTGGACGCGCGAGAAGAACGGGCGCGAGAGCTGGCCAACCTTGGCGCGTCCCCGCCCGCGATGCTGGCCGCGGCGTTGATCTTCGGCGCCGTGATCGGATTCGGCTTCGCGCTCGTCGATGAAGTGCGGCATCCGCGGATCTCCGATGCGTACGAGGCGGAGCGCGCCACGGGACTGCGCGTGCTGGGCGTGATCAGCCCACTGCCCCCGTCGCCCGAGCGCGGCCGGCGATCGTCCGATCGCGCTGCGCCGCCATACATCGATCCGGGAGCGGACGGCCATCAGCTCATCTACCTCCACATCGCGACCGCGGGCGCCAACGTCATCATGTTGACCGTCACCGGAGACAATCCGGGCGTCTCAGCGGTCGTCGCGATCAACTTCGTCTCGATCGCGGCCGACGAGGCGCGCAGCACCCTCCTGGTCGACACAGATCCCGTGGCATCGACGGTATCGGCCGCGCTGCGGCTCCGGGCGAGCGAGGGGCTGAGCGGCCTGGTGCGCGGAAAGCTGAGCTGGCCCGAAGCGATTCGTGCTGCCCGCATCGGCCGCGAGAGCTCGATCGACGTGGTGCCGAGCGGACCCGACGCGCCGTCGTTGGAGGAGGTGAAAGGTCTGCTCCAGCGAGACGCGAACAGGCTCGCGCGACGGTACGACGCCATCGTTCTGGTCAGCGCGGACGAGCAGGTCTCGAAGGGACTGCCCAGCGCGTTGCCGATCCCGGATGTGGTCTACTGCGTGCGCGCGGGACAGACGCCGATCGCTCATCTCAGACGCGCCCTGGAGGACATCGAGAGCGCAGGTGGGCGTGTGCGCGGGATCGTGGTCTGGAACGCACCCGATCCCATTCTGTCGGAGCTTCGACCGGCAGAACACGCCGCGCAGGACGCGCCAGTTCCCGCGTAGGCCCGCGGCGCCGTGGCGGCGCGCGATCAGCGACCGCCACTCCACGCGTCGGCGATTCCAGGGCTCTGCGTCGAGCGCGCGTCGCGCTACAGTTCTGCCATGTCATTCATGTGGGCGGATACCCTGCTCGCGGTCGAGCGAGCTCACCTGCTCCGTCTGGTGCTCTGGGGAAGCGCGAGCCTCGTACTGGGCGCAACGCTGCTGGCGTTCTTGAAAGCCCGCCGACAGCGCTCCCCGCTGCTTCAACAGTTCGCGATCCAGACTGCCGCCTGGGGGGCCATCGAGCTGGGACTGGCGGCGAATGGGATGCGCACGCTCGCGCTGCGTGATCTAGCCGGCGCCACGCGCCTGGACCGCTTTCTCTGGCTGAACATTGGCCTCGATGCGGGCTACGTCCTGGTCGGTATCACGCTGCTGATCGCTGGTTGGCGCATCGGACGCCGGCCCGGGCTGGTCGGTGCGGGCCTCGGAGTCGTGGTCCAGGGCACGGCACTGGCGATTCTCGACATGGGGCTCGCGAGCCAGATCTCGCGTTGAGCGATGATGAGGCTGGCCGCGGATCGGCGTGCGGGCGCACTGCGGCGCAAGTATCTTTCAGCGCGTCCCTCCTTCCAAGCGCCCCAGCGTCCCGCGCCCTGTGACACCGATCCGCGGCTACTCCGATCGTATCAACCACGCGCTCGCGTTCGCGGCGAAGCATCACGACCGCCAGGTTCGGAAGGGCACGCGTCTCCCGTACCTCACTCATCCTGCCAATGTCGCGATCATCCTGACGAGATACGGACGGGATGAACAGACTGTCGTGGCGGGCATCCTCCATGACGTCATCGAGGATTGCGTGCGCGATGGCTACACGCGGGACATGCTCGAGCAGCGCATCGGCGACAAGTTCGGAGAGGAGGTGCTCAGCACGGTCCTCGCCGTGACGCACCGACAGGTGGACGAAGAGGGGGTCGAGCTCTCGAGCGAGGAGCGGAGGGACGACTACCTCGCGCGGCTCGCCGCCGCCCCCGAGGGGGCGCGGTGGGTCTGCGCCGCGGACAAGATCCACAACGGCAGCTCGATCCTCGCGGACCTGAATCGCACGCTGGATCCGGACACCGTCTGGTCGCGATTCAACGTGGGTCGCGTTGGAACCATCCGCTGGTACCGCCGCGTCTACGAGCGTCTGCGCGAGCTCGGATTCGACGCGCCGATCATGGACGAGCTTCGCGAAGTTGCCGAAGCGCTGGAGCGCAGCGGCGGACCGAATTCGATCGCCGCGCGCTGATCGTTCGTCCCTCCCGAGCGCTCAGCGCGCCGACGTCGCCAGCTCCTGGGGCGGAGCGGCCGCCGGATAGGTGCGGGCGACGTAGTCCTCCAGGATCACCAGGAACTCCTCGACGATCCGGTCGCCTTTGAGCGTCGTGTGGAGCCGTCCGTCGACGTAGACGGGGGCCTTCGGCTCCTCGAAGGTTCCCGGAAGCGAGATGCCGAGGTTCGCGTGCTTCGACTCACCGGGGCCGTTCACGACGCAGCCCATCACGGCAACGTGCATCGTCTCCACGCCCGGGCGTGATTGCCGCCAGACTGGCATCTGCTCGCGCAGATAGGTCTGGATGTCCTCGGCCATGTGCTGAAAGAAGCTCGATGTCGTCCGTCCGCATCCCGGGCACGCCGTGACCTGCGGCGCGAAGCTCCGAAGCCCGAGCGACTGGAGGATCTGCTGCGCGACGAGCACC
The DNA here is from genome assembly GCA_036008805.1 of Gemmatimonadaceae bacterium. Lineage (GTDB taxonomy): Bacteria > Gemmatimonadota > Gemmatimonadetes > Gemmatimonadales > Gemmatimonadaceae > AG11. The sequence continues at coordinate 72,745 of DASYMZ010000193.1, forward strand.
TCCTCCGTGCGGTCGCCATTCGGCTTCGGTGTGAGCGAGACACGGATCGTGTCGCCGATTCCCTTGGCGAGCAGGATCGAGAGTGCGGCCGCGCTGGCCACCTGCCCCTTCATCCCCATTCCCGCCTCGGTCAGGCCGAGATGGAGTGGATAGTCGCACCGCGCCCCCAGTCGCTCGTATACCTCGACGAGATCCGGCACCTGCGAGACCTTGGCGGAGATCAGGATGCGATCGTGGCCCAGCCCAACCTCTTCCGCGAGCTCGGCGGATCGGAGCGCCGATGCGAGCATCGCTTCCATGTAGACGTCCTTCGCCGTGTGCGGCTGCGCCGCGCGCGCGTTCTCGTCCATCATCAGGGTGAGCAGATCCTGATCGAGCGAACCCCAGTTCACGCCGATGCGCACTGGCTTGTCGTGCTGCACGGCGATCTGCACGATGGTGCGGAAGTTCTCGTCGCGCCGTTTGCCGCCGACGTTCCCGGGATTGATGCGGTACTTCGCCAACGTGCTCGCACAGGCCGGGAATCGCGCGAGGAGCAGATGGCCGTTGTAGTGGAAATCGCCGACGATCGGCACCGAGACGCCCGCGTCAGCGAGGCGCTGGGCGATCTCCGGAACAGCGGCCGCCGCCTCGTCGTTGTTGACGGTGATGCGAACCAACTGCGAGCCGGCAGCGGCGAGCGCGGCGATCTGAGCGGCCGTCGACGCGGCATCGGCGGTATCCGTGTTCGTCATCGACTGGACGACGATCGGATGCGCCGACCCGACGGGAACGGAGCCGACGTGCGTGGTGACGGTAGGCCTGCGAGGTGCGAAAGACACGGGACGTGGACGAAGGTCAGAACGACGAAGGAAATCTAAGGGCGAGCCCTCCTGCGTGGAGCGCCGGAGGGGCGTAGTTTCTGCGCAAGGGATTGCTGTCCACTCGAGCGCTACTCATCAGGAGTGCCATGGCCGACGACCGGCAACATGCTGACGTGCTGGATGCTCCGATCGCGCCACGGAAACGGCGGCGGCGCTGGCCGTGGGTGCTCGCGGGGATCGTGGCGCTGCCGATCCTACTCTTCGCCGCCTGGACCGCGATCACGCTGAACTACACCTATGCAGATGACGGTCAGCGCGCTGGATATCTCCAGAAGCTCTCGAGAAAGGGGTGGGTCTGTAAGACGTGGGAAGGAGAGCTGGCGATGGTCAACATGCCCGGTGCGGCGCAGGAGCGATTCCCCTTCACCGTCCGGTCGGACAGCATCGCGCAGCTCATGAGCAAGATGGTCGGCGCCCGGGTGTCCATCACCTACGAACAGCACAAGGGCGTTCCTGGTTCGTGCTTCGGCGACACGGAGTATTACGTCAAGCACGTCCAGGCCGCGGCCCAGTGATTCGGTTCGTCGCACGCTGAGCGCTGGCATCCCTTCGGCCCGGCCCGCAACCGAGTGCCCCTGCCCAACTATTGACCGTTCTTTTTGGCCTTGCTACGTTAGCGCTCGCTGGGCCGGCTCGGTTGGCGGCTCGGCATCGTTCGTTGCGACGGGACACCGGTGCGCCCGCCGCACTGGCTATTGTCGGGGTACGGCGCGTTCCGCTCCCTAGACAATCAGTTTTCTCAGGAGTGGGACATGCGTACGACCGGCAAGGTGAAGTGGTTCAACGACGCGAAGGGATTCGGTTTCATCACGCCGGACAGCGGCGAGAAAGACTGCTTCGTGCATTACAGCGCGATTCAGGGAAACGGATTCAAGTCGTTGGCCGAAGGTGACGCAGTCGAGTTCGACATCGTCCAGGGCGCCAAGGGCCCGGCGGCGGAGAACGTCTCGAAGGCGTGAGGCGATCGGGTTCGGGTGCAAGAACGCGGGGTGCCTCGACGAGGCACCCCGCGTTGCGTCTGGCGTCCGCCCGGCGGCAGCGGGATCAGGGGCTCCGACCCGCTCGCCCAGAGGGCCGTCCGCGCCGCGGCCTCGGCGCAGATTCGATCGCCTCTCTCAGACGCTCGCGGAGCGCTGCCTCGAGCGCGCGCCGGTCGAAGTGCAGGACGAGAGAGCCGGACGGCAGCGAGATGCTCTCGGAATCGTCCAGAAGCGTCGCCGCGAGGGCGACCGCCTCCCGCACCCCACACCCCAACTCCTGATTCAACGCGCGAATCAGGGCGATCCTGACCAGCGCGTTCCAGGACACGCCTCGAGCCACACCTCGGTCACGATGTGCGACGTCGGAGATGTCGTGCTGAGACAGTAGGTTGTCCGTCCACTTGAGCGGCGCTCCGACTGTAAGCGATGCGATGGCAACACTATATAGTCTCACATAAATATCCTAAAATTTTCGCTAATTATACGTTTCAGGATGTCGCATTAAAAGCGATATTTTTTTAGGAATATATAGATCTTTGAGCCACACCGTCGCCGCTTTCAGCGTCGAGTTGATCATTCGACGTCTGGCATGGGATTCGAACGGTGTTCGCTCGCTCAATAACCTATAGGAGAGACGACATGGTTCGATCGATCACCGCCGCCCTGCTGGGTGGTGCACTCATCCTCTTGCCACCAACCCATCTGTCCGCCCAGACCGCGTTGAGCGTGGCCGGTGGGATCTCAGCTCCTGTCAGCGACCTGGGCGACGTCGCCGACATGGGCTATAACCTCGGCGTGGCCCTGAACTTTGGAGGCACTCGACTGCCGATTGGCGCGCGGATCGAGGGCAGCCTCAACGGATTCGGCCTCAAAGATTTCGATGAGAGCCTCCGCATCGCATCCGGCACCGCCAACGCGATCGTGAACTTCAGCCAGAAAGCGGACAGCCCGTACCTCATCGGCGGCATCGGCATCTACAACAGCAAGCTCCGCGACTTCGATTCCGACAATGCCGTCGGCGTGAACCTTGGCGGCGGCCTCCGCTTCCCGATCGGTGAGCTGAGCACGTTTCTCGAGCTGCGATATCACTCGACTCTCAGTGACAACGGCCGGAGTGGTCGCCTCCAATACATTCCGATCACCTTCGGCGTCATGTTCTGACCGCCAATCAGGCGGGTGAGCACCACGTCGCACGAGTCGCAGGCGAAGACACGCGTCTCGTCTGCGGCTCGCCGAACACGCATCGTCGGCAGCCGCTTCACTCGCGCCGCTTGGCTCGCCTGGTCGGAGCGGCACGCACGGGCTCCTCGGGCCACTCGTGTTTTGGATAGCGACCGCGAAGCTCTCGTCGCACCTCGAAGTACGAGCCTTTCCAGAAGCCGGCCAGATCGCGAGTAACCTGCACGGGACGATAGGCGGGCGAGAGAAGATGCAGGGTGAGAGGAACTCTCCCTCCGGCCACCGCGGGTGTGACCTCGAGACCGAACAATTCCTGCAGGCGTACCGCCAGCACCGGCATCTCGGCGTCGCCGTAGTCGATGCGAATGCGCGATCCGGTCGGCACTTCGAAGTGTGTCGGCGCAAGCTCGTCGAGATGCGCGCGCTGCTCCCAGGTCAACCGCGCGAGCAGTAGCGACGACAGGTCGAGCTCATCGACCTGCGATCTGCGACGCAAGCCGCTGAGATGTGGCAGCAGCCACTCGCGAGCCGACTGGAGCAGGGCTCCCTCACCGACATCCGGCCACCCAGCCGCATGGCGATGCAGGAAGGCGAGTCGCTCGCGCGTGCGTTGCGCATCCACGCTCCACCTGAGCGCGAGCGAGTCGCCGCGAGCCAGCTCCGCGAGCAACGCCTCGGCGATGATCGCATCGTCGACATTCTTCGCGGGGCTCTCGCGCAGCACGATCGCGCCGAGTCGCTCGCGGCGAAGCACCGATACCGATGCGCTGGTCTCGCTCCAACTCACGAGATCCTCCGTCTCGACCTGATCGGCGAATAGCCGGTCCAGCTCCGAGCGCTCGAGCGGTGCGGCGAGCAGGATCCGCGCGTGTGGGCGCTGACCATCGAGCTCCGCAATGGACACGAACGGAGCGCCGGTGAGCGACGAGCCGTCCGCGAGCACGGCGCCAAGGCCACTCCTGAGCAGATAGCGCTCCCCAGAGCCTTGCCGCCGCCGCGCTACACGGTCGGGGAAAGCCAGCGCGACCAAGGCACCGCAGTCCGCCTCGCTCGCCAGATCGGAACGATCGACACCCAGCTCGTTGCGCCAGACGCGATTCTGCTCGCGCACGCGACGCAGGACATCGCGGTCCACCTCCGCTCCGAGACGCGTCTCATCGGCAACGACGAGCGCGATGCGAGCGCGAAGGTCGGCGTCACGCCGGGTCGTGTCGCCTCGCACCACATCACGCTCGTCGAGCAGCGATGCGACAACGCACGCGGTGCCGGACATGCCGAGCTCGCGACCGCGAAGCAGCATGTGCGCCAACCGCGGATGTGTCGCGAGGCGCGCCATGGAGTGGCCGTGCGCGGTGATGCGGCCGTCGGCGCCGAGCGCACCCAGTTGATGCAGCAGCTCACGCGCCTGCGCGAGCGCCGGAGCGGGAGGAAGATCGAGCCAGCGCAGCGCGCCCGCGTCGACGATGCCGGCAAGCGCGAGATCGAGTGCCAGCGGCGCCAGATCGGCATCGAGAATCTCCGGGCGATCCCGCTCGAGCAATCCGGCGTGCTCTTCGGCGGGCCACAGCCGGTAACAGATTCCTGGTGCAACGCGCCCCGCGCGGCCGCATCGTTGATCGGCCGACGCACGCGACACCCGAACCGTCTCGAGACGCGACATGCCCATCCGCGGCGAGAAGGACGGCACCCGCGCGAGCCCGGCATCGATGACGACGTGCACACCTTCTATGGTCAGGCTCGTCTGCGCGATGGACGTCGCGAGCACCACCTTGCGATGGCCCGGAGGCGGGGGAGCGAGCGCGGCATCCTGCGCATCGGGACCGAGCGCGCCGAACAACGGCATGACCGTGACGTCGGGCGGCAGCTCGTGCTCCATGAGACGCTGCATCGTACTGCGGATCTCGCCGGCACCCGGCAGAAACACCAGAATGCTTCCCGCGTCGTCCGCGAGCGCGCGGCGGACGGCGCTTGCAACGGCCACGTCCAAATAGTGATCGGCGCGCCGAGGACGATAGCGCACCTCCACCGGAAACGCGCGTCCCTCGCTCGAGACGACCGGAGCATCGCCGAGCAGGGCAGAGACTCGCGCACCGTCGAGCGTGGCCGACATGACGAGGATGCGCAGCTCGGGACGAAGCACCGACTGCGACTCGAGCGTCAGCGCGAGTCCCAGATCCGCATGCAGGCTGCGCTCGTGGAACTCGTCGAAGATGACGACACCGACGTCGTCGAGCGCGGGGTCGCGGTGCAGCATGCGAGTGAGGATGCCTTCGGTGACCACCTCGACGCGGGTGCGGCTCCCTACGCGGGACTCGCCGCGGACGCGGAACCCGATCGTCGCACCGACCGACTCGCCGAGCGACGACGCCATGCGTCTCGCGGCCGCCCGAGCAGCGAGACGGCGCGGCTCGAGCATGAGCACGCGCCTTCCTTCGAGCCACGACTCCTCGAGCAACGCCAGCGGCACGCGCGTCGTCTTCCCCGCGCCGGGCGGCGCTTGCAGCACGACGTTGGACGCCCGCCGCAGCGCGGCGCGAAGCGGCGCGAGCACCGCATCGATCGGGAGCGACGGGAGTGACGAGACGACGTCGGGCATCGCCCGGAAAGCTAGCCGTCGCTGCCCCGCGAACGAGTGCCCTACCATCTTTCAATCACCGATCGCGTGGAGACGGCACCAGGCCGTGACATGGAGGTCGTTGACCGGCGCACTCGCCGTCGCACACCGCGAGCGCCCCCCAACAGGATGCTGCATCGATGGCAAAGTTCGGCTTGTTTCGCGACTCGGATCTCGCTACGGACTGCGATGAGTGCGGTGGGCGCGTCGATCTACTCAAAGGCGGAGCGTGCGTGCGCTGCCGGCGGATCCTCTGCTTCACTCACCTGCACGGATCATTCGTTCGTCGCCTTGCCACGGATCTGGGGGCGCAGACGATCTGCGTCCGCTGTCGAGCGACGACTCGCTGAGCGCACCTGTCCTCGCTCGAGATCGACGCGGCCGAGAAACTCCGCTAACTTGCCCGAGAACGTCACCTCGGCGCGCGCGTCTCAACTTCCCTCGACCTCAGGCATGATCAGCCGGTCCCGCCACGTTGGACCCGTCTGCCTCGTCGCGTTGCTCGCGACGACCACCAGTGTCGCGCTGGGACAGGGCACGAAGGTCGCACCACCCATTCCTCGGCCGATCACATCGGTCACTGAGCTGGAAGGGACGTCCACAGTCGTGACGATCGCCGGCCGCTCCTCGGTGAATGCCGGCCAGCTCCAGTCCACCGCATTCGACATCGCGATTCAGGACGAGACGGGCGGAATCCGCGTCTTCGCTCGTGCGCTGCGGCTCCCCGTCCACGAGGGCGACAGCGTCATCGCCACCGGAACGATCCGCCGATATCGCGGCGATCTCGAGCTCGTGGCGAGTCGTGCGTCGATCGTCTCCGTTCTTCGGCGCACGATCGCGCCGCGGGACGTGCCGATCGACGTCACGACGATGAGTCGCTATCCCGGGCAGCTCGTACGCGTGCACGGGCGCGTGACCGGCTTCGGGCACAGCGAAGGGGGACAGTGGATCCGCCTCCGCGACGGCTCCAATGCGACGCAAGGAACGATCACGGTCTGGGTTCCCGCCAATCACGGCGCGCCGGTCGACCTGTCGCACGTGCAGTCCGACGACAGCCTCACGGTGAGCGGCATCGTCACGTCCTACAAGGACAACGAGGACGAGCCCATCGTGTGGCAGCTCGTGCCGCGCAGCGCCGACGACGTGATCCTCTCCGCGGCACGCGCCAAATGGCCGGCATGGCTCGCGTGGGCAGTTGCCGCGATCATCGCGATCATCGGCGCGGCGTTCACCCTCGTCCGGCTCCACTCTCGCCGACAGCTCCGCGCATTTCGCGAGACGGATGCGCGATACCGTCAGCTGCTCGCGCTCACCCCCGAGGCGGTGCTCGTGCACGCCGAGGGGCGCATCCTCTTCACGAATCCCGCAACGGCCGAGCTGCTGGGCGTTCCGAACGAACAGGAGCTCGTGGGCAAGCCGATCGCCGACTTCGTGCCGCCCGAGTCGCGCGATGCCTTGAACGGACTCGGCGTGGACGCAGGCGGTGGGCGCACGCCGCGCGTGCGGGGGCGGCTCATCACGTCGAGCCAGGGACCGCTGGACGTCGAGATCGCCTCGAGTCCGTGCGTCTACAACGACAAGCCCGCGGTGGTCGTGCTGGCGCGCGACATCACGGCGCAGATCAGGTACGAGCGCGACCTGCAGGCGCTCGCGTTGATCGACGAGCTCACCGGGCTGCACAACCGGCGCGGGTTCAGCCTGTTCGCGGACCAGGAGCTCGCGCGCGCGCGACGGCACGGGCGCATTCCGACGCTGTTGTTCGCCGACCTGGACGACCTCAAGACCATCAACGACGTGCACGGCCACGCGAGCGGCGATGTGGCGCTCAAGCTCGTGGCCAGCGCGCTCAAGAGCATCCTCAGAGAGTCGGACATCGTCGCGCGGTGGAGCGGCGACGAGTTCGTCGCGCTGCTCAGCGACGGTGATCTCGAAGCGGCGAGCCGCATCGACGAGCGGCTCGCGACGGCGATCTCGGCGCAGACACCGCCACATCTTCCGTATCGCGTGAGCGCGACCGTCGGCACGAGCACCTTGGATCCACTCCTCGCGTTGCGCGACGCGATGGAGCGGGCCGATGCGGAGCTCTACAACAAGAAGAAGCACTCGCGTCGCGACGGGAGACGGCCGACGCCCGAAAACGTCGACGTGGCGGCTGAACCCGAGTAGGTTCCGAGGGTAGTAGCGCGACGCATGCTCATGATCGCCGGACCTCAGGACACGCAGGAGACGAACGATGCATGATGATACGACGCTGACTCGGCGCGAATGGCTCGCGCGCGCGGCGAGCACGATCGGCGGCGGACTTGCGCTCGCCGCGGCGTTGCCGCGCATCGGCCACGCGTGGGCGAAGCCGGCCTCGATCACGGTCTACAAGGATCCGTCGTGCGGGTGCTGTACCAAGTGGGTGGAGCATCTGCGCGCGAGCGGACTCGCTCCCGACGTGCACGATCGCTCCGACATGGACGCGCTGAAGGACAGCCTCGGCGTGCCCGCGGCACTGCGCTCGTGTCACACGGCGGTCGCGGGGCGCTACGTCATCGAGGGTCACGTGCCGGCGGCCGACATCAAGACGCTGCTCGCTTCACATCCGGCGAACGTCGTCGGGCTCGCGGTGCCGGGCATGCCGGCTGGGTCGCCCGGAATGGAGATGGGTGGCCGCGCCGATCGCTACGACGTGATCGCGTTCGGCGCGAAGGGCACGACGCGCGTGTTCACGCAGCACTAGCTCACGCGGTCGAACGCGCGACGGGAGACGAACGGTCGTCGCTTGCTTCGCGACGTCTTGTATCAGAGATTCGCCCAATCGGAATCCGGTCGTCCTTCGGACTCCGGCACGACACGGTCGAGGTGCCGTCCGGGCGGTACCCGGCCGTGATCGTGCGAACTTGCATGCGGGTGACGGACACGTCGTCGAGCAGCGGTCCACTTCTCGCACCATGCGGTCACCGGACACTCCGGGGGCGACGATGGAAGCAACCGACGTTCGACAGCAGCTCTGTGCCGCGATCGCGCGCCGCTCGCTCGTCATGTTCGAGTACGGCGACCTGATCCGCGTCGTGGAGCCGCATCGGTTCGGCGTCAACAGCGCCGGTCACGAGATGCTGAGCGGCTGGCTACGCGCCGGCTACAGCCGCTCCGATCCAGCAGGCGGCTGGCGCAACTATCTGCTGACCGAGGTGAGCGCGCTGCAGGTGCTCGACGCGCCATTCGCCGGCACGCGCCCTGGCTATGCCGCGCACGATCCGCGGATGCGCGACGTGTTCTGCGAGCTCACGCCGACTGCGGCCGACGCCCCCGTCGAAGGACCATACATCGTGCGTGAGCCGGCGCCGGCACGCACGCGGGACCGCGACGAGCGCACCGCTGACGCGGGACGTGCGACGCCGGCCTCATCGTCCGAGCAGCACCCGGTAGAGGCGGCACGCACGCGCGACGGCGAGATCGATCCACCCGCGACGGCAGTCTGACCCGCGCCTAGAGCACGGCGTTCGTCGAGCGCGGCGTTGGTGGCGGCGCGAGCGCAGCGTGCGCCGCCTCGATCTGCGCGCGGACTGCTGCGGGACCCGTGCCGCCCTCCACCTCGCGATGTAGCACCGACCGCTCGGCGCTCAACGCTTCGTACACGTCCTCGCCGAACGACGCGTGCGCCGCCGTGAACGAGGCGAAGGGCAGCGCCTGCATCTCCCGGCCGGTCGTCTCGCTCTCACGCACCAGTCGGCCGACCGCGCCGTGCGCCTCGCGGAACGTCGCGCCCTTGCGCACGAGATAGTCGGCGAGATCGGTCGCCATCATCGTGCTCGACAGGGCCGCGCGCATCCGTTCTGGGCGGAACGAACACTCGGCGAGGGCACCCGCCACCGCGGGAAGGACGAGCAGCAGGGTGTCCGTCGCGTCGAAGAGCACCCGCTTGTCGTCCTGCAGATCCTTGTTGTAGCTCGTCGGCAGCCCCTTCAGCGTCGCGAGCAGCGTCGTGAGGTTGCCGAGCATTCGCGCCGCCGATCCGCGCGCCAACTCGAGCGCGTCGGGATTCCGCTTCTGCGGCATCATGCTCGATCCGGACGTGTAGCCCTCGCCGAACTGCACGAACCCGAACTCGCTCGAGCCGTAGATGATCAGGTCCTCGGCGAGCCGCGAGAGATGCGTGCCGATCATCGCGGCGGCGAACAGCACCTCGGCGATGAAATCACGATCGCTCACCGCGTCGATCGAGTTCGGAGAGAGCGCGTCGAAGCCGAGCGTGCCCTGAATGAGGATCCGCGAGATGGGATACGCGCAGCCCGCGACCGCTCCCGACCCGAGCGGCAGCACGGCGGCCGAGTGGTGGGCTGCGCGCAGACGCGCGCGGTCACGCTCCAGCGGCCAAAAATGCGAGAGCAGCCAGTGCGCGCCCGACACCGGGATGGCGCGCTGCAGGTGCGTGTACGACGGCATGAGCGCCGTCTCGAGCGCGCGCGCCTGATCGAGCATCGTGCGCTGCAGCAACCGCAACGCGCCGTCGAGCTGCTGGCACACGTCGATGGTCCACAATCGCGTGGCCGTCGCGACCTGGTCGTTCCGACTCCGGCCCGTGTGCAGCTTGGAGGCGACGTCACCGATCTCCTCGTGGAGGAGCCGGTCGATGAGGGTGTGCACGTCCTCATCGGATGGCCGGGGCTGTTCGCCACCGCCGAGTCGTGTCGCCACCGCATCGAGCCCACGCTCGATGGACTTGCTCTCGTCGAGCGTGAGCACGCCGGCGCCCCAGAGCGCCACCGCCCACGCCTTCGAGAGACGGATGTCGTACGGCCACAGGCGAAAGTCGACGCCGATGGAATTGTTCAGCGCATCGAACTCTGGGGTAGGGCCAGCGCCGAACCGGCCGCCCCAGAGCTTGTGTGACTTCGCGTCGCTCGCGGAATGCGGCGGCGCTCCTGCCTCGGCACCGGACATCGTGTCGGCCTCGTCGCGTGCGTTCAGACGCCGACGAGCACGCCGCCGGCCGGCGCGGGAGCCGTCCCGTTGCCATTGCCATTGCTCGCGGCGTGCGCGGTGTGCGCCGCCGCGAGCTCCTGATCCTTGATCGCGCGCACTCGCGCGGGCAGGGCGAACAACCGGATGAAGCCCGCCGCGTCGCTCTGCTGGTACACGTCGTCCTCGCCGAAGGTGACGAAGCGTTCGTCATACAGGGCGTGCGCGCTCTCGCGACCCACGACCGAGACCGACCCCTTGAACAGCCGCAACGTGACCGTGCCCGTGATGCGCTCCTGCGTCACGTTGACGAACGCATCGTACGCCTCGCGCTCGGTCGTCCACCAGCGGCCCTCGTACACCAGGTCCGCGTATCGCGGCGCGATGACGTCTTTGGCCGACAGCGTGCGCCGGTCGAGCACGAGCTGTTCGAGCTCCGAGTGCGCCGCGTAGAGCAGGGTGCCGCCCGGCGTCTCGTACACGCCACGCGACTTCATGCCGACCATCCGGTCCTCGACCAGGTCGATGCGCCCGACCCCATGTCGGCCGCCGACCGCGTTCAGCGCGGCGACGAGTGCGGAAGGTCCGAACGCCTTTCCATTGACCGAGACGGGCGTGCCCTGCTCGAAGCCGATCACCACGTCCTCCGCGGCGTCCGGCGCCTGCGACGGCTCGGTGGTGAGCATGAACATGTCCGGCTTGGGCGCCGAGTTCGGATCCTCGAGGTTTCCACCTTCGTGGCTGAGATGCCAGAGATTGGCGTCTCTCGAATAGATCTTCTCTTTGGTCGCGGCGATCGGGATGCCACGCGAGGTGGCGTAGTCGATCGCGTCTTCGCGGCTCCGGATGTCCCACTCGCGCCACGGCGCGATCACTGGAAGGTCCGGCGCCAGCGTGGCGAAGGTCATCTCGAAGCGGACCTGATCGTTCCCCTTGCCCGTGCAGCCGTGGGCGAGCGCGTCCGCGCCGACACGGCGCGCGACCTCGACCTGGCGCTTCGCGATGAGCGGACGCGCCATCGCGGTACCAAGGAGATACTTCCGGTTGTAGACGGCGCCCGCGCGCAGGGTGGGGAAGATGAAGTCGCGAACGAACTCCTCGCGAAGATCCTCGATGTAGCACTCCTCGGCACCGGAGGCGAGCGCCTTGTCGCGCACGCCGCGCAACTCGTCCGCTCCCTGTCCGATGTCGGCGGCGACGCAGATCACGCGCGCGTCATAGTGCTCGCGCAGCCAAGGCACGATGATCGAGGTGTCGAGGCCCCCGGAGTAGGCGAGGACGATGGTACGCGGCATGTCGGCTCCTGAGTAAGAAATTATGCAGTGCTTCTGCATATTTACACAGAAACAGAACCCCGGTCAAGACTGCGCGTTCCACCTCGCCCGGCCGTTGCGACTCAGGACTCTCCGGCGAGCGCGAGGAGACGATCGGTGAGGGCGGCGCGAGCGGCTGCGGAGCGGGTCACGATGAGGATCGTGTCATCTCCCGCGATGGTGCCGAGCACCTCAGGGAACTCCTCCTGATCGATTGCTTCGGCGATCGGTTGAGCGCCGCTGGCGACGGTATGCAATACGACCAGCTCGCCCACCCCGTCCACCTTCGAGAAGAGCTGTGGTAACAGATTGGCGAGCAAGGGCTTATCGTCATCCGGTACCAGAGATTCCGGCAGCACGTACCGGACGCCCTCCGATGCGGAGACCCGGGCCAGGTGGAGGTCGCGTAAGTCACGCGACAGTGTCGCTTGTGTGACGTCCATCCCCTTACCGAGTAGCAACCGACGAAGCTCCTCCTGGCTACCCACGACGTGCGATGCGATCAGGTCGAGGATCGCTGCCTGCCGGATGCGTTTCTTGGTCATGGATCCTCGCTGAGGCTCGCCGATACTATCACCCCGCTCCCTCGGCCGAAAGACCATTGACCGGATGAATATGCATGATTATGCATTATAACGTGAATACCATCCCTGTGGGCGTGCTCGGAGCGAGCGGGTACGCCGGACGCGAGCTGTGTGCGCTCCTGCTGAATCACCCGCGGTTCACCATCGCCTTCGCCACCGCCAACGAGCAGCGTGGGCAGACCGTGCGGCTCGCCGGCAAGACGATGACCTTCCAGGCGCCGGAAGACGCCGCCCTGGATCAGGTTGCGCTCGTGTTCTGTGCGCTGCCGCATGGCGCGTCGCTGCCCTGGGTGACGCGTGGGCGTGACGCTGGCGCTCGCGTGATCGATCTCTCGAGCGATCTTCGCCCGGGTCACGGAGGCGGACAGGCCGTATATGGTATGCCAGAGCTCCGTGCCGCCGCGTCCGGAACCTTGCTGCGCGAGTGCATCCGCACCGCCGAGGTCGTGGCGAATCCTGGCTGCTATCCGACGTCGATCCTGCTGGCGCTCGCGCCGTTGATCGCGGCCGATCTCGTCGCGCCCGGCGCCACCGTGATCGCCAATTCGGCGAGCGGCGTGACCGGGGCAGGGAACTCGCCCAAGCGCGAGCTGCTCTTCGCCGAAGTGGCCGATGACTATCGCGCGTACGGGGTCGGGAACACGCACCGGCATCTCAAGGAGATGACCGCGACGTTGAATACGCTCGGTGCCGACGCGGATCTCGTGTTCACGCCGCATCTGCTCCCCGTTGCGCGCGGCATCCTGTCGACGATCACGATTCCCCTCGCCGATTCGCTCGATGATCCCCTTGCCGTGTACCGCGCCGCGTACGCTCGCGAGCCCTTCATCGAGGTCATCGCCGAGCAGCCCGCGCTGCGCGACGTGATCCATCGGAACGTGGTCCGGCTGACCGCCACCAGCATTCAAGGTACGCGCACCCCGACGCTGCTCGTGACCTCGGCAATCGACAATCTGGTCAAGGGTGCCGCGGGCCAGGCGCTCCAGAATGCGAACTTGATGTTCGGTCTGGACGAGACGCTCGGACTGCCCGCATGACGCGCGTCATCAAGGTCGGTGGCCGGCCGCAGCTCGATCCCTCGTTGTGTACGGCGCTCGCGCGCGCGAGCCTTGGCGCACCCGGATCGATCGTCGTCGTGCACGGGGGCGGTGACGAGGTGAGCACGCTGCAACGTCTGTACGGAGTGGAATCACGCTTCAGCGGAGGGCGTCGCGTCACGAGCGTGCTCGATCTCGAGATCATTCGGATGGCGCTCTCCGGCTCGGCCAACAAGCGCCTCGTCGCCTCGCTGGTCGATGCCGGGGTCTCCGCCGTCGGACTCTCCGGTGAAGACGCGGCACTGCTCGTCTCCGATCCGCTCGACCCGGATCACTTCGGACACGTGGGAGTGCCGTCGGGAGTGAACGTGGCGCTGCTTCGTCTTCTGCTGAGTGGCGGCTATCTGCCCGTGCTCTCCCCCGTGAGCCGCTCCACCGACGCCGCGATGGGACCGACGCTGAACGTCAACGGCGACGACGCGGCCGCCGCGATCGCGGTTGCGCTCGGTGCGGAGGAGCTGCTGCTGGTGTCAGACGTGGCTGGCGTCCTGCTCGAGGATCAGCCGGTCGCCATCCTCGGCCCCGAGGATGCACAACGCCTGATCGACGACGGAACGGCAAAGGGCGGGATGGCGGCAAAGCTTCAGGCGGGGTTGGCGGCGCTGAATGGTGGGGTACAGCGAGTTCGAATCTCCGATATCGCCGCGATCGAGGCAGTGGATCGCGGCACCGTACTGACCCAAGTGGGGAGCATGTCCGCATGACGCCACCGACGACCAAGCAGACACCCGACACCGCGATGGCCTCGCAGGACGCGACCACCTCCTCCGGCAATCCATCGCCGGCGATCGAGAGCGCGATCCTCGCCACGTACAAGCGGGTACCGGTGGAGCTCGTGCGCGGCAGCGGGGTCTACCTCTACGACGCCGAGGGAAAATCGTACCTCGACTTCGGCAGCGGCATCGCGGTGAACTCGCTGGGCTACGACGACGCTGGACTCAAGGCGGCGATGCATGCGGCCGCCGAGGGACTGATCCACACCTCCAACCTCTATCACACCGCGCCGGGCGAGCGACTTGCCGCCGCGCTCGTCGCGCGCTCGTTCGCGTCGAAGGTGTTCTTCTGCAACTCGGGCGCGGAGGCCAACGAGGGCGCGTTCAAGTTCGCGCGCCGATGGGCGCGCACGCAGGGCGACGCCAAGCACGAGATCCTCGCGCTCCGAGGCGCGTTCCACGGTCGTCTGTTCGGCACGCTCGCGGCGACGGACCGTCCCGCGTACCGGCTGCCGTTTCGCCCCCTGGCGCCTGGGATCTCCATCTTCGAGCGCGACCTCAAGGAGCTCGACGCGGCACTGAACGCCGACACGGTCGCCGCGCTCATCGTCGAGCCGATCCAGGGCGAGGGTGGCGTCCGTGTGCTCGATCACGGATTCCTGCGCGAGCTGCGCGCCGTGACCGCGGCGCGCAACATCGCGCTCATCCTCGATGAGATTCAGTGCGGGTTGGGTCGTACCGGCACCCTGTTCGCCTACGAGCAGGCCGGCATCGAGCCCGACATGGTCACGCTGGCGAAGCCGATCGCGGGCGGGCTGCCCATGGGCGCGGTGCTGATGACGGACGCGATCGCGAACGCGATGCAGTACGGCGACCACGGGACGACGTTCGGCGGCGGCCCCTTCGTCGCATCCGTCGCGCTGCACGTGCTCGATCGCCTCTCGGACCCGGCGCTGCTCGCGCACGTGCGTGAGACCGGCGCGTGGTTCGGCCACGAGCTCGGCGAGATCGCGCATCGGACCAGCCGCATCCGCCAGGTGCGCGGCACCGGATTCATCTGGGGGATCGACGTCATGGGAACGGCCGCGCACGTGGTGAGCGAAGCGCTCGCGAACGGCCTCCTCGTGCTCACCGCCGGCGAGTACACGGTGCGCATCCTGCCTCCACTCGTCGCGACCAAGGACGAGCTCGCGCGTGGACTGCAGATCCTCGAAGAGGTGCTCTGATGGCCCCTGACTTGTTCGTCCGCCGAGCGCGAGCGCAGGACGCGGTCGCGATCTCGCGGTTGAACAACTCGTTCGCCAACGAAGGGCAGATGCTGATCCGCACGCCCGAGATGATCGCGCTCGCGATCGACGACTACGTGGTGGTGCAGGGCGCGCGCGGCGAGCTGCTCGCATGCGGCGCACTCAAGGAGTACTCGCCGAGCGTGGCCGAGATCGCGGCGATCGCGGTCTCGCGGGAGGCGCACGGCCGCGGGCTCGGGCGCACGATCGTCCGCTCGGTCGAGGACCTCGCGCTGATGCGCGGCATCTACGACGTCTTCGCGCTCACGCTGCAGCCGGAGTTCTTCGCGGCGATCGGCTACCAGCGCGTCGACCGCGCCCGCTATCCCGAGAAGATTCGTCGCGACTGTCTCGGCTGCCTGCGCCGTTTCGCCTGCAATGAGATATGCTTCGCCAAGAACCTGATGATCGAAGAGATCGGCCAAGCGGCGTGATGCTTGGCGTGTCACCGCGTCGCGCAGAAGCGCGTACGCATCCCACCTCGGAGCCTCCCTCTGTCGCATCGTTTTTTCGGCGCGCTGTCGCTCCTCGCGACGCTCGCAAGCAGCACGCGCGCCCTCGCCCAGGACGCCTCGCGCCCCTTCAGCGTCTACCTCGACTGTCGTGATTTCTGGTGCGAGCCGAACTACTATCGGACCGAGCTCGCGTTCGTGGATCACATGCGGGAGCGCACTGCCGCCGACGTACACATCCTGATCACCCGAGAGCGAACCGGTGGGGGCGGGGCCTCGTACGCGCTCGCGTTCTACGGCCAGCACCAGTTTGCTGGAGTCAGTGATACCCTTCCACTGACGACCGCGTCAGGAGCGACCGACGTGGAAACGCGCCAGGCGGTCGTGCGAACGATCAAGCTGGGTCTGGCGCGATATCTGGCGCGCACGTCGGCGGGTGCCGGCGCATCGCTCGTGCTCGCGCCGATTCGCGAGACGCACGAGACGAGCGTGATTCGTAGTGATCCGTGGAATTCCTGGGTATTCCGGATTGGGGCGAGCGCCAACACCTCACGCGAGCGCAACTCCTCTCACAACAACCTCAGCGGTAGCCTGAGCGCCAACCGTGTCACGCGCGATTGGAAAACGAGTCTGCGCGTCGACGAGTATTACAGCGATCAGGGGTTCGACATCGACGGCGAGCGCGTCACCAGCGTGCGGCGCGACTTCGGCAGCAACGCACTTCAGGTGCGTAGCCTCAACGAGCACTGGTCCGCCGGTCTTCGGGCCAGTGCGTCCACGTCCACGTATTTCAACCAACGCCTCGCGCTCAGCCTGTCGCCCGCCCTCGAGTACGACCTGTATCCGTACGACGAATCAACGCGCCGTCAGCTCACGATGCAGTACAGCGCGGGCGTCAAGCGGTTTCAGTACAACGACACCACCGTGTACCTGCGTATCGAGGAGACGCGACCGTACGAGTCGATGAACATCGCGTTCGAGCAGAAGCAGACGTGGGGGTCGGTGGATGCCCGAGCGAACGGCTACCATTTCCTGGATGACCTGGGCAAGAGTCGCATGACGTTCTCCGGCGGCGCCAATCTTCGCGTGATGCCGGGATTGAGCATCAGCTTCTCGGGCAACTACTCGATCATCCACGACCAGCTCTATCTGCCGAAGGGCGATCTGAGCAGCCAGGAAGTCCTGCTGCAGCAGTCTCAGATGGCGACCGGATATCGCGCCTATCTCTATGCGGGGATCAGCTACACCTTCGGATCGATGTTCAACGACGTCGTCAACCCTCGCTTCGATGATTGAGCGAACCTCGACGCGCGACGCGAGAGGGGGCGGCGTCAGCCGATGGGTCTGCACGGCGCGCCACGCGTAAATTTCATCCCGAGCGCGCGAGCGACTTCCGGAGAGACGCTCTGGGTTCGCGCGCCGCCACCACGGTCACGACTCGATGTCGCTCTTCCGATCGACCTGTCTCGCGATTCCTCTCAGCGTAGCGCTGGCCGCGATGCCGAGCGGCGCCGTCGGCGCGCAGTCCGACCGAGCGCCCGTCCGGCCCAGGCTCGTCGTGTTTCTCACCGTCGACCAGATGCGGCCGGACTACCTCGACCGCTGGGCTCCCCAACTGACGGGAGGGTTGGCGAGACTGTCGAAGCACGGGGCGTTCTTCACCAACGCATTTCAGGACCATGGCGTGACCGAGACGGCACCCGGCCACTCGGTGACGATGTCCGGCCGATTCCCCCGGTCCACGGGTATCCTGCGCAACGCGGCTGGTGTCGAGGACCCGCAGGCGCCATTGCTGACCTCACGCGATCCGGGTGCATCGCCGTTCCGCTTTCGTGGATCCACTCTGATCGACTGGATGCGCACGCGCGATCCTCGCTCGCGCGCACTCTCGATCTCACGCAAGGACCGCGGCGCGATCCTTCCACTCGGCCGCGCGAAGCAGAGCGTCTTCTGGTACGCCACGTCGCTCGGCGAGTTCACGACGAGCCGTTACTACGCCGACACGCTGCCCGCCTGGATCAAGCGCGTGAACGCGCGGCGAGTGCCGCAGCGTCTCGCCGGCCAGTCGTGGACGCTGCTGCTGCCAGCCCGCTCGTATCCGGAGCCGGATAGCCAGGCGGAGGAGCATGCGGGACATGACTTCACCTTCCCGCACGAGCTGCCGACCGATACGATGCGCGCCGCAGCAGAGCTGCCCTTCACTCCCTTCATGGATCGGTTGACGCTCGACGCCGCGCTCGAGGGAGTGCAGGCGCTCGACCTGGGCCGAGGACCACAGCCCGATCTCCTCGCCGTCTCGCTCTCGGCGACGGACTACATCGGGCATCGCTACGGTCCGGACTCGCGCGAACAACACGACAACATCGTGCACCTCGACCGCAACCTCGGCGCGTTCATCGATTCGCTCTACAAGCTGCGCGACTCGAGCACGATCGTGTTCGCGCTCACGGCCGATCATGGCGTGACCTCGTTTCCCGAGCTCGTGGCGGAGCGTGCGCATCGCCCGGCACCGCCACGCTACGATCTCCGTGCGCCCGTGGCCGATCTGCGCGACGCACTGCGCGGCGCCGGCGTGGACAGCGATGCCGTGGTGTTCGACGGCGCGGTGGTGATCGTGGACCGTGACGCGTTCGATCGCGTGCACGTGAACCCCGAGCCGATTCTCACCAGGTTCACCGACGCCGTTCGCCGACAGCCGGGCATCGCGCGCGTCGACCGCGTTCGCACCCTGGCGTTCCGCGACACCGTGCGGGACGCGATCGCGCGGCGCTGGATCCACATGATCCCACCGGATGCACGGGTGGAGTTCGTCGTGACGCCGGTGCAGGGCGCATATCCGACCGGCGCGACGTCGGCCGAACACGGCTCGCCGTACGACGACGACGCGCACGTCCCCGTGCTCTTCTACGGCGCTGGCGTTCGATCGGGGCGCGTGAGCGAGCGCGCACTCGTGGCCGACATGGCCCCGACGCTTGCGACGCTGCTCGGCGTCCCGCCGCTCGAACGATTGGATGGCCGTGTGCTGCAGCGCGCGCTCGTCGACGTGGCGCCCCGCTGAGGCACGCATGGCGGCACCGCGCAAGATCCGGGGGTTGTCTGGACTCCAGCAGGCGTTCGACGAGGTGCGCTTCGGCCCCGAACGCACGCTCAATCTTCGCGCCTCGCTGCCGACCGCCGCGGAAGCCGCACGACGCCTCGAGAGCTGGCTCCGCGAGCAGCAGGTGCGATCGGCGGACGAGCTGCTCGTCATCACCGGGCGAGGCAACAACAGCGAGGACGGCGTCTCCGTGGTGCGCGAGGCGACGATCCGGGTGTTCCACGAGCTCCGCCGAAAGGGCGTCATCGAGTCATTCGTGGAGCACACGGCAGGATCGTTCGTCGTCACGGTCGCACCCATGTCGGCGATGCTCGACGCGGGCAAGCGGCGGCGCGAGCACCCTGCGCCTCCGCCTCCGGCGTCACCTCCGACGCTCGACGGGCTCGACGCGGACACACGCGGTCTGTTGCGCGTGCTCGCCGAACGCTCGCTCGACGCGATCGGTGTCCGCGAACGCGAGCCATTTCTCGAGACCGAGATGCTCCGGCTGTTCGGCGTCCTCGGCGCGAGCGCTGGCACCGGAGCGGATCGCGACAGCAAGCTTCGCGACGCGATAGCCAGAGCGATCGCCGAGCTCGATTAGGCCCACACTTCACCACCTGGTCGCGATGACGTCGCGTTCCATTCTGCCTCATCTTCGCGCAGCGGGTGTGCTCTGTTCGCTGCTCGCGTGCCCCGCGATGGCGCAGGATGGCGCACCGTCAACCATGCCGGGATATCTCGCGGCGGGTGCGGCCGCGCAGCACGCGCTCGAGATGGACGTGATCGCACGCCCGCGCGCCGACCACGCACGTGTGCACTCGAGCGCTCTCTCGGCGGAGACTCATGTGGCCGGCTCGCCGGCGCAGGAGCGGACCAGGGACTACGTGCTTCGACAGATGCGCGCGATGGGTCTGGACACGGAGGTGCGCACGTATCGCGTCTTTCTTCCCTATCCCACGTCCGTCAAGCTCTGGCGAGTCGCGCCAACGGAGAAGGCGCTGGAGCTGTCGGAGCCTCCCGTCGCCGACGATCCCAGCTCCTCGCTGGCGCAGTATCCCACGGTGAACGGCTACAGCGGTGTGGGCGACGTGACTGGCGACATCGTGTACGTGAACTACGGTCTGATCGAGGACTACGCCCGGCTCGATTCGCTCGGCGTCTCGGTGCGCGGCCGCATCGCCGTCGCCCGATACGGGCGATCCTTTCGCGGCATCAAAGCGCGCGAGGCGGAACGTCATGGAGCCGCCGCGCTGTTGATCTACAGCGATCCGCAGAGCGACGGCTACGTACGTGGTGACGTCTACCCCGATGGCCCCATGCGCAACCGCGACGGCGTACAACGCGGCAGCGTGTTCAACGGCGCTGGTGATCCGGCTACGCCAGGCCATGCGAGCACCGCGACGGCGCCGCGACTGACGACGGAGCGGATGGAGCTCCCGCGTATTCCCGTCGTGCCCATCTCGTATGGCAACGCAGCCGAGCTGCTCGCTGGACTTCGGGGACGCGAGGTGCCCGACGCATGGCAGGGCGGTCTCCCGTTCCGCTATCACCTGGGTCCCGGATCGGTGCGTGCGCGCGTGCAGGTCGCGGACGATCGCGCCACGCAGGGAACCAAGTCGATCTACGATACCTTCGGCATCGTGCGCGGAACCGAGTTTCCGGACGAGCTCGTGATCATCGGCGCGCATCGTGATGCGTGGGGCCCGGGCGCGGCGGACAACGTGAGCGGCACGGTGAGCGTTCTCGAGGCGGCCCGTGCGATCGCGGAGCTGGTGAAGGCGGGCCACCGTCCGAAGCGCACCATCCTGTTCGCCACCTGGGACGCCGAAGAGTGGGGATTGATCGGGTCGACCGAGTTCGTGGAGGAGGATTCCCTCCGCCTCATGCGTGGTGGTGTGGCGTACCTCAACCAGGACGTCGCGGCGGAAGGTGTGCGCTTCAGCGCAGGTGGATCGCCGTCACTGCGGCCGCTGCTCCGTCAGGTGGCGCAGCAGGTCCCCGATCCCGGCGGGGAGGGCAGCATCTACGCGGAATGGCAACGCGTCGCGCAGCTCGGCGACACGACGTCTCCCGCGATGGCCGATCCTGGCGGCGGATCGGACTTCGCCGCGTTCTACAACCACCTCGGCATCCCGATCGCGGACTGGGGATTCGGCGGCGCGTCCGGCATGTATCACTCGCAGTACGACGACTTCACCTGGATGTCGCGGTTCGGCGATCCCTCGTTCGAGTATCACGCCGCCGCCGCCCGTCTTGGCGCCGCGATGCTGCTCCGGCTCGCGAACGCCGACATCCTTCCGTACGACTACGTCGAGTTCGCGCGCACGATGCAACGCTACCTGCCGGGCCTCGACCGCTCGCTCGCCGCGCGCGGGTGGCCCGCGTCGACGCAGGAGCTGCGCGGCGCGATCGGCCGGATGGAGCGTGAGGCGGCGAGCTTTGCCACCGCACGCGACGCGGCGTTGACGGCACCGCTGTCGCGTGCGCGGCGCGCGGCGACGAACGCGGCGCTCCGCGGCGTGGAACGTTCACTGACGCGGCCAACGGGACTGCGCACGCGCGCGTGGTATCGCAGCCTCGTCTACGTGGCCGACGAAAACAATGGTTACGCGACGATGGTGTTCCCGTCGGTGAACGAAGCGATCCGCGCACGCGACGAGCGTCTCACCGTGAGCGAGTTGGCCGACCTCGCTCGACGATTCGACGCCGCCACTCGCGCGCTCTCCGCTGCTCGCGAAGCGCTCACCCACTGATCGAACTGCTGGGCACGAGTCTCGCTCCGGTTGAGCCCGTGCCATGGCACGCGGCCTACCTATTGCGTCGCCGCGATGCTGTTTGCCGGAAGAGAGGCTACGATGATGACCAGAGACGAAAGCACCGGACTCGCGATCTCGCGTCTGTCCGAAACCGAGCGGGTTGCCCTGCAGAGCTACGCCGCGCGCGCGACGTGGCCGGCGGGCTTCCAGATCTACGAGCGCGGCGCCAACGCGGACGGGGCGTTCGTCGTCGTGCGCGGCCGAGTGGTGCTGCGCAGCCGGGTGCGTGCGGGGCGCGGCTTCGTGCCGTGGGTTGCCACGCCCGGAGAAACGTTTGGCGCCGAGGGGCTTTCGCCGCGCGGACACTACGCGACCGATGCGCGCGCCGACGAGGAGACCGAGACGCTCTTCATCAGCTCCTCGAACCTGCGCGCCTTCGTACGCGAACAGCCGAACCGTGCGCTCGCGCTGATCGGCCAGATCATGGCCGAGCGTACCGTGCTGCTCGACAAGCTGCGCGAGCTCACGACGCTGTCCGTCGAGCAGCGGCTCGTTGCCGCACTGCGCCGCATGGCGTCGCACGACAGCTTCCTGCGCGACGACGGCCGCATCGAGCTCGGGAGCTCGCGATATCGACTTCTCTGTGAGCTGGTCGGCGCCACGCGCGAGTCCGTGTCGCTCGTGCTCGGACGCCTGACGGGGGAAGGGCTCGTGGAGCGATCGGGGAGCACGCTCTACGTCACGCCCTCGCAGCGGCTGTTCGATCGGCTCGACCACCCGAACGAGGACGTGCTGCTCGTGCCCACGCTCGCCGACGTCACGCCGACGGCCCCACTTCAGTAGCGCGCGGACGAACACGCGCCGGCATCGGGCCGCGAACCTCGGCCCCGCTCCGCGGGCTTTATATTCTCGACACGCCCGCGAGCCCGCATGCCGACGTTGCTGACCGAGCCACACCTCGCACCAGACGAGCTGCATCGATATCACAGACAGCTGATCCTTCCCGAGATGGGCGAGGAGGGGCAGCGTCGTCTCAGGCAATCGCGCGTGCTGCTGGTCGGCGCCGGCGGCCTCGGCTCTCCCACTGCGCTCTACCTCGCTGCCGCCGGCGTGGGACAGCTCGGGATCATCGACGCCGACGAGGTCGAGCTGAGCAACCTGCAGCGACAGGTGCTGCATGGCACGGCAGACGTCGGTCGCACCAAAGTCGCATCGGCAGAGTCGCGGCTGCGCGAGCTGAACCCTCACGTTGATGTGACCGCCTACCATGCGCGCCTCACCAGCGACAACGCGATGGAGCTGCTCGCGGACTACGATGTCGTGGTGGATGGCACCGACAACTTCCAGTCGCGTTATCTGATCAACGATGCCTGCGTGCTGCTCGACAAACCGAACATCTATGGGAGCGTGCTGCGCTTCGAGGGGCAGGCATCGGTGTTCGGCGTCGCCGGCGGTCCATGCTACCGATGCCTCTTCCGCGAGCCACCGCCGCCAGGCGTCGTGCCGAACTGCGCGGAAGGTGGAGTGCTCGGTGTACTGCCGGGTCTCGTCGGCGTGATCCAGGCCACCGAGACGATCAAGCTCCTCACCGGGATCGGCGAGCCGTTGGTGGGCCGGCTTCTGCTCGTCGACGCGCTCCGCATGCGCGTCCGCACGATCGCGCTGGAGCGGGACCCGAGCTGCATCGCGTGCGGAACGCGCGAGCTCACGGCATTGGCCGACTATGACGCGCTGTGCGGCGTCGGCTCCACGATCGAGGGGGACGAGGCAGACATGACGGAGCGCGAGGATCAATTCGAAGACGACGAAGTGGAGCCCGTCGTCCTCGCCGAACGACTGAGCGCAGATTCGGCTGCGCCGATCTTGATCGACGTACGGGAGCCCTACGAGTGGCAGATCGCGCGACTCCCGCACGCGCATCTGATCCCCTTGAACGAGCTGCCCGTACGCGTCGCGTCGCTCGACCCGCACGCGGACTACGTGGTGTACTGCCATCACGGGATGCGCAGCGCCGCGGCCGTCGCCTGGCTCCGCGAGAGGGGCTTCGCCCGCGTGCGGAATCTCACGGGCGGCATCGACCGGTGGAGCCTGGACGTCGACCCGACGGTGCGACGCTATTGAGCGCGCGCTCGGTCGGACGCGCGTGATGGTCGCTCCGCTCGTCGGCGTTCTCGCGGCAATGATCGGCGGCGCCGCGCTGCGGCTGGGTGCGGCCCGGCGCAGCGAGCGCGCGTATGCGACGCTCCGCAACCAGGGAGCAGACGGCATCGTGCCCGGCGCCGAGGGCTTCACGATGCGCGGCACCAACGGACGAGCGTTGCTCCTCCTGCATGGCTCGGGCGACACGCCGCAAACGCTGCGATATCTCGCCGAGCGGTTGCACGGGGTGGGCTACACGGTGCGGGCGCCGCTGCTGCCCGGGCATGGACGTGGGTTGCGCGACTTCGCGCGCGCGACGGCCGCCGACTACGTGCGTGGCGTGCGCGAGGAGCTCGATGCGCTGCGTGGAGAGTTCGAGTGGGTCGGACTCGTCGGACTGTCGATGGGAGGTGCGCTTGCGACGCGGCTGGCCGCCAAGGAGCTCGGCGTGCGCGTGCTCGTGCTGCTCGCGCCGTACCTCACGCCACCGCCGTCGGTGCGAGTCGTCGGACGGACGGCGAGGCTATGCGAGCTCGCGGTTCCCTATCTGCGCGGCCGCGGAGACGCCTCGGTGCACGATCCTGTCGCGCGCGCGGAAAGCCTGGCCTACGGAATGTTTCCGCCCAGAGCGGTGGCGGCTCTCGTGGAGACCGCGGTCGCGGCGCGGCGCGCACTCCCGGCGATCACGGTGCCCACACTCGTGGTCCAGTCGCGTGAGGACAACCGGATTCCCTTTGCGCTGGCCCAGCATGCGACGGCGACGCTTCGCGCACCCACCGAGCGACACTGGGTGACCGGGTGCGGGCACGTGATCACCGTGGACTACTGTCGCGCGGAGGTCGCGGCGCTCGTGCTGGACTTCCTCGCGCGCCACGCCGACTGACACTCGCCGGCGTGGCGCGCGGAACCGGCAAACGTCAGCCGGAGACGCGCTCGACGATGTTCTCGCCCAGCTCCTTCACCGCGTCCACGCCCGACGACATCGCCGACTGCGCCTGCTCGACGACGCCGCTCGCCACGCGCTTCACACGCTCGAGTGGGGACGCCGCCTTCTTCGGAGCCGCCCGCTTCGCGCCGCCGCGCTTCGCCGATGACTTCGTCGCAGACTTCTTCGTCGTGGACTTCTTCGTCGCGGACTTCTTCGTCGCGGACTTCTTCGCACCGCCGCGCTTCACCGCGCCGCGCGCCGACGACCGCTTGCTCGCGGCCTTTCTGACGCTCGACTTCTTCGCGGCCTTCTTGGCACCGCCCTTCTTCGCGCCGCTCTTCTTCGCGCCGCCCTTCTTGGCACCGCCCTTCTTCGCCGACGAGCGCTTGGCGCCACGCTTGGCGCCACCGCGGCGCGCAGAGCTTTTGCCAGCGCTTCGCTTGCTGCCGCCCTTCTTCTTCGTTGCCATCGCTGCGTCTCCTCTGCCAGGTGGTGGCTCTCGGTGCTGCGCGAATCGTGGACAGTTGCGCAAGATTCGGGCACGTGGTTGCGCCCGGTAATCCCGCGGCCACGCTCAATAGTACTGCGTGTCGTACGATGTGTCGCGGTGCAAGCGTGGGAAGACCGCGAAGAGTTGCGCTCCACGCACCGTCTCGTGGGCTCGTGCGCGATGGCCGGAGCTCGATCCGAACACACCGCACAGGAACATGGGGCCTCGCGTGACACTCGGCCAGCGCGTCCCCGCGCGCGCGATGCGTGATACGTCGTGCTTGGCCGCCGACGTTGGCGCACACCATTGGGACATGCCCCCGCGGAACCTCGGCCAGCTCACCATCGGAGCGTGCGTCCAGCACGAGCTCCTCGTCGTCGATCGCCTGGAGAAGACCCCAGGGGAATGGCGATCCGTTCGTCGTGCTCAAGCTCGGAAACGCGTCGGGGCACATCGAGGTCGCGCCGATCTGGTCGAATCAGCGCGAGTGGGCCGACGGCGCGGATCGCGGGCGAGTCGTGCAGGCGATTGGCCCGGTGGGACTGTACACCAAGACTGGGAAACGGCAGATCCGGCTCACCGGCCCGTTGCGTGTCCTGCCGACGGAGCAGGGGGCTCTGCACGTCTCCCTCGGATCGCCGGTGACACGGCGCGGCTCTGGGGTTGGATCGAAGCGTCGCGCCGAAATCATGACGCCCGTGCTTCGCCGCGCGGTGGACCTCTTCTACGCGGACGACGACTTCCGGCTCAAGCTCGAGCTGACCCTCGGCTCGGTGAACGGCCATCATGCGAAGCTGGGGGTCTGCTGCTCCACATCTTCGAGGTCACGTCGATCGCCAAGTCCACGGCGAAGACGATGAACGCGAACCTAGATCTCGTCGTGGCCGACGCGCTGCTCCACGATGTGGGAAAGGTGGAGGCCTACGGCATCGACGGCGGCACCGTCGCCCACACGCGATCCTGTCGCACCACGGCTCGCTGGAGTTCGGGAGCCCCGTGCAGCCGATGACGACCGAAGCCGATAATCGTCCACTGGGCGACGAGGCGAGTGCGAAGGCGAACGACAGGATCGAGTCGCTGGACGACTCCGAATCGGTCGTGTCGGGAAAGGAGCTCTCCGACAAGCGTCCGTGGCTGGTGGGTCGCCGAATCTGGCGTCGCCCTGACGGGATCTGGAGCGGCGAGGACCAGCGTCCGGCTCGCAGCTCGACCTCGGTCGATCGTGCGTACCGAGGCGCGCATCAGGGCCAGAGCGGCTTGTTCGAGTACGGGTGACCGAACACTGCCGTGAGCACGTCGGTGGGATCCGCGGTGCGCACCACGACATCGAGCGAGTCGCCGAGCACCAGCACGCGGGAGAAGTCGCGATACCGTGCATACGAGTGGAAGAAACCACCCGGTCCGGGCCGAGTGATCCGGCCGAGCATGATGTCGAGCAAGCCCAACTGGTGGTACGCGTAGAAGGCGTTCAGCGTCCGTAGCCTGGGCAGGTCGCTCTCGATCACACCGCGCGGCAGCAATCCGTGCTTTCCCCACTGCACGTCCACGGCGGGAGTTCCTCGGCCGCGCCAGTCGGCGTGCAGGATCTTGCCATGCCAGTAGGTCCAGAGGTCGGTAGGTGCACCACTCGGCTCGTACCCGACCCAGACGATCTCTTCATCGGTCGGGACGGTGAACGGGATCCAGGCGCCGTGCACGTCGTCGTGCCAGAGCAGGTGATAGGCGATGATCGGCCGCGAGGGATGCACCACGGCGACCGCCCGGTCGAGGGGGAACCATTCGTCTCGCTGCAGGTATAGAAGAGGCGCGAGACTATGCGCGAGCCTGGCTGCTCCGTCCGATGGAGGGAGCGCGCCGGGAACGGCAACTGGCCGTGATGGAATGTGCGCTCTGGGCCCGCAGGCGCATGCGAATCCAAGCCCAGCATAGAGGGCAACGCGCAATTTACTTCGCAAGACGATGCCCCACTGTGCTTTAGGCGCTTTGAGGGTTACTATTCGTCAGGGCGGCCCGGCGCCTTGTTCACCGGGTGGTTCGAAAACATTCTGGAGGGCCAATGCGCAAGCCGCGTCCGGCTACGTATAACCCAGTGCAAGCGCTCCATCTGATCGCAAACGACCGGAACGGCTCGCCTCTGAGCTGTCCGTCCTGCTCTGGGCAAATCGAACGAACTCCTGACGATTTCCCGCCTCCGCCTCGATCGCAGGTCACCCTGCAGTGTCGCGAGTGCGGGCGCGTCGCGCGGTACATCGCCGGCGCTGCGTAAGCGGTCACGACCGTCTGGACACATCCGTACGCTGCAGCACCTCACCCGTGAAACGGGGCCGACGTCGGCCCCGTTTTCGCGTTTTTGTACCTGGCGTGCGCGACCGCAACTCCGCATGTGCACAAAACTTGCCCGATCATGACGTACGTCCCGCCCCGAGTGTCGAGCGATCGGCCCGACGGGCATCACAGGGATCACGTGGGACGAGCGGCGGCCAGATGGCCAACCCCCTCGCGCGCGCGATCAGGCTCCACAGCTCTGGTAAGAGGTACGGTTCATGGCTCGCATCAACGGCACGGTCAAATGGTTCAACGACGCGAAGGGCTTCGGATTCATCTCGCGTGAAGGAGGCCCCGACGTCTTCGTGCACTTCAGCGCGATTCAAGGGAACGGCTTCAAGTCGCTCGCCGAGGGGGACAAGGTCGAGTTCGAGATCGTCCAGGGGCAGAAGGGGCCGCAGGCCGCCGACGTGACGAAGGCAAGCTAGACTCGACACCGGCTCTCGCGGGAGCTGATGACGGGCCGATGCCAACTGGAATCCAGACGAACGCCCGGGGCTACGGCTCTCGGGCGTTCGTCGCTTCGATGCGGTGGCGACCCGGGCGCGCGCTCGACACTCGGCGTTGATTCGGGGCACTGCTCTTGCCGCTCCCGCAGCCGTGCCGATCACGCGCGCCGCACTCGAGCCGATGTACGCCATGCTGGGTCACGAGCTTCCACTTGGTCCGGGGTGGACCTTCGAACCCAAGTACGATGGCATGCGCGTACTGGCCGAGGCGACATCTCGGCAAGCGCGCCTGATGACGCGGAACGGCAAGGACAAGAGCGCGCAGTTTCCGGAGGTCGTCGCCGCGCTCCGCCGGCTGGCGAGCGATGCGGGACGCTCGGTCACCCTCGATGGCGAAGTCGTCGCCCGCCCGACGCGCGCGCGCCGCGCGCACGCCGCCGCTACGGCGCCAGCGTCCAGCGATTTCCAACAGCTCCAGTCGCGAATGCACCTCCTCGACGCACCAGAAGTGGCGAGACTCTCGGTAGAGGCCCCGGCCACTCTCGTCGCATTCGATCTGCTGCGCGACGGACGCGCGACGCTCGCCACGCGTCCCTGGACGGAGCGGCGCGCGCGTCTCGAGGCGCTCTTCGCGCTCAGCCTCGCGCGCGATCCCGCGCTGGTGCTGAGCAACACGAGCCCGCGCGGCGCGACGATGCTCGCCCGTGCCCGTCGCGCCGGCTGGGAAGGGATCATCGCCAAGCGGACGAGCGCGTCGTATCAACCCGGATCGCGATCGGAGGACTGGCTCAAGCTCAAGCTGCAGTTCCGCGCGGAATTCGTGGTGGGCGGCTTCACGGAGCCGCGGAATTCGCGACCGTTCCTCGGGGCGCTCCTGCTCGGTGCCCACGACGCCGACGGCGCGCTCGTGTACGTGGGCCACACCGGCGGAGGGTTCGATCGGGAGGGGCTTCGCGAGATGCGCGCTCGGCTGGATCGCATCGAGCGCCGCACCTCACCCTTCGCGGACGCGCCGCGGACGAATGAGCCGGCACACTGGGTGGCGCCGAAGATCGTCGTCGAGGTGAAGTTCGCCGAGTGGACGGCGGATGCGAAGCTTCGCCAGCCGATCTTTCTCGGTGTCCGCGACGACAAGACAGCGCGAGACGTGACGATCGAAGGCGTGAGCCTCCAGCGCTGGGGAACCGGAGAGATCGCCGATGACGCCGCGTAAGCTCTCCGCCGACTTCGGCGACGTCGAGTCGCAGCTCCGCACGATCGAGCGCGGCGCCGACGACGGTGAGATCGTGATCGGGAAGAATGCGCGGCTGCACGTGTCGAGCCTGAGCAAGCCGTTCTTTCCGGACGCGGGGATCACCAAAGGAGGGCTGATGCGCTACTACACGCGCGTCGCGCCTCTGCTGCTCCCGGAGCTCGAGGGTCGCGCGCTCGTGCTGAAGCGCTATCCCAACGGTGTGGATGGACCGATGTTCTTTCAGCAGAACGCCGGCGATCACGTTCCGGACGAAGTGCGCGTGGCGACGCTGGACACCGTGGAGCTGGGCGCCAAGCCGCGCATCATCGGCGGCGATCTGCTCACGCTGCTCTATACCGTGCAGCTCGGCGCGATCGAAGTGCATCCCTGGCTTTCCCGTGTCGACGACGTCGACACGCCCGATCGTTGCCTGATCGACCTCGATCCAGGCGACGACGTGCCGTTCGGCACGGTTGCCATGCTCGCCCGCGCGATCGCGCGCATCGCCGAGGGCTGCGGCCTGCCGGTGGCGATCAAGACATCGGGTGCGAGCGGACTTCACATCGTGCTGCCGCTCGCGCCGCGTACGACCTACGAGACGTCCGCCGCGCTGGCGCTGCGGCTCGCCGAAGCGGCCGTCGCGGCGCACCCCGACATCGCGACGGTCGAGCGCAGCGTGAAGGCACGTCCGAAGGGAAGCATCTACGTGGACGCGCTGCAGAACGCGCGCGGCAAGAGCATGGCGGCGCCGTACAGCGTGCGTGCCCGAGCAACCGCGTCCGTGTCGGCTCCACTCCGCGAGCGCGAGCTGACGGGCCGTCTGCGCATCGATGCGTTCACGGTGCGCAGCATGCCTGCCCGACTCGCGCGGACGGGTGATCTATGGGGCGACGCGATCGCCACGCGTCCCACCGCGCGAGCGATCGCGCGTGCGATGGCGGCTCTGGACGACACGGCCTCGGCGCCCCCGCCGAGCACCGCTCGGACAGTACGAACAACTGCGGGAGGTCCGCATGCTGGATCAACATCACGACGTCGGGCGCGCAGCGCGTAACGGCGACACGCGAGAGGCGCGCTACCATCGGCTCATGCCGGGCGGCGGATACGTCGAGATCGAGGTGGAGCAGGTGAGCACGGGAGAATCCGCTCGACCACGCGGCCGTCTGATCGTGGAGCGGCGCGCGGAGTCGGGACGCCGGCTCGGCCATCAACCGCCGGTTGTCGCCGAGGTCATGCACGACGACATCGATGCACTTATTGCCGAGCTCTTTCAGCTGGCGCACGACAACGCGGCACTGGCGCGAAGTCTCATGCAGTGGCAGTCGGCGCGTGCGCACGCCGACTGAACGCGGTCAGCCTCCAGCGGCGCGGAGCGGCATCTCGATCTGGCGATCCTCCGACCGCTCCGCGCCGGCGGGCGCAGCGCTCTCGCCGATGCGCGCGGACGGCCGCGCCCCGAGAAGGTGCAGCGTCTGATGATAGAAGTGGAGCGTCTGGACGGGCGCACGCAGACTTTCCGGCCCGGCTCGCGCGATGGCGTAGCCCTCTTCGCGCACGCGACGCGGCAGGGCGCGGGCTAGCGGGTGGCGTAGCAGGCGCCGGATCTCCGTTCCATTCCGCGCGAGCAGCGCCGCGCAGAGGCTGTCCAGATAGTCGAGCATGGAAGCTCCGGCATTTGACCTAAATAACATATTGCGACTAATGTGCCAGAAAGCAAGCCCTAGCGCAGCGCTCGTTCCAGAGTCGTGACGATCGGCGTCAGCCCTCGGTAAAGAGGTCGAATCGGACACCCCTGCGCGCCCCACGGCGCTTGCGCGGGGCATAACGGAAGAGCTGCGCCGGCCGGCCCCGCCCCTCGCTCCGCCACTCGTCGGTCGGCTCTACGAGGTAGCTGGCCTGCAGCGCACGCCGGAAGCTGGCCTTGTGCAAGGGCCGGCCGAGCAGCAGCTCGTAGATGCCCTGCAGATCGCTGAGCGTGAACGCCGGAGGGAGGAGACGAAACGCCAAGGGCGACTGGTCGACGCGCTGGCGGACGACCATCGTCGCGCGATCGACGATGGCGCGATGCCTCGGCGAGAGTGCTGGGAGGGCGGAGAGCGCGAACCACTCCGCCCCAGCGACGAGCGCCGCCTCGACCTTCGGCGTGAGCGCCACGATGCCGACCGAGACATCGGCGTCGCCCGGATGGCGTCGCGTGTCGGCGAACGCTCCGACCTGCTCGAGGAGCGCGGGCGCGGCACCCAGCGCGCCCTCCGTGATGCGGGCCGCAGCATCTTCGAGCCCTTCCCCCGTGAGCGGAGCATCCCATGGGAGCGACCAGCGCTCGCGTCCACCAGGCGCGGTCCGCACCAGCAGGGCGGCGAGCGATTCGGACTGGGGCGAGAGCACCACCACATCGACCGCGAGCGTCGTCTTGCGGACGACCGACTTCACGGGGTGGGGAGGGCGCTCTCGCATGACGTCGCGAATTAGTAACAATTCGTCACTAATGTCAAGAGCGCGTTCGTGGCGACCAGCCGATTTGGTAGCACAGTGATTCCAAATAGATCGGCGAGGCGCGAAGCGTGATATATCGCCTCCCGTCGGTCGCGTCAACGGACGATGTGGCCGAACGGCGCACGGTCGACGGGACGCCGCGTCTCGCGCTGATTCCCGCGCAATAATCGGGCGGCGCGCGCACCAAACAGACGACGCCCAGCGCGCGATGCTTCGCGCGCGCGGCAATTCAGGGCGTCGGGAGCGCGGTCGGTGTGGAGCCTGGGCGCAGCGCCTCGCGTCGCAATCCGGTGCCGTACGGCGCGACTGACGGGATGCTGATGGGAAGCTGCCCACTGATCGGCGCCAGACCGAGCAGCGCGCGCGCCGCCGCCCGCTGGACGACGGGAGATCCGCCCCACGCGATCAGGTAGCTCGGAACGGCGGGAAGCTCCTGCGCGATGTACGGATTGCTGAACGTGGCGACCACGACGCGCACGCCGGTTTTCTGTAGCCCGGTGAGCAGATCGGCCATGCCTTCTGGCGCGGCAAGGCGCGACACCGACGAGCCACTGCCGAAGTACGACGAGACCAAAACGAGATCGGCTCCTTGCGCGGCGCGCAGCGCATTCTCGACGAGCGCCGGAACGAGCCGCGGCTGCGGCGTGGCGAGATAGGCCTGGCCCTGCGCGCCGCCGCCCGCGGCGGCGGCGGTTGCGTCGAACACCTGCTCCGTGGTGAGACTGAGCGTGCGAAGCGACGGGAACACCCGCGCGAGCTCCGCGTTGAACGTCGCGCCGGCGCCGAGATCGGTACGCGGCGCGATCGTGACGCTCACGACGCGCGACGTGGCCGGCAAGCGGCCGAACGGAACGACGCCCAGCGAGTCCTTCACGAGAGTGATCGCGCGCTCGGCAGCGAGCCGCGCGCTCGCGAGGTTGGCGCTGTCGCCCACGATCGCGCGAAGCGCCTGCACGTCCGTGAAGCGCTGACGAGCCAATCCCATCTCGTGCTTGGCGACGAGCAGCTTGCGCGCCGATTCAGTGATGCGCGACTCGGGGAACAGTCCGCGCCGCACGCCATCGACCACGGCATCGATGGCGCCGGGGATATCGGTGGGCATCAACAGCACGTCCGCGCCGGCGGTCACGGCGCGCTGCGTCACCTCGGCCATCGTCATCTTGCCCAGCACGCCGTTCATGTCCAGCGCATCGGTGATGATCATGCCGCGGAAACCAAGCTTGCCGCGCAGCAGATCGGTCATGATGCGCGGATTGAGCGTTGCCGGAAGCGAGGAGCTGTCGAGCCCAGGGAGCACGCCGTGAAAAGTCATCATCCCGCGCACTCCAGCTCGCACGGCGGCCCGGAATGGAACGAGCTCGACGCTGTCGAGGCGCGCGGCCGACGCGTTGACGTGCGACAGCTCGAGGTGCGAGTTCTGTTCGGTGTCGCCGTGTCCGGGAAAGTGCTTGCCCGTGGCGAGCATCCCGTTCTCCTGGATGCCGCGCACGAACGCCGATCCGAGCTGCGCGACGAGCTGCGGGTTCTCGCCGAACGAGCGCAGACTGATGACGGGATTCCTGGGGTTGTTGTTGACGTCGAGCACCGGCGCGAACGCCATGTGAATGCCGAGCGCGCGGCCCTCGAGCGCGGTCACCTTGCCCATCGCGTAGGCGAAGGTGGTATCACGGGTCGCCCCGATGCCCATCTGATATGGGTAGTACGTGGCGCCTCCGAGGTCGATCGCGTTCGGCAGGAAGTATCCGCCGCGTGCGCGGAACGCGGCGCCCGTCTCGAGATCCGCGCCGACGAGCAGCGGAAGAGTGCTCGCGCGCTGCAGCGCGTTCAGCTTCGCCGCGATCTCGGTGGGCGAACCGACCGAGATGATGATGCCGCCAAGGTGCTGCTCGCGCACGAGCCGCTCGACGCGCTGATAGGCCGGGTCGTCGGACGCGGTGTAGTCGCCGAGAACCCACGGCCACACCATCTGGGCCGCCTTGTCGCGCAGCGAGAGCGTCGCGAGCACCGAGTCGGCCCACGCCGCATCGCCCGCGGGGCCGGATCGCGCGGTGCTGCGGCTCGTCGTCGTGGCGCATCCCGCGAGCACGCCAGCCATGGCAGTGAGGCGCACCAGCGAGCGAGCCGCGCGCGCTACCATGCGATGGTGCCCTTCTTCGTCGTATCGACGTCCTCTTCTCCACCACTCTTGAAGAGGAACGCGTCCATGTTCTTGGTGAGGAAGCTGCGCGCTTGCGGATCCATCACGTTCAGCCCGTAGTGATTGATCAGCATGGTCTGCTGCTTGAGCCAGAGCCCCCAGCATTCCTGGCAGAGCTCGGCCACGACGCGAGCGCCGATGGGTCCGGGAAAGGGTGGGCGCTCGAATCCGGCGCGCGTCTCACCGCAGCGCACGCAGGTGACGGTGCTAGGCATTGGACCTCACGAGAGAATGTGCGGATGAGAAATCTATACCCCAAACGCGGTTCGTCGGTGAACGGTTTGTCGGTTCGTCGGCCAGCATCAGCAAGAGCAAATCGGTTGGAGTGCCAGATGGGAGGAGTGCCGGATCCGACGGCGCAATCGAACAAAGGTGAAAGGGCACACCGGCGTTCGCTGGTGTGCCCTCCGTTCACCGACAGACCGACGAGCCGTCAAACCGCCGCCCTCAGGCGGCCGCGTCTACCGCGTTCTCGTCGTGGCGCAGCGCGGCCGATCCATAGTTCCGGGCGTATTCGACTTTGGCGAGGCCGAACAGCTGCAGCGTACGGATGTAGGCCCAGCCGATGTCGAACTCGAACCACTTCGCCTTGAACTTGGCGCTCTTCGGATCGGCGTGGTGATTGTTGTGAAGCTCCTCGCCACCGAGCCAGATCGCGATCGGAGAGATGTTCCGGCTCTCGTCCTTCACTTCGAAGTTCCGATAGCCGAGCGCGTGGCCAATGCCGTTGATGACGCCGGCGGCCCACAGCGGGATCCAGATCATCTGCACGGCCCAGACGGCGGGTCCGACGAAGAAGCCGAAGAGATAGATGTCGATGGCCAGCATCACGAGGATGCCGGTCCAGTTCAGCGGCGTGAGCAGATGGCGCTCGATCCAATCGTTCGGCGTGCCCTTGCCGTACTTCTCGAGCATGCCGGGCTGACGCACGGCTTTGCGATAGTAGAACGCACCCTTGAGCAGGATCTCGCGAAGTCCCTCGACGAGTGGGCTGTGCGGATCGCCTTCACGGTCGGCGAACGCGTGGTGCTTGCGATGGCAGGCGACCCATTCCTTGGTCACGATGGCGGTCGTGAGCCAGAGCCAGATGCGCATCGGCAGCGCAGCGATCGCGTGCAGGCGCACGCCGCGATGCGTCTGGGCACGATGGAGGAAGAGGGTCACGCACACGTTCGTGAAATGACCAGCGACCACGACGAAGAGCACCGGGATCCACCACCGAGTAGCCCACGCACCAAACTCTGGCATTGCCGACTCCACTGACTTGTAAGCACCAACGCCAGTACGGCACACCGCGATGGCCGCCTGGACGGGACAAGAGGCTCCGGCGGTCTCGCGCGAGACCGCCGGAGCCATGACGAGCTTCACGTTCAGTCCAACAATCTAACCGCTCAGGGGCTGCCGAGCCATCCGGCACCAGGAAACCACATCCAGACCAGCCCCAGCCGCAGCGAAGACGAGCGGACCAGATGATCTCCGCTAGGGCAGTGAATGTCCAGCGATCTCACCGCTCAAGCCACCCGACGTCGCCGCCGCAGCGGTCGCGCCGCCCACCGGTGTACCCCACGCATCGTTCGTCGGGTTCCAATCCGGCACCACGCCTTCGGGCCACAACCGCGCGCCGATGACCTGGCCCTTCACCGCGAGCACCGCTTCGTAGCGGTCCGCGCGCGACCAGATCTCGACGGGCAACGCGACGTCCTGGGTTGTGTTGTCGTTGAACAGCAACCGGAGACGAACGGGGAAGGGCACCGAAGTGTTCCGACGCAACGCGACGACGGCATAGTTCTGTCCTTCCTGCTGCCGCATCGACACGGCGTCGATCCCGATGTCGAGTACGTCGGTGGAGTACCAGAACGATCGCCAGTACCAGCCGAGGTCCATGCCGGACACGTTCTCCACGGTGCGGAAGAAATCCGCCGGCGACGGATGCTTGAACGCCCATCGCTGCGTGTACTCTCGGAATGCGCGATCGAACGTCTCGCGACCGACGACGTTGTCGCGCAGCGCGAGCAGCACCATGGCGGGCTTGCGATATCCGATCGCGCCGAGCGCGCTCGCGTCGATGCGATCGGGCGGCGTCATGAGCGGCGAGTCGATGCGCTTCTCGACGACGGATCGCCAGTTCGCGAGATAGGCGGGATACGCGCTGGTGCCGGGATAGCGCCGCTCGTTCGCGAAGGCATTGATGTACGTGTTGAACCCCTCGTCCTGCCAGGCGTAGCGGCGCTCGTTCGAGCCCACGATCATCGGGAACCACTCGTGGCCGTGCTCGTGGTTCACGGTGCCGAAGATCGACTTGGGATCATCGAGCGGATTTCCGTAGTGCACCATGACGAACATCGGGTATTCCATGCCGCCCACGGGGCCGGCCACCGACGTCGCCTGAGGATAGGGATACTTGTAGAACAGCTCCGAGTAGTTCCTGATCGTCCACGCCGTCTGCTCGGCACCCTGCTCCCACGCTCTCCCCGCCTTGGCGATCTGGTAGAACGCTTGCGCCAGCACGCCGTTCGCGTTCATCGCATCCCAGCGGAAATCGGGCGCGGCCGCCCACGCGACGTCGCGCACGTTCTGCGCGCGGAAGCGCCACGTCTTCGTGCCGGGCGTCGGTGTCGCCCTGGCCTCGTCGTTCGTGACGATCGCCACCGATGCGTCCGACTGCGCGGCGCGCGCGAGCCGTTCGCGCCGTGCCGCGGAGAGCACCTCCGCGGCATTCTGCAACACGCCGCTGCCGGCGAGGGTGTAGCCAGCAGGCGCGGTGACGCTGTAGTCGATGTCGCCGTACTCGAGGTAGAACTCACCCTGTCCCAGGTACGGATCGGTGTTCCACCCGCGAATGTCGTCGTACACCGCCATGCGGGGATACCACTGCGCGATCTCGTACAGCGTGCCGTCGCGGCCCATCCGGTCGGAGCCATGCTCCGGCACGCGGAACGAGAAGCTCATCGCGATGGTGAGCTTGCCGCCCTTCGGCGCGAGCGGCTGCTCGAGGTCGATGCGCCCCATCGTGTCATCGACATGCATGATGACGGACCGACCGTTCACCTGCAGCCCGCGAATGTCGTAGCCTCCCTGAAACCCGCGCACGCCCCACCGCGAGTCGGCGGGAAAGAGCGTCGAGCCCTTACTGCCGGGACGATAGAGGTTCTGGTCCAGCTGCAGCCAGACGAAGCGCAGCGAATCGGGCGAGTTGTTGGTGTAGCGAATGGTGACCGAGCCGCTCACGCGCTGCTCGGTCGTGTCGAGCGTCGCGGCGATGGTGTAGTCGGCGCGCTGCTGCCAGTACTCGGGACCCGGTGCGCCCGACGCCGAGCGCACGGCGTTCGGGCCCGGCCACTCCATGCGATCGATGCGAGCGATCGGATCGTCCGCCACGGTGCGTGGAGTGCTCCTCTCACCTGCGGCCGGGGCGGCGGTCGCGACCGCAATCGGTGCGCGCGCGCTCGTATCGATGCGCACGGGAGTGAGCACTTGAGGCCGCTGCGGCGCACAGGCCGCGACGGCGACGAGAAACACGAAACCGGAGCGCATCACGGGAGAGTGGGGGTTCGAGGAGCGGCGACGACGTGGTCGACGCGAAGAGGACACGCTGTGCACGCTGGGCCCTCGCCACGAATGGACAGAGGGAGCCTTCGCAACGGAAGTGCCGCCCGGCCTGCCCTTGCTCAACGGCGCCGCCCTCCCTAGCCTCACTCGCACATGCAAGATCGTACCAGCGAACCATCCACGCACAGCGCCGCCGTCGAGCTCCCACTGCCGGCGCGTGCTGCCGGCGCACACTCGCGCGATGCAATTCGCGCGACGGCGGCTGGCACCCGGCGGTTCGCTCAGCGCGGCGTCGCGGGCCGCGCCGACTTTCACAACGTGCTGCCGCGCCGCCTCACGGTGAGCGCGCTCGGGCTGGGGACCTACCTCGGCGACTGTACCGACGACGACGATCGCGCGTACACCAAGGCGGTGCACACGGCCGTGCAGAGTGGCGTCAACGTGATCGACACAGCGAGCAACTACCGCTGCCAGCGCTCGGAGCGCGCGGTGGGTCGTGCGCTCGAGGAGATCGTCGCGTCTGGCGAGGCGCGCCGCGACGAGATCGTGGTCTGCACGAAGGGTGGGTACGTGGCGCTCGACGGCGCACCGCCGGAAACACGCGACGCGTACGACGCATGGCTCGAGAGGACGCTCATCGCGCCGGGCGTCGTGGCGCGCGACGATCTCGTTCGCGCTGGGCATTCGATCGCGCCGTCGTTCCTCGCGCATCAGCTCGCGCAGAGCAGAACGAACCTGCGGCTCCGCACGATCGACATCTACTACGTCCACAATCCCGAAGAGCAACTGCTGGGCGTGGACCGTGCCACCTTTCTCGAGCGGCTGCGCGCCGCGTTCACGCTGCTCGAGGAACGGGCGGAGCATGGCGAGATCGTGGGCTACGGTTGTGCGACGTGGTTGGGACTGCGCGTGGGGCCAGAGCACCGGCAGCATCTGACGCTCGCGGAGCTCGTGGCGATCGCGCGGGAGATCGCCGGCGCGACCCACCACTTCCGCGCCGTGCAGCTTCCGGTGAGCCTCGCGATGCCCGAGGCCGCGCGGGCGCAGACGCAGCCGCTCGGTCGCAAGCTCGTGACGCTGCTCGAGGCGGCCGACGCTCTCGGGGTGGGCGTGGTCGCGAGCGCGCCGCTGATGCAGGGGCGGCTGACGAGCGGACTTCCCGACGAAGTCCGAGAGCTGTTCCCCGACTGCACGACGGACGCGCAACGCGCGCTGCGGTTCGCCACGTCGCTCCCGGGAGTGAGCACGGCGCTGGCCGGGATGCGGCGTTCCGCCCATGTATCGGAGAACACCGCCGCATGGTGCACGGCCGGCTGACAAGACCCCTCAGGCCGGCGAGACCGGAAGCGGGTGCATCTCGGGGAGGCCGAGCCCGCTTGAATCGTCACGCGAATTGCGCTTGGTAGGGATGTGCCGCTGACGCTCAATCCTCGCTACACCTTTCCGCAGTTCATCGTCGGCAAGAGCAACGAGGCTGCCTACGCTGCGGCGTCCGCGGCCGCCGTCGCGCCGGGACGGCTCTACAACCCGATCCTCCTGACCGGAGGCACGGGTCTGGGCAAGACGCATCTTGCCCACGCCGTGACCGCGGAGGCGACGCTGCGCGATCCGCTGCGCACGACCGAGCTGCTGACGGCGGACGAATTTCTGCGGCAGCTCTCCGAGGCGGTGCGCGGAGGCACGCCCGAGCTGCTCCTCGACCGGCTCGCGCGCGCGGCGCTCATCGTCGTGGACGACGTGCACGTGCTCGACCGGCACGCGACGGCGCAGGAGGCGCTGCTCTCGCTCGCATCGCGGGCCATCGCGAGCGGGCGACAGCTCGTGATCACGAGCGACGACGCCGTGGGCGCGAGCGCCCTCGCGCAGCGCATCGTGCGGCGCTTCCGCACGGGGCACAGCGCATCGATCGGCGTGCCGGATTGGGCGCATCGGGTCGAGATCCTCCACGCGAAGGCGGCCACGCTCGGCGTGGAGCTGCCGCCGAGTGTGGCGCACCACCTCGCGACCCAGTGCGAGGGCAGCGTGCGGGAGCTGGAAGGCAGTCTCACCCGTCTCCTCGCCGTCGCCGCGCTCGATGGCTCACCGCTCACGCTCGTGCTGGCGCGGCGCGCGGTGGCGACGCGCGAACGGCGCGCGAGCCTGGATGCCGCGGCGCATCCGCTGCGCGCGGCGCAGGCGGTGCAGGACGCCGTGGCGGCGGAGTGGGGCGTGTCACCGGATGAGCTGATCGGAGCGGGACGGTCGCGACGCGTGGTGGAGCCGCGTCGCATCGGCATGCTCCTCTGCCACGAGCTGCTCGACCTCTCGCTGCGCGAGATCGGCGGCGCGTTCGGCGATCGCGACTCCTCCACCGTGCTCTCGGCGCTCGCACGCGCTCGGACGGATCTCGAAGAGAGTCCGTCGGTGGCCGAACGCGTCGCGCGGCTGCGGCAGATG
Source organism: Gemmatimonadaceae bacterium (assembly GCA_036008805.1). Lineage (GTDB taxonomy): Bacteria > Gemmatimonadota > Gemmatimonadetes > Gemmatimonadales > Gemmatimonadaceae > AG11. The sequence continues at coordinate 112,851 of DASYMZ010000193.1, forward strand.
CTCCCAGCGGCGAACGCGCCGAGCGCCGCGTCGGTCGGTTGACGACGCGGGTGCTACGGCACCCAGTCGGCGATGAAGAGATTCGTCTCGGTGGCGATGGCGTCGTGGCGATTGGATGCCCACACCAGCGAGCGGCCGTCGGGGCTGAACATCGGAAAGCCGTCGAACGTTGCGTCGGTGGTCACCTGCTCGAGCCCAGTGCCGTCGAGACCGATCAGGTAGAGATCGAAGTTGCCGCTGCGCGGCTGCTTGTAGTTCGACGAGAAGATCAGCCGCTGACCGTCAGGCATCCACGACGGGCCGAAGTTGGCGCCGCCGAGCTGGGTGATCTGCCGCTGATCGGAACCATCGGCGTTCATGACCCAGAGCTCCATCCGGTTGGGCCGCACGAGCCGGTCGCCCAACAGCGACTGGTAGACCGTGAGCGCGCTGTCAGCGGGATGCCATGCGCGATACGCGATCTTCGTCCCGTCGGGCGACCACCATGGGCCGCCATCGTAGCCCGGGGTCGTCGTGAGGCGGCGCACGCCGGTGCCGTCGACGTTCATCGTGTAGATGTCGAGATCACCGTCTTTGAGCGACGTGAAGACGATGCGCTTCCCATCCGGTGAGACGACCGCTTCGGCCGTGTACACACCGTAGTTCGTGAGACGACGAAGCTCGCTGCCGTCCGGTCTGGCCGTGTAGATGTCGAACGGATCCAGCCGCCAGACGTAGCCCTTGGAGGGATCGGGCTTCGGCGGGCACTCCTGCTGCAGCGCGTGCGACGAGCCGAAGAGGATGCGCTCGTCGCCGGCGTAGAAGAAGCCGCAGGTCGTCTTGCCCGTCCCAGTGGAGACGCGCCGCGCGCCGCTGCCGTCCACGTTCATGACGTACTGCTGATCGCAGGTGCGTCCGTCGCGAGTGCTCTGGAAGATCAGTCGGCGGCCGTCGCGGCTGAAGTATGCTTCCGCGTTCTCGCCGCCGTTGGTGAGCTGGCGCAGGTTGCGCAGATGGTGCTCGCCCGGCTCGGCCGCGATGACACGCACCGATTGAACCGTGCGAGAGGGGCGCGCGCACGAGAGCGAGGCCGAGAGCAGCAGAGCGCCGGCGACGACGGCGGAGTGGGTTCGCATGGGGAGAGAATGTAAAACGGGCGCCCGGAAAGGGCGCCCGTTTCGCGGTCGTCGGATCGTGTCGCGGTTACGGCGTCTTCGACGGCGCGACGCTCAGGCGCGAGTTCGCCGCGATCGTGAACAGGTCGCGCTGCGACTGGCCCCTCTCCATGACATCGAGCGCCTTTCGCAGTGGCGCGTCGAACGGCAGATCGCGGCGCTTGGCGGTGGAGTCGCCACCGACGAGACGCGCCACGCGCTGCTCGAGCAGGCGATCGACATAGCGGCCGGCCGCGTTGTACTGCGCGCGATCCAGAGTGACGCCCTTCGCCGTGAGCCGGCGATAGAACTCCTCGCGCCACTGCGGTTGCGGCTTGAAATCCTTCGTCAGGTTGCGCGACAGCTCGAGCGCGTAGTCGGCGAGCGTGACGTACACGTCCTGCGACTTGGGCGCGAACGCCTTCGTGAGCGTCAGCTCCACGGTGCTCAGAGAATCGTCGCGGACGAGGATGTCGGGGGTGATGCCACCGCCGCCGTAAATGATGCGCCCGGCGTCCGACCGATATGCCGGGCGGGCCTTCTTCTTCGCTTCGGTCTCCAGCGAGTCGGGCTGCTCCTCGACGAACTTGCCGTTCACGAACTTGCGCTCGCGCTGGATGCTGCGGCCGCTCGGCGTGTACCACTTGGCGGTGGTGATCTTGAGCGCGTACCCACCGTCGAGCGGGAAGAGCGTCTGCACGAGCCCCTTGCCGAAGCTCGTCGCGCCGACGACCAGCGCGCGGTCGTGGTCCTGCAACGCACCCGCGACGATCTCGCTGGCCGAGGCGCTGTTCTCGTCGGTGAGCACGGTGAGCGGAAGCGTCGGGAAGACGGCGTTCCCCGAGGTCGTGAACCGCTGCGGCTCGGTGCTGCGGGAGCGCACGCTGACGATCTCCTGGCCCTCCTGCAGGAAGAGGTTCGACATCGCGATGCTCTGATCGAGAATGCCGCCCGGATTGCCACGCATGTCGAGGATGACGCCCTTCACCCCTTCCTTGGCGAGACCGGCGACGGCCTTCTGCACTTCCTCGGAGGCGGTCTCGTTGAAGCGCTGCACCGGCAGGTAGCCGATGCGGTTGTCGAGCACGATCGCGTAGGGCACCGCGGGGATGTGGATCACCTGGCGGGTGAAGACGCTGGTGATCAGCTCGGGCACGCCGGGCCGTGAGAACTTGACGGTCACCTTGGTGCCGGGCACGCCGATGAGGTAGTCGGACACCTGCTGCGTCTTCCATCCCTTGGTGGAGAGGGTGTCGACGAACATGATCCGATCGCCCTCGCGCACGCCGGCCGCTTCGGCCGGCGTATGCGGGAACACGCGGCTGATCGCGATCAGCCCCTGCTGCTCCTCGATCTGCATGCCGATGCCGGCGTACTTCCCATTGGTCTGCTGCGAGAAGCTGGCGAGCTCCTTCGGCGAGAAGAGCTCGCTGTATGGGTCGTTGAGCTCCTTCACCAGACCGCGGGCCGCTTTCTCGTACATCGTCGCCGAGCCGACCGTGTCGACGAATCGCTGCGACACGAGCTGCATCACCTGGTCGAAGACGCGCGCGCCATCCGCGGTCGCCCGGTTCTGAAGGAGGAAGCCGCCCCCGACGATCGGGAGCAGCGCGACGGCGGCGAGCGCGAAGCGACGACGAGACATGAACGACTCTTCTGGTATGAGAGGGACCCGACTACTGAATACCGGATTTGTGCTCGAGGGGTTCCGTTCCGGTCCAGTACGCCGCACGTCGTCGGACGTGCGCTGGATCTCTCAGACGGGCCGTGATCCGAGCATGTAATCGACGAACCAGTCGCGCTGATGTTGCCGAATGGCGGCGTTCCGGAGCACACCCTGCGCCACGAGCATGTCATGGGCCGGCTGAAGCACCCGCTGCAGGTGCGAGGGGTAGCGCTGCGCCAGCGGGAGCTGCTCGGCGAGACGCTCGAGCGCGACCCGCCAGGTGAGCCGGCCATCCGCGCGAGCTACCTCGAGCAGACGGTAGAGCCGGCGGGCCACCGGCGAGCCGAGCGCCCAGTAGCAGGGCATCGAGATGCCGATGGTGTGGTTCGCGGCCAGGTTGTCGCGCACCGCGCCGGCGAGCACGACGCGGGCGACGCCGGGCTCACCCGAGGCGATGGCGGAGAAGAGCTGGAGCTGCTCTCGGTCGAGGGAGCGGCGCCTCTCGACGGTCACGGAGCTGAGCAGGGTGAAGCGGACGTCGCGGCGCTCACCGGACGGCGCCACCTCGTAGATGCCGACCGACTCGAGCGCGGTGCGCTCCAGCCGGGTCAGCGCGCCGCGAAGCTGTTCGTAGGTGCGACCGTCGACGCGGCGCCCCATGGCGCGCAGGAACGCGTGAAGCGTAAAGGAGATCGCGCCGTCCGCCGGGTCACCGGCTTCCTGATACCGGCGCAGCAGCTCGACGTAGACGTCCTGATCGAAGGTGCCGGGGAGACGGTCGCCGAGTGTCGGGATGACCCGCCAGCGTCCGCCGGCGGCATCGGCATAGCTGATGATGCCCTCGTCGGCGGAGTCGCTGAGGCGAAAGAGTGGCAGCGCCTCGAGCGATCGGTCGAGCCGAACCGTCCGGGACATCGCCCGGCGCCGCGCTGCGACAGTCATGTGCGCAAGCTGGAGCGCCAGGAACGGAGCGGCAAGCGGACCGGCGGACCGATCACCGCACCCGGACGACCTGCCCGGTGACCGCGCGCGCGCCGTCGGAACAGAGCCAGAGCACCACGTCGGCGACTGCCTCGCGCGTGACGAACTCCGCGTCGGCGCCCATGGAGGCGATGTTGGCCGCCGTGCGGATCGAGGCCGGCGCGAGCGCGTTCACGCGGACGCCGTTCGCGCGCTCCTCCTGCGAGATCGCCTGCATGAGCGTGAGCAGCGCCGCCTTGGCGGCCGCATAGGCCGACATGCCGGCCACCCGTGCGCCGGGCAGCGCCGCCTCGGAGCCGAACAGCACGAGGGATCCTTTGGTGGCGCGAAGCAGCGGCAGAAAGGCCCGCGCGGTCAGATATGCCGTGGTGACGTTGATGGCGAACTGGCGTGGCCACACCTCGAGATCGCTGTCGGCGACGGGTCCGCTCATCGCGAAGCCGCCCGCGAGATGAACGAGCGCATGGACGCGGCCACCGGTTGCCTCGCGCACCCGGGCGGCCAGCGCTTCCACGGCGGCGGCATCGGTGAGGTCCGCGGCGAGCGACGCCGCGCGCAGACCCGACGCCAGCAACGCGTCGGCGCGTGCCCGTGCCTCGCTCTCCATCCGATCGACGAGGAACACCCGCGCTCCCTGCTCGGCGAACGCGCGCGCGACGGCCTCACCCACCTGGCCTTCGCGTCCGACGCCGGTGATCACCACGCTGCGACCTGCGAGCTCCATGCGATCCCCCGCGTTGAACGAGCGCACGGCGCAACACCGCGCTCATACCGAACTCGGCCTGGCATGAAGTATGTGTAGGGGAACCGGCAAATGCGAAAGATCCTCCGAGTCAAGCGAGTAGGTGCGGTGCTGGGCATTCTGCTCGTGATCGCGCTCGCGCTCATCGGCGTCCTCTCGATCACGCGCGGCACTCCGGTGAAGGCGGTCGTCGCGATCGGCGAAAATGAAGGCCCGCCCGCGATCACCGATTCCCTGTTCGCGCGGTCGATCGAGCTGTACACGGGCCTCCATCTCTCGCGCGGCAACGCCGCGCAGCAGATGCTGAACGGCGACGGTACCTATCCGCAGCTCTGGCGGGATCTGCGCTCGGCGAAGCACACGATCACCGTGCAGATGTACTACTCCCAGCCTGGTGCGGTGGCGGACACGCTGGCCATGGTGCTCAAGGAGCGCGCGCGGGCGCACGTGCGCGTGCTGCTCGTGCTCGACGCGTTCGGCTCCCAGAGCCTCAAACAGGAATGGGCCGACAGCCTTCGCGCCGCGGGGGTGGAGATCGGTCTGCTCCGACAACTTCATTGGTATTCGCTCCACAACGCGAGCGACCGCTCGCACGTGCGCGTCGTCGTGGTGGATGGCGAGATCGCCTACACGGGTGGGTTCGGGCTCGCCGACTACTGGCTGGGCAACGGCAAGCAGAAGGGCCAGTGGCGAGAGACGAACGTTCGCTTCGAGGGCCCGGCAGTGATGGGACTGCAGGCGGCGTTCGCGGCGGCGTGGGCCGAGTGCACCGGAGAGCTGATCGCCGGCGACATGTTCTTTCCGAAGTCGGCGTTCACCGACGTGGACGGCGGGTTGATGGCCGGCGTGTTCTTCGCCTCGCCGACGACGGGCAGCACGCCCGCCGAGCGGTTCGTGGCGCTGTCGATCGCGAGCGCGCGGAAGTCGCTCTACGTGACGAACTCGTACTTCGTCCCCGACGACGACTTCAGGAAGCTGCTCTCGCTGGCGCGGAAGCGTGGGGTCGACGTCCGCATCCTGACGGTGAGCAAGGAGACCGACGTCAAGACGACGTGGTGGGCCGGCCGCTCACGCTACGAGGAGCTGCTCAAGGCGGGGATTCGCATCTACGAGTACCAGCCGTCGATGATGCATGCGAAGACGTTCATCGTGGACGGCATGTGGGGCTCGATCGGCTCGATGAACTTCGACAACCGGTCGCTCGCGTTCAACAACGAGTCGAACCTGGCGTTCCTCGATGCGGCGCTTGGCGCGCAGATGGACTCGACGTTCATGGACGATCTCACGCGCGCCCAGGAGATCACGCTGGAAGCCTTTCAGCGGCGGCCCTGGTACGAGCATCTGATCGAGAACGGAGCGGCGGTGTTCTCGAGACTACTCTGAGCGGCGGTGAGCTGGTGAGTAGGACTCACCGGATATCGGCGCGTCCAAGCGCTGCCCTCACGGCTTCTCTCATCGCAACGAGCGCTTCGTCGCGCGCGGCGGGCGCGTCGTCGCGCACGTGGATCTCGATGCCGTCCGCGACGGGGACGCGCCGCCAGCTCGCCGAGCGCTCATCGTCCGTGTCTCGCACCGCGTGATCGGCGCCCGCGCCGAGTGCCGGTGCGAGGGACGCGGCGACGCGCCGCTCGAGCGCGTCGCCGGTGACCTCCTTCATCTCTCTCTTGATCCCGTCGAGCGTCGCGCCCTCCCGCTGGCGGATCTTGATCGAGAGCAGCTGCAGAAGATGCCGGTAGTTGTACGTCGCCGCGGTGCCCGCGCCCTCCGGCCGATCGAGGAGCCCGCTGGCGACGTAGAACCGCACCGAGCGCGCGCTCGGTGCGACCCGAGCAGATGCATTGGTGGGGCGAATGCCCGCGGCGTCGACGAGCGCGGTAACGTGCGCAGCCAGTCCGCGGGCGTTCCAGGGGGCGTGGCGCGAGTGCGCGCGCAGCAGCGCGACGGGGGAGAGCGGCGTATCCGGCATAGCGGCTGAAGATAACAGCCGCTGCCGACCGATGTGAGCCGGTGTCGCGATCCGGTCGCCGAAGCGTCAGGTCATCACGAGCCGCGGTCCCGTCGGCGTCGACCATCGACGAGTCCGCTCGAGAAACAGCCGCAACGCGGCGTTCACCTCGTCGGGGCGCTCATCGTGCGGGAGGTCGCCCGCCTCCTGAACGAGCGTCCACTGCACGTCCTGCTTGATGACGCGGAACGCATGGGCATGCTCGACCGGATTCTGTCGCGCGAGGTTGCCCCACAGCATGAGCGCGGGCTGACGCACGCGCCGCAGCGCGGCGCGGACGTCGACGTTGAGGGTTCCACTCATGAGCGCCGCGACCGCGTGCCGACCGCCGTGCTGGCGCGCGGCGCGCACGTAGCTCTCCACCAGCGCCGGCGTGACCAGGCGGTCGTCGGCATACGCCGCTTCCAGATAGCGGCGCATGCTCGCGGCCGACGTGAGGCGATTGTAGATCGTGCTGCCAACGATCGGCGCCTCGAGCAACAGCCGCGTGGTCGCGCTCCCGGAGGGCTCAGGATCGCGCAGATGCGCGACGCCGGTGGGCGCGATGAGCGCAAGGACCGCGATGTGTCGCGGATCGCGCGCGGCGAGCGCGATGAGGTGCGCCGCGGACAGCGAGCTCGCGACCACGGCGCACGACTCGCGCGCGACGCGTGCGATCACGTCGCCGAGCAACGCCTGGTACAGACCCGGCGTGTAGCGCGCCGCGGGACGATCCGAGCGACCGAAGCCGAGCAGGTCGACCGTGATCACGGTATGCCGGTCGACGAGCGCGGGGACGGTGTGGCGCCATTCGAACGACGACGCGCCGGGGTAGAGGCCGTGCACGAGGAGGACGGGCGTTCCCTGGCCCTGGCGCGTGTACGCGATCCGATGGCCGCGCCAGAGGATCTCACCCGATTCACCACCGAGCGGATTCTCCAGCGCCTCGGCACCATGCGTCGCGGCGGCGTTGTACAACGCCGCCGCCCCGAGCGCCGCTCCGCCAACCGCTCCACCCACCACTGCCGCCTTACGCCACTGCATCGCTGTCGCCTCGCTGCCCCGTCACCGCGCGTTCCGTCTGCGGAACAGTGCGTTCCTCGACGCGCATCTACTCTACGATCGTGAGACGAGAAAGTGACTGAGCAAAAGTGCTCCGATCGCGATGCAAAAAACGCTGCGGAAGTCAGCCACCGATCACCTGGCCGTCTCCGCAGCGTTTCGTGTCCACCGTCGGTCGCGCGTCGTGTCCGTTCATGCGACGAGCACGGCGCCGCTGGGCTCCGCGCACTTCACCACCCCACCACCCATCACCCGTGCGCGGTTGGGCTCCAGCGGGCCTGTGCTCGTCGTCGTCGTGCGGTGTTCAGTGTCCGACGAAAGCGATCTCGCTCGTCATCGGCATCATCGCGGTCGGAACGCCCGCCTGCGCGGCCAGCTCGGCGATTCGCTCAAGCGCGATCGGCTTCTCGAGGAAGTGCCTCGCGCCAAGGCGCATCGACGCCTGCCGATTCCCCTCATCGGGGAACGCGGTGAGCGCAACGACCGTCGCCTCGGGCGACAGGAACCCGGCTGCCCCCATGACCTGCAGCCCGCCATCACGCCGGCCACCGAGCCGGATGTCGGTGACGATGAGATCGAAGACTCGGCGGGCCAGCATCCGCTTCGCCTCGTCGAGCGTTCCGGCGGAGCTCACCCTCACTCCCTCGGTCTCGAACAGCTCGACGAGGACGTCTCGGATGCACTGCTCGTCATCCACGATGAGGACTTCGCGATTCGGAGGGATCATGCCGCCTCCATTGGCGAGAGCCGAGCCAGTCGGCGACGGGCGTCGTAAGCGTCTACACTTCAACGCTTTGTGCGTCGTCACCTCTCGATGCTCGCAGGTAGGCGTGCCCGGAAATCGATCACGATGACCATGAGGCGACCGAAAACCGGTCAGCTATTCGACGTGCATCCGCCGAAGCTTCTCGAGCAGCGTGGAGCGGGCGATGCCGAGTCGCTGGGCCGCCTGCACCCTGTTCCCGCCGGTCGCCGAAAGCGCCGAGAGGATGGTGGCGCGCTCCGCCTCAGCAAGAGAGACCGGAGCGGATCGCTCCACACCAGACGTCTCGGGAAGGGAGAGGTGGCGCGGCTCGATCTCCGCGCCTTCGGCGAGCAGGGCGGCGCGCCAGAGGGTGTTCTTCAGCTCGCGCACGTTGCCCGGCCACGAGTAGCGCTCGATCGTTCGCATCGCAGCCGCGGACAGTCGCGCGTTCCGCGGAAGAAACGCGGTGGCCATCGCCGCGAGCTCGCTCGGACGATCGCGAAGTGGAGGCAGGGTGAGGGTGAGCACCTGAAGCCGGTAGAACAGGTCGGCCCGGAATCCCCCCTCGCGCATGCGCTGCTCCAACGGCTGGTTGGTCGCCGCGAGCACGCGCGCGTCGCTCCTCAACTCGGTCGTTCCACCGAGCCGTCGAAACAGTCGCTCCTCGAGCACCTTCAACAACTTCGGCTGGACATCGAGCACGAGCTCGCCGACCTCGTCGAGAAAGAGTGTCCCTCGGCCGGCGACTTCGAGCAGCCCGCGCTTGGCCTGTTTCGCGTCGGTGAACGCGCCGCGCTCGTGCCCGAACAGCTCGCTCTCGAGGAAGGTCGCGTTGAGCGACGCGCCATTCACCTCCACGAACGGCAGTGCGGCGCGCGCCGAGCGATCGTGAATGCGCCGGGCGACGAAGCCCTTGCCGGTCCCGGTCTCGCCGACGATGAGGACGGGGACGTCGTCGTTTCTCGTCGCGAGGTCGATCAGCCGCTCGAGCGACGGGGGCGCGTCGCCCGCGTCGGGGACGCCCCGCTCCTCTCCGTGCCTCGCGCGCAGATGCGAGACCTCACGGCGCAACCGAACCAGCTCGGCCGCGCGCGCGACAGCAGCGCCGAGCGCCTCCAGGTCGACCGGCTTCTCGAGGAAGTCGAGTGCACCCTGCTGCATGGCGGCGACCGCGGTCGGAACGTCGGCGTGTCCAGTGAGCATGATCACGCCAAGCTCGGGATCGTCGGCTCGCAGCGCCTCGAGCAGGGTGAGGCCGCTCGCATCGGGAAGGCGGAGATCCACCAGCACGACGTCGGGCGCATGCTCGGCGGCGGCCTGTCGTCCCTCGGTGGCCGTCGCGGCGGTGCGCGACGCATAGCCGAGCGCGGAGAAGTAATCGGCGAGCGTCTCCCGGATGGTCTCGTCGTCGTCCACCACGAGCACCGACGTCATTCCGCGCGACTCGTCGAGGAACGCGCGGAGGTGCTCAGCCGCTCACGCACTCACGATCGGGAGCAGGATGGTCGCCGAGGTGCCGCAGTCTGGGGCGCTCTCGAGCGCGATCGTGCCGCCGTGCTCCTCGACGATGCGCTGGCAGAGCGCGAGCCCGATGCCCGTGCCACCCGGCTTGGTGGAGAAGAAGATCTCGAACACGCGCGGCAGCACGTCGGGCGGGATGGCCGGGCCGCCGTTGTGGAGACGGCAGCGCCACATGCCGGTCGGGAGCACGACGGAGTGCAGTGAGAGGTCGCTGCCCTCGGGCGCGGCGTCGGTGGCGTTGACGAGCAGGTTGATCATCACCTGCGCGAGCTGCTGCGCGTCGATCGCGCACGTGGCGGTCGGCGTGGCGCGAGTGCGCTCGAGCAGGATCGCGCGGCTCTCGAGGAGCCCGCGCTGATTCTCGATCACCTCGTCCCACACGGCGTCCGGGTCGCCGGTCTCGAGCCGGATCGGATTGGGTCTTCCGTACTCGAGCAGCGAGGTGACCATGCTGTTCAGCCGCTCGACCTCGCGCAGGATGCGGCCGACGTTCTTCTCGACCACCGGGTCGTCCTTGACGCGGAAGCGCAGCAGCTGCGCCGCGGACGAGATGCCGAACAGCGGATTGCGCAGCTCGTGCGCGACGCCCGCCGACACCTCGCCGATCGCTTCGAGGCGCCGCTTCTGTCCGACGCGCTGGACCAGGCGCGCTCTCTCGACGGCCGCGGCGGTCTCGGCGGCGATGGTGGCGAGCACGCGCCGCGACTCCTCGATGCGGTGCGGTGGGAGGGGCTCGGCCGACGTGAGCGTGATCGCGCCGAGCACGCCCTCGCCGCTGGTCATCGGCGCGGTGATCTCGAGCCCGTCGGAGGAGGTGCGCGTGATCACCTGACCGGCGCGAAGCGCGTCGTTCCACACGGGGGTGAGCCGCGCGACGATTCCGTCGCCGTCGTCGGCGAAGCCGGAGTGGTGCACGAGCCGCAGCGTCGCGGCGTCGGCGCCGGCGAGCGCGATGGCCACCGCGTCGCACGCCATCGCGCGGCGCAGCTGCTGCGCGACTTCGTGGAGCACGCGGTCCACGCTGATCGTTCGCGCCAGCGCCATGCCCGTGTCGATCAGCACCTCGCGCCAGCGATGGCTCGGCGTGATGTCCACGGTGGAGAAGGCGAAGCCGGTCACCGAGCGCCCTTCGCCGACCGCGCTGACCTGCATCAGAAAGATGCGCTCCTCGACCGGCGAGCTGCAGGGAAACTCCCAGGCGATGGAGGTGGCGCGTCCCTCCCGGAGCGAGGACATCGCCTGCTCGATCTGCTCGCGCGTGGCGACGTCCGCGATGGCTTCCCAGATCGACGTGCCGATCACGGTGCGCTCGTCGCAGAGCTGCGGCGCACCGTTCGACTGTGCGAAGCGCGCCCACGAGCGGTTCATGAACGTGATGTGCCCGTCGAGATCGACCGTGTAGATCGTCATCGGGAGGGCATCGAGCACCTGACGCTCGAGTAGCGGCATGTCGGGATATTACGAGTGATCACCAGGGGACGGAAGCAAACGCGGCGGGGCGTGGCTGGTTCGCCACGCCCCGCCGCGTTCGTTCCGACGAGCCGTCGTCAGCGCCGCGCGCGCTTGGCGCTCTTCTTCGCGCCTCCCTTCTTGGCGGCTGACTTCTTGGCCGGGCTCTTCTTCGCGGGCGACTTCTTCGTCGCGCCCTTCTTGGCGGCGCCCTTCTTCGCGGGAGCCTTCTTGGCCGCGGACTTCTTGGCGGCCGACTTCTTCGTGGCTGCCTTTTTCGCGGGCGACTTCTTGGCTGCAGCCTTCTTCGCGGCGGACTTCTTCGCCGCGGGCGCCTTCTTGGCGGGCGCCTGCTTCGCGGGCGCTTTCGTAGCCGCCTTCTTGGCGCCGCCCGAACCACTCGACGACTTCGCCGCTCCGCCGCCGGCGCTCTTCTTGGCGGCGCCGCCGCCATTCGTGCTCGGCGCCGAGCCGCCAGCCGGCGCGGACGGCTGCTTCGACGCGGCAGCCGGCGCAGTGGAGGCACCGCCGGTCGCCGGGGGAGCGCCGGCCGGCTTTCCGCCACCCGACTTCGCGGCCGAACCACCACCGCCGGCCGGTCGTCCCGCTCCGCTGGAGCGTGGCGCCCGGGCGACGATCAGGGGGCTCTCCTCATCCTCGTCGTCACCTTCGACGACCGGCGTGGCCAACCCTTCCTCCTCGTCGTCGTCGGAGTCGTCCGTGCTGTCCCAGAGGTCGTCGCTGTCGTCCTTGTGGGTCGTCCAGCCACCGTCCTCCTCGTCGTCGTCATCGTAGGACGACGACCCACCGCCTCCTCCACCATAGCCAAGATCATCGACGTCGTCGTCGCGATCGGAAAATCGGAGCTCATCGTTCAACTCGTCACCGCGCGGCATCACCGCCTCCTGTGGAGATAGGAAAGTCGGACCGGCGAACCCCCGACATGGCGGCGGACAGCAGAACGCGCGACCCGAGCGGCGCCCGCTGCACGACGTGTGCCCCCTGTCGGATCATCTCCGGCATCACCGCGCGTCACCCACGAGATCGGGTGTCGCGCAGACGACTTCGTACATGAACACCCTTGTAAGGCCGCGCGCGGAATCCGTCAAGCAGAGTCCGCGCGCGCGTCACACCACGACGGGGAAAAACCCGTTCAATCGCCGGCAGCGGGTGCTGGCACCACTCCCGTCGCATCATGCGTGCTCGCGCTCGTGAGCCGGCTACTCACCCAGCTCCCGAGATCGTCGAGGAAGGTATACATGACGGGGACCACGAAGAGGGTGAGCAGGGTGGAGGTGATGAGCCCACCGATCACCGCGCGCGCCATCGGAGCCCGAGCCTCGGCGCCTGCGCCGATGGCCAGCGCGAGGGGAAGCATGCCGAAGATCATCGCCACCGTGGTCATGACGATGGGGCGGAGACGGATCCGCCCGGCGGTGAGCAGCGAATCGGCGCGCTCCTTTCCTTCGCCACGGAGCTGGTTGGCGAAGTCCACGAGCAGAATGCCGTTCTTGGTCACGAGCCCCATGAGCATGATGATGCCGATCATCGTCATCACGTTCATGTTCCCGCGCGTGAGCAGCAGCGCGAGCGCCACGCCGATGAAGCTCAGCGGCAGCGCGAGCATGATCGCCAGCGGCTGCAGGAACGAGCCGAAGAGCGAGGCGAGGATGAGGTAGATGAAGACGACCGCGAGGAGCAGTGCTTCCAGCACGTAGCCCTTGGTCTCTTCCAGGTTCTGCACGTCGCCGCCGAACACGGCGTGATAGCCCGGCGGCAGCCCGATCGACTCGATCGCCTGCTGAACCGAGCTCGCGACGTCACCCATGACGAAGCCCGGCAGCACGCCGGCGGACAGGGAGACCTGCTGCTCGAGCTGGCGCCGCTCGATCTGCTGCGGCCCCACGCCGGCGTTCACGTTGGCCACCTGCGAGATCGGCACCATGGACGGCAGCCCATTGGGTCCCACGAAGGTGCTCGCCACGGGCAGCTGGGCCACGTCCGCCGCCGAGCTCCGGAGGGAATCGGGGAAGACGACGACCACGTCGTGCGAGAAGCCCTGAGCATCCTCCCACGTCGTGGCACGCTGGCCGGAGAAGAGCGGCTGGAGGGTGGCCGCCACGCTGCCGACGCCGAGCCCCGCGCGCCAGGCTTCCTGGCGATCGACGCGCACGTCGAGCTGCGGGATGTCCCCCTCCTCGCTGGAGTTGGGCTCGGCCACTCCGGGAATGGTGCGCATCGACTCGAGCGCGCGGGCAGCGACGAGCTTGAGTCGGCCCGCCTCCGGCCCCTGGACGAACACCTGGATCGGCTGTCCTCGGCCGCCGAAGATCGACCGCTGCCCCTGGATGGTGGGCCGGATGCCGGGAATCTGGCGCAGCTTGCCGCGCAGGTCCGCCTGGATGTCGAAGAGCGACCGCTTGTGGCCCGGCTTCAGGGTGACGTTGACGTTCCCCTGATTGGGCGTGCCCCGGAAGCCGCCACCCACCGACAGGTAGGTGAAGTCGGTCTCGGGCTGCTTCTGCAGGAAGGTCGCGATCTCGCGGCCCTTGTCCATCGTGTAGTCGAGCGTCGAGCCCGGGGGCGTGCGGAAGCTCACCGAGAACTCGTCGCCGTTCACGTCGGGCATCCAGGTGAAGCCGAGCTTCGGGATGATGACGAAGCTCACGACGATGGTCGAGGCGGCGATCGCCAGCACGATCACGCGGTGGCCGAGGGCCCACCCCAGCCAGCTCGGATAGCGGTCGGCAACGCGCTCGAACCAGTCGTTGAACGCGAAGGCGAAACGGCGGATGATGTTGGCCTTCTTGCGCTGCGCCGCCTGGTGCTCGCCCCCGTCGTTGACCGCGTGCTCCACCTCGGGATCGGCCCACACGCTCGAGAGCATCGGGTCCAGCGTGAAGCTCACGAACAGCGACACGAGCACGGCGAAGGTGACCGTGACACCGAACTGGAAGAAGATCTTTCCGATGATGCCGCCCATGAAGGCGACCGGGATGAACACCGCGACGACGGCGAAGGTCGTCGCCATGACGGCGAGGCCGATCTCGTCGGTGCCCTCCTTCGCGGCGAGATCGTGCGGTTTCCCCATCTCGAGGTGGCGCACGATGTTCTCTCGCACCACGATCGCGTCGTCGATCAGCAACCCGATCGCGAGCGACAGCGCGAGCAGGGTCATGGTGTTCACGGTGAAGTTGAACACCCACATGATGAAGAACGCGCTGATGATCGACACCGGAAGCGTGAGGCCCGTGATGACCGTGGACCGCCACGAGTTCAGGAACAGGTAGATGATCATCACGGTGAGCGCGGCGCCGAGCACGATGGACAGCTTCACGTCGGCGAGCGACTCGCGGATGCGCTTGGAGTCGTCGCGAATGACGGTCATCTCGATGTCGTTGGGCAGCTGACGCTGGAGCTCCTCGACGGCGGCACGCACCGCGTCGGCGACCGCCACCGTGTTCGCGCCGGAGATCTTGAGCACCTCGAGCGACACGGCGCTCGCGCTGCCGGACGGGCTCGTGATCTCCGCGCCCGTGCGGCGGTTCTCCGCGCCGTCGATCACGACGGCGACGTCGCTGATGCGAACGGGCGTGCCGTTCCGGACCGCGACCGGGATGTCGGCGAAGGCCGCGGGATCGATGATGCGGCCAGTGACGCGCACCAGCCGCTCCGTCGTGCCGCGCTCGATGCGTCCCGCCGGCACCTCCTGATTCTCGCGCTCCAGCGCGGTGGCGAGCTGCGAGGGCGAGAGCCCATACGCGCGCATCGCGTCCGGGTCGACCTGCACCCGGATCTGCCGCTTGTTGCCGCCGACGATGTTCACGCCGCCCACGCCTTCGATCGCCTCGATGCGCGTCTGCACGACCTCGCTCGCGAGATCGGTGATCTCGCGGATGGGCCGCTCCGTCGACCTGAGCGCGATCGACATGATCGGCGAGTCGTTCGGATCGAAGTGCTGGATGACCGGTTCCTGGATGTCTTGCGGAAGCGCGCGGCGAATGCGGGCCACCTTGGCCTGGACGTCCTGCTGCGCCACGGCCACGTCGACGCCGAGGTTGAACGTCAGGCGCACGATGGAGACGCCCTCGAGCGAGGTCGAGTTGATCTCCTTGATGCCCTGCACCGTGTTGAGCGCCTCCTCGATGGGCTTTGAGATCTCGCGCATCATCACCTCGGGCGAGGCCCCCGGATACGAGGTCTGGGCGACGACGACCGGGTAGGTGATGTCGGGATACTCGTCGATCGCCAGCCGCTTGTAGCTGACGATGCCGAGCACGACGAGCGCCACCATCATCATCGTGGCGAAGACGGGACGCTTGATCGAGACGTCTGAAAGAATCATCGGAACACCCTGCTGAAGAGTCGGGCGACGCGCGCCCGCGCGACTACTGTCGTCTGCCGGCGCCGCCCGTGCCGCCCGTGCCGCCAGCTCCGGCGCGGCTACCAGCGCCCGCACTGCCGCCACCACCGCTCCGCTCCGCACCGGCCATCATGACCTGCATGCCGCGGCCGAGGGTGCCCACGTTGCCCACGACGACCTTGTCGCCGGCCGCGAGCCCGTCGGTGATCTGCGCGAGCCCGAGCTGTTCGTCCACCACCCCGACCTGCACCTGCGCGATGTTGAGCGTCTTGCCGTCGATGCGATAGACGAACGGCCGGCCGTTGTCCTGGGCCTGTCGGAGCGCTCCGCCCGGAACGGCGAGGACGTTGTTGAGCGTGCGGCTCACGACGCGGCCGGTGGCGAAGGTGCCACCGCGCAGCGTGCTGCCCGGATTCGGAACCTGGACGTACACCGTGACGGCCCGCGTCATCGGATCGATCGTCGGGCTCACGCGCGCGACCTTGCCGTCGAACTTCCGCGCGTCCGCCACGAAGTGCACGACCTGTCCGACCCGCACCGCCGCCGCCTGCCGCGCCGGCACCGCCGCGGCCAGCTCGAGCGTCTGGCTGCGCACGATGCTGAACATCGGCGCGCCCCTGGCCAGGTGCACGCCACCGTCGACGAGCCGCTTGTCCACGACGCCGCCGAAGGGCGCGAGCACGCGCGTGTCGCGCGCCTCGTTCCCGCTGGCGCGGAGCCGCGCTTCGGCGGCCGCGAGGCGCGCTCGCGCGGTCGCGACGGCCTGCTGTGACACCTTGTAATCGCGCTCGGCGATCGCTCCCGCCTTGAACAGCGACGCGTTCTGATCGAGCGTCCACTGCGCGTTCGACACTTCGGCGCGCGCGGCTACGCGGTCGGCCTCGGCGCTCGCGCGGCTGCTCTCCTGCTCGCTGGCCTCGAACCGGGCGAGCAGTTGGCCGGCGTTCACCTGCTGCCCTTCGCGGACGTAGACATCGGTGAGGTCGCCCTCGATCCGGGCGCGCACGTCGATCGTCTCGCTCGGCCGCAGGTCTCCCGTGAGCGCGATGCCGTCTTCGATGGTGGTCGGTGCCACGATGGCGACGTCGGTGGGCGCGAGCGTGATCGACGGCGCGGGGCGCCCGCCTGGGCCACCCCTCGCCGCGCCACCGGCAGCACCAGCGCCGCCCGCTCCACCAGAGGCGCCACCCGCCGCCGCCCGGCCGCCACCCGCGTCGGAGCCGGCGGCGTCCTGACTGCAGCCGGCCGCGAACGAGAGCAGCAGCGTGATGGAAGGGACGAGCCGAACGGCGTGATTGATCGATGGCATCAGCTATCTCGGAGTCGGCGACGTCGTCGTCGTCGACGGGAGCGGGATCGGCCGGCCGAGCGCGCGCGCCAGGTCTGCCGAAGCGAGGAACAGATCGTACGTGGCGCGTGCTTCGGTGCTCTGCGCCGTGAGCAGGGCGAGCTGCGCGTCGGAGACTTCGAGCTGCGTGCTCAGCCCACGCGTGAACCGGAGCGACGCGAGATTGAACGCCTCCTGCGCCTCGGCGGAGTTCTGCTGTCGCGCCGCGTACGAGGCGCGCGAGCGACGAAGCTCGGCTCGCGCCCGCGCGACGTCCAACGCCACCGTCTCACGCTGCACCTGGAGCTGCAGCTCGGCCACGCGCGCCTGCGCGCTCGCGAGGTCGACGTTGGAACGAACGCGGAAGCCGTCGAACACCGGGAAGGAGACGTTGAGCCCCATCTGGCGATCCGAGAAGAATCCACCGTTCTGACAGAGGCGACCCGCGGCAGAGCCAGGGGGACACGCGGCTTCGCTCAACGAGCCGCGGGTGGTCGGAAAGCCCATCCCGATCGGGGGAAACGCCTGATAGCCCTGCTGGAAGAACACCGACAGTGTCGGATAGTAGTCCGCCCTCGCCACCGACACGCCGAGCCGCCTCGCGGCGACGTTGAACTCGGCCGAGCGGATGGCGGCCCGGTCGGGAATCGTGGTGGTATCCTCCGCGGACGCGAGGATCGCGGCGGCGGCGGCCTGGTCGATCTGACTGGTGAGCGCCAGCGGCCGATCGATCCCGATGTTGAGCAGACGCTTGAGCTCCAGCAGCGCGAGCTCGCGATCGTTCCGCGCCTGGATCGCGAGGGGCTCGAGGTTCGAGCGCTCGACGCGAGCGCGCAGCACGTCGTAGCGTGCGGCCTGACCGGCGCGCTCGAGCTGTTCGATCTGGGCGAGCCGATTGCTCGCGAGGGTGAGGTTCCCCTCCTGCAGCTCGGCGATGCGCGCCGTGAACAGTGCCTGCAGGTACGCGCGCTGAACCGCCAGGGTGACCGTCGCACGCTGCTCGTGCTCGTCTTCGCGCGCCGCCTGGCGCGTGTCGTTGGCGGCGCGCATGCCGGAGACCAGCCGGCCGCCCTGGAACAGCGTCTGGGAGAGGTTGGTGTTCGCCGTGTAGGTGTTCGGCTGATTGAACACCGCACCGACGGCGGAGCCTCGCGCGCTCTCCCACACGTGGGTGTACGCCCCGTTGAACCGAAGCTGCGGGAGGACGTTGGCGCGCGCGCTCGCGTACTGCGCGTCGGCCACGTCGGTCTGCGCGCTCGCCAGGCCGATCTCATCGCTCTGGCGAAGGCCAAGGGTCACCGCCTGGTCGAGCGAGAGGCGGACCGTGTCGCTGGACACGGCGCGAGCCTGCGCGAGCAGCGGGGCTGGCAGCAGCAGAAGAACGGCCGCGACAAAGCGTCGCGCCCGACCGAATGGAGGGCGAATCAGGCGTTGCATCACGAAAATATACGCCTCCAGGGCCCCGATTGTTGGTGCTGGCGACGCGCGTGAACGCCACCCGATGCAAATTGGAAACGATCGTGCCGAGAGGTGAGTTCCTCCTCGACGACGCCCTTTCGTCGCCACACTTCAACCACGCACACACCGATGCCGAAGCTGCTCGTGCTGTTCGACTCCCACTCCGACGACCTCGCGCGACTCGCCGAAGCGGTGGCCGAGGGCGCGCGCAGCGTGCGCTTCGCCGAGGTCGACGTGCGCCGGATCCCTGGCGCGTCGGGCGATCGCGCGTCGTCCGCGCGCCACCGCGCGCTGGAGAGCGCGGACGCACTCGCCGCGTACGACGGCATCATCGTCGGCGCCTCGCCGGCCAGCGCGTCGAGCGATGCCGCGACCGGCCCAGTCGGGGCAGCGCCGGTGTCGCTCGTCAACAAGGTCGGATCCGCGTTCGCCACGCACGATGGGGGAGATCGCCGTGCGGCGCTCTGGTCGGTGCTCACACCGATGGCGGACCGAGGGATGATTCTCGTGACGCCCTCCATCACCGAAGCGCCGAGCGACGAGGTCGAGTCCGCTCGGGAGCAGGGGAAGCGCGTGGCCGACGTGGTGGGATGGGTGACCCACGCCCGATCGCATCACCATCACCACTGACAGACTGTCCCACGCCACGCGTGAGGCGTGGAGAGGGCGCGGCACCATGTCGAGACTCGCCGGTACACCTCGATCCGGATTCGCCGATGCCTTCCGAACTCTCGCACGCCACCGAGCGTCTGCCCGCCGATCTGTCGGGTGCGGCCGAGCGTGCGCTGGTCCTCGTGGTCGAAGACGACGCGTTCACGCGTGGCGCGGTGCGTGATCAGCTGGCGCGTGGGGGATACGACGTCGTCGAGTCATCCAGCGGACGCGAAGCGCTCGAGCTGCTGCGGCAGGGAATGACGCCGCGATTTCTCGTCGCCGACCTGCGCATGGCGGACGGGAGCGGCGGGTGGCTCATCAGCCACGTAGGCTACGAGTTTCCACGTCTGCTCGCCGGCACCATCGTGATCTCCGGCGATGCCGCGAGCGCCGCTGCGGCGCACGTGCGCGCGCGTTGGCGCTGTCCGGTGCTGGCGAAGCCGTTCGATGGAACGCAGCTCATCGACGCGATCGCGGAGCTCGCGCGACTCGCGAGCGGCGCCGCCGAGGACGATTCGAGCCGCGACTGAGCGGGTGCGAGCTGCGGGGACGCCGCCCGCAGGGACGCCCGCAGTGGGGCGCGCCCATGCGGCTCAGGCGTGCATGTCGTCGATGAAGGTGAGCGTCTTCCGGCGCAGCACGACGCGCTTGAGCGCGGCAAAGACGACCGGGTCGAGCAGGCGACCGATCTCGTCCTCCAGATAGACGATCGTCTGCTTCTGGTCGTAGGCTTCACGGAAGGCGCGCTTCGACGTCATCGCGTCGAACGCGTCGCAGGCGGCGAGGATGCGGCCGCCGATCGTGATCTGCTCGCCGGCGAGCGCGCGTGGATAACCGGTGCCGTCGAAGTGCTCGTGGTGATCGTGGATGTACTCGAGCGCGACCGGGATGTGGCGCAGCGGCTCGAGGATCTCCATGCCGATGCGCACGTGCTCCTTTACGTGTGCGTACTCCTCGGCCGTGAGCGCGCCCGGCTTGTTCAGAATCTCCTCGCGAATTCCGATCTTGCCGATGTCGTGCAGCCGGCCGGCGAGTCGCACGTTCTCCACCTGATCCGCATCCAACCCGAGATCCTCGGCGACGGAGGCGGCCTGTTCGGCGACGCGGCGCGAGTGGCCGCGAAGATACTGGTCCTTCGCCTCCATGGCGTTGATCAGCGTCTCGGCGATTCCGATCGTGAGGGCATGGAGCGCCGCCTTCTCGCGCTCCAGCTCCATCGTGCGGAGCATGACCTCTTCACGGATGTGGCGCTCCACGTTGCGGCGGTCGATCCCGAGCTGGCGCCGATGCACCGCGCGCTCGACAGCGGCCTGGAGATCGGTGAGGGCGATCGGCTTGACGAGGTAGTCGAGCGCACCGTGCGACAGTGCCTCGGTCGCGGCCGACGCGTCGTTGACGGCCGTGAGCATCAACACGGCGAGGTCGTGATCGAGCGCGAGCGCGCGCGGCACCAGGTCGAGCCCCGACATCTCCGGCATGCGAACGTCGCACAGCATGAGGACGAAGCGCTCCTGCTCGAGCACGGCGAGCGCCGCGGGACCCGAGCCGCACTCGTGCACGTCGTAGCCGCGATCGCGGAGAAAGCGCGCGAGAGCGAGGCGGATCGTCGCCTCGTCGTCGACGAGCAGGATCCGGGGCATGCCCGCGAGCGTCGCGCTAGAGCGAGGGGCGGGCTGGAATGGGGCAGTCACGGAAGGCGCGGCCGAGGCAGACGTATCGAGCATGCTGGGTAGACGAGGGAGACTCCGATCGAGTATCGGACTCGCCGTTCCAGATCATGAGGGCAGTGCAGATCCCTCGACATCCCGAGCGCAGTCGAGGGGATCCGCACTCTCCGCCCGCTCAGCCGTCAGCGAACTCGACGCTGACTGGCTTGGTGATCAGCCCCGCCTCGACGCCGCGCTTCAGAAAGAGGCGCACCGCCTCCCGGCCACGCTCGCCGTAATCGAGCGTCCAGTCGTTGACGTACATACCGACGAACGCATCGGCCTTCGAGCGATCCAGCCCGCGTGCGTACTGCATGGCATGATCGAGCGCGCCGACGCGGTGTTGCAGGCCATACGCGATGCTGGCCTTGAGATGGCGCGAGATTTTGGAGGTCATCTCTGCCCCGAGATCCTTTCGAACCACATTTCCGCCCAGGGGGAGGGGAAGTCCGGTCTCGCGGAACCACCACTCTCCCATGTCGGCCACGAGGTGCAGCCCCCGCTCGCCGAAGGTGAGCTGCCCTTCGTGGATGAGCAGACCCATGTCCACGTCGCCATTCACCACCGCGTCCTCGATCGCGTCGAAGGGCGTGAAGACGGCGGTGAAGTCGGGCTCATAGAGCTGCATCGCGAGGTACGCGCTGGTGAGCGGACCTGGGATAGCGATCCGCTTCCCCTTCACGTCGGAGCGGGTGGCTGGCTCGCGCGCCACGAGCCGGGGACCGTAGCGATCGCCCATCGAGGCGCCGTGCGGGAGCAGGGCGTAGCGGTCGCTCAGATAAGCGTAGGCGTGGATGGAAACCGCCGTGACCTCGAGCTCGCCGCGCATCGCGCGCTGGTTCAAGCTCTCGATGTCCTGGAGCTCGTGGACGTAGGTGAGCCCCTCCGTGTCGATCTTCCCGACGGCGAGCGCGTAGAACATGAACGCGTCGTCGGAATCGGGGCTGTGGGCTACGTGAATGGTCGTCATCGGTTCACTTCGGCGTTGAGCGCGCCGCGGCGAGCGCGGCATCGATGTCGTTCTTGTGGAGCAGGTACTCGGGCAATCCGGCCGTCCGCTCGGTGGGCTCGGCCGCGACCAGCTTGGCGGTCAACGAACGGGCGCGGGTGGCGTTCCCTTCCATCTGCGCGATCCGCGCGGCGAGCGCGAGGCCGAGCAGGTGGGTGGGACGCGCCGCGAGGATGGTGTCGGCCTGGGCGCGCGCGAGCGTCGTGTCGCCGCCAACCTCGCCGAGCCGCCCCAGGTCGTAGCGTTGATCGAGGTTGAGGGTGCCCAGCATCTCGTACGCGGCACGCGCCATCGGAAGGAAGGTGCGCACGGCATCGGTTCGTCCTGCCTCGTGCTCGGTCATGATCCGGTCGTACAGTCGCTCGGCGCGCTGCTCCGGAGTCATCTGGCTGATGTCCGGCGCGCGGGGTGGAGCGCCTGTCGGAGCGCCCGCGTCGGCGACCGGGCCAGCCGAGATCGGCGTGGAGCCCTGCATGTTGGCCCCGTCGAGCACGTCCGCGGTGGCGGACGAGCCAGTGCCACGCGCGCCGAAGCGCTGCCCGACGACCAGCGCGGTGAGCGACACGAGCGCGAGCGCGGCAACCGCCCACGGGAGCGCGTTCGCCAGGCCGCGTGACGGGGCGGCGGCGGTCGCGCCGGCCGCCGTTCCGCACCGGTGACAGAAGCGGGCGCCGGGCGTGAGCGGGGAGGAGCAGGTCGCGCAGGTGGCGCCGGCGAGCGCGGTGCCGCAGCTCGAGCAGAAGCGTCCTGACGCCGGCGCGCCGCACGACGGACAGCGCGACGCGCTGGTACCGTCGGGCGTCGGCGCGATCGGTGAAGCCGGGGGGATCGTCATCGCGTCAAAGCTACATCCGCGCGGCGCCCCCTGGCAGCCGATGGACGCGCGATGTCGCTGCGTCCGTCGGCTCGTTGCGTGTGATCAGTTCTGATGGCTGCCGCCTGGCTGCGAGATCTGCTCGACCGTCTTCTCGGCCTGCCGGTCCTTGCCTCGCATGCGCACCAGGTCGGCCTGCGCGACGACGCCGACCAGCGAGCCGCGCTCGTCGACGATCGGGATGCGCCGCACCTGCTCGCGCCCCATCAGCTCCATCGCGTCCTCCACCGAATCGTCGGTGGTGCAGGTCTTCACGCCGCCCGACATCACCTCGCTCACCGGCGCGTCGCTCGAGCGACCCTCGGCGACGTGACGCACGGCGATGTCGCGATCGGTCACGACGCCAACGAGACGGCCGCGCGTCTCCGCTCCGCCGACCCGCTCGACGACGGGCACGAGACCCACGTCCTCTTCCTTCATCACGCGCGCCGCTTCCGACACCGGCGTATCCGGCGAGACGGTGCGCGGGTTCTTCGACATGATCTCGGAAACTTTCATCGGGTCCTCGCTCGTGCGATGAGATGCAGCCTGCCGATCGGGTGATCGGGGCGCGGGCGCGAGGGGCAAGCGACGTGCCGAATTCGCCTCGCGGTGAATTGACAGCACGACGCCCTCCGGCGAGCATTGAGCCGTGCCACACTCACGCGCTACGCTACCAGACTTGAAGGGCGTCTCGGCCAAGGACGTGCTCGAGCTCGCCCGCAAGGAGAACGTCCGGTTCCTCCGGCTGCAGTTCACCGACATTCTCGGCGTCAACAAGAACGTCGAGATCCCGGCCTCGCAGTTCGAGAAGGCGCTCACCGGCGACATCATGTTCGACGGATCGAGCATCGAGGGGTTCGTGCGGATCGAGGAGAGCGACATGCTCCTCGCGCCCGACCTCTCGACCTTTCGGATATTCCCGTGGGGCGATCCCGACTCGCGAGTCGGCCGGCTGATCTGCGACATCAACATGCCGGACGGCTCGCCCTTCCCGGGCGACCCACGTGGTGCGCTCAAGCGCGTCATCGCGGACGCCGCCTCGCTCGGCTACACGATGAACGCCGGGATGGAGGCGGAGTTCTTCATGTTCAAGCGCGGGCCCAACGGCGAACCGTCGACGAACACCCACGACGTGGGCTCGTACTTCGACCTCGCGCCGGTGGACCTGGGCGAGGAGGCACGCCGCGCGATCGTCGACGACCTCGAGAAGATGGGATTCGAGGTGGAGACGGCGCATCACGAAGTCGCGCACGGCCAGCACGAGATCGACTTCCGCTATGCCGACGCGCTCACGACGGCGGACAACATCGCGACGTTTCGCTTCGTGGTGAAGGTCGTCGCGCAGCGGTTCGGGCTCGCGGCGTCGTTCATGCCCAAGCCGATCTTCGGACAGAACGGCAGCGGCATGCACACGCACCAGTCGCTGTTCAAGGGCAAGACGAACGCGTTCTGGGACGCGAAGGCGCCGTGGGAGCTGAGCGACACCGCGCTGCACTACATCGGCGGACTGCTGCGCCACGCGCGTGGCTGCTGCGCGATCACCAACCCGCTCGTCAACTCGTACAAGCGGCTCGTCCCCGGTTACGAGGCGCCGGTGAACGTTGCGTGGAGCATGCGCAACCGGTCGCCGATGCTGCGCATTCCCGAGCGGCGCGGGCTCGGCACGCGCGTGGAGCATCGCGTGCCCGATCCGGCGGCGAACCCGTACCTCGCGCTGGCGGTGATGCTCGCGGCCGGCATCGACGGCGTGCGCACCAAGGCGGACTATCGCGAGCCGGTGAACGAGAACATCTGGGAGATGAGTCATCGCGAGAAGCGGCGTCTTCGCATCGATGACCTGCCGCACGATCTGAACGAGGCGTGCAACGAGTTGGAGAAGAACGACGTGATCACGGGCGCGCTGGGCGATCACATCGCGCAGCACTTTCTCGCGGCGAAGCGGCAGGAGTGGCGCGACTACATCTCGCAGGTCTCGCAGTGGGAGCTGGACAACTACCTCGGGAAGTACT
>DASYMZ010000194.1:0-33983 GCA_036008805.1 Gemmatimonadaceae bacterium
GGTACGCCGGGTCCGGTCGAGGACGTGGAAGAGGCGCTCGGCTACGCGAAGCAGATGGGTTTCCCCGTCATCATCAAGGCGGCGGCCGGCGGTGGTGGCAAGGGCATGCGCGTGGCGAAGGACGCCGAAGAGTTCGAGCGCTCGTTCCAGCTCGCGCGCAGCGAGGCACTCTCGGCGTTCGGCAATGGCGACGTGTACGTCGAGAAGTACCTCCAGCGCCCGCGCCACATCGAGTTCCAGATCATGGGCGACAAGTTCGGCCACGTGATCCATCTCGGTGAGCGCGATTGCTCGGTGCAGCGGCGCCACCAGAAGCTGATCGAGGAGGCGCCGAGCCCCGCGATGACGCCGGAGCTGCGGAAGAAGATGGGCGACGCGGCGGTCGCCGGCGCGAAGGCGATCGAGTACGTCGGCGCGGGCACGATCGAGATGCTGCTCGACGAGGACGGCTCGTTCTACTTCATGGAGATGAACACGCGCATCCAGGTGGAGCATCCCGTCACCGAGATGCTCACGGGCGTGGATCTCGTGAAGGAGCAGATCCGCGTGGCCGCCGGCCTGCCGCTCAGCGTGCGTGAGCTGCCGCCGCTGCGCGGGCACGTCATCGAGTGCCGCGTGAACGCTGAAGATCCCAACCGGAACTTCCAGCCGTCGCCCGGGCGGATCGTCACCTTTCATCCGCCGGGCGGCAACGGCGTGCGCTTGGATACCCACGTCTATGCCGGCTACACGGTGCCGCCCTACTACGACTCGATGATCGCGAAGGTCATCTGCCAGGGGCGAGATCGTGAGGAGGCGCTGGCGAAGATGCGCCTTGCCCTGGAGACGTTCATCATCGAAGGTCCCACGACGACGATCCCATTTCTCGCGAGGGTGATGCAGAATCCTCGCTTTCAGAGCGGAGACGTCGACACGAAGTTCCTCGAGCGCGAGCCCGACCTGATGAAGGAGCCCGCCTGAGATGAGGCTCGACGTGCTGTTCGGGGTGCAGCAGCTGACTCCGCAGGACGTGCAGGGCCGCGTCGTCGCCGTCATCGACGTGCTGCGCGCCTCCACCACGATCGCGGTCGCGCTCGCCAACGGGGCACGCACGATCATCCCGCTCGAGAGCTCCGAAGACGTCGTCACTCGGTCCAAGCAGTTCGAGCGCGCGAGCGTGCTGCTCGCAGGCGAGCGCAAGATGTTCAAGATGGACGGCTTCGACCTCGGCAATTCGCCGCGCGAGCACACGCGCGAGGCGGTCGAGGGGAAGACCGTGCTGCTCACCACGACCAACGGCACGCGAGCGTTGCTCGCGGTGCAGGGAGCGCGTGACGTGGTCGTGGCGTCGTACGTCAACCTGACGGCCGTGTGCGCGATGCTGCGCGCGGCACTTCGAGGTGGCGCGGACATCACGATCGTCTGCGCGGGGCAGGACCGGCAGTTCTCGCTCGAGGACGCGGCCTGCGCTGGCCGCTACGTGTATCTTGTCTCGAAGCGGCTCCAGACGGTCGACGTCAACGATGCCGCACTCGCGGCCTCGCTGATCGATCGAAAGTACGGCGACAACTTGATGCGGCTCTTCAACACCGCGGCGCACGGCCGGGCCCTGGCCGCCGCTGGCTTCGAAGAGGATCTCGCCGCATGCGCGGCCGTGGACTCCTACCCGGTCATCCCGATCTATCAGGATCGGCAAATCACCAAGCTGGGGCCCGAGCGGGAGCGGTAATCCGCGTGGGCAGCACAGGTCTCAAGCGCGAGCTGATCGGCATCGCGCTCCTCTTGTTCTCGGTCTTCCTGGCCGGCGCACTGATCGCGCTGGCGGCGAGCACGCTGCGCGGCGGCGTCGACGTGCGCCACAGCGTTGGCTTCGTCGGCTACTATCTGGCGTATCCGGTCGTGAGCTTCTTCGGATGGCCCGGCGCCGCGCTCGTCCCCGCCGTTCCTGCCGTCCACGCCCTGCGGCTATTCGGCCGCTTGGAGTCCGAGACCGACCGATCGTGGATGATCTTCCTCGCCGGCGTCGCCGTGCTGCTGCCCGTGGCGGTCGGCATCTCGGTGACCGATCCGCGAGCGGACAGCGTCTCGAATCTCGCCGGGATCTGGGGCGGGTTCGTCGGCTACTACTGGCGCGCCTGGTTCGGCGGTTTCGGCGCGTGGGTCGTGCTCCTGCTCGCCGCGAGCGTGCTCACCGCGGTCACTCTGCGATGGAACCCGGTCCGCATGATCGTGGGCCGCCGCGCTGCCGTGCCGGTCGCCGCCGATTCGCTGCCGTCTGAAGAGCCGTACGCGCCGCCCAAGCGCCGGAAGAAGAAGGACGCGAATCTCGCCCTGGCGCTCGAGCCGCCGCCCGAAGAGTTCGAAGCGCTCGACGCGCTCGCGGCGTTGCAGGCGTCGTCGTCGGCCGCCGCAGACGCGAAGGAAGACGCGGCGATCGAAGAAGTCGAGAAGCGTCGTGGCAAGAAGAAGAAGGGTGACGAGCCATCGCCGCCACCAGGACGCGACGAGCGCATTCACGCGGCCATCGACGCGACCGAGCGACCGGCCGCGAACACGGACGAGCTCCCCCCGACCGACCTGCTCAACTACGCGCCCGCTCGGAACCTCGAGCTCGGCAAGCGGGAGCTCGACATGATGGGCGCGAAGCTCATGGAGGCACTTCGCACGTTCAAGGTCGACGGCAACCTGGTCAATCGCACCACCGGACCGACCGTCACCCAGTACGAGATCGAGCCCGCGTCGGGAGTGAAGGTTCGCCAGTTCGCAAACCTCTCGAACGACCTGGCGCTCGCGATGCGCGCCGCCTCCATTCGCATCGTCGCGCCCATTCCGGGACGCGGCGCGGTCGGCGTGGAGGTCCCGAATCCGACGCCGGAGATGGTCGGCTTCCGTGAGCTGGTCGAGCACAACGACTTCAAGGGCGCGCGCGCGGGTCTGCCGATCGTGCTCGGCAAGGACCTCGAAGGAAAGCCGGTCATCGCCGATCTGGCCAAGATGCCGCATCTGCTCATCGCCGGCGCCACGGGATCAGGCAAGTCGGTGTGCGTCAACACCATCATCACGAGCCTCGTCTATCGTCACACGCCGAAGACGCTTCGCTTCCTCATGGTCGACCCGAAGATGGTCGAGCTCTCCGTCTACAACACGCTGCCCCACCTGCGCCACAAGGTCATCACGGACAATCGTGACGCCGCGGCGGTGCTCAAGTGGGCGGTGATGGAGATGCAGGAGCGCTACGAGCTGCTCGCCGCCAACGGGTGCCGCAATCTGCAGGACTTCAACCGCCGCGTGCAGGATGCGTCGCCACTGAAGAAGCCGCGCAACAAGGACGTCGCGTTCGAGGACGACGTCTACAAGAATGGCATCCTGCCATACATCGTCGTCGTGATCGACGAGATGGCGGACCTCATGATGACGGTGCAAGGCGAAGTCGAGACGCCGATCGCGATGCTCGCGCAGAAGGCGCGCGCCATCGGCATCCATCTGATCCTCGCGACGCAACGGCCCAGCGTCAACGTCATCACGGGTCTCATCAAAGCGAACTTTCCGAGTCGCATCGCCTTCCGCGTCGCCAGTCAGATCGACAGCCGAACGATCATCGACGGAGGTGGGGCTGAGAGCCTCCTCGGAAATGGCGACATGCTGTTCATCCCGCCGGGGAAGAGCGAGCCGTCGCGCTTGCAGGGTGCCTATCTGTCGAGCGAGGAGACGGAGAAGCTCATGAAGTGGTACGAAGCGCAGCGCGACCGGCGTCGCGCCGAGCTCTCCGCCGCGGGGCTCGTCATGGAAGCGGAGATGAACCCCGACGAGCCGGACATCCTCGAGACGGTGCGGACCCGAGAAGCCGAGGCGCGTGCCGCGCTCGACGGCGGGGGAGACGAGGGTGGTCCGTCCGAGGGCACGCGAGACCCGCTGTTCCGCGAGGCGGCCGAGCTCTGCATCCAGAATCAGAGCGGATCCACGTCGCTCCTGCAGCGCCGGCTCGGCATCGGCTATGGACGCGCCGCGCGCGTGATCGACCAGCTCGCCGACGCCGGGGTGCTCGACGCGAAGAGTGGCCCCAAGGGGCGCGAAGTGCGCGTCGGTCTCGAAGACCTCGACCGGATCTGCGGAGTTCGCGACCAGTGAACCGCGCCGTGCTGGGCACGCTCGTCGCGCTCGCGCTGTGCGGCGCGGCCCACACCGGCTTGGCGCAGCAATCGTCGAGTGCAGGAGCAGCGCCGGTGGCGAACAACGCGCCACTCGTGGCGCCGGATTCGATCGCGCCGTTCGAGCGGCCAAATGGCACGCTGATCCATCCGGCGCTCTACGTCTATCAGCTCTCGCTCATTCGCAATGGCGTGCAGACACCACTCGGCACGCGCACGGTGGAGGTCACCGACGCGAGCGCCGGCGGAGTGCCCGGGTGGCTGATTGCCGAGCGGAGAACGGGCAGCGCGGTGCCGACGAGTGATTCGCTCTGGGTGACCCGCGCCGATCTCACTCCCGAGCGATGGGCCGCGACGATCGATCATGCGCAGCTCGGCGTCTCATTCACGCGAGACTCGGCGTTCGGCGCCGTTCAGAGCTATCGCGGCAGAGCTTCGTTCGCCGCGGCGGTTCCTCCGGGCGCGCTGCTGACTGGCGGGATGGTGGAACGGGTGATCGAGCTCCTTCCGCTGCGCGACGGCTATCGCGCCGCTGCATCGCTGCTGCTGTTCGATCTGGCGACGCCGAGAGCGCTCGACGCCGAGATCTTCGTCGAGCGAAGCGAGCGCACGCGCATCGGTTCGGCGGACGTGGACTGCTGGGTCGTGACACTCCGCGCGGGAGTGCTGGAGCAGCGCCTGTGGGTGAGTCGCCAATCGCCACGCGTCGTGCGCACCGAGCAGGCGACGGCTGGTGGGGTGCTGGTGGGGGTCGTTCAGTAGCTTCAACCGACCCACGATGACGCGTACACCAGGACGACTGACGTAGCTGGTTACTCTGACGGCATGCGGGCCATCCCGACTCGACTGTGCCAGCCCGCGTATCGCGGTAGGTCAGTCACTCTCGTGTACTCGCGACGGAAGTTGCGATCTGAGCAACTTCGCTTCATCCCGCGCCAGATCGGTGCCAGCCTCGCTCGTCGATGGCGTACTGTGCGCTCCATGTCAGCGGCCACGCAGGCATTGGGGGAGCTGGGAGAGCGGATCGCGGAGCGATGGCTGCGCGCGCGCGGCTGGCGGGTGGTGCAGCGCCGCTTCCGGAGCGGGCACCGCGACATCGACCTGGTGGTGGAGCGGGAGGGGGTCATCGCCTTCGTCGAGGTCAAGGCGAGGCGAGGCGATGGCTTCGGTGGGCCGGTCGAAGCGGTCAACTGGAAGAAGCAGAAGGAGTTAGGCCGCTCGGCGCGCGTCTGGGTGGCGCGTCATGGGCGGGCGTCCGATGCGTACCGGTTCGATGTGGTCGGGGTGCTCGTGGAGGGAGAGCGGGTACGGATCCGGCACATCGAGGGCGCATTCATGCTTCACCTTTCGGCTTGATTTCGGGTGCCGATCTTCGTATTTTATTCGGGTATCCGGTCGCCTGCTTTTCCGGTACGCTTATGTCCGCGTGGCCAGAGGAATCCACGACAAACGAGAGGATGTAGAAGAATGGCTGTGTCCACGGTCGCAGACGACAAGAAGAAGGCGCTGAACCTCGCCATCGCGCAGATCGAGAAGAGCTGCGGAAAGGGTTCGATCATGCGTATGGACGCGAAGGAGAAGGTTCGCGTCGAAGCAGTACCGACGGGCGCGATCAACCTCGATGCCGCAATCGGCGTCGGCGGAATCCCGCGCGGACGCGTCACGGAGATCTACGGTCCGGAGTCGAGCGGCAAGACGACGCTGTGTCTGCACGTCGTCGCGAATGCGCAGAAGCTGGGCGGCGTCGCCGCCTTCATCGATGCCGAGCATGCGCTCGACACCGAGTACGCTCGGAAGCTGGGAGTCGACGTCGAGGCGTTGCTGATCTCGCAGCCGGACACCGGCGAGCAGGCACTCGAGATCTGTGAGATCCTCGTGCGCTCAGGCGCGGTCGACATCGTGGTCATCGACTCCGTCGCGGCGCTCGTGCCGAAGGCGGAGATCGAGGGCGACATGGGCGAATCGCACATGGGTCTTCAGGCGCGGCTCATGAGTCAGGCGCTCCGCAAGCTGACTGGTGCGATCGCGCGATCCAAGACGATCGTGATCTTCATCAACCAGCTGCGCGAGAAGATCGGCGTCATGTTCGGCAACCCCGAGACGACGACGGGCGGCAAGGCACTGAAGTTCTATGCGTCGGTGCGGCTCGACATCCGGCGCATCGGGCCGGTGAAGGAGAAGGAAGAGGTGGTCGGATCGCACGTACGCGTGAAGGTGGTGAAGAACAAGGTGGCCCCGCCGTTCAAGCAGGCCGAGTTCGACATCATGTACGCGGAAGGGATCAGCCACACCTCGCTGCTCGTCGACATCGGCGCGGAAGCGAACATCATCGAGAAGTCGGGCGCCTGGTACAGCTACAAGGGCCAGAAGATCGGCCAGGGGCGCGAGAACGCGAAGATGTACCTGAAGGACAATCCGGCCATCATGGCGGAGATCGAAGAGCAGGTGAAGGGGGTGCTCGGCATCAACGCCGAACAGCCCGGAACGCCCGAGCTCGACGAGACCGAATAAAGACCGGAGCAGGGGTGCTTGAGCCTCCCGGCTCTGGCACCGCAAATGCGAGAACTCACTGTCCCGCTAACCGCGGGCAGTCCGGCAAATCGAGGCCGGGGAGTCGCTCTCTGAAAGCGATGGGGCCCGGAATCCCCACCGTGACAGGGAACGCTCCCCGGCCTCTTTTTGTCCTCTGCACACCCCGTCGGGAGGCGGGCGGCCCTAAACGGTTTCCGCCGCTCGGGTTGCCGACGCAGAGTTGTGATCCGGGGTTGCACGGGCCCCCTCGCGGCCTCCGTTTACACGTTTGAGATCGGGCCGTGGCCCCGAGCCGGCGAGGCGCCGCCACGTCCCACCGCTGACTCGAACGGGTCTCGTACGGCCACTCGGATGTGGCTTGGATGTGGCTTCCATGCGCCACAACTGCCGTTCGCCTCCACATGAGCCGCTGAGATCATGTCTGTGATATCCGCCATCCTGCCAACCCCTCGGCACCCGGGCCGTTTCGAGGTTCTCGTCGATGGCAAGACCTTCGCCGTGCTCTCGCTCCAGGCTCTCGAAGAGCTCCAGCTGGCCGTCGGTCGCCCCGTGTCGGGGCTGGAAGAGCGCATCGCGCGCGAAGCCGCTCGGCTCAAGGTCTACGACCGTGCGCTGAACGTGCTCGCCTTCCGCGCGCGATCGTCCGGGGAGCTCGCGCGGTCCCTGGTCCGGAAGGGGGAGGAAAAGGAGCACGTCGACTGGGCGATCTCCCGGCTCCAGCAGAACGGCCTGCTGGACGACGCGGCCTTCGCGCAGTCGTTCACGCGCGCGAAGGTGCTCGGCGCCAAACAATCCCGGCGGCGGGTGCAGCAGGACTTGTCGCGCAAGGGAGTGTCGCGGAGCGTCAGCGACGCCGCGATCGAAGCGGTCTTCGAGGAGGAAGGAGTCGATCAGCGCGAGATCGTCGAAGAGGCGGCGAGAAAGAAGCTCCGCTCCCTTCGTGGTCTCGAGCCGCCCGTGCGGCGCCGGCGGCTCTACGCATTTCTCGCCCGCCGCGGCTACGATGCCGATGACATTCGTTCGGCAATGGACGCGGTGGGCGCGGCGCTCAGCGGCGGAGAGGACGCGGAGGCGATGGAGGACTAGGGCCAGGAGCTCGGTGCGCTGCGTCGTGGCTCGATCGAACGTGCACGCTCTCGATGCATCGCCGCAGATCGTGCGGTCGCACCGCGCAGCGGTCAGGCGCGGAGTGTGATCGGCACCCACCCGCGGAGCGAGTTGATGAACCAGAGGCGTTCGGCGGCGGTGACCTCGTCCAGCGTCAACACTCGCTCGCGGATCGTGCCCGACTCGAGCAGCTCCGCCCTGAGGGTGCCGCCGAGCAGTCCGCATTGCAGCGACGGCGTCCACCGCGCCCCATCGATCTCGGCGACGAGATTGCCGCGTGAGAGCTCTGTCGCCTCGTACGCTTCATTCCAGAGCAGCACGTCGAAGACGGTGCCAGCGGCGGCGAGCGCTCGCTCGTACGGCGCGCGATCCGTCGTCTTGTGATAGAGCCGGAGGTCGCCGCGATGCACGGGCTCCTGGCAGAGCGCGACGCTTCGCGGCGCGGACCCCGCCAGCGGGTCATCGAACGGCTGGGCCGAGGCGGTGGGAAAGTCGTTTGGTGCGAGCGTCAGTCGGCAGCGCGCGACTGGAGCGTGACGAAGCTCCGCTCCGGCGCCGTTCACGGCCTCGGTCGCCCGCGCCGCGTCGAACGGCAGCGCGAAGTAGTCGGCGGATGCCGCCATCCGCGCGAGGTGTCGATCGAGACGCACCGGTCGCCCGTGCTCCATGCGTATCGTCTCGAACAGCGTCGGGCGGAGCGCCGGCACGGTGAAAGCGATCAGCTTCGTGCGCAACTCGGCGAGCTCGCCAGCAGCCGTGGAATCGGTCGTGATCCCACCGCCCGTATCCAGGCGCACCGTGCGACCACCGTCCGCACTCCATGCAGTCCTGATCGCGACGTTGAACGTCGCGTCGCCGCCCGGACGGATCATGCCGATCGCGCCGCAGTACACGGCGCGTGGAGAGTGTTCGAGCTCCCGCACGATGGACGCGGCGCGAATCTTCGGCGCGCCGGTGATCGACGCCGGTGGAAAGAGCGCTTCGAACACGCGCGACAACGGCAGCGCGGCGTCCACCTCCCCCTCGATCGTCGAGGTCAGTTGCCAGACGCGCGGATAGCGTTCCGCTTCGCATAGCGCGGAGACCCGCACGGTCCCGGCTCGCGCGATGCGACCGATGTCGTTCCGCGCAACGTCGACGATCATCACGTTCTCGGCGCGCTCCTTCTCCGAGTGTTCGAGGGCGCGTCGAACGACGCCGTCGGCGGCCGAGGAGAGGCCGCGTGCCGCGGTGCCTTTCATCGGGCGGGACCGAACCGTGGAGCCGCGTCGCTCGAAGAAGAGCTCGGGCGACGCCGACATGATCTGCAGATCGCCGAAGTCGAGATGGGCGGAGTAGCGGCCCCGCTGTGCGGCGAGAAGCCGCTCGTAGAGTGCGGCAGGGGAGAGCGCTGATGGGGACGTGAAGGGTACCGTGAGGTTGACCTGGTAGACGTCGCCGGCCGCGATGTAGTCGCGGACGCGCCGCACGCCGGCGTGGTGTTCGCGATCGGCAACGGCGCTGACGGGCATCAGCGAGTGAGCGCGATCGTCGGCCCGTGCCGCACGCGCATCGTAGTCGCCCGCGACGACGCTCTCGGGCCGATCGAATGCGGCGAACCAGGCGAGGGGCACCCGCTCGTCACGATGTGAGGAGTAGGCCGCATCGAAGGCGGGCGACGCATCGTACGAGACGAACCCGACGAGCCAGAGTCCCGACCGGGCGAGGCGATCTGCTTCGTCGAGCGTGGGGATCACCTCGCCGAGCGCATCCGCGCGAAGCTCGCGCACGGGCGACACGAACCGGCGGCGCACCGGGAGGGAGTCCACCTCATCGGCGAAGTCGACGATGGCGCTGACGGGTCGAGTGTGGGGCACGCCGCAATGTCGCGCGGCGCGAGCGAGCGCGGCAACTCCCAGCCCGCGGGTGGCGAGGTATATTCATCGACTATGCTCGCCTCAGAGATTCGCCGCCGCTTCCTCGACTACTTCGCGCGCCAGCAGCACGTGATCCGACCCAGCTCGTCGCTGGTGCCCGCTGACGATCCCACGCTGCTGTTCGTGAACGCGGGGATGGTGCAGTTCAAGAAGGTGTTCCTCGGGATGGAGGAGCCGCCCGAGGGCAGGCGCCGCGCCACGACGTCGCAGAAGTGCGTGCGGGCGGGAGGGAAGCACAACGATCTCGAGCAGGTCGGGCACACCGCGCGGCATCACACGTTCTTCGAGATGCTGGGCAACTTCTCGTTCGGCGACTACTTCAAGCGGGACGCGATCCGGTTCGCGTGGGAGCTGGTGACGGGCGAGCTGGCGATCGATCCGTCGCTGCTGCGCGTGACCGTGCATCACTCCGACGACGAGGCGTTCGCGCTCTGGCAGGAGATTGCGGGACTGCCCGCATCGCGCGTGTATCGGCTCGGCGACAAGGACAACTTCTGGCAGATGGCCGACACGGGGCCGTGCGGTCCGTGCACGGAGATCTACGTCGACCTCGCGAAGACGGCGGCTGATTTCCGCTTCCCCGACGGCGCGACGGGAGAGTGGACCGATCTCGCCCGTGAGGAGTTCTCGCACGAGGCGTTCGTCGAGGGTGCGGAGGCGGGTCGCTTCCTCGAGATCTGGAACCTCGTGTTCATGCAGTTCGACCGGCAGCCGGACGGCGTGCTTCAACCGCTGCCCAAGCCCTCGGTCGACACCGGCGCTGGCCTCGAGCGCATCGCGGCGGTGAAGCAGCGCGTGACGAACAACTTCCACGCGGACCTGTTCGCGCCGCTCATCCGCACCGTCGAACAGACGGTCGGCTTCGAGTACTGGGGACGCGAGAGCGACGAGCATCGCACGGGCATCCGGATCGCGGGTGGCGCGGGTGGTGCGGATGTCGTGCCGAACGCGGTGGATCCGGCGTCGTTTCGGGTGCTCGCCGATCATGCGCGCGCGGTCGCCTTCCTGCTGGCGGATGGCGTGTTCCCATCGAACGAAGGGCGCGGCTACGTGCTGCGCCGCATCCTGCGACGTGCGGTGCGCCACGCGTATCTGCTCGGACGCCGCGAGCCGACGCTCGTCCACGTGGTGCAGACGGTGATCGATACGATGGGCGACGTCTTCCCCGAGCTGCGCCAGCGCGCCGAACATCTACTCCAGACGACGCGGGTGGAAGAGCAGGCGTTTCTCGCGACCATCGAGGGAGGGCTCGCGCGATTCGAGCAGCTCGCGCCGACCGACACGACGGACAGGGGCACGATCAGCGGCGAGGACGCCTTCCGGCTCTACGACACCTTCGGCTTCCCGATCGACCTGACGGAGCTGATGGCGCAGGAGCGCGGCTACACGGTCGACATCGCCGGATTCGAGCAGGCACTCGGCGAGCAGCGCACCCGGTCGAAGGACGAGCGCAGGTCGCGCAAGCTCGGCGTCGAAGCGGATGCACTCGGCGAGCTGACTCAGTGGGAGCGTGGCGACGATCGGGCGGGCGAGAGTGTGTTCGTCGGCTACGACCAAGTCGATGTGACGACGAGCGTCGTCGCGCTGCGCCGGCTGGGCGGAGATCGCGTCGCGGTGCTGCTCGGCGAGTCTCCATTCTATGCCGAGTCGGGCGGGCAGGTGTCCGACGAAGGCGAGATCGTCGGTGAGGGCTGGCGCATCGATGTGGATGGAGTGCGCAAGATCGACGGCCGCTCGGCGGCACTCGGCCGATTGAGCGGCGAGTTCCACTGGGGTGCGGTAGAGGCGCGCGTTCCGACGGAACGCCGGAAGGACACGGAGCGCAATCATACGGCGACGCACCTGCTGCACGCCGCGCTGCGCGAGGTGCTCGGTGACGCGGTGCATCAGGCGGGCTCACTCGTCGCGCCCGATCGCCTGCGCTTCGACTTCACGCATCACGGCCCCGTCGCCGCGGAGAAGCTCGCCGAAGTGGAGGCGATCGTGAACCGGGAGATCTGGGCGAGCCGTCCGGTGACGTGGACGGAGATGCCGTACGCCGACGCGCGCGCGCGCGGCGCGATGGCGCTGTTCGGCGAGAAGTACGGGGACGTCGTGCGCGTGGTGGACGTTCCCCACGTGTCGATGGAGCTGTGCGGTGGGACGCACGTGCGCAACACGGCCGAGATCGGGCTGTTTCGCATCCTCGCGGAGACGGGAGTGGCGAGTGGCGTCCGTCGCATCGAGGCGCTCACCGGCCCGGGCGCGTACTCGTATCTGCGAGAGCAGGAGCGCACGCTGTCCCGTGTCGCGGAGTTGCTGCGTGCGCCCGTGGCGGGCGTCGAACGACGAGTGCAGCAACTGGCCGATGAGCGCCGCGCGCTCGAGAAGAAGCTGGAGGAGGCGCAGCGCGGCGGAGGTGACCAGCTGCAGCAACTCATCGCATCAGCAACCGCGCTCGGGAGCAACGGCGCCCAGCTCGTGCTTGGCGAGGTGACCGTGGACGACGCGAAGTCGCTGCAGGGGTTGGGCGACGCGCTGCGGGAGAAGCTCAAGAGCGGCGTGGGACTGCTTGCCGCGCGACTCGAGGACGGCAAGGGATCGCTGCTCGTGGTAGTGACGGACGACCTTCGCGCACGCGGCGTGCGCGCGGATACGATCGTGCGCGACGTCGCCGCACTGGCCGGAGGACGCGGTGGCGGCAAGCCGCACATGGCACAGGCTGGCGTGCCCGACGCGGAGCGGCTCCCAGCCGCGCTCGAGGAGGCGCCGAGGGTGATCGCCGCGATCGTCGCGAACGCATGACGATCGCCGACTGGCTCGACTCCCGGCGTCCGCCGCCGCCGCCCGCGTTGCGGGCCAGAATCGACGCGGCGCTCGCCGACTCGCTCGGAGCGGACGAGCGCGAGGCAGCCGAAGCGTGTCTTCGCGCCGGAGAGCAGGTGGTGGAGTCGCTGCTGCGCGAGAACGCGACGTCCCGTGATTCCGCGATCGACCTGCTCGCGGCGGACGCGCTGGTGACGTACGCGTTCGAGGCGGCGAGCGACCGCCCGGCGGAGCTGACCGCGCTCGCGGCGAACGCGATGTCGCGCATCGGCGCGCTCGGCGCGGACGGCCCTCCGTCTTCAGTGGCGTGACGACGGGCGCGAGATGATCGACCTGCATTCGCATCTCCTGCCCAACGTCGACGATGGCTCACGCTCGATCGAGACATCGGTGTCCGTGCTCGAGCGGTTCGCCGCGGATGGAGTGGAGATCGTCGTCCTGACGCCGCATCTGAACGCGTCGCGCGCCGCGGAGGCGCCGTACGAGCGACACCTCGAGATCCTCGAGGAGCTGCGCGCCGCGGCGCCGGCGGTGCCAGAGCTCAGGCTCGGCTGGGAGATCATGCTCGACGAGCCGCATCGTGATCTCCGCTCCCCCAAGCTCACCCTCGGCGGCTCGCGCGCGGTGCTCGTGGAGTTCCCGCTGTCGGGCGTGCCGGAGCAGGGTGGAGACGAGCTCTATCGCATCCGATGCTCGGGGGTCGTCCCCGTGCTGGCGCACCCCGAGCGCTACTGGGGCTGCACGGCGCAGAAGGTCGCAGGGTGGCGCCGCGCGGGCGCGGTGATCCAGATGGACACCGCGGGGCTGGCCGGACGCGGTCGCATCGCGAAGCTGTCGCGCGAGCTGCTCGAGGAGGGACTCGTCGACATGTTCTCGAGCGACAATCACGGGGACTCGCGCACGCTCGCGACCGCGAGGAATTGGCTGCGCGAGGTCGCGACGCCGGAGCACGCCGAGCTGTTGACGCGGACGAACGCGAAGCTCCTGCTCGAGGGCGAGCCGCTGCTGCCCGTTCCGCCGCTTCCGATGACGACGGGCATCTTCGCGCGCTTTCGCGAGCTGTTCCTCGGCCGGTGACGGAGACTCCGCGATGATCGTGCTGCTGTTCACCGGCGGAACGATCTCGATGAAGTACGACGCGGCGCTCGGTGGCGCGGTGCCGACGCTCACCGGCGAAGAGATCGTGCGTCTCACGCCCGGCATCGACCGCGTCGCGGAGATCCAGGTGGACGACTGGGGACGCGTGCCCGGTCCGCACATGACCGTCGAGCGGATGTGGGCGGTGCGCAACCGCATCGCGCACCATCTCGCGCGCGACGAGGTGGACGGCGTCGTCGTCACCCACGGCACCGACGCGCTGGAGGAGTCGGCATACATCGTCGCGCGCTCGCTCGGGCCCGACAAGCCCGTGGTGTTCACCGGGGCGATGCGGCCGGCGAGCGATCTCGGATGGGACGGGCCGTCGAACCTGCTCGATGCAACGCGGGTGGCCGCGAGCCCGGCGTCGCGCAACAAGGGAACGCTGGTCTGCCTGGACGAGCGCATTCACAGCGCGCTCGAAGTCACCAAGACGCACACCGAGGCGCGCGGCGCGTTCGAGTCGCCGGGACTCGGTGCACTCGGCGAGGTGGACGAGGGGCGCGTCGTCTACCGCCGCGCCCTGATGGAGATGCCAGCGCCGTTGACGCCCGATCGGCCGGCCGAGCCGGTGGACATCGTATATGCGTGGGCCGGCGCCGATGCGCGCTTGTTGGACGCCTCTCGGGAGAGTGGCGCGCTCGCCGTCGTGATCGCGGCGATGGGGCGTGGGAACGTGCCGCCCGCGATGTTCGAAGGCGTCCTGCGCTGGGTCGAGAGCGGACGGCCGACGATCGTCACCTCACGGGCCCTACGCGGGCGCGTGGGGCCGACGTACGGCTATCCCGGTGGAGGGCGCCGACTGCTCGAAGCGGGAGCGATGTTCGCGTGCGAGCACCGGCCGGGACAGGCGCGGGTGGAGGCGATGCTGGCGCTCGGCTCGGGCTACGACACCGACGGACTGCGCGAGTTGTTCGGGAGCCGCTGAGCTCTCGTCAGCGCGGCGGAGTCAGGACGTCAGTGGCTCCCAGCGCTCGAAGCAGCGCCACCCGAACTCACGGGCGGCGCGAGCCTGATCCCAGAAGCCGAAACAATCCTTCCAGCCGAGCTCCCGAGCACGCCAGGCGCAGCACCAGGTGAACGCGAAGCGATGCTCCACCTTCCCCTCGTAGGCGACGATCTCGCCGCTGAAGTCGGAGCAGCCCGACCGGCCGGTGACCCGCACACGCTCGACGCGGAGCGTGGGATGCTCGTGCAGGAGCTGGGTGAGCACCCGCTCGACTTTCACCCGGGGAGCGTATCCCTGCATCTCGATGCGTTTTGTCGGTGCGCCCTGAACGAAGTCGAGCACTTCGCGCTTGAATTCGGGGTGCGCGGCGGCAGCGGCGAGATACGGGAGCAGCTCAGGCATTGGCCTCGGGGTCACGGGTAGATCTTCAAGATAGCGACAAATGTTTCCGAGGTGAAGACGTACGTTGCATGTGGCACTCGCGCTCGCTTGGCCGTCGGGGCCGCTTTCCCGTTCGTTAAGTTGTGACTCGCGGGCCGCTGGCCGCACTGCCGATGACCGGCGGCGCGGACGTCGCGGACTCCGTCCCTAGGAGTCCGTCCCTAGGAGTCCGTCCCCGACTGCGTACCTCATCGCGTGTCTCGACTCTCGCCTACTCCCAGTGTCCTCGACATCGCCCACCGACTGGAGTCGGCGGGCTTCGAGGCGTGGTGCGTCGGTGGGGCGATTCGGGACGCGCTGCTGGGCGGACACCCCCTCGACTGGGATCTCGCCACCTCGGCGAAGCCCGAACAGGTGCGAGAGCTGTTCGGCCGCCGGCGCACCATTCCGGTCGGCATCGAGTTCGGCACCGTGGCGGTGCTCGATGACGCCAGGATTCCGCACGAGATCACGACGTTCCGGCACGACGTGAAGACCGATGGCCGGCACGCGGAGGTGGAGTTCGGCGCCAGCCTCGACGAGGATCTCGCTCGCCGCGACTTCACCATCAACGCGATCGCGTTTCGGTCACGCACCGGCGAGCTGCGCGACCCATTTCACGGCGAGGCGGATCTGCGTGCCGGCTTGGTGCGCGCGGTCGGCGACGCAGAACAGCGGATGCGCGAGGATCGGCTCCGCGCGCTGCGTGCGATCCGATTCGCCAGCCGGTACGAGTTCGCGATCGAGCCGGCGACGCTTGCCGCCATCCGCTCCTCCGCGCCCCATCTGACCCGGCTCTCGGCCGAGCGAGTGCAGCAGGAGCTCGTGAAGACGATGGAGCAGGTGCGGCGGCCGGGGGGCGCGATGCGCCTCTGGCGAGACGTCGGTGCGCTCGCCGTCCTCGCGCCCGCCCTCGCGGATCTCACCGATCTCTCGCTGATGACGCTCGACGAGCTCCCCCGCGCCACCGACGGTGGACGCAGGCTGCCGCAGCGCACGTCGAACAGACTGGGGGCCCTCTTTCTCGACGTGCGCTCCGCCGACGTGCGTGCAACCATGACCGCGCTCCGATTCTCGAAGCACGAGACGGCGTGGGTGGTCGCGCTCGTGGAGCGGTGGCAGACGGTCGGCGCGCAGATGTCGGCGTCGCTCCTGGCGCCGGAGGTCTCCGACACGATCGTGCGGCGCTGGCTCGCACGCCTCGGGCGCATGCACGCGGGCGCGTTCCTGCGAGTCGCGTCGGCGCGGTGGTGCGCACAGCGGCGCGCGGGCATCGCCGCGCCGAGCGCCGCCGCGGTGCGCTCCCTGCACAGGCGAATGCGCGCGAGTCTCTATCGCGACCCGATCGAGCTGGCGGATCTGCGCGTGAACGGAGATGATCTGCGTCGCGCGGGCATCCCCGCGGGGCCGACCTATGCTAAGATTCTCCACGCGCTGCTCGAGCAGGTGCTCGAGGATCCGGCTCGCAATACGCCGGAGGCGCTGCTCGCCGAGGTGCCGCGATTGGCGGCGTCAGTGGGCGGGAGCTCCGGATCCGCGGTCCATCCTTCGACTGAGC
Source organism: Gemmatimonadaceae bacterium (assembly GCA_036008805.1). GTDB lineage: Bacteria > Gemmatimonadota > Gemmatimonadetes > Gemmatimonadales > Gemmatimonadaceae > AG11. Next base: position 16,552 of record DASYMZ010000194.1, read on the forward strand.
ACTAGGCGCGCATGTTCTTTCGCGGCAAGCAGCCCGAGGCCTCCATCTGGCGCCGGTTCCGGGCGAGCACCGACGGCTTCACGTTCACCGAGAACGAGGGCGTCTACACGGCGCACATCGTGGCGAACGCGGAGCGCGTGGTGGAGCTTTTCTGGACGTTGTCCGAGCTGTTGAGCCCCGCGGTCGACATGTACGTCGACGACCTGCGCAGCGGGCGGAAGTGGAAGGGCGAAGCGCTGCCGCTCCCAGACGTGCGGGACACGATCGCGCGCCTGAAGTTGCTGCTCGCGCGATTCGGCGGCGTGGAGATGAGCGTCTACACCCCGGAGGATCAGCTCTCGCTGAATCCGCACCTCGAGCTGTTCATCTACAGCAAATCCGACCGCTGGCTCTATCTGCTCGAAGGACGCGGGCTGGAGGAACAGGTGCGAGTGCGGCCGAAGAGCTGGAAGATCCGGCGGCAGGCCTTTCCCGCCGCTCCCGACCTCGTGAACGCCGTGGCGACCGCGGCGGAGCGCCTGGCGCTGCAGCGAGTGTGAGCGTTCACGACTCGCGGTCTGATGGACGGCGCCCGGCGTGACGGACGGCAAGCTCATCTACGCATTGGCAGCTGCGGGAGCCAACATGCTCGGCGCGCTGGCCGTGACCTGGCGCTCGCGATGGAGCGTTCGCGCGCTGGACGCGATGCTGGCGTTCGCGGCTGGCTTCATGATCAGCGTGGCGATGATCGATCTCTTTCCGGAAGCGCTGGCGAGAGGCGGGCGTGGAGCGGCGATCGTGGCGCTGGCCGGGTATCTGGCCGTGCACATCACCCAGCACGTGATCGGCACCCATTTCCACTTCGGTGAGGAGACGCATCACGTGTCCGAGGCGGTGAGCGTGGCGGCGCTCGTCGGCCTGCTCCTGCACACCTTCGTGGACGGGGTGGCGGTCGCGAGTGGTCTCGACGTCGGTGGCGCGGTCGGTGCGCTGGTGTTCCTCGCCGTGATCCTCCACAAAGTGCCCGAGGGGCTCGCCATCTCCAGTCTCTTCCTTGCCGCGGGGCAGGGTCGCCGCCGAGCGCTGCTCGCCGCGGCGGCGCTCGGCGCCGCGACGATCGCGGGGGTCGTGCTGACGGAGTACGTCGACGTGCTGCGCGATCACGGGCTCGCGCTTGCGGCCGGCGTGACGCTCTACGTGGGCATGTCGAACCTGGTGCCGGAGTTCCGGCTGCGCGGTGGCTGGCGGCTGCCGCTCGCCTTCGTGGGCGGAAGTGCGACGTACTTCATGGCGCGGTTGGCGGCCGGGGCATGAGCATGGCGGAACGACGGGGAGGGGGACCGCGCGGACGCTCCGGCCCGTCGTTGTTCGCGGCGGCCGCGCCGCCGCAGCCGCTTGCGGCGCGAATGCGTCCGCGCTCGCTGGAGGAGTTCGCGGGGCAGACGCATCTCCTCGCGAGTGGAATGCCGTTGCGAGAGAGCATCGAGAAGGGCACCGTGTCGTCGATGGTGTTCTGGGGGCCGCCGGGCACTGGGAAGACGACACTCGCGCGACTCATCGCGCGGTACACCGATCGCGAGTTCGTGTCGTTCTCCGCGGTGACCGAAGGCGTGCCCCGCGTGCGCGAGATCGTGCGTGAGGCGGAGGACCGGTTGGAGACGGGGCGCGGGACGATCCTGTTCGCCGACGAGATTCATCGATTCAACAAGGCGCAGCAGGACGCATTTCTGCCGCACGTAGAGGCCGGCACCATCACGCTGATCGGCGCGACGACGGAGAATCCGAGCTTCGAGATCAACGGCGCGCTGTTGTCGCGGGTGCGCGTGTTCGTGCTGCGCCCGCTCTCGCCGGCGGACGTGGCCGGCGTGGTGCGGCGCGCGCTGGGCGACGCGGAGCGCGGGCTCGGCGCACTCGGGCTCACGGTGGACGACGACGCCGTGGAGCTGTTCGCCGTCGAGGCGGACGGCGATGCGCGCCGTGCGCTCACCGTCCTCGAGGCGGCCGCCGATCACGTCGGCGCGGGGGGGCACGTCACGGCGCAGGTTGCGCGGGACGCCGCCCAGCTTCGCTTCGCGCGCTACGACAAGGGAGGCGAGGAGACGTACAACATCCTCAGCGCCTTTCACAAATCGCTGCGCGGGAGCGATCCGCAGGCGGCGCTGTTTTGGATGGCGCGAATGCTGGAGGGCGGCCAGGACCCGATGGTGATCTTTCGACGCGCGATCGCGATGGCGGCTGAAGACATCGGGCTGGCCGATCCTGAAGCGCTGAAGCTCGCGGTCGCGGCGCGCGACGCCTTTCACATGCTCGGCGCGCCGGAGGGCTACCTTCCGCTCGCGCAGATGGTGATCTACCTCGCAACGGCGCCCAAGTCGAACAGCAGCAAGCTGGCGCTCGACGCGGCGCTCGAGGCGGCTCGTGCGCATCCCGCGGCGCAGGTGCCGCTGCACGTGCGCAATGCGCCGACGGCGCTGATGAAGGAACTGGGGTATCACGAGGGGTATCAGTACGCGCATGCCGTACCGGAGGCTTACATCCCGCAGGAGTATCTCCCGGAGGCACTGGCAGGCGCCGCGTTCTACTCTCCCGGTCCGTTCGGGTTCGAGAAGGAGATCGCGAAGCGCCTCGCCTGGTGGGAGGAGCTTCGAGCTCGCGCGCAGGACGCTCCCGCGCGCGAGCCCGGCCGGCACACATCAACGGAGGAGTGAATCATGCGTCGTCTGATGTTGGGTGCGGCCTCGGCCGCGATCGCGCTCACGGTGGGATGCAGCGCCCTCGGCAGGCAGGCATTCCAGCAGCCGATCGTTCATCTGCAGGACGTGCGGGTGAACGGGGTGGGACTCACCGGCGGCAACCTCGACGTGCGGCTCAGCGTGTACAACCCGAACGGCTATCGGATGGACGCGACGCGCATGTCGTACAACGTGCTGGTGGGCGACAGCGTCCGCTTCGCCACCGGAACGGTCGACAGCCGATTCACCGTGAACGGCAATGACTCGTCGGTGGTCACCATTCCCGTGAACTTCACCTACACGGGTGTGGGCGCCGCCGGCCGGCAGCTCCTCAACTCGGGCGGCGTGAACTACCGCGTGAACGGCGACGTCACCGTCGGCACCGTGGTGGGGAACTTCACGGTGCCCTACACATCCACCGGGCGATTCAACGCGCTCGGCGGCAACTCACGCCAGTAGAGGTCCGCACATCGCACGCGATCTGATCTCCGTCTCCCAGCCCGTCGAGCGCGCCCTGCTCGTCGGGACGCCCGCGAAGCGGGCGGGAGCCCTCAAGCTGCTCGACGAACATCTGCGGGAGCTGGAGCGGCTCGCCGACACGGCGGGCGCCGAAGTCGTCGGCCACATCACGCAGCAGCTCGACCGTCCGCACCCCGGCACGTATCTCGGCAAGGGGAAGATCGAGGAGCTGAAGGCGCTCGTGCACGAGAAGCAGGCCACGCTGATCATCTTCGACGACGAGCTCTCGCCCAGTCAGGGCAACAACGTCGAGACGATCGTCGGCACGCGCGTGGTCGATCGCGCGGAGCTGATCCTCGACATCTTCGCCACGCGTGCACGATCGAGCGAGGCCAAGATGCAGGTGGAGCTGGCGCAGTTGGAGTACACGCTCCCGCGGCTGACGCGCATGTGGACGCACCTCGAGAAGTTCCGCGGCGGCATCGGCGTCCGCGGTCCCGGCGAGACCCAGCTCGAGACGGACCGCCGCCTGATCAATCACCGGATCAAGCTGCTCAAGGAGCGGCTGGCGCACGTGCAGCAGAATCGCGCGGTGCAGCGCCAGTCGCGCGCGGGCTCGTTCAAGGCGTCGCTCGTGGGCTACACGAACGCGGGCAAGTCGTCGATCCTGCGAGGCATGACGGGCTCGCAGGACGTGCACGTCGAGGATCGGCTGTTCGCCACGCTCGATCCGCTCACTCGCGAAGTGACCCTCGGCGAGAACGCGCAGGTGCTGCTCACCGACACGGTGGGATTCATCCGCAAGCTGCCGCACCATCTGGTGGCGTCGTTCCGGGCGACGCTCGAGGAGACGCGCGACGCCGACCTCCTCCTGCACGTCGTCGACGCGAGTCATCCGCTCTGGGAGGAGCAGCGCCTCGTCGTCGATCAGGTTCTGGTGGATCTCAACATCACCGAGCAGCCGGTGCTGCTGGTGTTCAACAAGACGGATCTGCTGAGCGAAGAAGCGCTTCTGCACCTTCAGGAACGCGTCACGGCGCTCGTGCCGAGCGCGATCTTCGTCAACACCACGACGGACGAAGCGCTCGACCCGCTTCGCCGCGCGCTGCGTCACGCCGTGCGCGCGCAGCGTCCGGTGGCCGAGGTGTGGATCTCGACCGGTGACGGACGACTCCTGGCCGAGATTCACGCGCAGGGCGAAGTGCTGGACCAGCGCACGGAAGGAGAGCAGCTCGTGGTTCGCGCGCGCCTGCCCGAGCGGCTGCGTGGGCGGCTGGAGCAGGCGGGGGCGAAGATCAAGACGCCGGCATGAGCGGGGGAGCGACGTGGCTCCGTTTCCTCGTCGTATCGCTCGCGCTCGTACTCGCGGCGCGTGGAGTGCGCGCGCAGGGCACGGCCACGCTGCCCGCATCGGATCTCGCGTACTTCGACATCGATCGACTGAGCGAGCTCGGGTTTCTCGACTCCGTCATCATCGGCCAGCGTCCATACTCACGCCGCGAGATCGGGCGGATTCTGCGCGCGGCGCGTGACCGGTCGGACCGCCTGGCCGAGCGCAACGCCAGCCATCTCATCTCCGATCTCGAGCTCGCGATCGGGGACGGCATTCTCCGTCGATTGGAGACGCGCTTTTCAAGCGAGGTGGAAGAAGAGTCGAGTGGAGAGGCCGTGTTCTCGCCGCTCGACGGCGTGTCGCTCGTGGTGAGTGGAACCGACGCCGCGCGGCGCCGCTTCCCGGCGCCGCACACGCACCCGATCGAAGCCACGACTGGCTCACTGCTTCCGCGACGGCTGGGGACGCAGCTCGCGCCCGGCGTTACCGGTGCGCTGGAGCTCTCGCAGCGCGTGGAGCCCACGAGATGGCTCTCGTTCAGCGCGCGCGAGCGGCTGCAGCTCTATCAGGCGAGGGACACGACGGCGGCACAGCGGTCCGCCGATCTGCTGCTCGGCGTGGCGAGGGCGCGCTGGGCGAACGTGGCGTTGAGCGTCGGGCGCGAGCAGCTCGCGTGGGCGCAGGCGAGCGGCGAAGGGCTGTTCTTCGCCTCCGACGCGCCCGCAATCGACCAGGTCTCACTGTCGAGCGATCATCCGTTCGGTCTGCCGAGCTTCCTCGGGCGGCTCGGTGCGACCAAGGCGACGCTCGTGGTGGCGGACCTCGGAGAGAGCGTCGTCCGGTCGCACTCCAAGCTGCTCGCGTACAAGGTGAGCGTGCAGCCGTCGCCGCGCGCCGAGATTGGCGCGACGTTCATGAATCACTTCGGCGGGAAAGGCGGCAAGCCGTCGAGCGTGGTGAACCGGCTGATCGATTTCCTCCCGTTCGTCGACATCTTCCGCCGGCACAACTACACGGATTCGTCGCGAACCGTGGATGTGGACTCGGACAAGCTGCTCGGTGTCGACGGACGGCTGCGCGTCGGTGGCCTGCGCGGCGTGCTGCTCACCGGCGAAGTGCTGATCGACGACTTCGACGTGCACCGGATCCCCCAGCTCTTCGGTGGCTACGGATCCCAGACGTTCGGCGTGACGGTGCCGCGCCTCGTGTCGCCGCTGCTGTCGCTCAAGCTGTCGGCCACCCACATGGGCATCCTCACGTACTCGCATTCGGCGCTCGCCCAGGGCATCACGACGCGAGGCAATCTGCTCGGCAACGAGCTCGGGCCGGACGCGAAGGCGTTCGGCGGTCGGCTCACCTGGGAGCCGACGTCGTCGGCGCGATTGAGCCTCGAGGGCCGCAGCGCGATCTTCAGCAACGCGGAGTACACCTCGTTCTATGCCGACTCCGCAAGCACGCAGTTCGTCGTGCGCAAGCTGTCGCGCACCGCGAACGAGCTGCGCGACCGGATCGGGACCACACTGCTTCTGCAATCCGAGGCCGGGCCGGCGCTCTCGTTTCGCTTCGTGGGTGAGCGGGCGCGGAACTACCTCTTCCAGGGCGGACGGCGACAGTTCTACGCCGCGGAGCTCGGGATACACCTGCAGCAGTAGCGAGCGCGGCCCGCATGCGCGTCGCGCTCGTCTGCGACTGGTTCCTGCCGCGGATGGGCGGCATCGAGCTGCACCTGCGCGACCTGGCGCTCGCGCTGCGCGCCCAGGGCGCGGATGCGCGCATCGTGACGACCACCCGCGGCAGCGACGACGTCGACGGCGTACCGGTGCACCGCGTGCGCGCGGCGCTCGCCCCCGGGTCTGGCTTCGCCTTCACGCCCGGCGGGCTGCGTGCGGTCAGCGCGATGATCCGCGCCGAGCAGTTCGATCTCGTCCACGCGCACGCGAGCGTCGTATCGCCGGTCGCGTATGCGGGTGCGGCGTCCGCCGCGCGCGACGGGCTGCCCGCGCTGATCACCTTTCACTCGATGCTGCATCGCAGCTCGTTCCTGCTCGGCGCGAGCGAGTCGCTGCTGCGCTGGTCGGAGGGTCGGGTGGTGCTCAGCGCGGTGAGCAGCGTGGTCGCGGAGCAGGCCGCGAGATGGATGCCGGGCGCGAACATCGGCGTGCTGCCCAACGGAGTGGATGCGGCGTTCTGGCGTGCGGCGCCGCGTGCCTCGCGCGAGAACGAGATCCTGTTCGTGTCCGCGATGCGGCTCTCGCGCAAGAAGCGTCCGCTGCAGCTCGTGCGCGCATTCGCGGCGGCGGTGCGGTTCGTGGCAGGCGCGCCGCCGATGCGCCTGATCGTGGCGGGCGAGGGCCCAGACCGGCGCGCGATGGGGCGCCTCGCCGCGGAGCTCGGAGTCGGTGACCGCGTCGAGCTCCCGGGTCAGCTCTCGCGCGAGCAGCTGCGTGCGCTGTACGCGCGGGCCCACGCCTTCGTGCTGCCGAGTGAGCGCGAGTCGTTCGGCATCGCGGCGCTGGAGGCACGCGCCGCGGGACTGCCGGTGATCGGGATGCTGTCCAGCGGCGTGCGCGATTTCATTCGGCAGGGCGTGGACGGGCTCCTGGCGCGAGACCACGAGGAGCTCGCGCGATTTCTCTCGCGCATGGCGCTGGACGCGCCGTTCAGACAGTACGTCGCGCACCGGAATGCCGCCATCGCGCCCCCGTATGACTGGGCCACGGTGGCTGCGCTGCACCGGCGAATGTACGCGGTGGCGGCGCGCGGACGGGGCTCGTGAGGCAAGCCGGTCGCGGTGGTTTCGCGGGGCGAGACACGTTGGTCAAACGATCCGACGCTCCCGTTTCACACCGGCGTCGCCTCGGTCCGCCCGCGCACGATCCACCACGCGCCGGGGAGCGCGAGCGCGACGAAGTAGCAGACGTGCTGCACGACGGCGATGCCGAGCGCCTGCTCGGCCGGTAGCCCGAACCAGGAATACGCGACCACGACCGCCGCCTCGTACACGCCGACGTTGCCCGGCACCACGGGCACCAGCGTCGCCAGGTTGAGGCACGCGAGCACGAACACCCCGCTCGCGATGGGCAACGACACCCCGAACGCGCGCTGGATGCACAGGATGGCCGCGATCTCGGCGCTCTTCTTCGCGAGCGCGAGGAGCAGGGAGCCACCGCCGCGCGCGGGTGAGCGAAGGGGCGCGAGCGCCTCTCCCAGCGAAGCGAGTCCATCGCCGAGCCGCGGCGCCGCGACGCGTGCGGCCCATCGCGCGAGTTGGGTGTGTCGCCACGCCGCGATCGACAACAGGGCGAGCAGCGCGGCGACACCCATCGCGAGCGGCGCGACGGTGCCCGGCATCCAACGTGGCAGCGCGACCAGGAGCGCCGCCGTTCCGAGGACGATCAACTTGGCGATTCCCACCAGGAGCTGGTCCATCGCGAGCACCGACAGCGCGGCGGCGCGCGAGAGTCCGCCGAGCGTCACCAGCAGCACCACGCCGGTCGCTTCGCCGACGAGCAGCGGCGTCGTGTTGAGCACCGTGGACGTCATCGAGACGACGGCGAACATGCGCGCGAGCGGCCTTCCCGGAGCGAACGGAGCGAGGAGATGCCACTGCACCGCCCAGAGCGGAAGGATCGCGAAATAGCACAGCAACGCCGCGCCGAGCCACCCCGGTCGCACGGCTGAGAGCTCCGACCATGCCCGAGCGACGTCCATGCGCCGCAGCGCAATCGTCACGAGCGCGATGGCGACGAACAGCGCGAGCCATCTCGTCGTCCGCACCAATCGGCCGCGAGCCGTCACGCGGCGAGCTCGCGCATCGTGACCAGCGCCGCCCCACGCGCCACGAACGAATCGATGACCTCGCGCAGACAGGCGAGCGCGACGTCGCCGGTGCGAAACCGGCAGTCGTAGCGGAGCTTCTCGCGGGTGAGATCGACGAACTCCCACGGGTGGACGAAGAGGACGACGGGATCGGCGAGCGCGGCGAGCCATGGATCGCGCACGAACGCGGGCAGCCGCAGCACCGATGACGTCATCGAGGCGGGGATGCGCGTCAGCGTCGTCGCGAGGCGCGGCGCGCGATACGAGCGTTTGTACTTCGCGAGCGAGGAGTCGAGCTCGAACCGCTCGTCTTCCAGGAGCCGCACGAACGGCTCGGGGAAGCGCAGATACGGCGCGCGGAACGACGTCACGCTGGCGAAGGCGCGGAGGCGCGCCGCGGATTCCCGGATCTCCCACCGCGCCGTCGCTTCGTCCATCGTGTCGAACGCGGTGTGCGTCACGCCGTGGCATCCGAGCTCGTGTCCAGCGTCGACGAGATCTCGAACGGCGCCCGGAAATCGCTCCGCCACCTGCCCGGTGGTGAAGTAGGTGGCCCGCACGCCCGTCGCGGCGAACAGCTCGAGGAGGCGGGGTGCGCCCTCCTCGATGCCGCGAAAGGTCGAGCTGAGATACGGCGGGCAATCGGGCTCGAAGTCCACCGTGAGCGCCAACCGAAGCGGTGAAGGTCGGCCGGCGGGTGCGACGGTGGGCGGCATTGGGAGAAGCGGTGGGCGCTGCTGCGTCGAGCCGGCGATGGCGCGCGCTGCGTCGGCACGGAAGGAACGCGTCGAGTGGTGCCGCTGGGACTTGAACCCAGGATCGGCCGATTATGAGTCGGCTGCTTTAACCAGACTAAGCTACGGCACCGGTGGTCGGAGAAGTGTAACGCCCCCGCTCCGCGTCGAAAGACGTGACCGCCGCCAAGCCTGGCCTGGTTTCCGCAAGAGAGCATCCCTCGCCGGGCGCCGCCGTCCGCATCACGGTGCCAGATTTGGAAGACATGATCGCCGTCGTCACCGGTTCCTCAGGCTTCATCGGCTCACATCTCGTCGACGCGCTCCTCGAGCGCGGCGCGACCGTGCGCGTGCTCGCGCGTCCCGAGTCGGCCGAGTCTGCACTCGATCCGCGCGTGCAGCGCTGGCGTGCCGACCTCGCCGACGAGCGCTCGGTCCGCGCCGCGGGGGTGTGGGAGGGAGCGACGCACGTGTTCCATCTGGCCGGCGCGACGAAGCGGCGCACGCTCGGACAGTTCCGCTTCGCGAACGTGGTGCCCACCGCGAACGTGCTCGCCGCCGCGGCTGCGCATGCGGGGAGCGCACCCCCGCGCGTCGTGCTCGTGTCGTCGCAGGCGGCGGCCGGTCCCGCGAGGTCGGCAGACCACCCGGTGCGCGAGGACGACGCGCCGACGCCAATCGAGGGCTACGGCCGGAGCAAGCTCGAGGCGGAGACAGCGGCGCGCCCGTACGAGGGGCGACTCCCGGTGAGCATCGTTCGGCCGGCGGCGGTCTACGGTCCGCGCGACCGCGACTTCCTTCGCGTGTTCAAGCTCGCGTCGCGCCCGGTCGCGATCCACGCGGTGCCGCGCGACAACGCGTTCTCCGTCGTGCACGTGCGCGACGTGGTCGCGGGCATCCTCCTCGCCGGCGAGCGGCCCGAGTCGATCGGCCGCACCTACTTCCTGGCGAATGAGTCACCGGTCACCTGGCGCGCGATGTACGAGGCGATCGCGTCCGCCGCCTCCGCCACGCGTCTGCTCGAGCTGCAGCTCCCGCTGCCGGCGATCGCCCTGGCCGGCGCGGCCGGCGACGTCGTGAGCGCGCTGACTGGATTGCACTCGCTCGCGAACGGCAACAAGACTCGGCTGGCGAGGCCGCGCTGGTGGCTGTGCGACGCCGGCCGCGCCCGCGACGAGCTCGGTTGGCGTCCCTCGGTCGGACTGCAGCAGGGCGTGCGTGACACGTACCTTTGGTACGTCAACGCCGGTTGGATGCGCGCGCACGCACCGCGCACCGGCACCGCGCCATCCGAGGAGACGCCGGCGTGACCCACCACGACCTGCTGGAAGACGACGCACGCGCCGCCGGAATCTCGACCCTGGTCGAGCTTCTGGAGCATCGTGCCGTTCGCCAGCCGGACGAGGTCGTCTTCCGGTTCGTCAGCGGTGACGGCACGGAGGACGGCACTCTCACCTTCGCGGAGCTCGGCCGGCGCGCGCGGGCCATCGCGGCATCTCTCGCCGAAGTGGCGGCGCCGGGAGACCGGGTGGTGCTCCTCGTGCCGCCCGGACTGGACTACGTCGCCGCGTACTTCGGCTGCCTGTATTCGGGTGCCGTTGCCGTTCCGGCGTATCCGCCCAACCCTCGGCGCGCCGATCCGCGCGTCTCCGGCATCGTCGCGGACTCGGGCGCGCGCGTCGCGCTCGTGAGCGCGGGTCTCGCGTCGCGGCTGCAGGGCTGGCTCGCGCTCAACGATGGACTGAGCGGCGTCACCTGGCTCGACGTCTCCGCGCTCACGAGCGCGGCCGAGAGCTGGCGCGCGCCGCAGCTCCATCGCGGCTCGCTCGCGATGCTCCAGTACACCTCCGGCTCGACGGGCGAGCCGCGCGGCGTGATGCTCTCGCACGCGAACCTGCTCGAGAACTCCGCCGTCATTCACCGCGTCTCCGCGCATCGCGCGGGAGACAGCGGGGTGTTCTGGCTGCCGCCGTTTCACGACATGGGGCTGATCGGCGGAATCGTGCAGCCGGTCTACACGGGACGCCCCGTCGTATTGATGGCGCCGGCCACCTTCCTGCAGCGGCCGCTCCGCTGGCTCGAGGCGATCTCTCGCTATCGCGCGACGACGAGCGGCGCGCCCAACTTCGCCTACGATCTGTGCGTCGAGCGCACGACCGACGCGGAGCGCGCCGCGCTCGATCTCTCGTCGTGGCGCACGTCGTTCAATGGCGCCGAGCCGGTTCGCGCCGACACGATCGCGCGCTTCACCGAGGCGTTCGCGGTGAGCGGTGTGCGACCGAGTGTGATCGTTCCATGCTATGGTCTGGCCGAGAGCACTCTGCTCGTCACTGGAGGACCCGAGGGGCGAGAGGCGCGCAGCATCGCGGCGAGCCGCCGCGCGCTCGAGGCGGGCGAGCTGTGCGCCGCGCCGCCCGGCGATCTCGCGACGACGCTCGTCGCTTCGGGCGAGCCGGTGCGAGAGCTCGAGGTCGCCGTGGTCGATCCGGATTCGCTCGCGCGGTGCGCGGAGGGTGTGGTCGGCGAGATCTGGGTCGCAGGGCCGAGCGTGGCGCAAGGATACTGGAACCGCCCGATCGAGAGCGCGGCGACATTCGACGCGACGCTTCCCGGCTCCGCCTCCACCTTTCTTCGCACCGGAGATCTCGGCGCGCTCGTCGATGGTGAGCTCGTCGTGACGGGCCGCATCAAGGACCTCGTGATCCTCGACGGCCGCAACTTCTATCCGCACGACATCGAGCTCGCGGCGGAGCGGAGCCATCCCGATCTGCGCCCCGGATTCTCGGCGGCCTTCTGCATCGCCGGCGCGCGAGGCGAGCGGCTCGCGCTCGCGCTCGAAGTCTCGCGGCATCACGAGTCCGACGACGCCGCCGCGCTGTTCCAGGCGGTGCGGGCGGAGCTCGCCGCGACGGTGGGAGTGGTCCCCGACGAGATCGTCCTCGTGAGACAGAACGCCATTCCGCGCACGTCGAGCGGAAAGATCCAGCGTGGCGCGACGAGGACCGCGATGCTCGACGGCACGCTCGACGTCGTCGGCCGATGGACGCCGTCGCGCGACGACGCAGCGGGACGCGACGAGCGTTCGCTGCGCGCGTTCGTGCTGCGATGGCTGCACGACGAGCTGCAGATCGACGAGTCGCGGCTCGGTGACGACACTCCGCTCGTCGAGCTGGCGATCGACTCGCTGGTGGCGACGCGGCTGCTCGTCGCGCTCGAAGGCCATCTCGGCATGCGCATCGATGCGACGCGGCTGTGGGCGCAGCCGACGGTGCGCGACCTGGCGCGACATCTGATCTCGCTCGCGCGCGGCGAGCCCTCCGCGCGCGCCAACGGGGTCGCGCGGCGCGGTGCGGGGGCCACCCCCGATCACGAGACCGACGTGGCGGAGTGGCCGGAGTATCGCGCGCTGCGCGACCGGCTCGCGCTGCTCGAGGCGGAGGGCATCGAGAGCCCGTTCTTCCAGGTGCACGAGGGCGTGACCGGAAGCCATGCGCTGATCGACGGCCGCCGCGTGCTCAACTTCGCCAACTACAACTATCTCGGCCTCTCCGGCGACGCGGACGTGACGCGTGTGGCACAGGACGCGATCGCGCGGTGGGGAACCTCGGTGTCGGCGAGTCGGGTCGTCTCGGGTGAGAGGCCGGTCCACGCCGCGCTCGAGCAGGAGATCGCACGCTTCGTCGGCGCCGAGGATGCGCTGGTGTACATCGGCGGCCATCCGGCGAACGTCTCCACCATCTCGCACCTGTTCGGTCCGGAGGATGTCATTCTCTGCGACGTGCTGATGCACAACAGCGCGATGCAGGGCGCGGAGTTCTCGGGCGCGCGCCGCGTGACCTTCCCGCACAACGATTGGAGCGCGCTCGACGCGATGCTCGCGCGGGTGCGAAGCGAGCACCGTCGCGCGTTGGTCGTGATCGAGGGCGTCTACAGCGCGGACGGCGACATTCCCGATCTCGCGCGCTTCGTCGCGGTCGCACGACGCCACGGCGCGATGCTGATGGTGGACGAAGCCCACTCGCTCGGCGTGCTCGGTCGCACAGGGCGTGGCATCGCGGAGCACGCGGGCGTGCACCCATCGTCCGTCGACATCTGGATGGGAACGTTGAGCAAATCGCTCGCGAGCTGCGGGGGCTACATCGCTGGCAGCCGCGCGCTCATCGAGTACCTGAAGTACACGTCGCCGGGATTCGTCTATAGCGTTGGGATCACGCCGTCGAACGCGGCGGCCGCGCTCGCGGCGCTTCGCAAGCTGATCGACGAGCCGGATCGTGTGGAGACGCTGCGCGCGAGGTCGGCCTACTTCCTGGCGCGCTGTCAGGACGAGGGCTTCGACACCGGTGCTTCGTCGGGGACGCCGATCATTCCGGTGATCGTGGGCGATTCTCTGCGCGCGGCGCGCCTCTCGGCGATGATGCTCGAGGCGGGGGTGAACGTGCAGCCGATGGTGACCCCGGCCGTTCCGAACGAGCGAGCGCGCCTTCGCTTCTTCGTCACGGCGACGCACACGGAGCGCGAGCTCGAGACCACGGTACGGCTGCTCGCGCAGACGATGCGGCGACTCGACCCGGCGGAGTCCGAAGAAGAGTCGGGTGGCGCCGAGTCACCCACGCGATCGACAGTCTCCGCCTGACGACTCGGGGTCAGAGCCGCTGACGCTGACGCGTCTCGCCGTCGTCGAGCGACCGCCAGATCGCGTTGGAGAGCAGCCAGACCGCGACGCCGAGCAGCAAGCCCGCGAGCGCATCGACGGCGTAGTGGAATCCCCCGTAGACCGTCGCGATGGTGAGCCCGATCGCGACCACCGCGGCGACGAGGCCAAGTCGCCGCTGATGCTGCAGCGCGCACAGCGCGGCCACCACCGACGCGGCCACGTGTGACGACGGGAATGCCGTTCCGCGCGAGGAACCGCGTTCCAGCAGCGCCAACACGTAGCTGCGCACCGGACCGGCGGGCGCATGGGCCGCACCGAAGAGGAAGCGTGGTCCGTCTACCGGGAACAGCGGATACGCGAGAAAGCAGAGCGTGTACACGAGCACCAGCGCGAGCGTCGTCGCGGCGAGCTGTCGCCGAGCGCCGGTGAAGAACAGCAGCATCGGCGGGATGCCGATGAGCGGGTAGTACAGGGCGTACGCCAGGTGCAATGCCTCGCTCAGGAGAGTCGAGGGCACGCGCACGGCGAGCGTCGCCGACGGATTGGACGGGAAGAGCAGGTGCTCCCATCCGATCACTGTCGCGTCGCGATGCGGCGCACCGATGGCCGGGATGATCCAGCGCAACTCGATGTAGAGAATCGGCACCGCGACGAGCGGGAGCCAATCGCGCACCGGGCGGAGCGCCGCCGCGCGCGGCGCGAGCGTTGCGAGTGAGACGAGCAGAACGGCAGCGTCGAGGATGAGGGGCGCGACGTCGCCGGAGATTCGCCAGTGAAGCCACAGCGGCCACGCGGCGAGCGCCAGGAGCGCGATCGTGAGCGTCATCGCGATTCCCGCGGCGCGATCACTGCGCAGAGTCGAATTGAGGTGTGCCGCTCGCGCCGAGATCACGTTCATGCCGGCGCAGTATTACATTCGCGCAGGTCGTTCGTAAGTGAGACCCAGACCACAGCCCGTGCCAGTCGAAGTCGTTCCCGTCACCTCGCGTCGCGACCTTCGCCGGTTCGTCGACGTTCCCTGGACACTGTTCGATCGCAAGCGGCACCCGCAGTGGGTGCCCCCGCTGCGGAGCACGGTGCTCGACGCCCTGGATCGAGAGAAGCATCCCTTCTACCGCGATGCCGACCGCGAGCTGTTCCTGGCGCTCCGGCAGGGCAAGGTGGTCGGACGCATCGCGGCGATCGAGAACCGCGCGCACAACCGGTTCCACATCGACCGCGTCGGGTTCTGGGGCTTCTTCGAATGCGCCGACGACCAGGAGGCCGCCGACGCGCTGTTCGCCGCCGCGACCAGGTGGTTGGGTGCCCATGGCCTCGACGTGCTGCGCGGTCCAATGAACCCGAGCACCAACTACGAGTGCGGGCTGCTCATCGACGGTTTCGAGCACCGCCCGTCGTTCATGACCACCTGGAACCCGCCCTACTACGCGACGCTCTGCGAGCGCGCGGGGATGAAGCCGTCCAAGGACCTCATCGCCTATCTGATCCCGATGGGCGACCGGAGCTGGACGATGCCGCCGGCGTTCGAGCGGCTCGCCGAGCGGGCGCTCAAGAAGAGCAAGGTGGCGTTCAGAGATCTGGACCTGCGCAAGTTCGAGCAGGAGCTCGAGATCTGTTGGGATGTGTACAACGCCGCCTGGGAGAGGAACTGGGGCTTCGTGCCGATGTCCAAGGAGGAGTTCGTCCACACGGCCCGCGACATGAAGCCGCTGCTCAACCCGCGCTACGCGTTCGCGGCGGAGGTGGACGGGACAACCGTGGGTTTCATGCTCGCCGTGCCGGACTACAGCGGCGTGTTGCAGAAGATCGGGTCAGGACGGCTCTATCCGACCGGGGCGCTTCGACTGCTGACGGCGAAGCGCGGGATCCGCGACTGGCGCGTCATGGCGCTCGGGCTACGGCCCGAGTATCGGGCGCGCGGCATTCTGCCGCTCTTCGCCTGGGAGGCCTACCGGCGGGGTCGCGAAGCGGGCGAGCAGAGTGCTGAAGCGAGTTGGATCCTGGAGGACAACGAGGCGATGAAGCGTCCGATGGAGGCGATGGGCACGAACGTCTACCGCCGCTGGCGGATATACGACCGGGGCATCCGTGCTTCGCTTGTTCGGGCTCCGCAGGGGGCCTAACTTGAGACGGATACACGCTTTCCGTCGTCCGGAACAGTGTGTGCACTGCCCGGGCGCGTGACCCGGCGCGACCCTGCCCGTCATCCCTGAACCGCATCTGCCGGCCCCGACCCGGGGTCGGCTCCTCTCGAGCACTGATCATTCCGATGTATTACGAAATTCTTCGCGCGAAGATCGCTGATGGGAGCGCCGTCTGCGGCGTCGTTGGACTCGGCTACGTCGGCCTGCCACTGGCGGTCGAGATGGGCAACGTCGACCTCAACGTGATCGGGCTGGACGTCTCCAAGCGCGTCGTGGGAGACCTCAACGCCGGGAAGAGCCACATCAAGGACGTGCCGAGCGCGGACGTCGCCAGGCTGCGGAAGGCTGGGCGGTTCGAAGCCACGACCGACATGAGCCGGCTCGGCGAGTGCGACGTCATCTCGATCTGCGTGCCGACGCCGCTCAGCAAGACGAAGGATCCCGAGATGAGCTATGTGATCGCCGCGACGGAAAGTGTCGCCGCGTCGCTGCGCCCCGGGCAGCTCATCGTGCTCGAGTCGACGACCTATCCGGGCACGACGCGCGAGCTAATGATCCCGTTGCTGCAGGCGCGCGGGCTCGAGGTCGGTGCGGACATCTTCCTCTGCTTCTCGCCCGAGCGTGTGGATCCAGGCAACGAGAAATGGCACACCAAGAACACGCCCAAGGTGATCGGCGGTGTCACGCCGCACTGCGTGGACCTGGGCGCGTCGCTGTACGGGAAGTTCATCGAGACGATGGTGCCGGTGAGCAGCCCAGAGGCGGCCGAGCTGACCAAGCTGCTCGAGAACACCTTCCGCATGATCAACATCGGCCTGGCCAACGAGATGGCGCAGGTGTGCGACCGCTTGGGCGTGGACGTGTGGGAGGTGATCGACGCGGCCGCGACGAAGCCGTTCGGCTACATGAAGTTCACGCCGGGCCCTGGATTGGGCGGGCACTGCATCCCGCTGGACCCGCACTACCTCGCGTGGAAGATGCGCACGCTGCACTACAAGACGCGGATGATCGGCGTGGCCGACGAGATCAACTCGGAGATGCCGGCGTTCTGGGTGGGCAAGGTGCAGGACGGGCTGAACGACCACTCGATCGCGCTCAAGGGCGCGAAGGTGCTGGTGCTCGGCGTGGCGTACAAGAAGGACATCGACGACCTGCGCGAGTCGCCGGCGCTCGAGATCATGGATCTGCTGTCACAGAAGGGCGCGGTGGTGAGCTACCACGACGATTACTGCCCGGAGATCGTGGAGGACGGGCACACGCCGGCGGGTGCGCTCGGTAAATCGGTGAAGCTGACCGACGCGGTGATCTCCGGCGCGGACGCCGTGATGATCGTGACGGATCATTCCGGAGTGGACTACGGGCGCGTGCGCGATCTGGCCAAGGTGTTCGTGGATACCCGGGCGGCGGCGGCCCGCGCGGATCGGCAGGCGCAGAGCGCGTTGGCGCGAGCCTGATCCCGGTCCACTGGGTTACCTTCCGAGTGCCGCTCCCGAGCGGCACTCGGAAAGATTCGCCTGGGCCGGAGTAGCGAGATTCTTGCAGCGCAGCTGCTCGCCAGCGCTTGGGTCTCCACCAGAT
>DASYMZ010000195.1:0-24563 GCA_036008805.1 Gemmatimonadaceae bacterium
CCGCGTCCACGGAATACGCCGAGCATGTCGCTCGAGCTCGGCGAAGCTTCGCGCCTCGAAGGAGTCGAGCCGGACGATCACCCGCGACGCGATCCGGAGGCCGAGGTTGGCGCGGAGCACAGTGCGGATGTCGCCCGACCATGCGATGCCACCCTCCTCGCTGCTACAGTCGAGCCCGAGTGCGCGCGCTTCGGTGAGCGCGAGCGCCTCGAGCCCGGGCGCGACCGCGGCGAAGCAGTCGAGCAGAACAGGTGGCGCGAGCGGAGCGGGCGATGCTGGCGCCGGCGTGGGCGATTTGAAATGGCGTGTGGGTCGAGGCACGTCGCAACGCTAACCCTCGCCACGAAGGCGCGCGACCGGTTCAGGCGAGCGGAGTGACCGCTGATGCGTGCACGGCTGACAGACGGCCTGTCACGGCTGCGCACGAGCACCGCCGCGTGTCGGTCAATCTGGCAGAGATCGATTGGTCTGGCCCCTGCTTTTTTCTGCCGCGCCGCCGCCATGGCGGACTACGATCATCCCCATGGAGAATTGAGGAGACTACCTATGATGAACACTCGCACTCTGGGCACTTCGATCGACCGCATGCTGACGCTCAATCGCGCGCTCGATCAGGCTTTCAACGGCATCGGCAACTCGCGCGTGTGGGTTCCCGCGCTCGACGTCGCGGAGCGTGGTGACGCCTACGTGATCCACGCGGAGCTTCCCGGCGTGAGCCCCGACCAGGTCGACATCCGCTTCGAGCAGAACGTGCTGACGGTTCGCGGCACCAAGCCGGCCAGCTTCGACGTCACGGCCGATGGCGAGGTCCGCGTGTTTGCGGCCGAGCGCGTGCACGGCACCTTCGAGCGCTCCGTCCGTCTGCCGGAGTTCGTCGACGCGGAGCGGATCGACGCGAGCTTCACGAACGGGCTGCTGACGGTGACGATCCCGAAGGCGCAGGCGGCGCAGCCGCGGAAGATCACGATCCGCGGGGCGCAGCAGAACGGCGAGCAGCATCAGATCGGCGGGTGATGCTGAGCGGGGCGGCGACAGCCGCCCCGCGGTTGTTTTGCGAGGGAAGCCGCGCATCAGGTCTACATGATGCGCGGCTCACGGATCTCGATCGCGAGCAACCGCGCATTCCCAGCAGTACACGGTACGTGGTCGTACCCACTACTCGTACCTCGTACGGCCTGCCGAGCGGATTCCTTCGCGCCAAATGACACTCATGGTGCGCGCCGAATCGGTCGTACGAGGTTCGAGTACACCACTACCAGGTACGGAGCACCGCACACTATCTGCGTGCGACCGCACCTCGAGCCTCGCCCGCCACGCATCAGGTCATGTGTGCCGCGAGCAGTCAGGCGCATCCCGCATCCCGGCCCGCTTCCTGCCTTCACCGGCGGCATGCCGAAGGTCGTCACGAAGGCCCGCGCTCGCGCCGTGCTACGCGAGCGCTTTGGCCATCCCGATTTCCGCGCTGGCCAATGGGAGCCGGTGCAGTCCGCCCTCACTGGACACGATGCGCTCGTCGTCATGCCGACGGGGAGCGGGAAGTCCATCGTCTACCAGCTTCCGGCGCTGCTCCTGCCCGGACTCACCGTCGTCGTGAGCCCGCTCATCGCGCTCATGAAGGACCAGCAGGACAAGCTGCAGGCGCATGGCGTGGACGCGCTCGCCATGCACTCGCACCTGTCCGCCGGCGAGACGCGCGAGACGGCGCGGCAGGTCGAAGACGGAGAGGGGGAGATCCTCTATCTCACTCCCGAGCGCTTCAAGGACCGCGACTTCTTCGACCGGCTCCTCACGCGCACCGTGAGCCTGTTCGTCGTCGACGAGGCGCACTGCGTGAGCCAGTGGGGACACGATTTCCGCCCCGACTACCTCACCCTGGGCTCCGTCGTCGCTCGGCTCGGCAAGCCGCCGATCCTCGCGCTCACGGCCACCGCCACCGCCGAAGTGCGCGCCGACATCGCGCGGCAACTGGGCATGCGCGATCCGCTGATCACGGTCACCGGCTTCGCGCGCCCGAACCTTCGCTTCGAGGTGCGCCGCACCGTCAACGCCGCGAGCAAGGACGCCGAGTTGGAGAAGGTGCTCGGTGAGGCGACGGGAAGCGGCATCATCTACTGCGCGACCATCAAGGAAGCGGAGCGGCTGCACGAGATGCTCCGCCATCGCTTCCCGATCGGGCTCTATCACGGCAAGATGGCGCCGGCCGATCGCAAAGCGTCGCAGGATGCGTTCATGGCGGGCGAGCTCACGGCGATGATCGCGACCAACGCATTCGGGCTCGGCATCGACAAGCGCGATCTGCGCTTCGTCGTGCACTATCACTTTCCCGGGTCGGTCGAGGCGTACTATCAGGAGGCCGGCCGCGCTGGACGCGACGGCCTGCCGGCCGTCTGCTCGATCCTCTATCGCGTCGAGGACTCGCGCGTGCAGTCGTACTTCCTCGGCGGGAAGTATCCCGACGTCGAGGAGGCGGCCAAAGTCGCCCTGCTGCTGGAGCAGTATCCGCTCGGCGAGCGCGTCGAGCTGGATACGCTCGCCGAGCGCTCCGGCGTCGCACGGCGCAAGGCGCGCATCGTGCTCGTGCTGCTCAAGCGGCATGGGCTCGTGCGCGAGCATCGTGGCGGCGGCTGGGAGCGGCTGCAGAGCCGGCTCACGTCGGTCGATCTCAGCGCCGACCTCACCGACTACGAGCAGCGGCGAGTGCAGGACCGCGCGAAGCTGCAGTCGATGGTGTCGTACTGTCAGAGCGCGCAGTGCCGCACGCGCTTTTTGCTCGAGTACTTCGGCGAGCCGGCGCCCGCCGATTGGATGTGCGGCAATTGCGATGCGTGCGACACTCAGCGCGCCTGGTCGGAGCGTGCGCGGCGCGCCGTCGCCCACGTCTGAGTGTCGCTCTTTTTCGCTAGGCCAGGAGCTCGCGAAGTATCTGGGTCAGGGTCTCGTGCCGCGTCGGCATGTCCACCACCATGAGGCCCAGACGCTCGGCGAGCGAGCTCGTGTCGCGCTGGGTCCGGCGTGAACGGAACAGCAGGGCGCGGCTCCCCGTCATCAGCGCGGGCCCGATGAACGCGTCGGAGCACGCCTCGACGTGATCGCAGTCGATGACGGCAAGCCGGGGGCGGACGCGAAGCAGCGCGTCTCGCGCCGTCTCGTCGGGCTGCGGAAAGTACGGAGCATGTCCCGCCAACTCGATCGCCGCGCCGAGCAGGGCGGCCGCTAGCGGATCGGTGGAGAACACGAGTACGGCGTGACGGGTCACGTCGTCATCCGAGCCGGAGGCTGCATCGCGTCTGGGGTGACGGGTGTAGGCCTCGGGCGGAGCAAGAGGGGGACCAGAACGCTTCGTCACTGTGAGCTATTCGCCACTTGACGTGGGGATGTCTGGGATAAACATTCGTCGCTGCCGGCAGGCATCACCGCTCGTCCATCCATCGCGTGCGCCGACCACTCCCGCCCCGCTTCTTCGCATGATGATGGCGCACGACTCGAGCGGTACACCGTCGAGTCGCCTTGACGACGAGACCGTGAGCGCCGTGCGGAACGCGCTGCGCGCATATCTCAGCGACTCGACCGACCCCAGCGCGCTTCAGGCGTCGCTGCTCATGATGGCCAGCGAGGCGCGCGCTCGCACGATCCTGCCCGAGCAGTTGCTCATCGTGCTGAAAGACGTCTGGAATACGCTGCCCGAGGTGCGGTCCATGACGGACACGCGCCAGCAGATCGGGATGCTCCAGCGCGTCGTGACGATGTGCATCAAGGAGTACTATAGCGCCTGAGAGCGCGGCGGCCAGCCCGACTCACTCCCTCCGCCGTTCGATGCTCGATCGTCTTTCCAACTGGTGGTCCTCCATCCCCACCGCGCGCTTGAGGCGTATCCTCGTCGCGGTGTATCTGCTCACCGCCGTTGCGGACGCCGCGGGAAAGGCACTCGCCGCCGACCCGCGCGTGAACGCCGCCGCGCAGCGGGTGGTGCGCGGACGCTCGGCCGACGACCTGCGCAGGGCGTCGCGGCCATCGGGCAACTTCGAGATCTTCCGGACGGCGTCGCGCCATCTCCTCTCGGGTGACGACCTGTACGCGGAGTATCCGGCCGAGCACACCGACCGGTTCAAGTACAGCCCCACCTTCGCGCTGCTCTTCTCTCCGCTCGCGTGGCTCCCCTGGCCGCTCGCGCTCTTTCTCTGGAGCGCGCTCAACGCGATGCTGCTCTTCACCGCCGTGGAGCGCGTGCTTCCGCAGCGGCAGGCGCTGCTCGCGCTCGCGCTGCTGCATCTCGAGGTGCTGCGCGGCATGCAGAACGCACAGAGCAACGCGCTCGTGGCGGCGCTCATCATCCTCGCGTTCGCGACGCTGGAGCGCGGCCGGCACTGGCGTTCGGCCCTGGCCGTGGGACTCGGCGCGTGCGTGAAGATCTTTCCACTGGCCGCTCTCACCTTCGCGTTGCCGCGGCGTCGCGCGCTGCGCAGCGGCGGCGCCGCCGCCCTGGTCGGGCTGCTGCTCGTGGCGCTCCCGCTCCTGGTCACGTCTCCGACCACGCTCGCCGCGCAGTACCAATCATGGCGCGCGGTCGAGAGCGCCGACGCGCTCCAGCGCTGGTTCTCCATCATGGCCGTCGTGAGCCGATGGAGCGCGCTGTCACTGCCGAACTGGAGCATGCAACTCGCGGGCACGCTGGCGCTCCTCGTTCCGCTGGCACTCCGGCGCGACCGGTGGGACGAGCCTCGCTTCCGGCTGCTCTATCTCTGCTCGGTGCTGCTCTTCGTGGTGCTCTTCAATCACCAGGCGGAGCGGGCGAGCTATCTCATCGCCTTCACCGGCGCGGCGATCTGGTTCGCCGCGGAGCCGCGTGAGCGCTGGCGCACCGCGCTGTTCGGGATCGCCATGCTGACGATCCCGATCATGTCCACTCTCGTCCCGGGGGCATGGCTTCGCACGCCCACGGTGATGACCTACCGGCTGGCCCTGCCGTGCTTCGTGATCTGGCTGGCCATCCAGCGAGCGCTCCTGCGCGGCGCCGAGCCCGAGTCGGCTCGGCTGACGCCGCGGTCGTCAGACGAGCTTCGCGTCGAGCTCGATCTGCACGTTGCCCTTGAGCGCGGCTGACACCGGACAGCCTTCTTTCGTCGCCTGCGCGATCGACTCGAACTTGGCCGGATCGATGTTCGGCACCGACGCGCGCACCGTGAGCAGCATACGGGTGATCTTGAACCCCTCACCCTGCTTCTCGATCGTGCAGTCGGCCTTCGTCTCCACGCTCGTGGCCGGCGTGCCCTCCTTCTCGAGGCCCAGGCTCAGCGCCATGCTGTAGCACGCCGCATCGGCCGCGGCGAGCAGCTCTTCCGGATTGGAGCCCGCGCCGTTCTCGAACCGCGAGCTGAAGTTGTACTGCGCGGCGAGCCCGGTCTGTCCCCGGAAGCTCCCCTGACCCTTCAGCCCGCCCTTCCACTCCGCCGTCGCGCTTCTCGTTGGCATCGTCGTCTCGTCCGTGCGTGATTGGTGAGTGCACCGCGCGAGGGCGCTCGACGCTTGACGCGTCAACACCCCCGCGGTTTATCTCCTGCCATGATGGAACCGGCCGCCGAGCAACCGCTTCCCCCGTCCGTGGCACGGGTGCTGAGCACGTTCCGCGCCCTTGGCCGGGAGGAGAAGATGCAGACGCTTCTGCACTTCTCCAAAAAGCTCGAGCCGGTGCCCGAACGCTTCCTCGCTCTCGATCGCGCCGAGTTCACGGTACCGGAATGCCAGACGCGGGTCGATCTGTTCCCGGAGGTGCGGGACGGCAAGCTCTATTTCTACGCCGACCTCAACCCGCGACAGTCGCCGACGATCGCCGCCTTTCTCGCCATTCTCTTCTCGGCGATCAACGGGCACCCGCCGGAGACGACGCTCGCCATCCCGTCCGACTTCGTGCGACAGATGATGGAAGGGATCGGGCTCGCCGGCCGGGAGGCGGGACTGAACGCGATGCTCACGCGCATCAAGCGCCATGCAGCCATGGCGCTCGCTGCCTGACGCCAAATTCCTCTCACTGAGACGATGACCGCGACGCAACAGAATTACGCCAACCACCGGCGCTTCTTCTCGCTCTACCACTACGTCGCGCTCCCGATCTTCCTGGTGAACGTCGCCGTCACGCTCGTCGAAGCGATCCGCCATCCGTCGCTCTGGTCGTTCTGGCTGGTCGTCGTCGCGATCGCGCTCGTCGCGGGGATCGTCGCGAGCCGCACCTCCACGCTCATCGTGCAGAACCGGGTGATCGGCCTCGAGATGCGGCTCCGGCTCGCGACGGTGCTTCCGGTGGCGCTCTGCCAGCGAATTCCCGAGCTGCGCCTCAAGCAGCTCATCGGCCTGCGCTACGCCGGCGACGCGGAGCTGCCTGCGCTCGTGGAGCGCTGTCTCGCCGGCGAGCTCGCGACGGCCGATGCGGTGAAGCGCGAGGTGCGGCACTGGCGGCCCGACTTCGTCCGCGCCTGACGGCGCGGCGAGTCTCATCGCACCGGCTTCGGAATCGTTCGACATGCAGCGCATCCAGAGCGCGTGGGCGTGGGTCGCCGCCGTGCTGCTCGTCCTGATCGGCTTCTTCTACGTCGGTGCGGTCTGGCTCGTGACCGCCCCATTCGACAGCGGGCGATACCACGCGGGACGCGCGTTCCGGCAGCTCGCGGTGGCGCACGTGAAGATGAACCGGCTCTGGAACTTCGAGACCGAAGGCACGCCGCCCGACGATCCTCGACGCCCGTACGTCGTGGTCTCCAACCACGAGTCGTACGCCGACATCTTCCTCGTCTCGCATTTCCCGTGGGAGATGAAGTGGCTGTCCAAGGACACCATCTTCCGCATTCCGGTGATGGGTTGGATGATGCGCATGGCGAGAGACGTCCCGGTCACCCGCGGCAAGCGTGAGAGCGCGATGCGCGCGATCGCCCAGTGCCGCGAGCGGCTCCGGCGCCGCGTCAGCGTGATGATCTTTCCCGAAGGCACCCGCTCGCCCACCGACGAGCTGCTGCCATTCAAGGACGGCGCGTTCCATCTCGCGATCCAGGCGCAGGTGCCGATCCTCCCGATCGCGATCGCCGGCACCCGCGACTGCATGGCGAAGGGAAGCTTCGCCTTTCGCCGCGCGCACGCGCGCGCGCGGGTGCTCGCCCCGATCGCCACGGCGGGACTCACTCTCGACGATCTTCCGACGCTGCGCGAACGGACGCGCGAGACGATCGACGCCGCGCGCCGCGCGCTTCAACGCGAGCTCGCCGCCGTCGACGGCCCGAGGGTGAGCGCGGGATGATCGACACGCGCGCGCCGCACGACGAGATCGAGCTCGAGGAGCGGCTCTCTCGTCCACCCGCGGCGCTCGCGAGCGTGTTGACGTCCACCCCCGGAGCGCTCATCGTGCTTGGCGCGGGCGGAAAGATGGGTCCCTCGCTCGCACGCATGGCGAAGCGCGCCGATCCCTCGCGCCGAGTGATCGCCGTGTCACGTTGGACGGACCGCGCCGCGGCCGCCGCGCTCGAGGCGGACGGTGTCGACACGCTCGGCGCCGACCTGCTCGACCCGCGCGCGCTCGCCGATCTCCCGGACGCGCCGAACGTCGTGTTCATGGCGGGCCAGAAGTTCGGCACCTCGGGCAGCCCCGCGACCACCTGGGCGATGAACGCGGCGGTGCCGGCGTTCGTCGCCGAGCGCTACGCCGGCGCGCGGACGGTCGTCTTCTCCACGGGAAACGTCTATCCGCTCACGCCGGCCCTCCGCGGCGGATCGCGCGAGGACGACGCACCCGCGCCGGTGGGCGAGTACGCGTACTCCTGCCTCGCGCGCGAGCGGATCTTCGCCGCCGCGGCTGCGCGCCACGGCACTCCCGTTTCGATCGTGCGACTCAACTACGCGCACGATCTGCGCTACGGCGTGCTCACCGACCTCGCGGTGCGGATCGCGCGTGGCGATCCGGTGAGCCTGGCCATGGGCTTCGTGAACGTGATCTGGCAGGGCGACGCGAACGCCTTCGCGCTCGCCGCGCTCGCGCGCGCGTCCGCTCCGGAGCCGTTCATCGTGAACGTGGCCGGCCCGGACACGCTGCGCGTCGCCGACCTGGCGCGCGCGCTGGGCGAACGTCTGGGAGCGCAGCCGACGTTCGAAGGAGTCGAGGGCACCGACGCCCTCCTCAGCCACGGCGCGCGCATGCGCCCGCTGCTCGATCATCAGCTCCTTCCCCTCGGCACGCTGCTCGACTGGGTCGCGGACTGGGTGCATCGCGGCGGCCGGCTGCTCGGCAAGCCGACGAACTTCGAGCGACGCGATGGGCGATTCTGATCGCGCGACCCTCCTGCGCGCACGTCTGCGCGAGGGACAGGTCATTCCCGCGCATCCGCTCGCGCTCACCTCGTCGCGCAGGCTCGACGAGCGGCGCCAGCGCGCGCTCACTCGCTACTATCTGGACGCCGGCGCGGGGGGCATCGCCGTCGGCGTGCACACGACCCAATTCGAGATCCGCCGGCCGGAGCACGGACTCCTGCGCCCCGTTCTCGAGCTCGCGGCCGAGACGGCGCGCGAGCGGACCGCGACGCAGGGTCTCGTGGTTCTCGTCGCGGGTGTCGTCGGCGAGACGACGCAGGCGGTGGCCGAGGCCGAGCTCGCGGCGACCAGTGGATACGACGTCGCGCTGCTGAGCCTGGGCGCGCTCGCGACGGCGAGCGACGCTGCGCTGATCGCACACTGTCGCGCTGTTGCCGACGTGCTCCCACTCTTCGGCTTCTATCTGCAGCCGGCCGTCGGCGGCCGAGTGCTGGGCTACGAGTTCTGGCGCGAGTTCGCCGCGATCGAGAACGCGTGGGCGATCAAGATCGCGCCGTTCGACCGGTATCGCACCATCGAGGTCATCCGCGCTGTCGCCGACGCGGGCCGCGACGACCTCGCGCTCTACACGGGAAACGACGACGCGATCGTCGCCGACCTGATCACCCCGTTTCCATTCGGAGCGCCGGATGGTGTCGCAACCCGCCGGATCGTCGGTGGACTGCTCGGCCAATGGGCGACCTGGACCCATCGGGCCGTGGCGCTGCTCGAGCGCGTACGCGTCGCCCGTGGCGAGCAGGTGATTCCAGCCGATCTGCTGCGAGAGGGCGCCGCGCTCACCGACGCCAACGCGGCGATCTTCGACGCCGCCAACCGCTTCGCCGGCTGCATTCCCGGCATCCATGAAGTGCTGCGCCGGCAGGGTCTGCTCGCCGGCACCTGGTGCCTGGATCCGGCCGAGACGCTGTCACCGGGTCAGGCGAAGGAGATCGACCGGGTGTGTCGCGAGCATCCCGAGCTGACCGACGACGACTTCGTCCGCGAGCACCTCGACCGCTGGCTCGCGTAGCGAGGTGGCTCGCGGTGCCGCGAGCCGCCTACTGCAGCAGGTTGGCTGCCCAGCTCTTGCGCGCGGCCTTCTCGAACCCGCTCCGGAGCGAGCCCAGATCGGTGAGGCTGGTGTCGAACACGACCGAGTCGTCGCGGATCGCGCCCGACGCGAACAGCGCCTTCAACTCCGACCGCTCGGCGGACTGCACTTCGCCGTTGCCATCGCGATAGTAGACCCGTCCCCCTCCTACGAGGGTGGCGCCGACCTGCGGCTCGAGCGCCTGCAGCACGCGGAAGAGACCATCGATCGAGCAGCCCGACGCCCCGGCGGTTCGCTGGTCCACGCCGACGACGAGCAGCCGCCCGAACCGCCATTCGTAGCCGACGGTGAGCGGCTCTCCGTGGGCCTTCCACTCGGACAGGAACTCCTCGACCGACTTCATGAGGGTCTTGGTCCCTTCCTCCGAGAGCGGGCGGTCGCTGCCGAACACCCAGGCGCGCGCGGAATCGGGTAAGGTCTCGAACGGAACGAGGGGCATGACGAGACTCCAGGTGAGCGGCTGCGCGCTTGTTCCGCGCGCGTGACGGCTGCCACCCAAGATAGTCGCACGTCGTACCCTCCTTCCAGCCGCATGACTTCAGCAGCATCGACCCAGGACGAACGCTTCCGCCCCCTCTTCGAGCTCACACCGCAGCCGGCGTGGGTCTACGATCTGGCGACGCTGCGTTTCCTCGACGTCAACGCCGCCGCGACGCGCGCGTATGGCTGGTCGCGCGAGGAGTTCCTGGCGATGACGCTCCGCGACATCCGGCCCCCCAGCGAGCGTGAGTATCCCGAGACCGTGCTGAAGGGAATCGGCACGGTGGAGCGCGTGCACGAGTCGTCGGTGCACCGCACCAAGCGCGGCCAGATCCGGCGCGTGCAGATCACGTCGTACCCACTCGAGTTCGACGGGCACAGCGCGCGCATGGTGCTCGTGGACGACATGACGGAGCAGCTCGCGGCCGAGCAGGCGCTCGCGAGGAGCGAGCAGAAGTACCGGACGGTCGTCGAGCAGATGCAGGACGTCTTCTTCCGCGCCGACGAGGGCGGGCTGTGGACCTTTCTCAATCCGGCGTGGACCACGCTCACCGGACACGAGGTCGACCGGTCGCTCGGCACCCACTTCCTCAATTACGTCCACCCCTCGGATCGATCGACGCTGCACGACGCGCTGCTCCCGATGACCGAAGGCTCCGCGGAGAGCGCGCTGGTGGAGGTGCGCTTCTTCCACCGCGACGGCGGCTACCGCTGGGTGGAGGCGAGCGTGCGCGCGGTGCGAGAGGACGACACCGCGATGAGCACGATGGGCACCCTGCGCGACACGACGCAGCGCCGCGCCGCGGCCGAGGAGCGGCAGCGGCTCGCGACGAACATCCGCCGGCTCCTGGACGCGTCGGGCGAGGGCATCTACGGACTCGACGCGAACGGCGTGGTCACCTTCATCAACCGGCGCGGCTCGGAGATGCTCGGCTACGACGCCGAAGAGCTGATCGGCAAGCCGATGCATCCCGTGTCGCATCATTCCCGGTCGGACGGAACGCCGTATCCGGTGGACGAGTGCCCGATCTGCCTGGCCGTCTCCACCGGCGTGGCCTGCGAGGTGGACGACGAGGTGCTGTGGCGCAAGAACGGGCAGCCGCTCCAGGTGGAGTACGCGGCATCGCCGGTGCTCGAGCGCGGCCGCATCTCGGGCGCGGTCGTGAACTTTCGCGACGTCACCGCCCGCAAGCGCGCCGAGCTGGATCTGATCGTCGCGCGAGACGCGGCCGAGGCGGCGAGCCGCGCGAAGAGCGACTTCCTCGCCCGCATGAGCCACGAGCTGCGCACGCCGCTGAATTCGATCATCGGCTTCGCCAACGTCCTGTTGAAGAACAGAGGCGACGATCTGAGCGATGCGCATCTCTCGTATCTCAACCGCATCGCGGCCAACGGCCGGCATCTCCTCGGCCTGATCAACGACATCCTCGACCTGTCGAAGATCGAGGCGGGCCGCATGACGCTCGAGCTGGGCCCGGTGCGGCTGGACACGCTGATCGCCGAGACGGTGGGCGAGTTCGAGGGCCAGCTTCGTGACCGGCCCGTGCTGCTGCGCACCGAGCATCCGCCGACGTTGAGCGCCGTGGTCACGGACGAAGCGCGACTCAAGCAGGTGTTGATCAACCTGATCGGCAACGCGCTCAAGTTCACCGAGCGCGGCGAGGTCGTGGTTCGTCTCGAGGTGAACGATGCGGGCGAGCCGCTGCGCCTCGAGGTGCGCGACACCGGCATCGGCATCCGCGCCGACCGGCTCGACGCGATCTTCAACGTGTTCGAGCAGGCCGAGGCGATGATCAATCGCCGGTTCGGCGGGACAGGGCTCGGACTGGCGATCTCGCGCTCACTCTGTGAGCTGATGGGCCATCGTCTGGACGCGGCGAGCGTGGAGGGCGAAGGCACGACGATGACGATCCACTTCGCCGAACGTGCCATTGGTGCGCACGTCGCGACGACCATGACGCCGGTGAATGGCAAACGCGTCGTCGCCCATCACGTGACGCCCGCGGGCGAGACGCAGCGCACCGTGCTGATCGTCGACGACGACCAGGACGCGTGCGTGGTGCTGGGCGCACTGGTCCACGAGGCAGGCCACCGCGCGGTGACCGCGTCGTCCGGCGTGGAGGGACTCCGGCTCGCGCGCGAGCTTCGTCCGGCGCTCGTCTTTCTCGATCTGCGTCTGCCGCGGATCAGTGGGTTCGACGTGCTGCGCATCCTGCGGGCGGACGCCGATCTCGGCGCGACGCCGATCGTGATCACGAGCGTGGTCGCCACCGATTCGCGGAGTGCGTTGAGCGGAGCGGCAGAGCTCCTGGACAAGCCCCTGGATCGCGACCGCGTGCTCAGCGTGTTGCGGCGCTACCTGCCCGCCGGGGCGATGGTGCGGCTAGCTTGATGCGCGCGCGCTGAGGCGTCAGCCGTCACGCCGCGCTTCCCCGCACCGCCGCATGCACCATCTCGCTCCATGACGGACCTTCGAACAATCGCGCTCGGCGCCGCGACCGGCACGATCGCGCTGGCCATCGCCACGTGCAGCCGCGCGGTGCAATCGCTCGACGACGCGATCGAGCGCGTGGCCGGGCGAGCGCGCGCAAAACATTTCGTGCTCCGCGCGGCGAGCATCGGCACCTTGCCGGGCGAGCCGTACATGCATCCGGCCATCGGCGCGGCGAGCGCGCTCGCGCTGTTCGCCACGCGGGGCAGCCCACCGCTGCGGATCCTGGCGCCGCTCGCGGCCGCGTCGCTCGGGGCGATCGTCGCGCATCACGCCGTGAAGCTTGCATACCGGCGTCTGCGTCCGGCCATCGCATTGGGAAAGGGAAAGACCGAGCCCGCGTATCCGAGCGGACACACCACCGACGCGACCGCGGTGCTGTTCACCGGCGCCTATCTGCTCGTGCGTGAAGGTGTCGTGCCGGTGGAGGTCGCGGTGCCCGTTGCCGTGCTGCTCGCGGTCACGACGGGCGTGAGCCGCGTGCTGCTCGGCTGGCACTGGGCCACCGACGTCGTTGGTGGATGGCTGACGGGCATCGCGGTGGCCGCTGGGTGCGCTGGCTTGTACGAGATGCTCGCAGCTCGGTGAGTTGGTTGGTTGGCGAGTCGAGGGATCTGCGCTTCGACTCACCAACTCACCAACCAACCCGCGGTTCAGGGTTTGCCCGCCGCCGGTAGCTGCAGCAGAGGCGTCCCGCCGCCCGTCACCTGCGGCATCTGACCATTCCACTTCTTCGACAGCTCGTACTGCACGAGCGTTGGGGTGATGCTCGCCGCGAGCAGCTGGTTCGCGCGCGCCTGCGCCTCGGCTTCGGCGGTGATCGCCTTGGCGCGGCCCGCGGCCTTGATCGAGTCGCCCTGCGCCTGGAACGTGTTCTTCTGCAGCTCGTTCTGCGCGGTGAGCGCCTGCTGCTGCATGACGTTCTTCTGGTTGATCGCCTCCATCACCGCGGCCGGCGCGCGCAGCTCGTTGATCGTGAACTGCTTCACCTCGAATCCGTACGGCGCGAGCCGCTGCGCGATGTTCGCCCGCGCCCGATTCGTCGCCTCGGCCTTCTTCGGTCCGATGATGTCGGCCACTGGCTCCGTGCCGAACACCTCCTGCAGCGATTGGCGGATCGTCTGCTTCACGAAGCCGTGCGTGATCTGATCGATGTCCGTACGGAACGTCGAGTAGAGCTTCGGCGTCTGCGCGGGATCGAGCTCGAAGGAGAGCGACACGTCGAGCGAGATCGGCTGGCCTTCGACGCTGTTGACGTTGATCTCGTCGTTGGTGGAGGAGCCTTCGTTGTTCGCCTTGGTGAGCACGACGGTCTTGAGGAACACCGGATACTCCTCGATGCCGGTCGCGAACGGAACACGACCGTGCACTCCCGGGCCGAGCGGGTGCGGATCCACGCCCCCACCCGCGCGATGGATCACGATTCCCACGTAGCCCGGGTTCACGTAGGTGAACGTCGAAGGCAGCAGGAAGAGCACGACGACGAGCGTCGCGGCGACGATCATGATGCGCTTGAACTTCTGTCGGCCATCCGTGCTCGGCTCGAACTGCATCGAGCCGATCCGGTCAGACATCGTGCTAGGCATTGACGATCTCCTTGTAGCAGTCAGGGCACACCCGCTCTCCGCTGGCGAGGCGTACCAGTTTGTCCTCCGCGATGCGGCCATGTTCCGAGCACACCAGCTCGGCCGCACGCTCGATCTGCCTGCGATTCGACGTCTGGCGGAGCCGGACGCCCACTGGTGTGAAGTAGAGTATCACCCAATAAAGAAGGGCGCCGCCCGCCGCGATCAGCGCGACGAAGAGCACCCCTTCCATGATTATTACGCTCATCGGTCTGTCTCACCTGGCGCGACTCGGCACGCCTGCGTTTGTACTGACAGTACGGAATGTGGTGGCGGAAGTTTCTACGGCACGAGTTGGGTCGATCCCGGTCGACGGCGGCAGGTCCCCCTATCGTCCAACCGGGATCCAGGTTGTGAGTTGCCGGTAACCTGGATTCCGGATGACGGCTAGAGGGACCCGACTCACTGGTTTTCAAGCTTCCGGCCTCCCGAACAACAGCCGCACCATCTCGGCGCTCTCCGGCCGTGACAGCACGTACGCATGGTCGCCGACCTCGAGGCGAGTGGCGCCCTTCGGTGCGATCAGCTCGCGTCCACGCACGATCATCGTCACCGCGGCGCCGTCCGGAAATGGCAGCTCTTCGAGCGACATCCCCGCCACGGGCAGCGCTTCGTCCACGTAGTACGATTGCAGCTCGCCCTCCATCTCGTCGAACGACTCGACCGTCAGCACCGCTTCCGCCGGCGGCGGCTCGCCCGATTCGAGCCGGAGTCGTCGCGTCACCCACGACACGGTGGTGCCCGGCACGATCGCATTCATCACGACGATGAAGAAGACGATGTTGAAGATGCGATACGCACCGGGCGCCGCGGCGAGCACCGGGAACATCGCCAGGATGATCGGCACCGCGCCGCGCAGTCCCACCCATCCGACGTAGAGAATGTCGTTGCGCGGAAAGCGCAGCGGAGCGAGACAGAGCGCCACCATCACCGGTCGCGCCACGAAGGTGAGCGCGAGCCCCACGATGCTGCCGATCCAGGCGGCGTCGAGCAGCTGCGACGGATACACGAGCATGCCGAGCATCAGAAACATCGCGACCTGGCCGAGCCACGCGAGCGAATCATGAATCCGTCCCAGCGCCGCGCGATACGGCACTCGGCCCGCCCCCAGTGTCACCGCCGCCACGTACACGCCGAGGAAGCCGCTGCCGTGAATCAGCGTCGGCACCGAGAAGGCGAGCAGCGCGGTGGCCAGCGTCATCACGGAGTAGAGACCGCTCGCCGGTAGTCGTGCTCGCGCGATGACCCACCGCGCGCCGGCACCGATCGCGACGCCGCATCCCGCGCCGATCGCGATCTCGCGCGCCATCTCGAGCATCGCGAGCCAGACGCTCACTGGTTGCGCGCTCACGAGGTTCCGGGTGAGCAGCACGGTGAGAATGACGGCGACGGGATCGTTGATCCCCGACTCCACCTCGAGCGTTCCGCCCACGCGATGCTTGAGCTGGATGCCGCTGCTGCGCAGCACGGAGAACACCGCCGCCGCGTCGGTCGACGACACGATCGCGCCGAGCAGGAACGACGCGCTCCACGGAAGTCCGAGCAGGTTCGCGACGAGCGCGACGATGCACATCGTCCCCACCACACCCACCGTCGCGAGCAGACCCGCGGGCGCGAGCGAGCGGCGCAGGGTCTCGACCGGCGTGTTCAGACCGCCGTCGAACAGGATCATCGCGAGCGCCGCGGAGCCGGCGCGGAAGGCGAACCCGAAGTCGTCGAACGCGATGCCGCCGAATCCTTCCGAGCCCGCAGCGATGCCGATGGCGAGAAACACGAGCCCCACCGGCACGCGCAGCCGCTGCGAGGCACGGCTGAGCAGCGCGCTCGCCCCGAGCAGCAGTGCGACGACGACGAAGAAGACCGCCGTGGCGTGCGGCTCGTTCGGCATCACGCGCGTCACGACCGCGGCAGTCTGGAGCATCGGGACCTCGTGGGAGCGCGCGAGGCGGAGGAACGTGCGCGCGATCGCGCGCACGTTCCTCACGCCCGGACATCACTGCTCGCTAGTGCTGTTCGCGGGCACTGGAACTCTTACGCAGTTCCTGGCGGATGAGCATGACGATGCCGCAGGTGACGAGCAAGCCGCCAGCCACGAATGGGATCGGCCGATACGCTGCGGGAAGGTAGATGGCCAGCACGAGCGGCACGAAGCCGGCCAGCGAGACTCTCAGCCACGGCTCGGTGTCCGGTACGTCCTGCTCCGGAGTTGCGACGGAATGATCGAGCTCGGTCGTCGCTGGGCGACGGTCGAGCTTCAGTGGAGACGACATGGGTGCACCCCTGGGCGCCGAGCGCCCGCTCTCGTAGGTGGATGCACGCGTCAGCCCGGCGCGCGGAATGCTCCGGCGGCCGATGGCCGATCGCGTGACGCGTCGCACCGCCCGTGCGGTGAACGCGGAGGACTCCGGTGGAGCTACGAGAGGCGGGGTGGGGCCGTCGGGTAGTACGGGAAGCGATGCCACGCGCTCGGCGCGGACCGCTTCCACCACGGGCGCGAGCGCTCGCTCCGTACGATCGGGAACGGCGGCGCGAAGGCATCCGCGACGTCCGGCGACGTCCACGGCGCGTGCGCGCGCGGCGGTACTCGTGGCCCGAGCTCGCGTACGCCGAACGCGGTGAGCCGCGCACTCGGCGCCGACGCGAGCATCTCCTGTGGCGTCCGATCGGTAGCCCACGCCAATGCGTGCGCGTGCGCCGGCACCGGCGCGCCGAAGCGCGACAGCGAGAGCACGAACAGCGTGGCGAGAGCGAGAAAGCGGCGCATCGATCGGTGCGGGTGGAGTGCGACGACGAAAGGTAATCCTGGGCGCCCGCCCTCCGGTGCGAGCAGACGCGCCGAGGCGCGCTTCAGTCGCCCAACTCGAAGCGCAGCGCCTGCTCCAGCATTGGATGCGCATGCACGAACCCCGACTGCACGAGCGCTTTCGGCAACACGCGCTGACCGGACAGGATCGTTGCTCGCGCCATCTCGCCGTACAGCAGCTCCAACGCGAAGCTCGGCACCGGCACGATGGCGGGCCTGGTCAATACGCGTCCGAGCGTGTTGGCGAACTCCGAGTTGGTGACCGGGTTGGGCGCAACGAGATTCACGGGCCCGGCGAGCGTCTCGGTCGCGAGCGCGTGCACGATCGCGCGAACGTGGTCGTGCAGCGAGATCCAGCTCATCCACTGGCGCCCGCTGCCGATCGGACCGCCCACACCCATCCGGAACGGCGTGAGCAGCCGCTCCAATGCGCCCCCTCGCGGGCTGAGCACCAGACCGGTGCGGAGCCACACCACCCGCACCCCAGCCTCGGCGGCGGCGCCCGCTGCTCCTTCCCAATCGCGCACCACGCCGGCGAGAAAGTCGCTTCCCGGCGCGCTCGCTTCGTCGAGCGTCTCGTCGCCGCGATCGCCGTACACGCCCACCGCGGATCCGCTCAGCAACACCTTCGGCTTCCGCTCCATCGCGGCGATCGTGCGCGCGAGCAGCTCGGTGCCGCGCACGCGACTTTCCCGGATCGCCTGCTTTCGCGCCTCCGTCCATCGCTGCGCGATCGGCTCACCAGCGAGATGAACGATCGCATCCACGCCTTCCAGCGCGTCCGGCGCGAGCACGCCGCGTATCGGGTCCCACACCACGTCGTCCTGGGTGGCGCGGCCGGGCCGGGCGAGTCGTCTCACACTCGTGCCGCGAACGCGGAGATGCGCCGCGAGCGCGGTGCCGATCAGCCCCGTCGCACCGCTGATGGCGACGACGGAGGTCGGTGATGCAGACTGCGGTTGGATCGGCATGGCCTTCGGCGGTGGCTGCGCCCGCGGCCGAGGCTCGGCCGACGTGACGCTCCACGGAGGAACGTCGCACTCGGCCCGGTCGTTCCGCTACAGGTCCCGGCTGCGCAGGATCCGGCGCGCGATCTCTTCCGCCACGTCGGCCGAGCGGTAGGCATCGTCCGCGAGGCGCATGCGAAGCTCGCGGACCCTGGCGCTGGGCAACCGGGCAGGGCCGAAGCCGCGGCGCGTTCCGCTCAAAGGATCCGACTGCGATCGGCCGTCGTTGTCTGATCGTGGATGCATGGCTCCTCCTGAGGAGAGGTATCGGCAGCTCGGGGCCTCGGCTTGAATGGCATGGCCCGCCTGCGCCCGATCGGAGTGTCGTCCGGTGCCGTTACCGCGCACGGCCGCGGGACGTTCTGACGCAGCGATCAGTCAATCAGACTTTACAGCGACGCGTTGCGACAGTAACTCCACCTCCGCCTCCAGCATCGCCGCCGCACGCTCACGCCGCTCCGCTCCGCATGGCCACCATCCTGTACGTCGACGATGAGCCCGCGATAGGGCTGATCCTCGAGGATACGCTCGAGCGTGCCGGCCATGCGACCGTGGGCGCGCACAACGTGCCGCAGGCGCTCCAGGCGCTCGCGCGGGGCAACATCGACCTGATCATCTCGGACTATCGCATGCCCGGGCTGACGGGACTCGAGTTTCTCGAGCTCCTGCAGCAGGAGGGCTACGACGTTCCGCTGATCATGCTCACCGGCTTCGCGACGATCGAGCATGCGGTGTCGGCGATCAAGGCGGGGGCGGTGGACTACATCACCAAGCCCGTACGCCCCGAGCAGCTCGAGCTCGCCGTCGCGCAGGCGCTCGAGGTCGTGCGTCTCCGCCAGGAGAACGATGCGCTTCGCC
This sequence comes from Gemmatimonadaceae bacterium, assembly GCA_036008805.1. GTDB lineage: Bacteria > Gemmatimonadota > Gemmatimonadetes > Gemmatimonadales > Gemmatimonadaceae > AG11. The sequence continues at coordinate 18,701 of DASYMZ010000195.1, forward strand.
GCGAGGTGATGGAGTTCAGGAACGAGCGCACGATCATCGGCGACAGCATCCAGATCCGTCGGCTGCTCCAGACCGTGTCGACCGCCGCGCCGACCCGCGCGACCGTGCTGCTCGAGGGGGAGTCGGGCACGGGCAAGGAGCTGTTCGCCCGCGCCATCCACGACGCGAGCGACCGCCGCGACCGGCCGTTCATCAAGCTCAACTGCGCGGCCCTCCCCGAAGGCTTGGTCGAAAGCGCGCTGTTCGGCCACGAGAAGGGCGCGTTCACGGGCGCGATCAAGCGCGTCGAGGGCGCGTTCGAGCGGGCGCACAACGGCACCCTGCTGCTCGACGAGATCAGCGAGATGCGGCTCGACCTGCAGGCCAAGCTGCTGCGCGTGCTGCAGGAGCAGGAGTTCGAGCGGGTCGGCGGGTCGAACCCGATCAAGGTGGATGTGCGCATCATCGCGACGACCAACCGCGACCTCGCCGCCTACTCGGCGCAGGGGCACTTTCGCCAGGACCTGTTCTTCCGGCTGAGCGTGATCCCCATCTCGCTCCCTCCGCTCCGCGAGCGGCCGAGCGACATCCCGCTCCTCGCCCACCGGTTCGCCATGCGCGTCGCGGCCGAGATGAAGAGAGAGATCACCGGTCTCGCGCCCGAGACGGTCGAGATGCTCCAGCGCTACGAGTGGCCCGGCAACGTTCGCGAGCTCCAGCATGCCGTCGAGCGGGCGGTCATCCTCTCCCCTGACCCGATGCTCCCGCCAGGAGCATTCGACGGACAGCGGTTCGGTCTGAGCACGCGTGGCAGCGGGCCCTCACCGGCCAGGAGCGCGTCGTCGCTGATGCTCGACGAGCTGCGAGGTGGATCCCAGGCGGTGCCGCAGGGAGCCGTGGTGCTCACGTCGCTCGACGTCACCGCAGCCGAAACCCAGCTCATCGAGCGAGCGCTTCAGGTGAGCGGCGGGAACCGCACCCGGGCCGCCGAGCTGCTCGGCATGAGCGTCCGGACGCTTCGCAACAAGCTGAACGGACCAGGTAAGGGCGCTGAGACATCGGTCGACCAGTAGCTCGACGGCTGGCCCGGACGACCGAATCAGCCCGGCAAAAACTGCCGGAGTGGAGTTTTCTTCCTAGGTCGAGTGCGAATCCGCCCTAGTACTCGCCAGCACTGACAGCGAGTGGCTGCGTGCCGGCTTAGTGCAAGAGCTATAAGTGTTTGCCTCGATATCCAGGGGCCGGATTCCACTCGGAATCCGGCCCCTTTTTCGACGTCGGACGGGTGGCCTCTGCCCTGCCTTATGAGGGCGCACGAAAGCGATCACGACCGGAGAGTCCGCACCTCTCTCCTCCCTCCCGGTCCGTTGGCCCCACCTCTCGCGTTTCTCCGACGATGGAGTCGAACATGGAATCTCGTGCGCTCTGGACCGCCTCTGCAGCTGGGGACAATTCGGCCCGCGACGCCCTCCTTCGCGAGAACCTCAGCCTGGTCCACCACGTGGCGCGTCAGCTCTCCCGGAGCCTGGCCGTCGAGGCGGACTTCGACGAGCTGGTGAGCGCTGGGACGCTCGGCCTGATGACGGCGCTGAAGAGCTTCGACCCGCGCCGCGGACTGGCGTTCAGCACCTTCGCCGTCCCGCGCATCCGCGGCTCCATCCTGGATGAGCTTCGCCGCCAGGATCACGTGCCGCGCTCCGTCCGCCGGAAGGCGCGCGACATCTCGCGGGCGCGCGAGCTGCTGATGCGGCAGCTCGGCCGGATGCCCGAGGATTCCGAGATGGCGATCCAGTTGGGCACCGACGTGCAGACGATCTGGCGCTGGCAGGCCGAAGTCGAGGGATCGGTTCACCTGTCGCTCACCTCCACCGCCGGCGACGACGGCAGCACGGTCCCATCGCGCGCCGAGTTTCTGAGCAACGAGGACGAGTCGCCTGAAGAGCGTCTCTCGCGAGAGGATGAGGTGGCCCTCCTGCGCGAGGCCATCCTGCAGCTCAACGATCAGGAGCGGACGGTGCTCTCCCTGTACTACTTCGAAGAGCTCAAGTCGGCCGAGATCGCCGAAGTGCTCGGCATCAGTGAATCACGGATCTCGCAGATCCGATCCAAGGCGCTGGGCCGCCTGCGTACGGTCCTCGCGCCGATGCGAGCGTCCGCGTAGCCAAAGCCGCTACCCGAGCCGCTCGTCGCGCTCGCCGTCCTTGCCCTGGCTGGCGCGCTCGCGCCGCCGCAGCTCGAGGATCGACGGGAGGCGGAGGACCAGCTCGTCGCCCTCGCGCGCGCAGCTCCCTCCGCATCTCTCGGCAAGGGAGCGCAGATAGGCCGACGGCTCAGCCGTCGAGCCGACGTGCACGCTCACGAACGATGCATCACCGACCACGCGCAGCGGTGAGCCTCCGCGCCCCTGCACCGTGTCGCTCGAGCGCCTGGCAGCGTGGACGAGCATGAGCAGCGCCCGGAAGAGGGCCCACCGCGGCGCACGCACCGGCAGCGGCGTCCCCTCATGCACCACGACGCACGACTCACCGCGCAGCCTGGGATGATGCGCGTGCAGCCGGAGCGCGTCGTCGAGCACGAGAGGAAGCTCCAGCGCCTCCGGCTCCGAGCCGCGCGACGGCAGCAGCGCGAACAAGCCGTTCACCCGATGGAGCTGCTCGATCTCCTCCGGGAGCACGACGAGCGGATCGGCATCCTCGTCCTCGAAGCGCGCCAGCTCGACGAACGCGCTGAGCGCCGCCACGCGATTGTTCAATGCGTGAACGAGACCCTGCAGTAGCTCGTCCGACAACGTGGACCAGTCGTCGGTCTCTGCCGAGGCGGCGCGTTGTTGCCGCTCGGGTGAATCCGGTGTCATCAGTCGTCGCCGTCGCCGGTTGGGGGACACGTCGGATCGCGTGTCTGAAGCAGATACCGCACCCCGCCGTCCAATCGTGGCGGGTCGCCGGTGCTACACCACGCGCTGCGGCAGCGTTTGGCTCGCGCGGCCGCCCACGAGGGACGGGAATATCCGCGTCGGTCACACCGTCTTCGCTCCTACGGCCTCGGAGCGTCGGATTGGCGGAGCTCGGCGAGGATTCACCGCTCGCGTGTGACGACAGTGTACGCCACTCGGTATCTGGCGAACAGATGCTGAATGCAACAACCTTTCGCATGCGAGCAGACCGGCCCCGCCGACTGCGTCAGCGTCACCTCCACACCCGGACTCATGTACGCTCCAACGCTCGCTCTGATGTTCGCCCTGGCCGGCACGGCCGATACGGCTCGAGTCGCCCTCGACACCGCTCCAGCGAGCGCGGCGGTCGCGGCACTCGACACCGTGGCCAGCGTGGAGGCGCCCCGCCTCGCGCTCCCGGAGTCGCTCGAGCTGTCGGCGCGACTCGACTTTCCCGCCTCGCTGCGCATCGTGCAGGATACGACGCCGCGCCGGCGGCGGAAGTCGGTGGAGGTGAGCGAGTGGTACGAGCGTCGTCTGCGCATCCACCGGTACGGCGCCTACTCGATGATCCCCTTGTTCGCGCTCCAGGCGTACGCGGGCAATCAGCTGTACAACAATGGCGCCGCCTCGGGCTGGAAGAACACCCACCGCTTCGGTGCGACCGCGCTCGCCACCGTGTTCACCGTGAACACGGTGACCGGGGTGTGGAACCTGTGGGACTCGCGCTCGGCGCCGCAGGGGCGAACCAAGCGGTATCTCCACAGCCTGCTCATGCTCGCATCGGACGCGGGCTTCACGTATGCAGGCGTCAAGCTCTCGAACGACGCGGAGAACAGCGCCGACGCTCGCCGGAAACACCGCAACCTCGCGTACGCGTCGATGGGGACCGCGCTCGTGGGCTCCGGAATCATGGTCATCTGGCGAAAGGACTGATGATGCTATTGCTGCAACTCGAGGCCGCGAAGAGCTCGAGCGCTCTCGCTCGACTGGCCGAGCCGTGGAACAGCCTGTACAGCGATTCCAAGGTCGTCTCGTCGGCGGTGGTGTTCTTCCATCTCGTTCCGCTGCTGCTCGCGGGCGGTGCGGCGCTGGCGGCCGACCGGGCGACGATCCGCGCGGCGCGTGGAACGGCCGAGGATCGCACGCGGCAGCTCGTCGACCTGGGACGCACCCACTTCGTGGTGCTCGGCGGACTCGCACTCTCGTTCGCGAGCGGGGTACTGCTCTTCCTCTCCGACGTGGACACGTTCCTCGAGTCGCCCTTCTTCTGGATCAAGCTCGGCTTGGTCGGGCTGCTGCTCGTGAATGGGTTTCTGATGACGCGCACCGAGCAGGCCTTGAACGGCCGCGGTGACGACGGCGCGCTGTGGGGCCGCATGAGAACGATCTCGGTGGTGAGCCTGGTGCTGTGGCTCGCGACGACGCTCGCGGGCGTGGTACTGCAGAACTTCGCATAGACGATGGAGCGAGACACGATGACGGATCGAGAGCCGAGCGCCTCCGAAGACGGGTGCGGCGCCGGATGCCCAGTTGAGACGCGGCGAGACTTTCTCCTGGACTCGCTGCGCGCCGGCGCGGCGGCGCTGGCGGCGATCGGATTGTCGTCCGACGCCGCGAGCGCGATGCCGCTGCGCTGGGTGACGGCGATGGCCTCGCGCGGCGAGGAGCGCAGCTATCCGGTGCCCACGGCGGACGGCGTGCAGATCGACAAGGGGAACGAGGTGATCCTCGCACGGACCGGCAAGTCGGTGTATGCGTTCGCGCTGTCGTGTCCTCATCAGAACACCGCGCTCAAGTGGGACGACGCCGCGCACCGCTTCCAGTGTCCCAAGCACAAGTCGCGCTACAACCCGGACGGAACCTTCATCGAGGGACGCGCGACGCGCGGTCTCGACCGGTACGCCGTGAAGCTCTCCGGCGCGAACATCGTCGTCGACATCGACAAGGTCTACCAGGAAGACACCGACCTGCCGGCGTGGCAGCATGCCGTCGTCACGCTCAGCTGAGCGCTCTCCCTCACCAACTCCCAGCATGTCCTGCCACGACTGCCTGAGCCGGCGCGAGTTCCTCACCAAAAGCACTCTGGCCGTCGCCGGGGCGGCGGCCGTCGTCGCCGGCTGTGGCGACGGACAGATCGGCCCGACGGCGGCTCCGTCGCTCAGCGGGTCAATCACACTCAAGGTCTCCACGGTGCCGGCGCTGGCGACGGTCGGCCAGCTCGTGATCCATCCGGCTGACGGAAGCGTCGCGCTGAAGCGGACGGGCGCGAACACCTTCCTCGCGCTCTCGACGACGTGCACCCACGAGGGTACGCGGATCGACCTCCTCGGCAACAACTCGTTCGAGTGCCCCAACCACGGCTCCCGGTTCGATGCCGACGGCAACGTCACGCGCCAGCCGAACGCCGCGGGGAACGCGTCGCATCTACTGGTCTACTCGACCCAGTACGACGCCGCGACGGACATTCTCACGGTATCCGCGCTGCCCACGAGATTCGTCGCCCTCGGCTGACGAGCGTGGTGGAGTGATCGCGACGCCGGAGGCACCACTGCCTCCGGCGTCGTAGCTTTCGGCCATGCTCATCGGCATCGCCGGCATGGTCGGCTCGGGAAAGAGCACGCTCACGCGGGCGCTCGCGGCGCGGTTCGGGCTCCAGCACGCGCTCGAGAGCGTGGACGAGCGCAATCCCTGGCTCGAGCGGTTCTACGCTGGCGGCGTCGAGGCGATGCGCGAGACCGCGCTCAACCTGCAGCTCCATTTTCTCGCCACCCGCTTCGAGAGCATGCGCCGCATGCGGGGAGCGGGCGGCAGTTGGATCCTGGACCGCACCTGGTACGAGGACGCGGAGATCTTCGCGCGCGGGCACTTCGAGGACGGCCTGATCTCGCCGCTCGAGTGGGAGTTGTATCGGCGGCTGTATGTCGAGCTGCTGCACTCGCCGTCCGCGCG
>DASYMZ010000196.1:0-20078 GCA_036008805.1 Gemmatimonadaceae bacterium
CGCCGAACTCAGGCGTTATCGCCATCGAGGCGTGCGGAGATCGTCAGCGCGAATGACGAATCGTCGCGTGTCTCTCCTCTGTTCCCGTCGGATCATCGGCGCGTCGCTCTCTCGCCGATTCGCGCTCATCGCATTCACGCAGTCGCTACGGCGCGCGCTCCGTTACCGCCATCCGAGCGCGGGAGCGACGTGCGTGAGGATCGATTCAATCACGTGCGCGTTGTATTCCACGCCGAGCGTGTTGGGCACCGTGAGAAGGAGCGTATCGGCGGCGGCAACGGCCTCATCGCCTCTCAGCTCTTCGATCAACACGTCCGGCGCGGCGGCATAGGTCCGTCCAAACACCGCCCGCATGTTGTCGATGACTCCCACCTGGTCACGACTTGCATCGTCGCCGAAGTACGCGCGGTCGCGATCGTTCATCAACGCGAAGATCGATCGGGACACCGACACGCGTGGTTCGCGCTGGTGACCGGCGTCGGCCCACGCCTTTCGGAATGCACGGATCTGGCGCGCCTGCTGGACATGAAATGGCTCCCCGGATTCGTCCTCCTTGAGTGTGGAGCTCTGCAGGTTCATTCCGCGCTGCGCGGCCCACACCGCCGTGGAATTGGACCCTGAGCCCCACCAGATTCGCTCACGCAGTCCTGCGGAATGGGGCTCGAGGCGAAGCAGCCCGGGCGGGTTCGGAAACATCGGCCTTGGATTCGGTCGCGCGAATCCTTCTCCTTTCAAGAGCTCGAGAAAGACTTCGGCATGACGACGGCCCATGTCCGCGTCCGTCCCGCCCTCTGGTGGCGCGTAGCCGAAGTGACGCCACCCCTCGATGACCTGTTCGGGTGAACCGCGGCTGATTCCGAGCTGGAGACGGCCGTTACTAATGAGGTCGGCCGCTCCCGCGTCCTCCACCATGTAGAACGGATTCTCGTACCGCATGTCGATCACGGCGGTGCCGATCTCGATGCGGCTCGTTCGCGCGCCGACGGCCGCGAGCAGTGGAAAGGGAGACGCGAGCTGCTGCGCAAAGTGATGGACGCGAAAGTACGCGCCGTCAGCACCGAGCTGCTCTGCCGCGACAGCCAGCTCGATTGACTGCTGCAACACATCGCGTGCGGACCGCGCGGCGGACTGGCGCGACGCGCTCCAATGACCGAAGGACAAGAACCCGATCTTCTTCACGACCCACGACTCTCGCTTGAGGTGCGATCAAGTCTATTCGCGTCGGGAAAGGTGACGGAGTGAGCGACTGGCGAGTCTAACCATCTGATTACTGGATTAGTAAATAGTTTGTATGAGCATGTTAGTCAGGATCGGTCACGCGCTCGCCGTCGTCTCACGCTTCTCTGGAGTGTAGCTATGTCATTTACTGGCAAGGTTTTCCCTCTCACCATCGTCGCGGTACTCCTTGCGGCGTGCTCCGAAGGTTCGTCTCCAACCCAACTACATCCACTTCCCACGTCCGCGCTGGCCAGCAAGGGAGTCTCTGGCGGCGGGGGTGGGGGTGGCGGCGGTGCTCCGCAGCTCGTCGTCACGACGCCGCCAACCGTGAACGCGACAGGAACGTGGGTCGGCACCACCGACGGGCCGGACGTCACACACACGTACACTTTTTTCCTGACCCAGAGCGGCAAGGGCACCGTGAGCGGTTCGGTGTCGATGAAGACGCCGTTCGAGACTGGAGCGTGGCTCGTCATCGGCACGGTGAACGCCGACACCCTGATGCTCTACGACGGACCGGGCACCGTCTCCGCCGGAGCCCAACTCAGCCCATTCTACCGCGGGATCGTTTCTTCGAGCAGCTCACGGATCGCCGGTGAGTTTCTCGCCGCGGGCGGCTCGCCGGTCATCCTGCTGAAACAGTGATGTCGTCGCGACCCTGAGTGTCGCGACGGAGAAGGAGCTCGGCGGTCGTGCTCCAAGCCGAGCTCCTCTCCTTCCGTTCAGGATCCTACGCGCGCGTCAGGCGTCACGGTCTCGCGACGGAGGCGCGGTCGATCTCCGCAATGCGCGCGCGAACCCCCCGCAGCAGAGCGTCGAGCGCGGATCGATCGAGCCATCGACCCGCCGCGACGACGCCGCGCACTCGGCTCGCGTTGTCGATGTCGATCGTGGGATCCGCATCGAGCAGCACGAGGTCGGCGAGCCGGTCGATCTTTACCTCGCCGGTGCGCACGTGGAGGACACGTGCCGCGTCGAGAGTTGCGGCGCGAAGCGCCTCGAGCGGCGTGAGCCCAGCCTGTACCAGCAGGCGCAGCTCTTCGTGGTACGCGAAGCCGGCGGCCGGGAATCCCTCGGTCCCCAGGTCGGTGCCCACGAGAACGGTGACGCCCTCGCGCCGCATGAGAGCGACGATGGCCATGTCGCGGCGCAGCAGCGCACGCCACGCCGTCGTGTCGTGCGTCGCCGGTGCCGCGCGCGCATCGTCGAACCATTTCCACCAGCGCGCCGGGGCATATGGACGCGTGCTGTCGGCGAACGCCGGCGCCGCTCCGATCTCGAATCCCAAGTGCTCGACGGTGAGCGTCGGCGTGATGGCCGTGCCGTTGCGTGCCAGCTTGTGCGCGAGGTCCCGGCACGAACCCTCGTCGTATGCACGTGCTGATGCGACGAAGTTCGCGAGGACGCGTTCCCGCCGCGCGCCGTTGCGTGGCAGGCGAGTCGCTGCGAGCCACTCGGCACGGAATGTCGAGTCGGCGGCCGAGCAGCCGGACGTGAGGTTGCCCTCGACCACATGCTCGATGGTGCGCTGCCCTGCGTCGCTGGCCTCCGCGGCACTCACCCCGATTGGGACGTGGCCCTCTACCGGGAGGCCGCGCTGGCGCGCCTCGTCCACGATCGCGAAATAGACATCGCGGTCCACGAGCGAGAGCACTTTCACGAGGTCCACGCCGATTCGGGCGACGGAGTCCACGATGACGCGGCCGCGCGCCGGGCTCAGTGCGCGAATCAACGTCGGCCGCTCGTCGTCCCCACCGGTGAGATTCACGCCGACCATCATTCGGGGGCCGAGACGTCGGCCGCTCGCGACCTCGTCACGCAGCCGCACGGAGCGACGCGCGGCGTCGCCTACGCCCAGGTGCAGGTCACGGATACCGGTGACGCCGTTCGCGAGGTGAAGCGGGAACTGCACGTCCGCGATCGCACCGGTGTGCGTGTGCATGTCCCAGAGTCCCGGGATCAGGAAACGGCCGGTCGCGTCGACGCGCGTCGCGCCTGCTGGGACGCGGGTGCGCGCGGCCGGTCCAACCGCCGCGATGCGGTCGCCACGCACGACCACAGTCTGGTCGGGGAGACGCGCGCCACTCGCAACGTCCACGATCGTCACGTGGACGATCGCGACGGCGTGGCGACGCGGAGGCTGAGCGCTGGCGGACATCGCCAGCAGGACGAGTGCGAGCGCGGAGTGTACGGGGCGCGAAGTCAAAGCTCTGTGGACTGAGTGGAGTCGAAGAGGATCGCTGTCACCGGTCGCGTGGATGACGAAGTTACGACGTCCACCGTCAGACCGCCGCGGATCGAGGGCTCTGCGTCTCGAATGGCGGCATGCGCATCATCAGCGCGTCGCTCTGGAGCTCTGAACCAGAGACTCGCCTTTCGATACTTCACGACTGTCGGGACCGAGTCGGTGTGCTGCATTCATCATGCGGACATGATGAGTCCGAGCGAATCCACGCACAGTCGGGGGAACGACGCGCGGGTGAAGGTGCTTCGCTGACCCGCCGGAGGGATTTTTCCGACGGCATTCGCTGACGCCGCGGCGCATACTGGCCGCCGTGCTGCCTCACGTACTTTCCAGCGTGGTCTGACGCGAGCGCGGTGTGATATCGACGCGCGCACCGAGCGGACCATTCGCGACCCGAAGGTCGTGTTTACCGGCACGATGTCCGCAGACCCGTGGGGCCGGCAGGAGATCACGACTCCCATGCGAGCGACGAATACTACTTGGCTTCGAGTGGGCTTCAGAAAAACCGTCTTAGCGACACGCTCATCTCCTCTAAAAGAACTGCTCGCTCAAGCACTCGTCGCGCAGCTTGCCGTGGAAGCTCTCCACGTAGGCGTTGTCGACCGGCTTGCCCGACCGGATGAAGTCGAGCGCGATTCCGCAGGCGCGCGCCCAGCTCAGGAAGCGGCGGCTGGCGAACTCCGCGCCGTGATCGCAGACGAGGCGCGCCGGCATTCCGCCGACGCCACCCACGCGCTCCAGCGCTGCGCACGCTCTCTACGAGCGTCGGACGCGGCAGCCCTGCGTTGTCATCGGCCCGCAAGGTTGACGTCCTAGCCTTCGCTCATCGGCCCATCGCGCGCCGTGGTCGTGGCACGAGCCGGTCTCGGTGCGCAAACTTCCCTCGGCACGGTGAGGCTCTCGAGATGCACGCGATTCTTCAGATCGACCTTCCAGGTCGGCGCATCACTCTCGCGACCGCGCTGTGCTGCGGCCTGCTTGGGGCGGCGCGCGTCGACGCGCAGCAGCCGCTCGAGACGGAGACAGCGCGACTGCCCGCCCGCGGCGCCGTGCTCGTGAGTCCGGAATACGAGTTCCAGACATCGTCCCAGGGGACGGAGCACGCGCTCCCCTTCGCGCTCGAGGTCGGCGTGACGGACCGGCTCGCGCTGCTCGTGGAACCGGTGTTCTATACCTCGATCCGTCCCAAGACCGGGCCGAGCGCCTCGGGCGCCGGTGACCTCGAAGTCACGCTGCAGTATCTCGCGCTGCGGGAGACCGCGTCGCGGCCCGCCGTGGCGTTCGCGGCCGAAGTCAAAGTGCCAACCGCGCGGAACACCCTCATCGGCACGCGGCGAACGGATTTCACGCCCTATCTGATCGCGAGCAAACGATTCAGGCAGTTCGATCTCCACGGCAACGTCGGCTATTCGTTCGTTGGTCGGCCAGCTGGACTCGTGGTGCAGAACACGCTCAACCTCGCGCTCGGTCTGGAAGATCACGTCACGCCGCGCGTCGACCTCGTCGCGGAGGTACTCTCGACGACCGCAGCGGCGGGGAGCGATGCAGGCGAGAGCAGCCTGACCGCGCCCGAGATCGCTGGCGCGGAACAGGTGGGCATGCTCGGGATGCGGCTCGCGGTGCGACCGCGCCTGTGGCTGTCGCTTGGTGTGACGTACGACAACACCAACGCCCTCTTGCTTCGGCCAGGCTTCACGTTCGAGCTGCCATGAGGAACAGGGCACGTCACGATGACGCATCTTCGTCGTCGCGCGTCTCCGCGCACGCTCGGCGTCGCACTCGTGATGCGCTGCAGTCGTACCATGTCACCGAACGGACGCGTCGTGGTGGGGTGGACGATCGCATCCTGATCCGTTGCGGTCCATGGAGCAGGCGTGACGCACTGTGCGTCACGCCTGCTCCATGGCAACGCATTACGGCTTTGACTTCGCGGCCTTGGCCGCCTTGGCGTCGGCCTTGGCGTCGGCCTTGGCTTCGGCCCGCTCGTCCTTCGGAGTCTCGTGCTGGTGGCTCACGAGCTTGCCCGTCATGGCGTCGATGTTCACTTCGTCGATCCCTGATTTGCCGGGCACTTTCATGTCGAAGCTGTAGATGAGCTTTCCGCCTTCGCGCTCGATCTCGCCCGCCTGGATCGTCGCGGTCGGGACGGTCTCGAGCGCCATCGCGCGCGCGTCGGCCATCGTCATGTGCGCTTCCTTCTGCAGCTCGGCCTGGGTCTCCACCTTCTTGACCGCCGTCGTGTGGCGGTGCGCGGGCGGCTGCGCGCCAGCGGTGGTCGTGACCGCCGTGACGGCGACGGCGAGGAAGGCAAGTGTTGCGAAGCGAGTGGTACGCATGGGGTCCTCCGGATGGGTGGGTGCTGCATGCGGCGCACGCTCGGTGCCCGCACGGCGCGACGAGGGCGACATGTGTCGGCGTCGTCGGATGCAGACGTGTCTACACATGAATGGCTGGATGGTCGCGACTCCACCGGTTTCCTAATGAAACCATAATCTCGGAGCCCATTCGTCGTGTCCAACCTTGCACGGCGATAACACACGAGCCGGCGAGTTATTCTGCCGTTAACGAGTCTCCATCGGGCGGGCGTGCTCACGCGATGATTCCGCCGCTCTTTCTCTTTTACCCGAGACGACGATCGTGACGACACCGACATTGCGCGCGGCGTCAGGAACGCCAGATACGAGCGAGCTCTATGCGTCGAGCAAGGTGCCGCAGGTCACGGCCGCTTTCTGGATCGTCAAGATCTTTGCGACGACCGTGGGCGAGACGGGCGGCGACGCGCTATCCATGACGCTGAAGCTTGGCTACGTGGTGAGCACGTTGATCTTCGTCGCGTTCTTCGCCATCACGCTGACCGCGCAGGTGAAGTCGAGCCGCTACCACCCCGTGTACTACTGGCTCGTGGTCGTTGCCACGACGACCGTTGGCACGACAACCTCGGACATGCTCGACCGCACGCTCAAGCTGGGCTACGTGAAGTCTTCGATCATCGAGCTGGCGCTCGTCATTCTCGTGCTCGTGGCGTGGCATCGATCGACCGGTTCCATCGCCGTCGACACGATCACGACGCGCAAGAACGAGATCTTCTATTGGCTCACGATCCTCGTGTCCAACACACTCGGCACGGCACTCGGTGATTTCGTCGCGACCGATGCCGGGCTGGGCTTCGAGCGGGGTGCCCTCGTGTTCGCGGCGCTGCTCGCGCTCGTGGTGGTGCTGTATTTCTTCACGAGCATCTCCAACTCCGTGCTGTTCTGGGCGGCGTACGTGCTCACGCGGCCACTCGGAGCCACGCTTGGCGACCTGCTGACCAAGCCTCGCGCGGATGGCGGTTTGAATTTCGGCCGCATCACGTCGTCGCTCATCCTCGCGGCGGGGATGACGCTGCTCATCGCAACCACCTCGCTCCGCCATCGAGCGCCACGCTCGCTCTCCGCAACAGCCCACTGGTGAAGCCCGAGCTCACCACGGCGCGTTCGCGAGAGGAGGTCCTCCGACGCGTTGCGCAGGATCGCGAGCGCTGAGTGTGTGGCCCACTGCTCGCACACCGCCTCGATCAGGTAGCTCGCAAAGCCCGCATTGAACAGCTGGCGCGATGTCGCGAGGTTGTTCGCCGTTGCCGCAGCGTCGCCAACGACCACCAGGTGTGACGGCACATACAGCTCGCCGAAGAATCCGGCGATCATCGTGAGCAGAAGGAGCACGCCAGCGGTTCGCGCATAGCGGTGAACGGACGATGCCGCATTCGCGTGATGCGCGCTCACGTCGTCACCTCTGGATTCTTCCTTCTCGCCCCGGGTCTCTCGCGCGTCGCGCCGGTGTTCCCGTTCGCGTCGTCGGCGTGGCCGTCACTTCGAACGATACCTGTGCCGCCGAAAGCTCCGTGCGCGCTGTGCACTCACGCGCGTGTGCAGCGCCACGGTGAGCATCGCGCGGACGTCAGGAGCAGGTTGGACGGTATCGCCGTCACTCACCTCCGTCTGCCGCCACGGATGAGCACAATGAGACACGCATCCTGGACGAGCGCAACAAACGGAACGTCGACCCCAACTGCGGCGCTCCATGCATCATGGTGAGGTCAGCCTCAACAGATGGACTCCGATCACTGCACAGGCCGCATCGCTCGGCATACCACGTCCGGGGAGTCCTTCACAGCCCTGTCCAGGGCACGGGAAGCCTCCACCGCCGAGGAGGTCAAAGACTACGCTCCACGGTGATGGCCGCATGTTCGGCTACGCCCTAGCCTCGAGCACATGCCGCACACACTACCAAATCGCATCGACACTGTCCGTGGGGGAAGCGCCGTGAGGCGCGCCGCGATCGCGTGCTACCTCGTGAGCCTGCTCGGCGGCTGTGCGACCTACCACGAGCGCCCGCTGGGCACTGCCTCGACGCTTCCCGACCGCATCTCGGACGTCGTCATCGACCCGCGGGCCATGCCGCTGCCGGAGCTCGCCGCGCACACGTTCGATCCATCCGACGGTCTGGACATCACCGAGGTCGCCATGCTGGCCGTGGTGAACAATCCGGATCTCAAGGTCGCGCGCGCCGCCGCCGGCGTCGCGCACGCGCAGGCATTCGCGGCAGGACTGCTGCCCGATCCCCGGTTGAGCGCCACCGCAGACGTCCCCGACAAGGGCCAGGGCGCGAGCACCACCGCGTACAACTTCGGGCTCTCCTTCGACGTTGCGAGCCTGCTCACGCGTGCGCCTCGCTACTCCGCGGCGCGTCAGGACGCGCGCAAGACGGATCTCAATCTGCTCTGGATGGAATGGCAGGTAGTCTCGCAAGCGCGCCTGCTGTTCGTGCGGCTCACCGAGCAGCGTCAGCTCATGGACGTGCTCGATCAGAACCGTTCCCGCTATGCGGAGCGCTATGGCCTGACCCAGACCGCGCTCGACCGCGGGCTGCTGACCCTCGACGCCGTGACACCTCACCTGGTCGCGCTCCAAGACGTGCGCCGCCAGATCAATGACCTCGAGCGGTTGACGAGTCAGAGCCGTCACGACCTCAACCTTCTGCTCGGGCTCGGTCCCGAGGTGGCGGTGCCCCTGGCGGGCGCTGCGACCCTCCCGACGATCGACGATGCCGCGATCGAGCGCCTGCTGCCCGACCTGCCGCGGCGTCGGCCCGACCTCATCGCGTTGCAGGCCGGCTACGCCGCCGAGGAGCAGCGGTACCGCGCGGCGATCCTCGCGCAGTTCCCAGCGCTCAGCTTCGGGTTCGAGCGCGCCCGCGATGCGACGAACGTCAAGCAGGCCGGCCTGAACGTCACGCTGACCCTGCCCCTCTTCAACCGCAACCGCGGCAACATCGCCATCGAACGGGCGACCCGGGAACAGCTCTTCGCCGACTACGAGCAGCGCCTCAACACCGCCACCAGCGGCATCGCCCGCATTCTGGCGGAGCAGCGCATCAACCGTCGTCAGCTGGCCGACGTCGACGCGGGCCTTGCTGCGCTCGCGCGCGCCGCCGAGAAGGCCGACGCTGCATTCCGCGCGCGCGACATCGACGCGCTGGCGTTCGCGGGTCTGCAGGCGTCGCTGCTGGCGAAGCGCGTCGAGAGGATCAGCCTCGAGCAGGCGATTCTCGAGCAGCAGGTCGTGCTCCAAACCCTGATCGGTGGCGAGCTGCCAGTACGGCTCGCCCAGTGAGGACCTCCATGTCGTCGAGTCGAGCCATCCATGCGATCCATTTCACCGTCGACGCGGCCCGTGCGCCGGCCAATCGCCGGTTCCTGATTGCGGCGCTCGTCGTCGTGGCGGTCGCGGTCGCCATCAGGATCCTGGTTCCTCGCACGACGCCAGCCGTGACGGCGACAGCTGCGGTGGCGCTTCCGCCGAGCGTGTTGGTGCGTACCGCTCCGCTCCGGCAGCAGAGCATGAGCGACGTGCTCACGGCGTTCGGGCAGGTCATGACCGGGCTGGACGTGGCGATCAGCTTTCCGCGCGCCGGACAGGTCGCGCGGCTCCTCGTCATTCCGGGTCAGCGCGTGCGCAAGGGTACTCCACTCGTGACGCTGACGAGCGACCCCGGCGCGCGGCTCGCCTACACCCAGGCCTCGAACGCGGTGGACTTCGCGCAGGGCGAGCTCCGGCGCATCCAGGAGCTGTTCGCGTTGCAGCTCGCCACGCAGTCGCAGGTCGACGCTGCGGGCCGAGCCCTTCGCGATGCCCGGGCGACGCTCCTGGCCCAACAGCAGCTCGGCGGCGCGTCCGGCTCGGCGACCCTCAGCGCGCCCTTCGACGGCGTGGTGGACTCGGTGTCCGTGTCACAGGGAGATCGCGTCCAGCCCGGCGCCGTGATCATGCAGCTCGGCCACACCGACGTGCTGCGTGTTCGGCTCGGCATCGAGCCCACCGATTCGCGTCTGGTGCGCGTCGGCATGCCGGTCACGCTGTCGATGCTGGACGACAGCACCAGGACGGTGTCCGTGGTGATCAGCGAGAGTCAGGGTCTGGTCGATCCCAAGACACAGCTCATCGACGCCGTGGCGATGGTGCCGGCCTCGCAGGCGAGCGTCTTCGTGGTGGGCATGCATGTGAGGGCCACGATCGTGGTCGGGGAGCATTCTTCCTTCGTGGTGCCGCGTGCCGCCGTTCTCACCGACAGCATCGGCGCGCACGTCTTTCAGGTGACGGAGGGGAAGGCGCGTCGCGTCAACGTGACGCCTGGCACGGAGAGCCAGGGGATGATCGCGATCACCGGCTCCGTCGATCCTCACCTGCCGATCGTCGTCCTTGGCAACTATGAGCTGCAGGACGGCATGCTGGTGCGCGTGGGGCCGTCATGAGCGCGGGCGGCAGCTGGGTGCATCATCACCGCCGGTCGATCCTCTTCCTGATCGCGATCCTCGCTGCCGCGGGCATCGCGGCGGCAGTGAACCTCCCGGTGTCACTGTTCCCGACCGTGATGTTCCCGCGTGTCGTGGTGTCGTTGGATGCCGGCGATCGCCCGGCGCAGCAGATGGAGATGCAGGTCACGCGGCCAGTGGAGACGGCGGTGCGACAGATCCCGGGCGTCGTCGACGTGCGCTCCGTCACCAGCCGCGGCACGGCCGACGTGTCGATCAACTTCAACTGGGGTCTCGACATGGTGAGCGCGACCCTTCAAGTGAACGCCGCGATCAGCCAGGTCGCCTCCCAGCTGCCGCCGGGCACCATGATGCACACGCGGCGCATGGATCCGACGGTGTTCCCGATCATCGCGTACAGCCTGACGTCCGCGACGACGTCGCCAACGCAGTTGCGCGACCTGGCCAGCTATCAGATCGTGCCCCTGCTCTCGAGCGTCAACGGCGTGGCGCAAGTGCAGGTGCTGGGCGGCGCCATCGAGGAGTACCGCGTGTCGGTCGATGCCACCCGGCTGCAGGCGTACTCCCTCGGGCTCGCCGACGTTGCGCAGGCGCTCCACGGCGCCAACGTCCTCACCGCCGTCGGGCGCGTCGAGGACCACTACAAGCTCTTCCTCGAGATCTCCGACACCCAGCTCGCGGGCGTCGACCAGATCCGCCACACGATCCTCAAGTCGGGGACCAACGGCGTCGTCGAGCTGGAGGATGTGGCCACCGTCGAGCGGTCGACGGTGCCGCAGTGGACGCGCGTGACAGCCGACGGGAAGGATGCCGTCCTCTTCTCCGTCTACCAGCAGCCGGCCAGCAACAGCGTGCAGATCGCGGCGGACGTCAAGGCGAAGCTGGACAGCTTCACCGTGCATCTTCCTCCCGGTGTGCGCATCGCCAACTGGTACGACCAGAGCCAGCTCGTCACCTCCGCGGAGACGAGCGTGCGGGACGCCATCCTGATCGGCATCGTGCTGGCGGCGATCGTACTGTTCGTCTTCCTGCGCAACGTGAAGGTCACACTGATCGCCATCATGGTGGTGCCGGCGGTGCTGGCGAGCACGGTGGTGCTGCTCAGCGTCCTCGGCATGAGCTTCAACATCATGACGCTGGGCGGCATGGCCGCGGCGGTCGGGCTGATCATCGACGACGCGATCGTCATGATCGAGCACATCGTACGGCGGCTCCGCGGCGCGGCTGTCCATACCGAGGACCAGGTGATGCACGCGGCACGCGAGTTCACGCCGCCGCTCGTGGGGTCGAGTGCCTCCACCCTCGTGATCTTCCTGCCGCTGGCGTTTCTCAGCGGCGTGACCGGCGCGTTCTTCAAAGCGCTGTCCATCACGATGGCGGCCGCGCTGCTGATCTCCTTTCTCATCACCTGGCTCGCCGTGCCCATCCTGGCCGATCGTCTGCTCGGCGAGGCGGACGCACGGCACGAAGAAGGCGGGCGGTTCAGCACGTGGCTCGACGAGCGGTACACGAGGCTGCTCGGTGGGCTGCTGCGCCGTCCGGTTCTCGTCCTGCTCGGCGTGGCGCCGCTGATGATCGCCGGCTGGTTCGGCTTTCGCGCCGCGGGTTCGGGGTTCATGCCCGCCATGGACGAGGGGGGCTTCATTCTCGACTACCGCAGCGCGCCGGGAACGGCGCTCACGGAGACCGACCGACTGCTGCGGCAGGTCGAGGCGATCATCAGGACCGTTCCGGATGTCGAGACGTATTCTCGTCGCACGGGGACCGGCCTGTCGGGTGGCCTGACGGAAGCCAACCATGGCGATTTCTTCGTCCGGCTCAAGTCGACGGGCCGGCGGCCGGTCGACGTGGTGATGGAAGATGTGCGGGTGCGAGTCGAGCAGCAGGTGCCCGGACTCCAGGTCGAGATGGCGCAGCTCATGGAGGATCTCATCGGGGATCTGACGGCCGTGCCGCAGCCGGTGGAGATCAAGCTCGTCGCCCTCGATCCGACGCAGCTGCCGGCGGTGGCGAAGAGTGTGGCCGCCCGGATCGGCACGATCCCTGGCATCGTCTCGGTGCTCGACGGCATCAACCCGGCAGGGGACGCATTGATGATCCACGTCGACCGCGTCAGAGCGGCGATGGAAGGAATGGATCCGGATGCCATCACGACCATGCTTGGCGAGCTGCTGAGCGGCACCGTCACGACCCAGATCTTCCAGGGAGTGAAGATGGTAGGGGTGCGGGTGTGGATCCCGGCGGGAAGCCGCATGACGGAGAACGACCTCAACACCCTGCAGCTGCGTGCGCCCGACGGGCATCTCTTCCCTCTGCGCCGCGTGGCGACCCTCGACGCGGTGGCGGGCCAACCCGAGATCACGCGGGAGAATCTCACGCAGATGGTCGCGGTGACCGCGCGCATCAGCGGCCGAGATCTGGGATCGACCGTTGCGGACGTGAAGACGGCGCTGGCGCAGCCGGGAGTGATACCGGCGGGAGTCACCTATCAACTGGGGGGCGTGTATCAGCAGCAGCAGATCGCGTTCAGGGGTCTGGCCATTGTCTTCGCCACCTCCGCGCTGCTCGTCTTCTTCCTGCTGCTGTACATCTATGAGAGCTTCGGTCTCGCGCTCTCGGTCCTCGTGACCGCGATGCTCGCCGTGTCGGCGGTGTTCATCGGGCTCTGGCTCACGCACATCCCGCTCAACATCTCAGCCATCATGGGGATGACGATGATCATCGGTATCGTCACCGAGGTCGCCATCTTCTACTTCTCGGAGCAGCAGGAGCTTCGGCCGTCCACCGAGTGGCGGAAGTCGCTGATCGACGCTGGCCGGAACCGGATGCGTCCGATCGCCATGACGACGCTCGCCGCGATCCTGACGCTGCTCCCCCTCGCGTTCGCGATCGGTCAGGGGTCACAGATGCAGCAGCCTCTCGCGATCGCGATCGTCTCTGGGCTGATCGTGCAGCTGCCACTGGTACTGTGCGTGATGCCGGTGTTGTTCAACCTGACGCAGAGAAGGCGCGGCGGCGTCGAGCAGGAGAACAGGAGGCCGGCATGACGTGGAAGCGATGCGCCGCGCCCGACGTGGCGTCCGTGTGTCTGGTCATATCAGTTCCCACGCGACCAACACGCAGACCCCCGTCATCAGCACGAGTGCCAAACCGAAGCACGTGTCCGCGATGCGCTCGAGGACGCGCCGGCGGCGCTGCCTGCCCGCGCGCAGGCTCGCGTATGAGAACACGCACGCGGCAAGGAACGCGATCGCATCCAGAGCGAGCAGGTCGTCGCCGACGCTGCCGACGCTTCGCAGCCGGATCATCGCGCGGAAGAGCCCGAGCACTGTGAGGCAGATCCCCACGAGCTGCGCGGACACCGCGAAGATGTGCTCACTCAGCTCGCGGCCGGTGACGCGTTCGAATTCGGACGGCGCTGGATGAGGTTCAGTCATGCGTTGGAGTCTAGACGCCCTTCGATCCCGCGGCCTACCGACGCCGGGTAGTCCTCATCTCCCCCGGTCGGCTGTGTCGCGGGTACCCCGAATGCGGAGTGCCACTGGCAGTGTTCCGCGTATCGAGACCGGCGATGTCGTGCATGACAGTCGCAGGCAATCGTCGAACAGCCAGGTGCAACCGCGCCGTCAGTCGAGGTGCAGGATGCCTCGTGAGAATGCGAGCGTAACCGCCTCAGTGCGGTCGGCCACGCCCAGCTTCGCAAAGATGTTCTTGAGATGCACCTTCACCGTCTCGTCCGTTCGTCCGATCACGCCGGCGACGTCGCGGTTGCTCAGACCACGGGCGACGAGCTGGAGGACTTCGATCTCGCGTTCGGTGAGATCGCTGCGCGGCGTGAACTCGGCGAGCCGCGCCGCGACCGCGAGAGGGATGACGCGCTCTCCCCGGTGCACGGCGCGGATCGCGCTGAGCACGTCGCTCAACAGCATGTCTTTGATCAGATAGCCGCGCGCGCCGGCCGCGAGGGCCCGGTGAATATCGACATCCCCCTCGTACGTCGTGAGCGCCAGGATGCGCGCCTCAGGCGCCCCCGCCCTGATCTGCTCGATCGCCGAGACGCCGTCCATCTCCGGCATCCGGAGATCCATCAGCACGACGTCGGGCCGGTGCTCGCGGAACAGCTCGACCGCTTGTCGTCCGTTCGCCGCTTCGGCGACGAGCTCGAGCTCGGGCTGCTGCGCGATGACGCTCGCCAACCCGCTCCGAACGACCGGGTGGTCGTCCGCCACGAGCACTCGGATCCGAGTACCGCTGGTCGTCACGTCATTGGATTGCTTCATGGTGTCGCGCTCCTCACGGTACGAGGAAAGAGACGGCGTAGAGCTTCGCGTCACAACTCCCCGATCGGGGAGCTGGGCGGGTCGCCTCACGTGCGGGCCCGCGCGAACAGCTGCTCCAGGGTGTCTACTGCATCGAGCACCGGTACCGCGAGCCGGGCAAGCTCGGCTGAATTTCTTCCCCGCTCGACCTGCGTCACGAGTGTCTCGAAGTGATCCGCCTCCCGTCGCCCGCCTCGTGCATCGACTCGTGGTCGCACGTCGTTCCACGTTCTTCGCAACGCCAGAGTCGTCTCACGAAGCCTGACCGAGTCACAGACGCCCGCCCAGATCTGCAGCTCTCGGCCCTCGTAGTCGAGCAGCGCCACTTCGGGTGGAACCGGCGTCACGTAGCGCCTCGAAAGGTCAGCGCCGAGCTTCGTCAGACGGTTCGCTTCACGGAGCGCCTTACCGGAGTCGCGGCCACCGATTGCCCATTCCAGACCATCCAGGGCCGTAATGACGAGGCCCAGGCTCGAATCGGCGATCGTGCGGGATGCTCTGGCCTTCGCGAGCACCACACGCAGGGAATCGACCGCCGAGTGCGCCGGCTTCCAGTCGGCACGCCGCACCATGTCGTAGGCCATCTCGCCGATCTCGCCGATTGCGACGATGCTCGGCGGAACCCTTCCCGCGTTGTGCGCGACGGGAGTGGGAGACGCAACCGCGGCGATGGTGCCGTCGGCCAACACTGTATCGCGCCCACCCCGCGAGACACGCTGACACGCGCCCGCGCCCATGGCCACGAGCACGATGGCCACCAGCAGGATGCTCATCCGAGTTCGAGCGGCCGCTCGAAGGTGAGAGACGGAACCTCGATCGTAGTCGACCGGGGCATCTGCGATTCGCGGCGCTGGCTGATCACTCCTCTGGGAATCGAGGGACACCCGAACGTCGTTGCCCGTCTGGGCGCGGGTCATGTCCGTGTCCGCGCTCGACGCCGCCGGAAGCCAGAGGGTGAAGCACGTTCGCCCCTCCTCTTCGACGCCGAGCGTGATGTCGCCGTTCAGAAGCCGTGCGACTCGGCGACTCATGGCGAGGCCGATCCCCTCACCCTTTGCCGTCGCGACCACCGTCGGCGCGCGGAAGAATTCGTCGAACACTCTCTCCCGAAGCTCGACCGGAATGCCCGGGCCTGTGTCACACACCTCGACCGCGATCCACTCGCCCACCTCGAAGTCGTGCGACCTCGCCTTGCGTGACGCGCGCAGCCAGATCCGGCCCCTGCCTGGCGTGTACTTGATGGCGTTCGACAACAGATTGCCGACGATCTTGGCCACGAGCGAGGCGTCCGTGCCGACCAACGGTAGATCGTCCGGGAACTCCACACTCAGCGTGAGCTCCGCTCGCTCGGCGTCCGCGACGTAGTCCGCAGCGGCGTCCAGCAGCAGCGTGCGCATGTCCGTCTGCTGGCGACGCACTGGTAGCGTTCCCGCCTCGGTCCGCGCCACGAGCAGCGCGTCCTGAACGCTGGCGATGGTGTGATCGAGGATGTGGCGAATTCTGGCGAGCTGTTCGCGCTGTCTCGCGGAGAGGGGCCCGCTCACCTCTTCGACGAGGAGCATCGTGTATCCGCGAGCCGCGCCAAGCGCATTCTTGAGGTCGTGCGTCAAGCCACGGAGGAGCGTCACCTTCTCATTCTGGGCAGCCACGAGCGCGAGCCGACTCAGCTCCGCGGCCTTCGCGGACATCGCGATGCGGCGGCCAGCCCAGTAGATGGCGAACATGGCCGCGGCGAGAATCGGCGTGAGCATGCTCGGCAGCAGCGCGTCCTCTGCCTCGAGCGCTTCTATCCGCGCTCGCTGCGTCGCCTGACGCACCCCCAGCGCGCTATCCAGCTGCCGCGCGGCGACCATCACCTCGGCGACGCGGACATCGCGAGCGGCGGAATCATCGCGCTGAGCCGCGACGGAGTGCGCGGTCGCTGTGCGGAACGCCGCCACCTGGCGAGCGACACGCGCACCCAGGCGTGGTGCGTACGTCGCGAGCGCGGAGTCGCGCAGCCGCATCGTGGCTGCCGCGCCGGCGCCGCGTGGCCCGCTGGACGACGCAGCACTGGTCACCGCGTTTCGCTGCGCGTTCAGCTCGAGCGCCGAGGCGCTCGTCATGTCGCGTACGAGCTGCCGCGCAGGAGCGGTCGTTTCTGTCAGGTCGAGTCGAATGCTCGCGAGCCTCGACTGTACGGTCCACGGAAACGCGGCAAGCACGACCAACGCGATGACCGCCGTGATGAGCGGAGTCAGTTCGACCAACGTGCGTCCGACGGGGCGAGAGAGCCAGCCAAGACTCACGGCGCTCCGCAACGCCGTGCAGGCACGAATGAAGCGGGTAATACGATCGACGACGCGCATCGGAGTCTCCGGCAGGATGACGGTGAACGACCGGCGATCGGCCGTCCGGCACGCTCGCGTGTGGAAGCGTGCCTGTCTGGGAGCTTGCACTCCTCGCGTCGAAGACTCTTGCACCTGGTTGTTGCATGGCCGCGCGCTTCGGCCGAGGCGCGACAACGTCGTTCCACAACGCGCGTCAAGACTGCACCTCCGAGCGAGCTCAGATTCGGCACGTGACACGGCGGGGGCCGCGTCACTGCACGATCACCCTCGGAGGGTTTATGAGATCCACTCCACTGCTCGTCGCCGGCGCGTTGGTCATCTCAATCGCGGGCTGCAGTCGCTCGGACGTCACGGTGCGCACCGCTGCCGAACCGGGTGCCACGCTCACGGCGCTTCACACGTTCTACGTGCTCACACCGCCCGCGCGCGGTGCCAACGCCGCGCCGCTCGCGGCCAACGATCCGATGCTCGAGAACTCGATCACGAACAACGCGCTGCGACTCGACCTCGCGCAGGCGCTCCAGTCGCGAGGCTATTCCCTCGCGCCGCGCGGGAGCGCGGACTTCGAGGTCGCGTACTACGCCGGCACGCGGCAGAAGTTCGACACGACCTACTGGGGCCCGACCTTCGATCCCGGGTGGCGATATCGGTACTGGGGCCGCCAGTCCTGGGCCTGGCCATATGCCGGTCTCCGGTACGGCGGCGGTCGGTATCCAGGTGCTTCGGGGATGAACGTGACGACGTACACGGAGGGCCAGGTGATCGCGGACATCGTGGACCCTCGATCGCATCAACTGCTCTGGCGCGGGCAAGGCGCAGAGCCGGTGTCGACGGATCCCGCTCAGTATGTTCGAGACTTGCGGAATGTGGTCAACGCGATCGTCGCGAAGTTCCCGCATGCCATGCCCGCGGTAGTCGCGTCGGCACCATGACGTAGGATGCCACCGGACCGGTGCGCGTTTCCGCGTTCTCTCTGCGTGACGTGGAGCAGATTCACGGCAGCGCGCACACGCTCCGGGTCGTCTCGCACGACATCCCGGCGGGCAAGGTCGTCGCGGCGTTGCGCTCAGGTGCCGACGCACGCTCTTCACGACGGCGCAGCAGCGACCCGCGCGCCGTGCCGTCCGATCGACGGTGCGTTCGTCGTCGCTCGCCCCCGCACTCGGGAGGATGCGGTACATACCCCGTTCGAGGGGGACCCACGAGCCGTGACGGGGGAGCGCATGACTACGCGCATCGGGAATGGGCGGCTGTCGCGAACGACCTAGACTCGAAAGGTGTCGTCACCGAGCCATCCGATCGCGTGGAGGCGGCGATCTTGATCGAAGCGGTCGGTTCCCCTCTGGAGGATTGCGTCATGAGACTACCAGTGCAGCGCCCGACGATCATGGCCCCAGGCGCACGGGTTGGCCGCTCGCGTCGCGCGCAGCGCCAGTCGCTGGCTCCAGGGTCCGTCACGCCGAACGCAACGAGTGCCACGACCCGACTGCGCTTCTGGCGTCCGTTCCCAGGCGAGGTCATGGACGTCATCTGCGGCGAAACGGTGGGCGCGGCGTTGCCGGTCCAGGCGTACGACGCCGTGCAGCTGCTTCTGTCTGGCTCGCCCGTCGTCGTCATGGACGGTGTACGCGCTGGCCGCATTGTGCGGCCTGGCCAGGTGCAGCTGGCCGCTCCGCAGGAGTCTTATGGTGTGCGGAGCATCGACGGCGCCACGTGCATCATGCGCGTGCTGCTCGTCGGACGCACGACGGTGGCGCGCTTGGGCTGCGTTTCCGCCAAAGCCTGGAGCACGGGGGGTGACGACGAGCGGCAACTGGTCATCGATGACTCCACAGCCTACGCCGAGCTCTGGCGACTCGTGGATGATCTGCGACGTCCCATCGCCGCTGCGCACGACGTGCCGCCATTGCTCGCTTGCCTCGCGAGACTGCTCAGTGAAGGCTCGGTCCCGCCGCCCGATCACTCCCCTCGACCGCCGCTCGCCCGATGCGGCGTGGGTGTGGCGCGCGTTCGCGACCACCTGCGCGCGCACGTCAGCGAGAGTGTGTCGCTCGAGGAGCTGGCCACCATCGCGGGCTTGAGCAAGCACTACCTGCTGCGCGCGTTTCGCTGTGCGTATGGCGTCACTCCTCACGCATTCCAGATGCGCCTTCGACTCGGCCTCGCTTGGCGGATGATCGTCGATGGCTGCTCGCTCACGCGCGCGACCTACGACGCCGGTTTCGCCGATCAGAGCCATCTCACCCGTCGCTTTGCCGCTGCGTTCGGGCTCCCGCCGGCGCGCTATGCACGGCTGCTCGCCGTGTCACACGGCGCCCTGCCGGACGCCGAACACGTAGATGCTGCTCGACCGGAATGGGCGGCCGCGGCGCGCTCTGCCGCATGAGCAGCAGACTGATGCGCGACAACCACTCGAGTGGCCGCCACTGTCGGGTGGCGCCGGCGGCGAGCATGATACAGTTGGAGTGCACTGAGACAGCCGCCCACTCGGGGAGCACCAATGCCCGCTGCACGCGTGCGACCAGTCTGGCCCGCGATCACCGCTGCCGCGCTGGCCGCCGCGACGGTCGGTGCCGCGTTCGCCACGTGGTTGCTGCTCGGCCGCATTCTCCCGTACACGTTCTATCTCGCCGCGGTCGCGCTCACCGCCTGGCGCCGTGGCACGCGCGCGGGCGTGTTCGCTCTCGTGCTCTCGATCGGGCTCATCGACTATTTCCTGGGCACGATTCCGAACGATTTCCGCCTGAGTGAGCAGGATGTCCCGCGCGTACTCACCTTCACCTTCTCCGCGCTGCTCGTGCTCTGGCTCGTGGGCGCCAGACGGAGCGCCGAGCAGGCGCTCCGTCTGGCGCACGACGAGCTGGACGAACGCGTACGAGAGCGCACTGCCTCGCTCGCGAGATCGAATGCGCAACTGCTGGCCGAGATCGAGGAACGGCAACAGGGTGAACGACGCCTGGCGGCGGCCGCGTTGCGTCTCGCCCGCACGCGCCGGCGTGCTCGTGAACGAGTCCTCGAGGCGCAGTTCTCCGCCATGCTCGAAGAACGGACGAGGCTCGCGCGGGAGATTCACGACACGCTGCTGCAGGGCTTCACCGGCGTCTCGTTTCAGTTGATGGCGGCCATGGGACGGGTGGGCGGCCCACCCGAGT
>DASYMZ010000197.1:0-10044 GCA_036008805.1 Gemmatimonadaceae bacterium
AGAAGTCGCAGTACGCGCAGCGGCGGGAGCAGAATGGGACGTGCAGGTAGACGTGGCGGAGCAAGACGTAATATCGCTGCGGGAACAGGCGGTTTGGACGAAGACCGATTGACGGGAGCAGTCGCGGCCGACGATGCCGGAGGGAATGCGGTCGGGGCTATTGCCACGAACGCGCCGGGCATGGCGTGCCCGGACTGCGGACTGCGTACGACCCATAGTCGCTGCTGCTGGGAATATTCTGGTACACCGTTCGGCGCGTTGTGCGCCAGGCTTTCAGTGCCGAGCTACAGGCGCCGCACCTCGCCCGTGAGCGCGCATTCGACCAGGCCGCGCAGCTCGAGCGCGCCCACCGCCGCCATACCAACGTGGGCTGGCAGCCGAGCGCGGGTGCAGAGGGTGTCGAGATCGGCCGAGCCCTCGCACAGTGCGTCCCACAACCTTCGCTCGGGACCGCCCTCCTCCAGCTCGCTCGCGCGGAGGGGCGCGGTCAACCCCATGAGCGCGACGGCGTCGGCCATGCAGGTGATCGGCGCGGCCCCATCGCGAATGAGCTCGTTGCTTCCCTGCGCCTGCGGCACGTCGATGGGGCCCGGCACCGCCGCCACCGTTCGCCCCATCTCGAGCGCGTACCCGGCGGTGATGAGCGCGCCGCTCTTCACTCCCGCCTCGACGACGATCGTGACCGAGGCCAGTCCAGCGATGATCCGATTGCGACGCGGGAAGGAGCCGCCGTGCGCCGCATTGGTGGGCGCGAGCTCGGAGAGCAGAACGCCCTGTTCTCCGATGGTCCGCTGCAGCTCGGCGTGCCCTTTCGGAAACACCACGTCGAGACCGGTGCCGAGCACCGCGGCGGTGGCGCCACCCACCTCGAGGGCGCCACGATGCGCAACCGCGTCGACCCCGCGCGCGAGACCGCTCACGACGCACGCGCCCGCCCGGGCCAACGAGCGCGCGAGCTCGCGCGTCACTCGCTCCGCGTACGGAGTCGCGCGCCGCGTGCCGACGATCGCGACGCACGGCCGCGCCAGGAGCGTGAGGTCTCCTCGTGCCCAGAGCGTGCGTGGATGATCGGGCCGGTCGAGCAGCGCGGACGGGTAGCTCGGTTCGTCCGAGTGGATCTGCACGTCAGGGCAGCTCGAGGTCGCGCACCGGCTGCACCGTCGCCTTCCGCATGTCGAGCAGACGACGCCACCACGCCAGCTCGAGCTCCTCGAGCCCCGTGCGAGCGGCCCCGCTGATCGCGAAGACGCCGAACGCCTCGGGCGCCTCGATGGGCGGGGGCTCGTCGTCGCCGAGCAGGTCCATCTTGGTGAAGACCACGCAATGCGGCTTCCGCGCGAGCTCCTCCGAGTACTGCGCGATCTCGTGGCGAAGCTGGTCGTATTCCGCCTGCCAATCCATCGCGTCGATCGGGATGAGGAATGCGAGGAGGCGAGTGCGCTCGATGTGCCGCAGGAACTGCAGACCGAGCCCCTTCCCCTCGTGCGCGCCTTCGATGATGCCTGGGATATCGGCCACGACGAAGGTGCGGCTGTCGCTCATCTGCACCACGCCGAGGTTCGGCGCGAGCGTGGTGAAGGGATAGTCGCCGATCTTGGGAGTCGCGGCGCTGATCACCGACAGCAGCGTGGACTTGCCCGCGTTCGGCTGGCCGACCAGGCCGACGTCGGCGATGAGCTTGAGCTCGAGCTCGAGCGTGAGCGCCTCGCCGTCTTCACCAGGCTGCCACTCGCGCGGGCTGCGATGCACCGACGTGGCGAACCAGCTGTTGCCCTTTCCGCCGCGTCCACCTCGGGCCACCACGAAAGTGTCACCGTCTTCGAGTGCCTCGCCGATGATCTCGTGGGTGTCGTGGTTTCGCACGATGGTGCCCGGGGGGACCGGCAGGATGATGTCCTCACCCGACCGCCCTGTCTTGTTGGAGCCACTGCCGTGGTCCCCCCGATCGGCTTCCCACGAGTCGCGATATGTGAAGTCGAGCAGCGTGGCCAGATTGCTGTCAGCCCGGATGATCACGTCTCCCCCTTTGCCTCCGTCTCCACCGTCGGGACCGCCCATGGGCGCGAACTTCTCGCGGCGGAAGGAGGCGATCCCCGACCCGCCACTGCCGGCCGAAACACGAACGATGACGCGGTCGATGAACATCTCGATGATCGGGCGAAGGTAGGGACCGGAGGCGATAGAGCGTCAGCGATCCAGCGACGGTCGTACCGATCCGTCGCACGTTCGAAAGCTACTTGCCGAGCACTCGGGCGAGCAGGAGCCGCGTCGAGCGGACCCGGTCCGCGCCGATCGTCTCCTCGAGGGCGTCGATCGCCGCGCCGAGCACCTCGGCCGGGACGCCGACGTTCAGCGCACCGTGCAGGTGCGAATGGAGCTGCCGGTCCTGTCCCGTTGCAGCGCACGCCGCGACGATGCAGAGCTCGCGCCGGGGGAGATCGAGCCCCTGTCGACTCAGCACCTTTCCGTAGCCCTCGAGCACCATCCACGCATCGAGCGCGGGATGGAGGTCGCGCACGTTGAGCCGGAGCTTCTCGTACATCGGGCCATACACCTCGGCGCAGGTCCGTTCGCCGCGCTCTCGCCATTCCTCGGTGCGCGTCGCGTCCTCCGCCTCGTCGGTGGTGGGCGCTGGAACTGGCGCGACGCGCCGCCACTCTCGCGCGGCATTGAGGGCGCGCGGGAAACCGCAGAAGAGGTAGCTCTGCAGCACGAGCTCCTCGACGTGCAGCGCGGGCGTGACGCGCGCCGCGACGGTGAGAGACGTCCGCATCTCGACTTCCGAGCCGGCGGCGATCGCCGCGCTCAACCGAACGAGAGCGCGGGTGCCCTCGTCGAGCGTGGTCAGATCACGCGCCGACGGCGGGACGGACCTCACCCACGACCTCACCGCGAGAGTTGCGAAGCGGGCGATGCAGGAACTCGGCGAGGCGCGGGGGAAGGTCGCGAGGGAGCGCGCCGAAGTGCTGCAACGCCGAGAGCACCGCGGGGAACTGTGCGCGCTGCGCACCGTCCTCGACCTTCACCGCGATGCCGATTCCCTCGTCGACGAGCGCGACGCAGTGCACCCCTTCGGCGCCGATCTTGGCGATGCAGCGACCCTTCGTCGCCTCGATGAGCGCGGAGTCGAAGCGGTCGGTTCCGCCAACGAGAAAGGGGCGGGTCTGTATGGCGTGCACGATGCGCGACGGCACCTCGACCGATCGACGTGCAGCGTCGGCAAGGCGCGCGTAGGCGAGCGCCATGGATGCGAGCGGAAGCACGAAGACGGTGACGCCGCAGCCGTCGACGGCGAGTCCGATGCGGTCGGCCGGGACGCTGCCCCACTTCGCGACTTCAGCCAGGCAGGCCTGCTGCACCGGATGATCGTGGCGCTCGTAGCCGTACGTCGGCAGCCGCGACGTGAATGCGCCGGCGAGCATGGCGGCGTGCTTGCCCGAGCAGTTGTTGTGCAGCCGGGTGGGCCGAGCGCCCGCATCGCGGAGCACCTTCTGCCCGCGCTGCGCGAGCGGCTCGTGCGGCCCGCAGACCAGGTCACCCTCTTCCATCCCGATCGACGTGAGCATGGCCCCGGCGATCTTGACGTGCTCCGGCTCTCCCCCGTGCGACGCGCAGGCGAGCGCGAGCTGATCGTCGCCCCATCCGAGCGCGTCGAACCCGCCGCTCTCGATCAGTGGCATGATCTGAAAGGGCTTCGCGCACGACCGCCAGTGCGTGACGATCGCGGAGTCGTACGCCCCGCCCACGAGGGTGCCGGCCGCATCGACGACAGCGGCATGCACGCGGTGGCGCGACTCGACCTGTGCGCCGCGGGTGACGATGACGTCGAGAGAGAGCTGGTCCATTCCGGCGGGGATGCCCCGGTGAGGGAGCACGAAAGATAACCGGACGCGGCGCGCAAGAGGGCGAATCCCGCGCGCTACCGGACGGAGCTATCGCGTGACGGCGATGATGATCGCGACCGTGCTGCCGATGATCTGCGCCAGGCTGGTGAGCAGGCCAACGTAGTCGCGCCTGGGCTGCCCGTCGTTCTCCGGGATCGTCACGATGCTCCCCGGCCTCGGTCTCGGCACCTTGTCCGGCAGCAGCAGGTGCTTCCTGACGGTCTCGAGCTTCCCGCTGGGCTGCGTGACGTAGGCGTGACTCTCGTCGGCCCTCGGGGTGGGTCCACCGGCGGCGTCGATGTAGTAGTCGATGCCTCGGCCCCGCACGTAGGCGACCGTGGATGGCGAATTCACGGCGCCGCGGATGGTGACCACGGCGTTGTAGGGCGGGATGGAGATGTTGTCGCCGTCGCGGAGGATCAGATTGTCGGGGCTCTCGTACCGGCGCATCGCGCTGGAGAGCTCCACGCCCACGCGTCCGAGCCCGTTCTCGCGGCGCGTGAACACGATGCCGTCGCCGTAGGCCTCGTCCGTCAGTCCGCCGGCGCGCTTGATCAAATCGGAGAGTCGCTCGGACTTGCTCGTGAGCGAGTAGGCGCCCGGATACTTCACCTCTCCCTGCAACACGACGACGCGCTGGTACTCGAAGTCGGGCTGGCGAAGGATCAGGACGTTGTCGTACGGGCTGAGCACGACTTCAGGCGCGCCGCTCGCGGGAACCTGCGTGCCAGGCGGACCGAGAAAGCGCCCGTCGGCCCCGCGCTCGAACAGGTAGGTGGAATCGAGCGGGACGCGAACGGTTACGGCCGTGCGCCCGCCGCGGCGATCCTCGGGAAGCCGGGCCACCTCCGCTTCCTTGAGCGACGCTCCCTCCTGCACGCCGCTCGCGAGGAGGACGAGATCGCGGAGCGTCATCCCCTCACGATACGCGTAGCGTCCGCCGCGCCGCACGGCGCCACCGATCGTGACGTAGCGGGTGGGACGGAATGTCGTGACGGAGAAGACCTGGATCCGGTCGTCCTCCTGCAGCGGGATGTCGTCGACGACGCGGCCGGTCGAGTCGGCGAGCGTTGCGCGAAGCTGCGAGCGCGTGGAGTCGGAGCGGAGGCGCGTGATCAGCACCTCGCCGAGGTACGTGTCGGACTTGAGCCCCGCGCGGCGCAACGCTTCGCTCAGCCGCATGCCAGCGGTGAATCCCTGTGGGCCGGTCTGAAAGACGTTGCCATCGACGGTGATTCGATTGCGCACGCGCTCGGCCACGGGGAACACGTGCACCACGTCGCCGTTGAGCAGCGGGACCAGCGGACCGGTGCTCGATGCCAGCGCCGTGGAGGCAACGTCGATGGTGACGCGGTCGTGTCCGGGCTCGCTGCGATCGGTGGGCGCGAGGATCCGCTCGATCAGCACACGCTGGCGCGAGGCCGTCGCGCGAAAGCCACCGGCGTTCCGGATCAGGTCCGCGAGCGTCTCCGTTCCCTTGATCTCGTAGGTCGCAGGCCGCGCGATCTCACCCACGACCCGCACGCGCGGCCCGTGCACCGCGACGAACACCACATCGCCGGTCTGGAGCCGAACGTCATGGGATGCGTCGCCGCGCACGAGATAGTCGTAGACGTCGAGCGCGTCGACCGTGCGACCGCCTCGACGCACCTCGATGGCGCGCAGGGAGCCGTTGACGGTCGGCCCACCCGCGGCATAGAGCGCAGTGAGCGCGGTGCCGGCGCTCGAGATCTGATAGCTGCCGGGTCGTTGCACGTCGCCGACGACGTAGATCTGGTTGGACCGCAGCCGTGCGACGCTCACCGAGAAGCGCGTCGTCCCCTGGTTGTTGCCGCGCACGCCGGAGTAGACGCGCGAGAGTCGCGACGCGAGCACGCGATCCAGATCACCCAGCGTGAGGTTCGCTACGAAGAGCTGACCGACCTGCGGGATGACGATGAAGCCCTCGCGCGTGACCGGAAGGTCGTAGCTCGCTTCGACGTCGCCGGTGAGGATCAGCACCAGACGATCGCCCGGACCGAGTCGGTAGCTCGCGTCCACCGGACCGCCGATGTTCGGCTCGAACTGCGAGGTGCTGCCGCGGAAGACGTTGAGCCCGAAGATGGCGAAGCCGCTGTCGGCGACCATCTGCCGCGCCAGGCCGTCTCGTACAGCGAACGGGCCGTCGCGCCCGACCTGCGTGCTGTCGCGCCGCGAGTCCATGCTCGTCGTGGCGTCGAGGCGTGGTATGCCGGTCGATCCGGACGCGTTGGCGGGGCCCATGGAGCCGGAGCTCGGAAGGCCGGTCGCGGCACCGAGCGTGTCCTCACGCGAGGGCCCGGTCGTGACCGTGGTTCCCTCCGGGCCGCTGATGACCGTGGTGACCGTGGATGATCCGGCCCGCCCATTGAGCGGCCCCTGCGGAAGGGAGCGCGCGTTCTGCAGCTGGTCGATGTCGGTACTGTCGGCGATGCCGAGCGCTCGCACCGCGGAGAAGACGTCGTCGCTTGGCGTGGGAGCCGCGCCGGTCATTCCCGGGAGATAGGCGTCGAGCAGGTCTTCCGGGTATCCCTCAGCACGAAGCCGCGCATGCACCTGCTCACGCGTGAGCCCGCTCGTGGCGAAGCGCTGGCGCAGTTGCTCGACCAGATCGGGGCGCGACTGCAGCAGGGCCTGCGCCTGTGCGGGCGTTGGCCGAGTGGTCGGCAGCTGCGCGCCGGCGAGGCTCGGGAGCAAAAAAGAAGCGGCCACTAGAAGTGACCGCAGGATTCGAGAGAGCATGATTGTCGCCTGCGGGGCGAACGAGGCGGGAGAGCCCTGATGGCGGTGCGGGGGGAACGAGTGGTCACGCACGGGCTCGAACCGTGGACCTCTGCTGTGTGAAAGCAGCGCTCTAACCAACTGAGCTACGCGACCATGACCCCGAGCTCGGCTCGAGGGTGGAAACTGGATTTTAGTCCTGGGCGAATGGCGTCGCAAGGGTATCTAGAACACTTTGACCATGCCCTTGGTGTACCGCGAGGGATCGCGGCGCACGTCGGCAAGGATGGCGCTCAGATCGGTCACGAGCTTGTTGAGCTGGTCGTACAGCGTCTGGTCGCTCAGGAGCCGTCCCACCGTGCCCTGGCCCCCCGAGATCGTCCGCATGAGCGAGTCGGCGCCGCGCGTGATGCCGACCATGTTGCGATAGAGCGTCGTGTCGCGCAGCAGGAGCCCCGCCGTTCCCTTGCTCGAGTTGATCGACGTCACGAGGGAGTCCGTGGATCCGATCACGCCGACGAGCTTGTTGTACAGCGCCGGGTCGTCGAGCATCCGGCCAACGGTGCCATTCGGATTCTGCAGCTTGGCGAGCATCGTGTTCGCTCGAGCAAGGGTGCCGTTGAGCTGGTCGTACAGCGCGCGATTGGTGAGCAGTTGCCCGACCGTGCCCTCGCCGCGCACGAGGCCACCGGTGATGGCGCGCATGTCCTTGGTGAGCGCGACCATGTCGGTGACCGCGCTGCTTGCCTGCGCGATGACCGCTTCGTAGTCGAGCGCAGGGATCACGGCGACGGTGTCGCCATCCTTGAGCGGCGTGAACCTCGGCGTGCCGGGCGTGATGTCGAAGACCTTGTCGCCGAGGAGACCGAGGGTGCGCAGCTTGCCGCGCGAGTCGCGGCGGATCTGCTCCTGCACGTTGGCGTCGACAGCGAGGGTGAGGCGGAGGTTGCGCGTGGTGTCCGCGTCCACCGGCAGGAACTCGATCTTCGTCACCGTGCCCGCGAGCTGACCCGCGACCATCACCGAGCCACCTTCACGAAGCCCGTTGGCGTCGGGCAGGAACGCGGTGAGCTCGTAGCGCTTGGCGAAGAGGTTCGCGGCCTGCCCCAGCTTGTAGACCGCGACGCCGAGCACCGCGATGGCGATGGCGATCACGAGGCCGACGCGGAGCTGGTCCCAGGTGATTCTCGGAGAAGGTCTCATGTCAGGAGCATGTCAGAAGCCGCCCAGGAAGTCGCGGATGTATGGGTCGTCCGAGGCGGTCATCTCCTCAGGAGTACCGAAGAAACCGATGCGGCGCTCGTGCAGCACGGCGACGCGCGTGGCCATGCGGAACACGGAGCGGATGTCGTGCGACACCACGACGCTCGTCACGTCGAGCTCTCGCTGCAGCTTCATGATGAGCCGCGTGATCGTGCCGGTGCTGAGCGGATCCAGGCCGGACGTCGGCTCGTCGTAGAGCATGATCTCGGGATTGTCCGCCATGCCGCGCGCGATGCCGACGCGCTTGCGCATGCCGCCGGAGAGCTGCGAGGGGAGCTGCGTCATGACGTGATCGGGCTCGAGGTCGACGAACTCGAGCTTCTCGCGCACCCGCTGCTCGATCTCGTCTTCATCGAGGTCGGTGTGCTCGCGCAGTGGATACGCGACGTTCTCGAAGACGGACATCGAGTCGAACAGTGCCGCGCTCTGGAACACCATCCCCATGCGCTGGCGCGACTCGAGCGCCTCTTCGAAGGTGAGGTCGGTGATGTCCTGGCCGTTGATGCACACGCGCCCCTTGTCGGGAACCAGCAGGCGCAGAATGAGCTTGAGCGCGGTGCTCTTGCCGGTGCCCGACTCGCCGACCAGGCAGACGGTCTCACCACGCTTCGCCTGCAGGCTCACGTCCTCGAGGATGGGGCGGTCGAAGGCGAGCGACACGTGATCGAGCTCGATGACCGGATATGCCTCGTGCTCCTGCGGGTGCGTTTCGTCGTAGTCGTCCGCGTCGGCGTCTCTGGCCAACTCGTCCCGGATCGCGCGCCGGATCGTCGTGGGCCGGCGCTCCACCGCGCGACGCCCATCCTGGCGGCGCTCGGTGCCACGCTGCTCGCCGCCGCCCTGTCGCTGGGCGGAAGGCGGCGGCGGCGTGGGATCGCCGGCGGCGTCGCGAGGCTCGTCGGTCATGCGGCCAGCAGCGAGAGGAGGATCTGGGTGAGGAAGTAGTCCACCACGAGGATCAGAATGCTCGAGAGCACGACGGTGCGTGTGGTGCTCTGCCCCACGCCCTCGGTTCCCCCCGTCGTGTTCAACCCGAAGTAGCACGCGGTGATGGAGATGATGCCGCCGAACACGAACGGCTTGGCGAGCCCCTGCACGAAGTCGTTGGGGATGAAGCGCAGCGTGAACCCGTCGGAGGCGATCTGCTCCCACACCGTGCGCCAGTACAGCCCCGTGGGGACGCCGACGAGCAACGTCGAGATCAGGTTGCCGCCGAGGATGCCGACGAAGTCGTTGATGATCGTGAGGATCGGCATCATCACGAGCGCGGCGAGCACGCGCGGGGTGACGAGCTTCTTGATCGGATCGGTGCCAAGGGTGTTCAACGCGTCGATCTGCTCGGTGACGCGCATGGAGCCGATCTGGGCGGCGATGCCCGACCCTACCCGTCCGGCCACCATCAAACCGGCGAGCACCGGGCCGAGCTCACGGATCATCGAGGCGGAGACGAGGCGGCCGATGTACATGGTGGCGCCGAACGTCTGGAGCTGGACGCTCGACTGGAGGGCGAGCACCATGCCGGTAAAGAAGCCAGTGAGCAGGACGATGCCGAGCGACTTGACGCCGATCTCGTCCATCTGCTGCACGAAGTCCTGCGTGTAGAAGGGTCGCACGAACGCGAAGCGCAGCGCCTTCCCAGCCAGGCCGAAATACTCCTGGACGGTGTGGAGCTTCTGCTTGGATGTCTCGGCGAGGCGCTCGGCGAATGCGGGCAAACGGGATGCGGGCGGGGTGAGTTTGGGGCGGCCGGGACGCTGCAATCTAGGCAAGGGGTATGCCGGGCGCGGCTGTTGTCCGCGCAGCGAACGACTGCACACGATACAGCCGAGCGCTCCTGAGCGTGAGGCTCGGAAGGACGTGGGACGTCAGGTTTGCATTGGGGGCGAGAGTTCGCCGCGCATGCTGGTCGAGTCGCCGAGCCACGCTCCGACACGCGCAGCTCGGCAGATTGCAGATCCATCGGACACGCCGCCTCAGACCGCGGTTGCACTCGAAGACGTGCAGCTCTCGCGGTCGAGCCGGCGTTGCAAGCGCGAACCGTAGAGCGCATCACGGCTGCCGCAATCGTGGACACACGCGCCAGCCATCGGTGCGACGGCGCCGTAGTTGTCTATTGCTGCCGCGACGTCTCCAGGGTCGGAGCGCGCCGCGCGAGACG
>DASYMZ010000198.1:0-5721 GCA_036008805.1 Gemmatimonadaceae bacterium
TCGCGGGCCACGGCGCCCGCTCCCTCCGACGCCCGGCCACGATGCGCGCGTGAACATCGAACGTGCCGCCACGGCAGAACCTCCGAAGCGCGTCGCCGTCATCGCGGTGCACGGCGTGGGCAGTCCGCCGGCCGGCCAGACGGCGCGCAGCGTGACCGAGCTGCTCATGCAGGGCGCGAACAGCGCGCCGCGCTACCACTGGTTCGAGGAGCGCACGCTCATCATCCCCACCGCGCCGCTCGACGCCGGGCCTCACGTGAAGGACACGTCGTCGTTCTTCGAACAGGCGATGCAATCGTTCGTGAACGCGAACACCGACAGCGCGAAAGACCGGACGAACTTCCTTCGCTCGCCCGATCCGGCGTCCATCGAAGAGGCGGCGCTGCGTCCCGACATCGCCTTCACGCGCGGGCTGCTCCGCGCGTACGAGAGCAAGGGTGCGCCGTATCAGACGATCGAGACGGTGGGCATCCGCCACGACACGGCGGGCGACACGGAAGTGCACGTGTTCGAGATGCACTGGGCCGACCTCTCGCGCATCGGCACGGGGTTCCTGCGCTTCTTCGGCGCGGCGTATCAGCTCGTGCAGCACGTGAGCCATCTGGGGCGCAAGATGGTGGACGTCGCCGCGCAGGTGGCGAAGGCGCGCACGATGCTCGCCGACCCCGACGCGCTCGGCGCGCCCGACGTGGGGCCACGCACGCAGTGGGCGCGCTACAGCAGCGCGCACGCATGGGTCATCCGCGCGTACACGGTGCTCGTGCCGGTGAACCTGCTGCTCATGATGTCGTTCATCCCGCTCTTCATTCCCGCCGCGATCAGCGCGGGCAATCAGCTGCTCGTCGGCGTGATCGCGTGCGCCGTCCTCGCGATCGCGCTCGGCGGCATCGCGATCTACTTCCTCCCGGAAGATCGCCGAGCGGCGACGCGATTCGTCGCGTACATGGGCGCGGTCACGATCGCCGCGGCCGCGGTGCTCCTCACGCACCGGCCATTCGACCAGCACCGCTTCCTTGGCAGCGTCCTGCTCACCACGGCCGTCGCGCTGCTGACACTGCTCGCGCTGTTCGGCGCGCTCGCCGCATACAGCCGCACACGTTCGGGGGCGCTGGTCTACGGCTTAATCGCCGGGCTGGGACTCCTGCAGAACACGCGCGGCATCGCCGCCACGCTGCTGCCGGGCATCCCGCTCGAGCCGGCCGAGCGCGTGCGGCAGTTCGCGTTCATCGGCCTGCAGATCGGATACTTCTGGCTGATGGCCACCTGGCTCCTGCTGTGGGCGGTGGTGTTCGTGACGATCGTGCTGCGCTGGGATCTCGTGCGCCGCACCACCGAGCTCGCCCGGCTTCGCGTCACGCGCACGGCCTTCACCGCGCGCGTCACGCTCGCGATCTCCGCGTTCAGCTTCATCGTCGCCGCGCTCGTGTTCTTCCGCTCGCTGATCTTCCTCGCGACGCGGGGCGCCAAGACGTTCGACATCTTCCCTCGGCCCCTTCCCACCGGCGAGCTCCCGACGGTGCACATCCCCGGGCTGATGCCGACGAACTATCACTGCGCGGTCCGTGCGGCCGAGCCGTGCGCGGGAGAGTTCTTCAAGCTGCTCATCGCGAGCGGCGGGACGTCGGGCTTCGTGATCGCCGTGTTCGGCCTCGCGTTCGTGCTCGTGCTGATCTCCTGGTTCATCGCGCTCGTCGTCGCCACGAGCGTGCGACAGCCAGATCCCGAGGCGGGCAACGGCCGCCGGCTCGGCCTCTGGATGTCCGACGGCTTCCGCTGGCTCCGCATCGCGGGAAACGCGCTCGGCGCGACGCTGCTCGTCGCGATCATCGTCGGCGTGGTGCTGGACGTGTCGCCCACCGTGCACGACGCGGTGCGCCACCGCGCGTGGCCCTGGCTCGCCGCGCTGATGGACAAGAGGTGGACGCTCTCGGTGATCGACACGCTCACGGTCGCGGTGCTCGCGAGCGCGGCGACGATCGGCACGGCGCGCATCCGCATCGCCGCGCTCGCGGAGAAGGCGCGCCCCGCGCTCGGCATCATCCTCGACGTCGACCACTACCTGCGCGAGACGCCTCACGAGGCGACGCCGCGCGCGCGGATGTTCGAGCGGTACGTCTCGCTGCTGCGGCACATTCATCGGTCCGGCCACTTCGATCGCGTCGTGATCGTGTCGCACAGCCAGGGCACGATCATGAGCACCGACCTGCTGCGCTTCCTGAACCTCGGTGTCGCGGGCGCCGACCACGACCTCGTGTCGGCGGACCGCTTCCGGCTGCTCACGATGGGCTCGCCACTCAGGCAGATGTACGGCGTGAACTTTCCCTATCTGTACGCCTGGGTGAACGACAGCGACGAGCCCGCCGCCGAGCAGGACCAGACGCCGATCGTCGTCCCAGCGGCCGCGTCGCGCCCCGACCTTTCGGAACGCACCCCGGATCCGGCGCGGCTCCGAGTGGCGCGCTGGGTGAACCTGTACACGAGCGGGGACTACGTTGGCCGAAACCTCTGGACCCCCGACGACTGGGATGAGGTCTGGGACCGCCGCTCCGCGGCAGACGCGCTCACGGGCGACGGCCGGCGCGAGCGCTGCCTCGGCGCGGGAACGCACACCCACTATTGGACGGATCCCGAGGTCGCCGTCGAGCTCGACGGGCTGATCGCGGGGTGATCGCGTCGGTTTGGGAAAGTCCGGCGCGCCGGCCGCTCGTGCTGTGGTTTCGCACAGAGCACGCAGAGACTGCGGAGGGCACGGAGGACTGCTCTCGGGGACGGCCAGCAATTGCCGTTGCAGTCCTCTGCGCGCTCTGCCGTCTCTGTGTTCTCTGTGTGAACCCAAAAGCCCAGGCGACCGGCGCGAGCCCAAAAGCCCAGGCGACCGGCGCCACGGCCGATGGTGCGGATCCCTCGACTCGCTGCGCTCGCTCGGGATGACAGGGATCCAGCACTTGCGCCCTGCCCCCTGAACGTCCTATAGTGTCTGGACGCCCGTCGGCCACCAGCCGGACGGGCTCAGCATATCAGACCAAAATCGCCTCCCGTGATCCTGTCCGCCGTTGTCCTCCTTAGCATTACTGTCGTAGCCCTCGTATCGCTTACGGGGCTTATCGACGTGCGAGAGGGACAGCCGGCGTAGCAGCACACGACCGCGACCTCTCTCGAGACATGGGAGGGGGGTGCGGGCTCTCGATCAGCCGCGCGGCCCGTCCCTCACGAGGACGGGCCGTTTTCGCTTTCACCCCTTTCCGATTGATCATGCGTTCGGACACCATCAAGCGCGGCATCGAGCGTGCGCCACACCGGAGCCTGTTGCGCGCGACGGGCCAGGTGAAGGACGGCGAGTGGGACCGGCCGTTCGTGGCGGTCTGCAACTCGTACGTGGACATCATCCCCGGCCACGTCCACCTGCAGGCGTTCGGCAAGGTGGTGAAGGACGCCATCCGCGAAGCCGGCGGCATCCCGTTCGAGTTCAACACCATCGGCGTCGACGACGGGATCGTCATGGGGCACGAGGGGATGCACTTCTCACTTCCCTCGCGCGAGCTGATCGCCGACTCGGTGGAGACGATGGTCCGCGCCCACTGCTTCGACGCGGTCATCTGCATCCCGAACTGCGACAAGATCGTCCCCGGCATGCTCATGGGCGCCGCCCGCGCCAACGTGCCGACGATCTTCGTCTCCGGCGGGCCGATGGAGGCGGGGCGCGACTCCACTGGCAAGTCGCTGGATCTCATCTCCGTCTTCGAGGGAGTCGGCCAGCGCGCCTCGGGGCTCATCACCGACGAACGCCTGCTCGAGCTCGAGCGGCTCTCCTGTCCGACGTGCGGATCGTGTAGCGGCATGTTCACCGCCAACTCGATGAACTGCCTGTGCGAGGCGATCGGCCTCGCGCTCCCCGGCAACGGCTCGATCCTCGCCACCTCGCCCGCGCGCCACGAGCTCGCCAGGAGCGCGGCGCGCCATCTCATGAAGCTCGTCGCCGAGGGGAAGACCTTCCGCGACATCGTCACCGCGGAGTCGATCGACAACGCCGTCGCGCTCGACGTCGCGATGGGCGGCTCGACGAACACGGTGCTCCACGTCCTCGCGCTCGCGAACGAAGCGGAAGTCGACTACCCGCTGGCCCGCTTCAATGAAGTGGCCGAGCGGACGCCGCACCTGGCGAAGATCTCGCCGGCGTACGACGGCAACCGGCAGTGGCACATGCAGGACGTCGGCTTGGCGGGCGGTATCCCGGCGATCCTCGCCGAATTGGCCAAGAAGCCCGGCATTCTCAACCTCGACTGCCCCACCGTCAGTGGTAAGACGCTGGGCGAGCAGCTCGTCGGCGTCGAGAACACGAACCCGGAGTGCATCCGCCCGCTCGAGAACCCGCACTCCGAGCGCGGCGCGCTCTGCGTCCTCTTCGGCTCGCTCGCCCCGCTCGGCGGCGTGATCAAGGTGGGCGCGGTGTCGCAGCACGAGATGACCTTCCGCGGTCCGGCCCGCGTGTTCGACAGCGAGGAGGCGGCGCACGACGCGGCGATCGCCGGACAGATCCACGCCGGCGACGTGATCGTCGTGCGCAACGAGGGCCCGCGCGGCGGGCCGGGCATGCGCGAGATGCTCTCGCTCACCTCTCTATTGAAGGGGATGCCGATCGGCGAGAGCGTCGCGCTCATCACCGACGGCCGGTTCAGCGGCGGAACGCGCGGGCTGTGCATCGGCCACGTGTCGCCGGAAGCGGCGGAGGGCGGGCCGATCGGACTGCTCCGCGAGGGCGACATCATCGCGATCGACCTCGCCGCTCGCAAACTGGATGTCGAAGTGGACGCGGTAGAGTTCGAGAGTCGCCGGAGCGAGTGGCATGCGCCGGCGCCGAAGTTCACGAAGGGCTGGCTCGCGCGCTACGCGGCGCTCGTCACCAGCGCGAACACGGGCGCGGTGCTCGGCGTCCCCGGTGTGCCCGCCGCGGTCTACTCGGCCGCGAAGCCACTCAACGGAAAGAAATCGACGGCGCCAAGCAGCGCACCGCGCGAGGAAGCGCGGCAGGTTGCCGAACTGGCCGCAGGAGGCTGAGCAGATGAAGACCACCGCTAGCACCACGCGCGAGACGCCGATTACCGGCGCGCAGACGGGAGAGATCGCGGCGGCGCCGCGCGATCCCGCTCTGCGCACCGGAGCACAGATCCTGTGCGAGGCGCTGCTCCGGCAGAACGTCCAGACGATCTTCGGCATCCCGGGCGGCGCGATCATGCCGTTCTATCACGCGCTCCCCGAGTACGCCGACCAGCTCCACCACGTGCTCTGCCGCCACGAGCAGGGCGCCGGTCACGCGGCCGAGGGCTACGCGCGCGCGACTGGCCGAGTCGGCGTGTGCGTCGCGACGAGCGGACCGGGCGCGACGAACCTCGTCACGCCGATCGCCGACGCGTGGATGGACTCGACTCCGTTGGTCGCACTGACGGGCCAGGTTCCGAGCGCGCTGCTCGGCACCGACGCGTTCCAGGAGACCGACATCATCGGCATCACCGTGCCGATCACGAAGCACAGCTTTCTCGTGCGGGATCCGAAGGAGATCCCGCGGGTGATCGCCGAGGCGTTCCATATAGCATCAACGGGACGACCGGGACCGGTCGTCGTTGATGTCACCAAGGACGCGCAGCAGGCGAGCGTCGTGCCGAACTGGGACGTGACGCTCGACCTCGAGGGCTACGAGGACCATCGCAAGAACGACGTCGACCT
>DASYMZ010000199.1:0-38113 GCA_036008805.1 Gemmatimonadaceae bacterium
AAACGTTCTACTCGCTGAACGGGAGCTTCCCGGCGAACGCGGCTCGCCTGGACGCCTATCATCTGGCGTCGGCCTTCGCGGGCACGCTGACCGGCACGACGCTGCAGCTCGCCGCCGCCGACGACGTCACGGCGGATGACATGTGGCTCTACATCGGCGGCAACTTCTTCAAGACGAGCGCTCTGACGGAGACCGCGCCTGGCGTCCGCCAGGTCACGCTCACGCCGGTCGCGGGCGGATCCGCACCGACCGCGGGAAACTACGTCGTCCCCGTGCCAACCGGCGGCCGGGTCGCGCCATTCATTCGCATGTCGCCGCCCGTCAGCGGTGTCTGGGACGCGGCGCTGCTCGCGCGTCATCCGTTGCTCTTCCCCGCGCTGACGCCGCGCGAGGTGCGCGGAAAAGCGTTCACGCTCGGCGTGGGCAACCGGCCGGGACTCGTCGTGCTCGACGAAGATTTCGTCTCGCCCGTCGTGAATCCGGTCGACTTCATAATGGACGATGCGGTCGGTGAGTGGACCCGTCTGCTCGGCGATACCTCGGTGAACCCCGAGCTCTCCTGGGAGTACTGGAACGGCCGAGGATGGTGGAAGCTCCCCGTCACGGCGGACGAGACGCGTCACCTCAAGCAGAAGGGCGCGCTGCGATTCGACGTTCCGCCCGACCTCACGTCATCGGACTGGGCGGGGAAGACGAACTTCTGGATTCGCGCGCGGCTCATCGGCGGCGACTACGGCCAGGAGAAGGTGACCGTACGGTCGAAGACCGTGGGCGGCGTCACCGAGCAGACGGTCGAGCGCTCGTCCGCGAACATTCATGCGCCGTCGGTGCTGCGCCTCACGATCTCCTATGGCGTCTGCACGCGCACGCTGCCGACGTTCGTGCTCGCGCAGGACAGCGGCTCGCTCCGCGATCAGAGCGCGGCGAATCTCACCGCCGAAGCGATGGTCGAGGCGTTCGTGCCGCTCGCGGTCGCGCTCGGCCGGCTGACGGCCGGACTCGCTCCCAGCAGAGTGAGCGCCGAGTGTCCATGCGAGTGCGGTTGCGGCG
This sequence comes from Gemmatimonadaceae bacterium, assembly GCA_036008805.1. Classification (GTDB taxonomy): domain Bacteria; phylum Gemmatimonadota; class Gemmatimonadetes; order Gemmatimonadales; family Gemmatimonadaceae; genus AG11. The sequence goes on from DASYMZ010000199.1 coordinate 1,051, forward strand.
GTGCGCACTCGGCCGCTGCACCGAGTCGTCCCGTGAGCGCGGATGCGGGGAGCGCGAGCGTCGCTCCCGTGACGGAGCGCGCGCTCCTCATCGGCCTCGACGCCGCGCCGAGCGGCGCGCCCGTCAACGTGTTTCTCCTCGTCGAGCAGGAGCGCGATCACGGCGCCTTCGCACCGCTCGTCGTCGAGGCCCTCGTCGCGGACCGCTTCGTCCCACTCGTCGCACAGGACACGACGAGAGGGCTCGGCGAGAGCGGCATCGTGTCGATGGCATTCACTCTCGAGCCGACGCGGCGCGAGCTGTTCGGCCGCTCGCTCACCTGGCTGCGACTCGCTCCGCCGGCCGGCGCGAACGGCGGCGACTGGCAACCCTCGCTGCGCGGCGCGTATCTCAACGGCGTGTGGGCGAGCGCCACCGAGACGCTCACGCGCGAGCTGCTCGGATCATCCGAAGGTGCGCCGGATCTCACGCTCACGCTCGCGCGGCCGCCGGTGCTGCACGATACACTCGAGCTGCGCGTGCGGGAGCCGCTCGGCGACGAGGAGCGGGCGCTGCTCCGCCGCTCCGACGCGCGCAAGGTGCTGAGCGACGTCGAGGGATTGCCCGGCGACTGGGTGCTGTGGACGCGCGTCACCGATCCCGGCGACGAACCCGCGAACGCGCGAGTCTACGCGCTGGACGAAGCGACCGGCGTCGTCCGATTCGGCAATGGGCTGCACGGGATGATTCCGCCGATCGGCGTGGACGCGATCATCGCGTTCAGCTACAAGCGCACCGAGCCGCCGCAACCGGGCAGCGACAGCGTCCCTGGCAACTTCGTCGCGCCGCGCTCTCAACTGAATCTCGTCTCGCCAGTCGAGAGCGTGGAGACAGTGATCTCCATCGATCAATCGGCGGGGGGTGCGCCGCCGGAGCCCGAGGACCGGGTGCTTCGCTTCGGCTTCGCGCGCGGCCGGCACCGCGGCCGAGCGGTCACGCTTCGCGACATCGAAGACCTCGCGCTCCAGAGCTCGCCCGACATCGCGCAGGCGCATGCGTTCGCGCGACGCGGATACGTCCGCCTCGTCGTGGTGATGCGAGGAAGGAACCCGATCCCGAGCGCGGCGCAGCTCCGCGAGCTGCGCCGCCTGTTGCTGGAGAGCGCCCCGACGTCGCTCGCCGCGCACGGCGCACTGCGCATCACAGGCCCCGCGCTGCGTAAGCTGCGCGTCGAGCTGCGGCTGCGGGTGGATGCACTGGATCACGCGGGCGCGCTGCTGGACGGGGTGAAGCAGCGGCTCGGCGCGCTGTTCGATGCCGAGACTGGCGGCGTCGCGCACGACGGGTGGCCGCTCGGCGTGGCTCCGACCGAGAGTGACGTCGCGCTCGCGCTGATCGATACGCCGCATCTGGAGAGCATCGTCGACGTCAGGCTGCACGAGCGCACCGACGACGACGCCAGCGACGCGTGGCCCGTGACCCTGGCGTCGCACGAGCTGGCCGTGCTGGATGCGGATCCGATTCAGATCCAGCTCGAGACCGCCGAGGTGGTGCCGTGAGCGGACTCGCGCCGAACCTCTTCGATCGCCGATTCTCGGACTTCCTCGAGATCGGACGTGCACGCCTTCGCTCCCTCGCTCCGGAGTGGACCGATCACAACGCGCACGATCCCGGCGTCACGCTCATGGAGCTTCTGGCGTGGGTGGCCGAGGCGCAACTCTACTCTCTGTCGCGTCAGCGGCGTGATGAGCGCACCGCCTACGCGGCGTTGCTCGGGCTTGCTGAGAGAGGGACGCGCGGCGCGACTGGGCTCGTCTGGCCCGATCCGGCCGACCCCGCGACTCCCGCGCGGACGTACGCGAAGAGCGTCGTGCTCGAAAAGGATGCGGTGATTCAGATGGACGGGATGCCCGCGCCGGTGTTCGCGCCCGCGTACCGGACGCTCGTCGTCCCGGGGCGGCTCGTGAGCGTCGCGACTCGAGGTGCTGACGGGACGTCGGTGGACCATACGACGCTCAATGCGCGCGGCGACGGCGCGTTCCTGCCGTTCGGTGAGCGCGGAGCGGGCAATCAGGTGCTCGTCCTCACGTTCACCTGCAACGACGACGACGGACCTCTGGGCGCGGACCGCCGTGCTGCGAGCGGTGCGCTCTGGGCGATCGGCGTGCGAGCCGCGCCTCCCCTTGGCGGAGCCGCCGCGGAGCCGAGTGGCGAGAGCTCGACGCGGCCGTCGTCGCTCGTCGCGACGTTCGTGACCGAGGACGCGCGCATTCCCGTGCGCATCGCGAGCGACTCGACGCAGTCGCTGCTCGCGACAGGTGCACTGCTGCTCGACCTCGCGAGCGTTCCCGTTGCGAAGACGTTCAGGATCGAGCTGCAATCGTCGTCGGGATTCGACCGGCCGCCGCGACTGCTTCGCATCGAGCCCAACGTTGTGCCGATCCGGCAGGGAACGACGATGTCGCGCGAGCGGCACCCCGATGCCAAAGGGTCGCCGTCCGAGCAGGTGACGCTCGACGCGCGCGGGCTGCGATTCGAAGCGGGAGACCATCCGATCGTGGTCGAGGTGGCGGAGGGATCGAGCGTGACGGAGTGGACGCGCTGCGATCGGTTGTCCGACCGCGATCCTGGGGAGCGCGTGTACGAGCTCGAGACGAGCACCGGAGAGCTGACGTTCGGCAATGGCGTGAATGGCGCGCTGCTTCCCGCGGGAGCCGACGTGCTCGTGAGCTACGCCGTCTGCGATGCGGAGCAGGGGAACGTCGCGCGCAATCGCGTCTGGCACGTCGCCGGATTCGCCGGCGGGTTCGGCGTCAACCCGGATCCCGTCGCGGGCGGGGCCGCGGCGACGAGCTTCGACGAGCAGCGCCGCGCGGCGCGCGCCCGCTCACGCGAGGACCATCCGCTGGTGAGCGCGGCCGACATCGCCGCCGCGGCGATGGCGCTTCCGCTGCTGGAAGTGGCGCGCGCGTGGATGCCGGCGCCGGACGAGCGCGCGCCGCGGACGGGGACGGCGACTCTGATCGCGATGCGCACCAGACCCGCCGGCAACGAGCCGGATGCGGTGCCGGAGACCGCACGCTGGCTCGAGGCGATCCGCCGCCGGCTCGCTCCGCGAATGCCGCTCGGGGTGCGCCTCGTCGTCGTCGCGCCTCGCTACGTCGGCTTCACGATCGACGCGACGATCGAGAGCGAGCAGGCTCGCGCGCCGGAAAGTGTTCGGCGCGCCGTGAACGCGACTCTGATGCAGCGGCTCGCGCTCGTCGATGCCGGGGCGGGAGTGGCTCCGCGGGAACCGGGAGTGCCGCTCACCCGTCGCGACCTCACGGCGTGGATCCGCGCGACGGACGGCGTGCGCCGAGTGGTGAGCCTGCAGTTTCTCGACGCCGCCGGAGCGACGGTCGAGAAGATCGTCGTGACGGCGAGCGGTCTTCCGAGATGGAGCGCCGCCCGCAGCACGATCGTGGTGAACCGCCCCGCAGCCGGGAGTCGGCCGTGACCGCGCAACGGCAGCGCAGCTATCGGTTCGCCACCGGCGCGCAGTGGGCAACGTGTCTCGCGGAGCGCGCGGACGGCGAGCGGCTGCGTGCCGGCGGCGTTCGTCCGACGGCTGGGTATGCGCGAGCGGGCGTGCTGCACGCGGCGCGTGGCTCGCACGCGCCCAGCGTGACGCGCGCGGGCGAGGTTCTCTGGGTCGACGCGGAGTCCGCTCTCCATCGGCTGCTGCCCCTCGACGACGAGACGACGGTCATTCCCGCACCATCGACGCTCGCCCGCGCCACCCGCATCGTGTCGACGCCGGCCGGTCTGTGGGTGATCGGCCCCGATCGCGACACGCTTCAGTGCTTCGACGACGAGACGCTCACGCGCAGGCTGGTCGCCGAGCTGCCGAGCGGACGGGCCGTGGACATCGCAGGAGACGGCCGCGATGCCGTGTTCGTGCTCATCGAGGACGCGAGCGCGCTGGCCGTGCTCCGCGTCGATCGAAACGGACGCGTGGTCCACCGGCTCAACCTGAGCGGCGTCTCCCATGCGACGGCATTCGTGTTTCTGTCCGAGAGCCAGCGGCTGGTCGTGCTCGTCGGCGAGCATCACCAGCGGCTGGTGTGGTTCACGATGGGCGAGGAGAAGCCGCTGTTCGGGGTGACCGTGGCGACGCTTCGCCCCTGCTTCGTCGCGAGGTCGCTCGGGAGCGACGCGCGCGGACGGATCGCGCTCGCGGGCGAAGACGGGATGCCGTGCGGCCGAGGCGGCCACGTCCTGGTGCTGGACGCGGATGCCAACGTCGTCGGAGAGGTGCCACTCGACTCGCTGGACGTCGCGGCCACCGGCGTCGTCGCGACGAAGCGAGCGCTGTTCGTGACCGGTCCGCGCGGCATGAAGGAATTCGGCGTCTCCGATGTCGTACCGAATGGGTCGGAGCCGGCACGCTGCACCATGGTCACACCGATGCTGTACTCGCCCGATCGAGAGGATCATCGCCGCTGGCTCCGTGTCGAGGCATCCGCGAGCGTGCCCGAGGGATGCACGATCGAGCTCTCGTTCGCGGCGGCCGACGACGCGGAGACGCGCGAGCGGCTGAATGCCATCGCGACAAACGTCGCGCTGCCGATGAGCCAGCGCGTGAACCGACTGCTGGCCGAGCCCGACGTGTGGCGCGGCCGGACCGTGTACACCGGCGGCTCATCGGCCGATGAAGCGAGCGCGGTCTATTCGGCGAAGCTGTTCGATGTGCGGGAGCGCTATCTCTGGGTCAGCGTCACGTTGACTGCCGCGCCGGGCGCTCGGCTGCCGGAGCTCTCCGAGCTGCGCGTGCTGTATCCCGGCCTGACACTGATGGAGAATCTCCCCGCCATCTATCGGCGCGACGAGGCGGAGCCGAACAGCTTCTTGCGAGATCTCGTCGGTGTGCTCGAGACGACGACGCAGGAGCTCGACGCGCGAATCGCGACGCTGGGAGCGCACGTGCATCCGTCCACCGCGCCCGTGGAATGGCTGGACTACCTCGCGCGCTGGCTCGGCCTGCCGTGGGACGACGCGTTGGCCGAGACCCGGAAGCGCGCGATCGTGACGCGGGCAGAGGAGCTCACGGAGACGCGCGGCACGCGGCTCGGTCTGGAAGCGCTGCTCGACTGCCTGCTCCCCGGAATGCCTCGTCGCTTCCGTGTCACCGACAGCACGGCGGACGCGGGATTCGCGGTGGTGGGCGGGGCCTCGTGCACGGGCAGCGCGCTGCCCGCGATGCTCGGCGGGCAGACGCGATGGAGCGCCGAGCTGGATGCCAGCGCAGTGCTCGGCTACATGCGTCTTCCGTGCGCCGCGCAGCGTGACGATGGGGCGTGGCAGCTCGCGGGCGTGGTGCGAGTCGAAGTCGTGGCGACACGCGCGGAGCGCGACGCGTGGGCGCCATGGTTTCGTGCGCTCCTCACGGAGATGATCCCGCTCACCGCGAGACTCGACCTGCGCTGGGTGAGTGCCGGCGCCCTTCGCGCTGATGTCCTGGACGGACACTACATCCTCACCTCCGCGCCAGCGCCGCACCTCGGCGTCGACGCGGTCACCGAATTGGCACGCCTGCCCGAGCGAGGAACTCGCCTCTCGGCTTCAGGCTCGAACGTGAGCACTCGCCTGCGTTGAAGACAGGAGACGCATCCATGTACAAGACGGCTGCCCCGGCGGCGATGCCGAAGACCCGGCGCACGAGAACGGAATGCTGCGACGATCCGGCGTGCGGCTGTGGTGAGCGCAACAACTACTTCGACGGCAAGCGTCTCACGCCCGACACCTTCCGCGTCGAGCAGCGCTATCTCGTCGAGCGGCGGCGGCTGCTCAACCGTTCCATCCACGGGTGGGGGCTCGTGCACGGCTACGCGATCACCGTGGAGCAGCCGCGCGATGCCCGTGGCGCGCCGATGCTGCGAGTCGGGGCCGGACTCGCGCTCGACCAGCAGGGCCGCGAGCTGGTGGAGACGGGCGCCACCGCGATCGCGCTCGATGATCTGATCGCCGTGGACGAGAATGGACGCCGCATCGAGGCGACGGCGCTGTTCGACGGCATCGAGCGGTCGAGGTACGCGAAGGACGGTGCATCCGCGCTGTGCATTCTGCTCAGCGTCCACTACGCCGAGCGCAACGAGGGACCGGTGCAGGTCTCCGACCCCTGCCGGTGCGAGCAGCGGGAGTGGGATCGCGTGTGCGAGACGGTGCGCTACACCATCCGGGCCGTCCCGTGCGACGACTGCTGCGCCGATCGCGCGTGTGAGCTCACCTGCGACTGCTCCGTCGAAGGCTGCTGCGCGCCGCCGCCACGTGAGCCCGACGATCCGCGTTCGGACGACGAGCGTTGGCGCACCGAGGTACCGCCAGAGCGGGGCGGGTGCGGCTGCCTGTGCGAGCATCTGACCACGCTCGAGATCGACGACGGGTGCGACGATCGCCTCTGCGAGATGGAGGAGCGATGCGGGCAGGTGCGCGTCGACCTGAAGCACGGCGTGCCCCTGGCGTGCATCTCCATCGAGCGCGACGACCGCGCCGACTGCGACGACGACTGGATGATCGGCCCCGGCGTGGAAGCGTGCGGACCGCGCCGGCTCGTCAAGCGGAACGATCTGCTGTTCGACCTCATTCGCGGCTGTGATCTCACGCGCATCCGCCAGATCGGTTGGGCCGAGTGGCATCGACGAGCGGATCCGGTGCCGTTCATCGACTTCTCGGCCGCCCTGGGACCCGATGGTCAGCGGGAGAGCTCCTATCTCACTCGCGACTTCTGGGTGGAATTCACCCGACCGGTGCGACGTGAGACGGTGCGGCCCGACTGCTTCACCATGACCGTACTCAGCGTCGAGCGGGAGGGCGGATGGTGGCAGGCGTTTCGAGTGCCGATCGTCGCGGTGGACACCAGTGTGGTGCCCGCGCACGCCGGAGATCCCACCGACCACGTGCGCGGCGCGAAGCTCGTCGTCGACGGTGCGTGGATCGAGGACGGCGTCCGAGGCCGCCGCAGCATGTTCCTCGGTGGGGACACGACGATCGAGATCGAAGTGCGCGGCGACTACATCCTCGATTGCAACGGCCAGCCCGTCGATGCGAACGCCGTCGGCCTCTCCGCCGCGCGAACGGGCAACGGCTCGCCCGGCGGCACCTTCATGTCCGGCTTCCGCGTGGCAGCCGCCCGCGAAGCGCCGGAGCGCGTCGACCAACCGACCTATCCCGTTCGTCCCACAGGAGTCACGCAATGAGCGCCACCAACGCCATCATCAATCGCGTCAAGGGAACGTCGACGCTGGTGAGACCCCGCTTCGAGCCGGGGATGCTACTGCAGCACGATGATCTCGAGGCGATGAGCACCTACACGCGCGAGCTGAGCCGATTGATGTTCCGCTCGCTGTTCGGCTGCGGCGTCGTGTGCGGGCTGGTCGTGCGAACGGAGACCAAGTGCGGGAAGGTGTACGTCGTCGTCGGCGCGGGCGTCGCGCTCGACGGTGATGGTGATCCCATCTACGTGCCGAAGGACCAGTCCGTCGCGATCGACGAGGACTGCGATCCGGCGATCCTCCCGCCGCTCTGGGTCGTGCTGTGCCGCACGTCGAAAGGCTGCGCGCCGCGCACGGCCATGTGCGCGTCAGATGAGGAAGAGACGTCGTCCGTCTGCACCCGCGAGCGCGACGGCTACGAGATCCGGATCGTGCGGCAGCTTCCCACGTGCGTCTGTCACTGCGAGCCGCCGATGGAGCTCCAGCTCGAGAACCAGGAGTCCGATTGCCTGTGCGTCGATCCGACGCTGCCGTGCTACGTGGATCACTACGAGGGAATCTGCGGCTGCAATTGCGACGACTGCGCGGGTGGTGCGTGCGACTGCGAGTGCGTGCTGCTCGCGCGCCTCGACGTACCGGACGCGGACGAGGGAACGTGGGTCGCCGACCACAGCGTGCGCCGGTTCGTGCGGCCGGTGCTGATGCGAGATCCTCAGGTCGCGCGCGAGCGAGCCGCCAGCGCCGTTCAGCAGACTACGGTGCCGGTGGCCTCCGTGGTGACACCGGCGCCGAAGCCCGCCAAGCCGAAGAAGGGGACGCCGCTGGTGGCGCCGGCAACGTCCACGCCCGCTTAGCGCACGGCTGAGCGATGGCGGCGGACCGCAGAGCACAGCGCACCCCGGTCACGGTCGAGCGCCGGTCCGCCGTCGCGAACATCGTGCAGCGGAGCGCTGCGCCCGCGCCCTCCGCCGCACGTTCTCTGATATCGCGGCTCGGCAACGCCGGCACGCAGGCGCTCATCGCTCGGTCAGCGATTCCGGCGGTGGGCGTCGCGTCGCCACTGTCCGTGCAGGCGTCCCCCGCTCGGCGTCTTCCGGCCAATGTCTCGAAGCCCACCGATCCGGCGGAGCGCGAGGCAGAGGAGACCGCGCGCAGAGTGATGCGCATGAGCGTCCCCGCCGGGACGCCACCGGTCGGCGCGAAAGGGGAGAGCCGCGGGCTCGTTCAGCGGGCTGAAGCCACGTCGCCCGCTGCGCCCGCGGCATCGGCGTCGCCGCCCATCGCACACGGCGGCGCGGGCGCGCCGCTGCCATCATCGGTGCGGAGCCACATGGAACCGCGGTTCGGCGCCGGCTTCGGGAACGTCCGCGTTCACACGGGCGACTCGGCGGCCCAGGACAGCGCCGCGCTCGGCGCCAACGCGTTCACGATGGGCCAGCACATCTACTTCGGCCGAGACAAGTTCCAGCCACACAGCGCGGGCGGCCAGGAGCTCATCGCGCACGAGCTGACCCACACCATCCAGCAGGGTGCGACGGTGCAGCGTGACGTCGCGCAGCGCAGCGCGCGCGTCGACGTGGCGGAGCGGGTCGGCTCGCAGGTGCAGCGCTCGTGGCTCGGCATCAGCAGCCCGCGAGAGGTGATCGCCGAGAAGGCGGCGGCCATTCCCGGCTGGACGATGCTCACCGTGGTGATCGGCTACAACCCCATCACGAACTCGCGCGTTGAGCGCAGCGCGGGCAACATCCTGCGCGCGGCCATCCAGATGATTCCCGGAGGGACGCTCATCACCGACGCGCTGAACGCGCACGGCGTGTTCGACACGGTGAGCGCGTGGGCGTCGGCGCAATTCGAGGCGCTCAAGGACATCGGGAGCGCGTTGGTGCAGGAGATCGCGCGCTTCATCGACGGCTTCAAGCTCACTGACCTCGCCAGTCCCGGCGACCTCTGGGACAAGGCGAAGGCGATCGTGATGCGACCGATCGATCGCGTCATCGCGTTCGCGCGGAGCCTCAAGGACGGCATCGTCGCGCTCATCAAGGCGGCGATCCTGCGGCCGATCGCCGCGTTCGCGCGAACGACGCGAGGGTACCCACTGCTCACTACGGTGATGGGCAAGGATCCCATCACGAACGAGCCCGTCGCTCAGGACCCCGAGTCGCTGCTCGGCGCGTTCATGAAGTTCATCGGAGAGGACGAGCTCTGGGCGACGATGCAGAAGGCGAAGGCGGTCCCTCGTGCCTTCGCCTGGTTCAAGGGCGCGCTCGCGGGGCTGAAAGGCTTCCTCGCCGAGATTCCCGGCCTGTTCGTCCAGGCGTTCAAGTCGCTCGAAATCGTGGACATCATCCTCATTCCGCGTGCGTTCGGAAAGCTCGTGCGCGTGTTCGGGGACTTCGCCGTGCGGTTCGTGACGTGGGGCGGGAACACCGTCTGGACGCTGCTCGAGATCATCTTCGACGTCGTCAGCCCAGGCGCGCTCGCCTACATCAAGAAGACCGGCGCGGCGCTCAAGAGCATCCTCAAGAACCCGCTTCCATTCGTCGGGAACCTCGTCAAGGCGGCGAAGCTCGGCTTCACCAACTTCGGCGGCAACTTCCTGGAGCATCTGAAGGCGGGGCTGATCGACTGGCTGACCGGGTCGCTGCCCGGCATCTACATCCCGAAGGCGTTCGCGCTGGGCGAGATCGCGAAGTTCGCCTTCTCCGTGCTGGGCCTGAGCTGGGCGAACATTCGGCAGAAGCTGGTGAAGGCCACGAGCGAGACCGTCGTCAAGGCGATGGAGACCGGCTTCGACATCGTCGTCACGCTGGTGCGCGACGGGCCGGCCGCGGCGTGGGACCTGATCAAGGAGCAGCTCGCCAATCTGAAGGACATGGTGATCACCGGCATCACGGACATGGTGGTCGACATGATCGTGAAGAAGGCGATCCCGAAGATGATCGCGATGTTCATTCCCGGTGCGGGATTCCTCTCGGCGATCGTCTCGATCTACGACACCATCATGGTGTTCGTGAACAGGATCAAGCAGATCGTCGCGGTGGTCACCGGCTTCGTGGACTCGATCGTCGCGATCGCGAGCGGTCAGATCGGCGCGGCGGCGTCGCGCGTCGAGACCGCGCTGGCCGGCGTGCTGTCGCTCGCGATCAACTTCCTCGCGGGCTTCGCGGGGCTGGGGAAGGTGGCCGACAAGGTGATGGGCGTGATCAACAAGATCCGGGCGCCGATCGACAAGGCGCTGGACTGGCTGGTCAACTGGATCGTGACGGCGGCGAAGAAGCTCGGGAAGTTCGTGGCGCAGACCGGCCTGCCTCAAGATCCCAAGGAGCGGTTTGCGCAAGGGATGGAGATGGCTGAAAAGGCCGTGAATCGGTTTGCCGGCAAGAAGGTCGGAAAACTCTTGCTCACGCCGCTCTTGGCGGGCATCAAGGTGCGATACGGCTTTCAAATCCTCGACGTGGTCGAGTCAGGGAAGGCGTGGTGGATCGAGGGTACGCTGAATCCGAGCGGAAAGAAGAAGACCAATGTGCTCGTGGAGGACACAGGAGCACCTCAGGGCACGAAGATGAAGAAGATGCCGCTCATGACGATCGACTTCCAGGTGAAGAAGTCCATACACACGGCACAAGACGAGGCCGGAATATCGCTGTGGGATCACTACCAGCAGCAGCTGTGGCTGCAGGAGAGCAAGCTCAAGACACTGACCGTCGAAAAGTGGATGCAGAACATTGCCCAATTCTACGGTGATCCCGCGAAGGGCATCATCAAGAAGGGCAGAAGCAAGGAGGGTGACAGGATCGCCCAACAGATCCGAGATCGGCTCGTTGCCGCCAAGGCAAAAGACCTGATGGCGAAGAACGCGAAACTCACGTCGGACGCGGCGATCGCGATGGCCAGATCGCAATACAGCAAACAGGTCGTGCTACATCTGCTCGATCAAGGTGGAGGAGGCGGAGGCACGGAGTTCCTCGGAGATATATTGAAGCAGTTCGACAAGACCGCGACGGATGAAGTGTTTCTCGGCAATGATCGGGTGGATTTCGCGATCGGAGCGTCCTGGCCGGCGCGCGCACGCGAGCTCAAGACGAAGGTCGATGCAACGGTCGACCCGAGTGTGTTCCCGACCGAAGCGATGAACGTGAAACTGCAACCGACAAAAGTGACATGACATCGCTCGCAGATCTTCCCCAGTTCACCAAGGTCCACAAGAAGGTACGCAGCTACCAACCGTGTCCTCCTGAACTCGTGCAGAAGTACCGAGGGCGCCTGCCCGAGATCCTCGTCGAGACGTGGGAGCGCTTCGGATTCCAGGAGTTTTCCGACGGATTCCTCTGGTCGGTGAATCCTGACGAGTTTCGCGACGTCATCAGCGAGTTCCTGTATGACTATCAATCCGAATTTGTCGACGTCGTGTTCAGGACGGCGATGGGTGACATGATCATCGCATACAAGGGAGAGCTGGTTCACTTCTCCGCTGTGACGATGCGACACGGGAGAATGACAGGCAGCCTCGAAAGCGTGCTCGAGATGGACCTCGGGCAGCCGCAGTTTCTGAAGTCGATCTTCTTCTTCGACCTCTTCAAGATCGCACGAAAGAAGCTGGGGTCGCTCTCGCCAGACGAGATGTACGGTCTCGTCCCGCCGGTGTCGCTCGGGGGTGAAATCACACCGGAGAATCTGCAGAAGGTCGATCTGCGCAGGCACCTACACGACCTGGCGCGGTCACAGACGCGGCCCTGACGACATCCGCGCGAGTCGTACGCACCAGGCGCCTATTCGACAATCGTGCCGCAGTCACTTCTTCCCCACCGCCGCCGTCGTGCGCGCGAGCCATGGCGCATCCCGCACCCGGCGCATCGCCTGCGTTCGCCGCGTCAGCTTGAGCTTCTCGAGCACGTGATGCACGTGATGCTTGATGGTCGCGACGCTCAAGCAGAGCTCAGTCCCGATCTCCTTGTTCGACAGCCCGCGCCCGAGCAGCGCGAGCACCTCTCCCTCGCGCCTGGTCAGCGACAGCTCGGCCTCCGACGTCTCCGTTGCCGATTCGCGCCCGAAGAGGGCACGCAGCAGTCCTCCCGCGATCTCGGGTGGGCACGTCACCCGGCCCGCCACGGCCTCGTGCAGTGAGGCGCACAGCGAATCGATCGTCGCGTCGCGCGCCACGTAGCCGGCGAAGCCGGCGCGCCCGCAGCGTATGACCTCCTGCCGCTGCTCGTTGAGGCCGAGCGCGACGAGCGCCACGTTCGACCATTCGGCGGAGATCGCGCGCACGTCGAACAGGTCGATGCCCTGGCTCACGTCGATCAGGACGACGTCCGTGTCCGTGCGCGACAACGCCTCGCGCAGCGCTGCCAGATCGTTGAACACCCCGAGCACGGTGATTCCCGGACGCGAGCCGAGGCAGGCGGTCAATCCGTCTCCGAAGAGACGCACGGGGGTGAGGACGAGAATGTTCATGTCCGGAACCTGTCGATCGCCGATGCAGCGAGTCGTCGTGGTGCGCGAGACTCTCCGCGCCGCGAGATCACTGGCCAAGCCGAGCGCGCTCGCCGTCGCTCCGATCATAGACTTTGCCTGGTGCACCGGCTAGCTCGCGACCGGTAACATTCGGCCCAGATTGCGACACGACGTCCTCGTTGTGGACAGCCCGCACCGCGGGACGCTCCCACGTGACGCGTATACGGTTCCGCGCCGCGATGAATCGCAGCACGGCGGCCCTGGCCGCTGCGTAGTCCTCGCTCGCGCGATGCCCTCCGGGCGAATCCAATCCGCAGCGCTGCATCGCGTGACGCAGCGCGCGCGTCGACTCGAATCCCGTTCGCGCGAGCACGACTGGCATCGCGTGACGCTCGCCCGCGAGCAGTCTGGACGCGACGAGCACGCGCACGGCGCAGATCAGATCGCTCGGCGAACAACAGCGCGCGCTGACGGCCGCTCTCTGCAGCGTGCGAGGTGATTGGCCCATCAGCCGCGCCAGCTGCGCGAGGCTCGGCGCGTCGCCGAGCCGCTGGAGAAGCATCCTGACCATCGGCAGCAAGCTCGCGGGAATGCCGTCCATCACATCGCGGAAGACCGTCTCCTCGGCGCCCTGGCCTTCCGTAGTGAGGCGCCGGATCTCGAGCGCGAGGTCGGCATACCCTCGAAGCGCCAAGGCATCCAGCCCGACTCGCGCGCACGCGAGTATGTCCGCGGCGAGCGCCTGGCTCAGCCAACCGTGCCCCAGGATTCGAATCGCGGGATGTCGCTCGTGCACGGAGGCGGTGAGACTGGCCGGGCTGGGATGCCCGCCGACTCCGAGCTCCACGACGAGCACGCCGATGTGCGGCCGCGCCAGCGCTTCCCAGAGCTCCTGCTCCGTCCGGCAGAGCTCGAGGTCGAGCTGCGTGCCCAGTGCGGCGTGCAGTGACCGCTCCTGCTCCGGCCCCAGCGGTACCCACCCGACGACCCACGGATCAGGGCGATCGCGACGCGGGATGCCGGACTGGATCGGTCGCTGTCGGACCATCGGAGACCGGACGGAAGTGAGACGTTCGCGCGCTGCGGAGGAGCCTGGCGGCCCGATCATCGTACCGGCCACGGTCGGCGGCAGCAACGCGAGAGGCGAGGGCGCCTGAGGATTGCCTCAGCATCCGTTCGCGGGCGGCGCGGGTGTCGTCCGCCACTCGGCGCGTTCGCCGTGCGATATTTGTCTCGACCTCCCCGAGCCAGCCGCCGCCCTTGCCCGCACGCCATGCCTGATCCCTCGTCCCTCGCCTTGCCGCACGTCGCCACGCTGCACGCCTACACTCCGGGGCTCCAGCCGACCGAGCCCGGCTGGGTGAAGCTCAACACGAACGAGTGCCCGTACCCGCCGAGCCCGCGCGTGGCCGACGCGATCCGTCGCGATCTCGAGGACGACGGCGCGGCGCTGCGACTCTATCCGAACCCGAAGAGCACGCCCCTCCGCGCGGCCGTCGCCCGACTCCATGGCGTGAGCGAGCAGAGCGTCTGCGTCGGCAACGGCTCGGACGACATCCTCACGCTGCTCGTGCGCGCGTTCTGCAGCAGCGCGGCGCCGCTCGGCTTCACGGTGCCGAGCTACTCGCTGTATCCGGTGCTCGTCGAGATCCAGGACGGGCGCGCGGAGGTGATCGAGCTCGACCGATCGATGCGGCTGCCCGTCGAGCGGATCCGTGGGTCGTCGTCGCGCGCGTTCGTGCTCACGTCGCCCAACGCGCCCACGGGTGTCGGATTCAGCAACGCGGAGCTCGAGAGTGTCCTCGAGGACTACGAGGGGCTGTTCGTCGTGGACGAAGCGTACGCGGCGTTCGCTCGGGAGCACGCGGTCCCGCTGCTCGCGCGCCATCGCAATCTCGTCGTCGTGCGAACTTTGTCGAAGGCGTACGCGCTCGCGGGGATCCGCGTGGGCTACGCACTCGCTGACGCGGCAGTCATCGACGTGCTGGACCGAGTCCGCGACAGCTACAACGTGAGCCGCCTGTCGCAGGTCGCGGCGATGGCCGCGCTCGAGGACGAGAAGTATTTCGAGTCGCTCGTGTCGCGGGTGGTCGCGACGCGTGACGCGTTCATCGCCGACCTGATCGGACGTCGCAACTGGTTCACCTACGACTCCCAGGCCAACTTCGTGTTCACCGAGCCGGCGAACGCGCGGGGCGAAGTCGGTCCCGCGGTGGCGAAGTCGGCGTACGACTATCTCCACGCCAGCAAGGTGCTCGTGCGCTATTTCCCCAGCCATGCGCTGACGGCGTCGTTCCTCCGGGTGAGCGTCGGCACGGACGCGGAGATGGCGGTGCTGCGCGACCGGCTCGACGAGTGGCAGGCGCTATGAGCGGCGCGACCAGCAGCGCGGCGCAGCCGCGCTTCGCCCTCGCGGCGATCGACATCGACGACACGCTCGTTGGACCGGACGGCGTGATCAGCGCCGAGAACGCCGCGGCGGTCGCTCGGCTCGTGGCCGAAGGGACGCGCGTGGTGCTCGCGTCGGGGCGCAGCCATGCGAACATGCTGCCGTTCCATCGCGCGCTCGGGCTTCCGCCCGGTCCGGTGATCTCGGCGCAGGGTGCGGTGGTGCAGGACAGCGAGACGGGCGCGGTGCGGTTGGCGTATCCGATTCCCCCGAGCGACGTAGTGGCAGTCACGCGCGACGGGCGCGAGCGGGGATTCACCGTGCAGCACTATCGCTCGACGGGCATCTACGTCGAGACGCGGTCGCGGTGGAGCGAGTACGACCAGTCGCGCAACTCGGAGCCGCACCGGCTGATCCCCGATCTGCTCGCGACCGGCGAGCGCGGCGAGGTTGCGTACGACGTCGCGAAGATCATCTGGCTGGGCAATCCGGACGTGGTCGACAGTGCGACCGCCGAGGCACGCGCGCGCTACGGGGCGCGACTCACGATCACGCGCACGGATCCGCCGTACCTCGAGTTCAGCCCCCTGAACGTCGACAAATCGACCGCGCTCGCGGCGGTGGCGGCGGAGCTGGGAGTGGAACGGGCGAGAGTGCTCGCGTTCGGCGACGGCAACAACGACGCGGCGATGCTCGCGTGGGCGGGCGTTGGCGTCGCGATGCCGCATGCGAAGTCGGCGGCGCGGGACGCCGCGGACCACGTGGGTCCGGACGGTGATCCGGAGACGGCGCTCGCGCGCGCGGTGGAGCTGGTGCTCTCGTAGACGCGGGTGCGGTGAGCAATCCCGAGGTGGCTGGGCAAGGGCCGGCGTCGCGCGCTATGTTCGCGCGCGCAATCTCATCACGACGACTCGACTTCACGCCTGACGAGGACGCACCACATGACGCAGCACCCGAAGCTCGCTCCGATGCTCGCCGCTCTGCTCCTGATCGCGACGACGGTGCCAACCATCGCGGCCGCACAGGCGGCGGCCCCCGCGGGCACCAGGGGAGCGACCGTCGTCCTGCTCGACGGCAAGAGCCTCGACAAATGGAAGCCGGTCGGCGATCCGCAGATGGCGCTTCTACCCGATGGAAGCATCGCCAACCAGCGCGGCAACGGGCTGCTGTACTTCGCCGAGCGCACGTTCAAGGACTTCACGCTGGAGCTCGACTATCTCCCCGAGACCGCGGGCGCGGCGGCGGGAGTGCTGCTGCGCCTTCCGCAGGCGCCGGCGACGCTCGACGCGGCGATGCGGAGCGCGTACGAGGTAAAGCTCGGTGAAGACCCGAAGCCGCCCGCGTGGCGAGAGCCCGTGTACTACACGCGCTCCGTGTTCCTCAACGGCGCGATCAACTTCGTCGGCGCGGACTCGGTGCATCACCGCGACCAGATGTCGCCGAGCCGGCCGATCAGCCGCGCGCTCGGCGAGTGGAACCAGCTCAGAGTCGAGGCGGTGGGGCAGCGCTACACCGTGTACGTCAACGGCGAGAAGGTGAACGACTTCTTCGGGCGTCAGGGGGCGGAGGGGTACATCGGGTTGGTCGAGCACACTCCCGAGTTCTCGGTCCGGTTCCGGAACATCCGCGTGACTCCGCGCACGGTCACGGGCGCGCCGAACAGTCTGGGCGAGCTCTTCACGGTGCGCGACCGACGCGCGCCGATCAAGGTGCTCATGGTCACGGCCACCCACGGCTTCCGGCACACGTATGGAATCGAAGGATCCATCGAAGTGATGCGCGAGCTGGAGAAGACGACGGAGTTCCGCTTCGACACGACGGAGAACCTCGCGAACCTGAACGCGGCGAACCTGGCGAAATACGACCTGCTCTTCTTCGCGAACTCCACGCTGCGCATCGCGCCGAAGGACACGACGCAGGCGGCACTGCGCGCGGTGCGCCTGCGTGCGCCCATCCCGAACGCCGTCACGCCGGAGCAGCAGCGCGCGGTGATCGACTTCGTGCGCGGCGGGAAGGGAGTGGTCGTGGCGCACGCGGGGCTCGACGCCGCATACGGCTGGGACGAGTATCGGGAGATGGTTGGCGGCGGACTGTTCGAGTCGCATCCGTGGACCAAGCACCTGCACGTGCGCAACGAGCAGAAGTCGAGCCTGGCGACGAGCCAGTACGGCGACGGCTTCTGGATTCGCGAGGAGTTCTACATTCTCGACAAGAGCCCTCGCGCGACGAGCCGGGTGCTCCTCTCGCTGGACGACGCGTCGCTCGGCGCGCCGAACATGGGACGCCTGCCCGCACCGTCCAACAGCGATCATCCCGTCTCGTGGACGCGGACGTACGGACAGGGTCGCGTGTTCGCGACGATCCTCGGGCACTTCCGCGACACCTGGCAGCGGCCGGAGTTCGTGCAGCACCTGCTGACGGGAATGCGGATGGCCGCTGGACGGGTGCCGATGACCGCGACGGCGAGCCGCTGAGGACTTGAGGAGGCGAGAAGGGACACCCGCCCGGGTTGCCGTCCTCGTCTGTCCTCGCGTGAAGTATTCTTTGTGCCGGGTCGTCTCGCACTCGGACCGGATCGATGTTACATTCGCGCCTCGGAGCCCACGCCGCCGTGGGCTCCTGAGAACGAGCCGCTGGCTGGGCGTGGTGTGATTCCGGCTCCCGCGCCGCTCCGATCTCCGAGAGACAATCGTGCTCATTCCATCGTGGAGAAACCGACGTCACCTCGCGCTGGCTCCAGCGGTGACGTGTCTCGCGCTGTTTCTTGCTTCGTGCGCGTCGTCGCTGCGCGAGCCACCGATCGCCGCGACGCCGCAGCAGATTCCGGCGCTGCGCGCATTCTTCAGAAACGATACGGCGAACGTCGCGATGCGCATGCGGCTCGCGGAGGCGGAGCGCCTCGCCGGCCAGCTGCCGGACGCGGCGCTGCTGCTCGAGCCGATCGCGGAGTCCACGCCGGTGGCGGGATTCTATCTCGGTCTCGTGCGCGAGGATCAGGGGCGCCCCGCCGAAGCGCGACGACTCTACGAGCGGTACCTCGCGCGACGACCCACCGGTGAGCTGAGCGACCGGTTGCGCGACCATCTCACCCTGCTCACCCGGCTCGAGCAGCGAGAGGCCGCGCGCTCCGCGCTCGGACGGGAGAGCGAGCTCGCCACGCAGCCGCTGCAGGCCACCGTGGTCGGCGTGCTCCCGTTCCAGACGACGTCGAGCGACGAACGACTGCACCCGCTCGCGACGGCGCTCGCGGAGCTGCTGTCGATCGACCTCGCGCAGAGCGACCGTCTCCGCGTCGTGGAGCGTGCGCGCGTCCAGGCGCTGCTGGACGAGATCAAGCTGTCCGACGCGCAGCGCGCCGATCCCGCCGCGGCGGCGCGCAGCGGCCGTCTGCTCGGCGCTGGTTCCGTCGTGCAGGGCCGCATCGGCGGAACGGGCGCCGAGCAGTCATTCGAGGCCGCGGTGGTTCGGGTCGGGGCGCCATCCACGGCGGGCGCGCAGGTTCGGGAGCGCGACGCCCTGAGTCAGATCGTCGACGTCGAGAAGAAGCTCGCGCTCGGCATCTTCGATCGGTTGGGCATTCAGCTCACACCGGCGGAGCGCGCTCGCGTCGCCCAGCCGGCCACGCGAAGCGCACAGGCGCTGGCCGAGTTCGGACAAGGGCTCGAGCTGCACGACGCTGGTCGCTTCGCGGACGCGTCCATCCACTTCGATCGCGCGGTGGTGTTCGACGGCGGCTTCGCGCTCGCGCGACAGCGCGCGACGGAGTCCGTCGCGCAGGCGCGCGCCGCAGCGTTCCGCACGTCCGACCTTGCGGCCATCGCGGGCGACCGCATTCCGACGGAGCGTCTCGCTTCGCTGCAGGCATCGAATCCGTTCCGCGCGATCGAGCGCCTCGTGCCCGACCCACTCGCGCGCGATGCATCGGTGGAAGCGTTCGGCGCGGAGGGATTCGGGAGGAGCGGGGTGGCGGACATCGTGGTCCAGCGTCCTGCTGGCACGGGGGCCGGATCGTCCGGATCGAGGGCGCCGAGATGAGCGCGACATACATGCCACACGGTGCGATCAGCCGCTCGAGCTGGCGCGCGCCGCGAACGCTGCTCGTCGTGGGGCTCGTCGCGCTCGCGAGCGGCAGCGCCGCGGCGCAGGGAGTGGATGCGCAGGCCGGCGTCGGCGCACTGTTCGAGCGATACACCTTCGGCGCGCCGGTCCAGGTCGACCTCGAAAAGATCTCGCTGCTCACCATCCCGGTCACGGCGCGAGTCGCGCTGTCGCCGAAGCTGGAGCTCGGCGTGAACGGCGCGTTCGCGACGGCCACGCGTTCTCGCCGCGGCGGTCAGACGACGACGCTCTCGGGGCTCGTCGACACGGACATCCATCTCAGCTACCAGCTGGCCGGCGACCGGATCCGGCTCACCGCCACGGCGGTCGCGCCCACCGGGAAGTCGAAGCTCACCGCCGACGAGATGGAAGTCGCCGGATTGATCGCCTCGGATCTGCTGCCGTTCGCGATCTCGAACTGGGGAGAGGGTGGAGGCGTCGGGCTGAGCGCGGCGGTCACACTGCCCGTGTCGGACGACACGAAGCTCGGCGTGAGCGGCGGATATCTGGTCGGCCGCTCGTACGAGCCATTGAGCGCGAACACCTTCGCCTACCGGCCGGGCAACCAGCTGCAGGCGCGTGCGTCGATCGACCAGATGATCGGAATCACGGCGAAGGCGTCGCTGCAGGTGACCTACCTGCACTACGCACAGGACCAGACCGCGGGCACGAACTTCTATCAGGCCGGCGATCGCCTGCAGGCACTCGGCTCGGTGGCGTTCGCGGCGGGTGGTGACGCCAAGGGCATCGCGTACGTGGGCTACCTCCAACGCAAGCTCGGGAAGTTCACCAGCGTGGTGGATTTCACTCCCGCGCAAAACCTGGTGTACGTCGGCACCGGCGTTCGCCAGCCGTACGGGCAGCTCACGTTGGTGCCATCGATCGACGCGCGCTTTCTGAGCAGCGATCAGGGCGTCGGTCAGGGCCGCAATGTCTCCGCGGGACTGAGCGCCGAGCTGCCGATGGGTGACCTGCAGGTCGTACCGCAGCTCCGGGGGCGCTTCGGCAAGCTCATGATCCGCACGGGGCAGGAGAGCACGTTCAAAGGGTTCGAGCTTGGCCTCGGCATTCGTCACCAGGCGGTGTCCAGATGAGCAGCATCCAATCGCGGTACATGATCGCGGCGATCGCCGCGTTGGCGATCGCATCGACGAGCTGCCACAGCGCACTGCTCGATGCGCCCGCCAGCGCCGAGGCATCCGTCGCCATCTCGGCCTCGTTGAGCGCGGTGAGCGGCGGGACGCGCCAGGCGTTCGACAAGGTCGACCGTATGCTCCTCCGCTTCAGTGTGGGCAGCGAGGTGCGGCTCGAGCGGACCGTTGCGTTCAATCCGGCCGCCGCGCGGACAGCGCTCCGTGTGAGCGTGCCGCTGCATGCGTCGACGGAAGTGGTGAACGCGGAGATCACGCTCCAGCGCGGCGACACCGCGCTGTTCCGTGCGACGTCGGCGCCGACGCTCTCGGCGAACGGCGCGCCCACGCCGGTCTCGCTCACGCTCAACCCGATCATCGCCGGTGTGTCGTGCACGAGCACCGCGCTGCAACTGACCCAGTACGGAAACGCCGGGACGCTCGGCGGCGTGCCGATCTTCGCCACCGGTGACACCGTCACCTCGGGACCGGTGACCTGGTCGGCCACTGGATCGGCGGTGAGCGTGGCCGCGGACGGACAGCTCATCTCGTTGACTGACGGCACTGCTACCGCGACCTGCTCGGCCAGTGGCTTCAGCGCGACGCGCACGATCCAGGTGACCGCGACTCCGAGGGTCATCCAGGTAGATCCCGGCTCCGCGTTCGTCGTCGCGGGCAGCACGGTTCCCTTCAGCGCAAGCTTTCTGGATGGGCAGGGAAACCGAATCACCAGCCCGCAGCCGGTGGTCTGGTCGAGCAGCAACACGGGTGTGGCAGTGGTGAGCGCGACGGGCGTGGTGTCCGCCGTCACACCGGGAACGGCGCGCATCGTCGCGGCGATCGGCCAGGTGACGGGCAGCGCGCCGATCACGACCATCTTCCCCAACGCGCAGGGAGTGACCGGCGACGTGACCGTCGCGGCGACCGGGATCTCCGGCACGAGCGCCACGCTGCTGGGCTCCGTGGTGCCGACACCAGCAGGGAGCACGACCAGCACGGACGCCTGGTTCGACTGGGGCACGAACAATCCGCCCGCCGGCCAGTCGTCCACGCCGCACCAGACGCTGGCCGTTGGCACGACGAATCTGCCGGTCAGTGCGGTGATCACCGGCCTCACGCCAGGCGCGACGTACTTCTACCAGGTGGTCACGCAGAATGGCACGACGACGCGCACTGGCGCCGTGCAGAGCTTCCGCACACCGGCCCCCCCAACCGTGGTGACGACCGGGCTGTCTGCCACCTACACCCGGGGCTACGCGCTCGAGGGCACCGCGACACCGAACGGAAACCCGACGGTCGCGTGGTTCGAGTACGGCACCAGCGCGACGCTCGCGACGTCCTCGCAGACCGTGAAGCAGCCCATCGGGAGCGGGAACTCGCCCTTCACCTTGACGCATTCGGTTCCCGCGCTACTGCCGTCCACGACCTACTATGCGCGGATCGTCGCGAGCAATGCCGGGGGGACGACGGTGGGCAACATCGTGTCGTTCACCACGTTGGCTACACCGCCGTAACGGCGCGAGACGGGCATGATGCTGATGCCCATCTCGCGCGCTACGGCGCCTGAGCTTTCGCGGCCGGCCGCAGCAGCAGATCCTGGAAGTCGAAGCTGAAGTCGACGTCGTCCGATGCGGGCGCCATCTTGAGCTGATCGATGGAGCCATCGGGATTGAGCGCGAACGTCGCGTACGCGTCGGCCCTGAGCTCGCGATCGCGCCAGCGCACGAGGAAGGAGTCGTGCTGCCAGTGCACCATGTCGCCCACGAGCTGCGGCGTGTGCCCGAAGCGCATGACGAGGCCGGCGCCCTCCTGCGCGATGTCCACGTCGCCATACCACGCGTCGGTGTAGCGGCCCGCGTACTTCGCCAGCGCGAGTGACGGGCCCGACGTCGAGTCGCGCGCGGCGGCGGCGCGCTGCGCGCTCCGCGCGAGGTCCATCCGCGCGGTGTCTCGGCGAGCGGCGTAGTAGGCGAGATAGTCGAGTCTCGGCACGTTCAGGTACGCGTCGATCGCGGTCTGCGTGATCACGTTGAAGGCGTCGCCCGACTCCTGGTTCGTGAGCACGGCGACGCCGAGCTTCTCGCCCGGAATCATCGTGACGAGCGAGAGGTATCCCGGCAGGCCGCCGGAATGCACGAGCCGGAGATGCCCGCGATAGTCGGAGACGAACAGCCCGAGCGCGTAGCCGGAGAGATTGGGACGCAGGTGCTCGAAGCCGCGCACCACCCGCGCGCCGACGCGGATGGGGGTGACGATGCTCCACAGCTCGCGCGTGCTCGCCGGCGCGAACAGTCGCTTCTCGGGCGCGCCGCCGGCCGCGGACGCGATGCGCCCCGAGTCCATCTGCACGATCATCCAGCGCGCCATGTCGGCCGCGGACGAATTGATGCCGCCGGCAGGGTTGGTGTTGTCGCTCGTCATCGGCGCGATCGGGCGCACGACACCATTCACCTCGGCGTGCGTCGCGGCGACGTTCGCTCCGCTGGATCCGCTCGCGCCACTCGCCGCGTCGGCGTGGCGCACGGTGCTCGACGCCATCCCCACCGGAGCGACGATGCGCGTACGGACGAACTCCTCCCAGCTCACGCCCGACAGCTTCTCGATCAGCTGGCCGGCCACGAGATAGAGCACGTTGTCGTACGCATACGCGCTGCGAAACGACGTCGCCGGCTTGATGAACCGCAGACGCCGCGCGATCTCGGCGCGATCGTACGTCGACGCCGGCCACCAGAGCAGATCGCCGGCGCCGAGCCCGAGTCCGCTGCGGTGCACGAGCAGGTCGCGGACGGTGAGCTCGCGCGTGACGAACGGATCGTACATCGCGAAGTCGGGGAGGTAGCGCACGACGGGCGCGTCCCACTCGAGCTTTCCCTGCTCGACGAGCATCGCGATCGCCGTCGCGGTGAACAGCTTGGTGTTCGACGCGATGCCGAAACGGGTGTTCGCGTCCACCCGACCGGGTTGGCCCAGCTTCCGAACGCCGTAGCCCTTTGCGAGGACGACCCGCCCATCCTTGACGATCGCGACGCCTGCACCGGGAACGTCGAAGGTCTCGAGGACGCGCTGCACGTACGCGTCGAAGCCAGGCGGCGGGGCGGGCGCCTGCGCGTCGAGCGTCGGACAGGCGAGATGGACGGCGGCGAACGCCCAGAGGATGGATGCGCGGAGGCTCATCGGTGCTTTCAGCGGTGGAAAGGGTGCGAACGTATCGTGGGAGAGCAGCCTCGACGAGCGTTCCGGCGTCCAGCCTTGCCCTGGGATGTGCGCACGCGGCATTCTACGCCCTTCGCGCGCCGAGCCGGACCTTCAACCAACCCGCAGGAGCCGCTGATGGCCCAGGCCACACTCAAGAACCAGCAGAAGATTCTCGCCGACAACCGGGCGATCATCGCGAATCAGAAGAAGATCCTGAAGAATCAGGACCGGCTCAGCCCAATCCTCGCCAATCAGGTCAAGATCATCCGCAATCAGGAGGTGATCATCCGGAACCAGAAGAAGATCCTCGCCGATCATGCGCGTCGCTTTCGCGAGATCGCGCTTCGCGAGGCGAAGAGCAGGAAGGCGAGCTAGGCGCCGCCGATGACGTGCTCGACGGCGCTCGCGTACCGACGCCACGCCGCGGTCTCGTCGACGAGCGCGTGCCGGCCCTCCGTCGTGAGATTGTAGTAGCGCGCGATCCGGTTGTTCTCGGTGGTGCGCCAGTGCGACGTGACCCAGCCGCGCTTCTCGAAGCGGTGCAGGGCGGGATACAGCGATCCCTGACCGATCTTGAACACGTCGCGCGAGAGCTGCGCGATGCGGTCGCTGATCCCCCATCCGTGCATCGACTCGTGCGAGAGCGCCTGCAGGATGAGCAGGTCGAGCGTGCCCTGGATGACGTCGAGCGACTTGGCCACGGACCTTCGTGTCGGAGTGAAAGGGAAATATCCGGCACGTCGCAGGGCGGACGCAAGGCAGTGCGTCGAAGTGCGTCTTCGCGTCTCAGCGCCGCAGGTGCCGGTCCGCGAACGCCAGGAACTGCGCCCAGTCGTAGTCCGTCACGTCGTGCACCCCGGTGCGGAGATGAAAGCCGAGCGGGCCGTCGAGCGTGGGCGTGTGCACGGCGGGCATCGAGTCGGGCAGGAAGGAGCGAAGGCCGAGCAGGCGATACACCGGCTCCGCGCCCCGCTCGGCGAGAAACATCCCCTTTGGGTCGGCCCACCGGTCTTCCGTAGCTGCGGCGACGTACACTGGCCTCGGCGCGATCAGCGCGATGAGCTCGTGCTGGTCGACGGGGAGATCGCGCTCGCGGTCGTCGTACTTCCGGAAGTTGCGCGCGAACCAGTACGGAAAGGCGTTGTTGATGTCGGCCACCGTCTGGCCGAAGTCCCGGCGCGAGAGCTTCGCGCCACCCATCCCGGACTCGTTGGCGACGACCATCGCGAAGCGCGAGTCGCGCGCGCCTGCCCAGAGCGCCGCCTTGCCGGTGCGCGAATGTCCCATGATCGCGACGCGCCGAGCGTCGACGTCGGGATCTCGCTCGAGATAGTCCAGCGCGCGACTCAGTCCCCAACCCCATGACGCGAGCGCGCCCCAGTCATCGGGGCTCACCTCGTTCTGTCCTCGCGTCATGAACCATGGACGGATCCCATTCGCGACACCGTTCCTGCTGTCCGGATCCAGATCGCCGAGGTAGACCGCGGCGAAGGCGTAGCCACGCGCGAGGATCGTATCGATCGGCCAGCGAGTGGCGGCCGCCCCACGCGCGACGCGGCCGAGCGCCGAGTCGGGGAGCGGGTTGTCACGCAGGAAGTGCGGAGAGATGGCGACGCCAGTGTCGCTCGTGATCTGATGATTGCCGTACGTGAGAGCGAGGAAGGCCGGGACCTTGCCGCGCCGAGCGTTCGGCACGTACAGCAGCACGTCCATGTACGGCTCGCTCTGACGGGCGAGGAAGTGCACGCGCACCTGTCTGCGCGTCGCGCGGCCGTCGAGCGCGCGCGCGTCGGCCGACATCGTCTCGAACCACATGCCGGTCGGACGCGGAGGGGACTTGCCATAGATCTCGCGCTCGAACAGCGCGAGGAGCTCCGGACGCCGCGCGCGGCGCCACTCGTCCGCCGTCGTGATCCGCCCGGCGCCGCTGCGAGCCAGCGGATCGGGCAGGGTATACGGCGCGACCTTGGATTCGTCGTCGTTGATCGGGAAGCGGCGAGCAGCTTGCGCCGAGAGAGGTGAGGCCGTCGCGGCACCCACCATGAGCAGCCAGGCGATCGGAGCGACGCGGGCGCGAAAGCACATGCTCAGCGCCCCTTCTTGAGCGTCGACAGGTACTCCACGAGGTTGACGAGATCCGCCTCGCTCATCGTGCGCTCCAGACCGTGCGGCATCAGCGACGCGTCCATCCGCTTCCGCTCGGCGATCGTGCTCTTGGGCACCTTGCGCTGGATGCCCCCGATCAGCTTCATGGTCAGCTCGTCGTCCGTCTCGCTCGAGAGCATCCCGACGAGCGTCTGACCATCACGGGTGCGCACAGTCCAACCCTCGTAGCCGAAGCTGATCCCCGCGCTCGGATCGAGGATCGCGAGATAGAGCCCGCTCTTCGGCAGCTTGTCGCCGATCTCGGTGAGCGCCGGTCCGAAGTCGGTGCCGACTCCCGCGGCCACGTGGCACGAGGTGCAGCTCCGCTGGAACACCGCTCGTCCGGTGGTCGCGTCGCCGGTGCGCGCGGCGAGCGTCAACAGGGGCGCGAGCGTCTTGCCGTCGAGCGTGGTGGACGGTGGCGGGGTGAGGAACTTCGCCGCCGCCTCGCGCACCTCGCTTCCGGCGGAGAAGAGCACGCTCCCCGCGGCGGGCTTCAGCTCGGCGCCGATCCGCCCCGCCTGCACGAGCGCGAGCAGCCGCTGCGTGCCGTTGTAGCTGTTGCCGAGCGACTGCACCGCCCAGCGCCGGAGCTCGAGCCCGCGACTGGTGTCGAGCACCGCGCCGACGACGATCGAGTCGACGCGCGCGCTGAAGTTGCGCGAGAGCACCGTGATGGCGCGGCGAGCGGCGTCGCCGTCTGCGCCCGTCGCCACCGCGCCGAGCCTGGGCGCGCCTCCCCACGCGATCGCGACGCGCGCCGCCTCGGTGCCCGCGGTCTCGTTCGGCTTCTCGATCGCGAGACGTACCAGCTCGTCGAGCTGATCGCGCACGTCGTAGCGTTCCACCAGCTCGACGAACTTCGGCGTTCCGCGCACGGAGGCGAGCGAGCGCGCGAGCGCGGCCTTCACCTCCGGCACGTCCTTCGCCGATCTCGCGTCGAGCTGCGAGAGGACGATCGGGGTCAGCGCCGCGGACGATCCGGCTGGCGACGCGAGAATCGCCATCAGAGTGCTCTGCCGTCCCGCCGCGTCCTGGAAGTCCAGCGCGCGGAAGTAGCGCAGGCGCTCCGAGTCCGGCGTGGCGGGATCCGTCGCCAGCTTCGCGAGCAGAGGCAGCACCCGAGGCGTGCGAGCGCGCCAGACGATGTCGCGCCCCGCCGGCGTGTTCCACTTGTCGCCCACGTCGTCGAGCCACGCACCGGCGAAGCGGTCCCACTGACGATCGGCGGCGACGCCGAGTGCCTCGAGGTACCAGCGATCCTTGCCGTCGTGCTGGAGGGCGAGCTGGGTCCAGATCGCCGCGGCGCGCGGGCTCTCGTTGTGCCGGATCGAGAGCGCGACCTCGCGCCGCACCGCCGGCGACGGATCGTGCACCATCGCTTCAGCGATCGGAACGATGTCGGCGCCGATGCGGCGCGCGGCACGGAGCGCGACGATGCGGATGTTCGGGTCGGCGTCGCGCGAGGCGGGAAGAATGTAGCGCAGGCCGCGCCCGGGGACTCGCGCGAGCAGCCAGAGCGCGCGCGCGCGGTCGCTCGGGTCGGTACTGCGGTACATCCGCGTGAGCGCTCCCTCGGCGCCGCGTCCGAGCGAGTGCAGCTTCTCATAGGCGAGATAGCGCGTCGCGTGATTCGGACTGCGCAGCGCGCGCGCCGCGCCGGCGGCGGTGGTGAGATCGAGCTTCGGGACGGTGTAGCGCGCGCCGGGCGGAGCGACGCGGATGATTCGTCCCTGCGACTGGTCGGACATGTTGTGCCCGCCGACGCCCGCATCGTACCAGTCGGCGACGAGGAGCGAGCCGTCGGGCGCGACGGCGACGTCGACCGGACGGAACATGCGGTCGCGCGTGGAGCTGAGCAGCGGGATGGCGTCAGCGGCGTAGCCCGCGCCGTCCGCGCGCAGCGGATACGCGCGCACCTCGTTCACTCCCGGCTCGGCGTGCACGAGCGTGCCGCGATAGCGCTGTGGCAGGAGCGTGCCCTCGTAGAGCGCCATGCCCGACGGAGCGCCCGCTCCATTGATCCGCACGTTGGGCACCGAGCCCGGATCGTCGGAATGCCAGTGGCGACGCGGCACCTCGCTGCTCCACCCCACGCGCGGGGTGCGCCACCCTGCGCCCGTCATCTCGTCCTTGTAGCCGAAGTTGCCCCCTTCCATCACGTAGTTGAGCCGCGTGGAGCGGTTGCCGTCGTCGTCGTTGTCGCTCTGCCACACGGTGCCGAACGGATCGACGACGAGCTCGTACGGATTGCGGAAGTTGTAGCCGAGGACTTCGAAGTTCGTGCCGTCCGGCTCGAGGCGGAACGCCATCCCTTCCTGATACGGTGCGTTCTTCTGCTCGACGCGATTGCCCGCGCGGTCGACGAGTACCTTGCCCGCCGCGTCCATGATCGCGCCAGTCTCGTTGCCGCCGTTGAAGTACAGGCGGCCATCGGGCCCGAACACGAACGCGTGGGTCGAGTGGTCGTGATCCTTGCCGATCGAGGTGAACAGCACCTGCTTCGTGTCGGCCCGGTCGTCGCCATTCGTGTCGGCGAAGACGAAGATGTTCTGATAGGCGGAGACGTAGACCTTGTTGCCCAACACCGCGATCCCCATCGCCGCGTCGATGTCGGTGCCCTGATAGAACACCTTGCTCACGTCGGCGATGCCGTCACCGGTCGTGTCCTCGAGGATCACGATGCGGTCGCCCTCCGGCCGCAGGGGGTGCGGCTTGAACTTCCGATAGTTGAACCCCTCTACGACCCAGATCCGCCCGCGCGCGTCGACGTCGAGGTTCGTCGGATTGGTGAGCGTCGGTGCTTCGGCGACCAGCGTCGCCTTGAGGCCCTCGCTCACGTCGAGCGAGTCGAGGGTCGCGCGCCTCGGCGGCATGAGGGCGGGCGCGGCATCGAGGCCGGCAACGATCGTCGCGAGACCCGCCGTGGAGATGAGGAGGCGGGCGAAGGGAGCAAGCATGCAGAGACCTCGGTTCCGGTGCGGCGAGCAGACGACGCGGATGTCGGCGGCGGGCGCAACGAATATGGGACGCGGGTGCCGGGCTCGGGAAGGCGGGAGAGCTCGTCGCTACTATTCGTCATGCGCCAACTCGCCTCGCCCTCACGTCGTAGCGCCCTCGCGGTGATCTTCGCTGGCATCGCGCCGTTCACCTCCACCTCGAGCGCGCGCGCGCAGGCGGCGCCCGCCCCCGAGGTTGCCGTGGCTTCGCTCGCGCCGGTTGCGCCCCTGCCGAGTGAGGCCGCGACCGCGGGCGTGACGAAGTTCTCCTTCATCGCGTACGGCGACACGCGCGGTCGCCACGACGGCGTCGAGCTGCAGGCGGAGCACGCTCTCGTGATCGAATCGATGCTGGCGACGATCAAGCGCAGCGCCGCGGCGGGCGATCCGATCCGCTTCGTGCTCCAGAGCGGCGACGCGGTGCTCAACGGCTCGATCGCCGCGCAGTGGACGGTGAGCTACGTGCCGCTCATCAACCGCCTCACGCGCGAAGGCGGGGTGCCGTACTTCCTGTCGGTCGGCAATCACGACGTCGGCAACTCGACCGACCTCACCGACGCGCGGCGCGTGGCCGGCCTGCGCAACTACTTCGCGGCGAACGCGGCGCTCATCCCGCCCAACGGGAGCCCGCGCCGCCTCGCGAACTATCCCACCTTCGCGTTCGGCTACGGCAACACCTTCTTCATCGCGTTCGACTCCTCCATTCCCAACGACTCGGCGCAGTTCGCGTGGGTGAGGAGCCAGCTCGAGCGGCTCGACCGCAAGCGCTACGTGAACGTCGCGCTGTTCTTTCATCATCCGGCGTTCTCGTCGGGACCGCACGGCGGCTCGCGCATCGAGTCGCAGGCCGCGTCGATCCGCGCGCGGTGGATGCCGCTCTTCCGCACGCATCACGTGCGGCTGCTGCTCACCGGTCACGAGCACCTGTTCGAGCACTGGGTGGAGCGGTACGCGGACGCCACCGGCAAGCATCGCATCGACCAGATCGTGAGCGGGGGCGGTGGCGCGCCGCTCTATGGATACGTCGGCGAGCCGGACGTGACTGCGTACCTGCGCGCGGACACCGCCTCCAAAGTCACGCTCGAGCATCTGGCGAAGCCCGCGATCGACCCAGGCGCGAACCCGTTCCACTACGTCGTCGTCCACGTGGATGGGAGCAGGCTGTGGGTCGAAGTCATCGCGGCGGACTGGGGTCGGGGATTTGCCCCCTACCACTTCTCCGCGGCGACGCTGACCGATGGCGCGCCCTGAGTCACCTCATCTCGGTCCACGCATGACGAGCACGACGGAAAGCGAGCGCACCAACACGGTGCGCATCGATCCACATTCCGGGGCGTTCACGATCCTGCTCGGCTCCCTCGTGACGCTCGCGTCGTTCGCGACCGACATGGGGCTTCCCGTGCTCGCCGAGACGGCGCGATCGCTCGGCGTGACGCCTGGCGCCGCGGCGCTCACGCTGAGCGTCTTCCTCGCCGGCTTCGCCATCGGGCCCCTCGTGTTCGGCCCGTTGTCGGATCACTTCGGCCGGCGCCCCGTGCTCCTCACCGGCTGTGCGATGTTCGCGTGCTTCGGTGCGCTCGGCGCGTTCTCGCGGTCGCTGCACGCGCTGCTGCTCTGGCGCACGCTCATGGGCATCGGCGCGGGTGGATGCCAGGTGCTCGTGCTCGCGATCGTCCGCGATCTGTTCGTCGGTGCGGAGGCTCGGGTGAAGCAGTCGTACGTGAACCTGGCGGGTGGCGTCGCACCGATCATCGCGCCCACGCTCGGCATCGCGATCGCGACGATGGGTGGCTGGCGCGCGATCTACGCCGCCCTGGCGATCGGCGGGATCGTTCTGTTCACCATCGCCTATCTCGTGCTGGTGGAGAGCGGGCGGCGCGGCGCGCCGGGTGCGCTCACGGTGCGGGGCGTGGTGGACAGCTACGTCCGCGTGCTGCGGCATCCGGTCGCGCTCGGCTACGTGCTGGTGATCGCGCTCAACTTCGGCTCGCTGTTCGCGTACGTGTCCGGCTCGTCGCTCGTGCTGATCGGGCTGCTCGGCGTATCGCGTCGCACGTATGGAATCCTGTTCGCGGCCACGTCGCTTGGTCTCATGGCGGGGGCGTTGACGAGCGCGCGGCTCAGCGCGCGCGGCGTGTCGCAGGGGCGGTTGATTCGGTGGGGGCTCGCGGTGATCGTCGGCTCGTCGCTCGTGCTGCTCGTGCTGACGCTCGCGGGCTGGCTCCGCGCGCCAACGCTGGTCGGTCTGGTGATCGTGGGCTTCGTGGGGCAGGGGATCGTGCGGCCGAACGCGTCGCAGGGTGCGCTCGAGCCGATGTCGTCGATCGCGGGGGTGGCGAGCGCGGTGATGAGCGGGACGCAGATGCTGACCGGGGCGCTCGCCAGCGCGCTGGTGGCGGCGTTGTTCGACGGACGCTCGGCGATCGCGGTCACCGGGATGATGGCGCTGTGTGCCTCGCTCTCGGCGGTGGTGTATGCGCGCGTGGTGCGGCCGGCGGAGCGGCGGCTGGCGATGGGCGCGAAGTAGGGCCACTCACAGGAAGAGGCAGTCACGGATGAGTATGCCATTTGCGTCAACGCTCACCGTGCGCCATCTCATACGGCCCGATCCATCGCGACAATCGACGAGGAGTTGCTGACATGCGCGGCGTTTCGCAGAAGAGCCAGTACGTGTACTCCACGTTGGAGTCGCGCTCGTCGTCGGCCATGGCGACGCCGGATCGAGCGAGTCTCGCCGGGCGAACGCTGGTCGTCGCGACGGACGGCAGCCAGGAAGCGCGCGCGGCCACGGCGGTGGCGTCGGTGCTCGGACGGCGTCGTCGCGCATCCGTCGTCGCGCTGCGCGCGTACGACTACTCCGCCACGCACGATCGCGCCGAAGTGCTCGTGGCGCCGTGGGGTCGCTCGTACGATGTGCTCGACTTCGCGCGGCAGCTCCTTCGCCAGGACCTCAAGCGGGACGTCGCGGAGGTCGAGACGTGGAACGTGCGCGCCGTGGCCGGCCGCCCCGCGCACGCGATCGCCGCGGAGGCGCGTGCGCTGAACGCGGCGCTCGTGGTGATGGGGCTCAGTCGCGCGCGGGCGGGCTTCGGAGATCCGCGGCACGACGTCGTGACGCAGGTGATGCGCGAGTCGAGCGCGCCGGTTCTGGTGACGACCGGCGCGCTCGCCGGCGCGCCCAGGCGGATCGTCGTGGGGGTGGATCTCGGGCTCGAGAGCGTGCGCGTCGCGCTCGCCGCACTCGCGGTGCTCGATGACGACGGAGAGCTCGTGCTCGCGCACGTGCAGGGCGATTCGCCGCAGGGCGGGCGTCTGCAGCGGCACGCCAGCTCGCTCGCGGTCGAGAGCGCGGCGTCGGCACTCGAACGGCTGCGCCGCGCTCTGCCGGCCCGGACGAACGTGACGCTCGAGATTCTGCGCGAGCCGGGCGACGTGGCGACGTCGCTGCTGGCCGCCGCGGTGAGAACTCGCGCCGACTGCGTCGCCGTGGGCGCTCGGCCTCGCGCTCTCGACGACGGCGCCCGTCTCGGCGCCGTCGCGACCGCGCTCGTGAATTCCGGGATGCGGTCACTTCTCGCGGTACCGGCCGTGCATCGTGTCACGGCTTCCGCCTACACCGGCCACCCGAGCTGACGTCGCCGGTTCACCCGCACCAAGGAAAGTACGACATGTCCGACTTCTTCTCGGGTGCTCATCTGCACCTGCTCGTGAATCACGCGCCCGTGCTCGGCACGATGTTCGCCTTGGCGCTCGCAGTGGCGTCGTTCCTCTACGCGCCCGACGTGCTGCGACGGACCGCACTCGTCGTGCTCGTCGGATGCGCGATCGCCGCTGCCGCCGCGGACTACTCCGGCGATCCGGCCGAAAACGCGATCCGCGGATTTCCGGGCGTCCGGCGAGAGGTGATCCACCAGCACGAGGAGATGGCCGACAAGGCATTCATCCTTTCCGTCGCACTCGGCGTGCTCTCTCTCGCCGCGCTCGTGCGTTGGCGCCGGGTGCCCGTGCCGAAGGGCGCCGCCGCGGGACTGGTGCTCGCGAGCGCATTCGTAGGCGGCGCGATGCTCTATACGTCGCTGCTGGGCGGACGCATCCGGCACACTGAAGTACGACCGGGCGCCACGGAGGCCGACGCGGTCACGATCGAACCGCGTCGCCCACCTGGCCCGCGTCCTCCGGAATGACGGCGGCCCCGCTCGCGCCCGATGGCGCGAGCGGGGCCGAGGTTCAGGTCGCGTCGTTCAGGGCCGCGCCTCACGTCCCGTGAGCTCGTGGATGAAGATGCCGAAGATGATGTCTCGGTGCGGCGTTGGATCGTGCGCCTCGAACGTTCCCGGCACGAGCTCGCGCAGGAGGCGCTCCGCGCGCCGGTAGGTGTCGGGTGAGCCGATCTCCGGCTCGAGCAGATAGAACGTTCCCTTCACCACGACGCTCGACCAGTCGAACATCGAGCGTGCGTCGTCCGTCTCGAATGCGCACCACGGGTGGTGCAGGAGCGTGGCGAGCTTGGCGCCCTTGCTCGTGCGGCCGAAGAGCCAGTCGCCGTCGCAGACGTAGCTGATCGGCTCGATGTCCACCCGGTCGTGCAGCGTGAAGGCCATTCGTCCGACGTGATTGCGTGCGAGCAGGTCGCGGGACTCGTCGGGCGTGAGCTCGCGGAAGGTGGGGCCGGTGGTGGTCGCCATGAGATCCTCCATACAGTTCGTGCGTGGCGAACGGGTGACGGTGCGCAGGTCAGCGCGCGGCCACATCGCCCGGCATCTCCGGCACGACGAGCACCGGGCACGTCGCGTGTCTGATCAATCTCGCTGAAACTCCACCCGCGAGCATTCGCTGGAGCGGCGTGTGGCGCTTTCGTCCGCACGCGATCAGACTGGCGCCGCAACCGGCTGCGAACGCAGCGACCGTGCCCGCCGCTTCGCCGCGAAGGAAGCGGGTCTCTATCGTCACTCCCGACGTGGGACGCAGCTGGCGTCGGAACTCGGCGAGCAGATCGGCGCAGCGTCGGGCATACAGCTCGTCCCACCACTCCGCCGTATCCTGCTTCAGGCTCACCGCGGTGCGCACGTGCACCAGGATCAGCCGTCCACCGAACGAGACGAGGGGCAGCACTGCGCGCGCCGCGCGCACGCTCGCCGGGCTGAAGTCCACCGCGGCCACGGCCACGGCGACGTCTCTCGTCGTTGGCGCCGCGTCGCTCGGCACCACCAGCACGGGGCGATCGGCGGCGTTGACGATCTCCATCGCCAGATCGCCGCGCGAGAGCCCGGCGCCCTCCCGCCGTCCCGTACCCACGACGATGATCGGCGAATCGTGCTGCCGTGCTGCCTCGACGATCGCGTCGGCGCTCGTGCCATCGAGCACGTCCACCGGCGCGTCGTCGTCCAGCCCATGCTGGGTCAGCTCTCGCCGAAGCCGGTCGGCCGCCATGCCGCGACGCACATCGCCGCACTCGAGTGGAATCGACGGCAGCGCCGCCGACGTCGTCCGCGTCTCCTCGCGCTCCAGCGTGGCCACGACGCTGAGGTGGCGCTGCTCGTGCGCCGCGACCCAGCATGCCGCGGCGATCGGAGCGTCCATCGCGCCGAAGGGTGACGCCGCCAGAAGTATCGGGCCGCGCCCAGAGGCGTATCGCGCACGGGCCCGCGGCATCATCTGCATCGTCGTCTGGATCATGGCCGGGTTCTCTGTGAGCGTGGGAGCGCGTCGTTGCCCGGAGGGCGACGACGCCTTCGATTCCATGAAGATCGCGTCCATCCGCCGTGGCGAATGTCGGGCGAAGTGTGGAACCCCCCTCGGAACTCACCGAGATCTGCGTGGGGAAACTCCCGACACGGCGTCCGCATGCGCCGAGGGGCGCGCGATCGTGCGCGGGGTGACGGACAGACCGACCCGCAATCAGTCGCCGTCCCGGTTCTCCGCGGTTCCGCTGTTCCGCGTGAACCCGTCGCTCGGGGACGGACTCGACTCCGTCCCCAGGAGTCCGTCCCCCTGCACGGTCAGGATCGGACGCACCGAATGCACCGGCGGCGCGAACAACGAGAACTGATCCGGATCCGCGAACACCACCCCGAAGTCCTCCGGCGTGAACGCGCGCGCGAGGCGCTCGGCGTAGGTCGTGAGCAACAGCCTCACGTAGTACTCCACGTCGTAGTCGCGCGGATCGGGCGCGTCCGCGCTGTCCTCCGGCGCGGCTGCCAGCCCGCCCGATCCTCCCTCTCGCCGGTAGACGTACACGCGGTCGCCGATGCTCCACGTCGTCCGACCGTTCGCGAGCAACGCCTCGTACGGCAGCTCGCGCCGCTTCTCTCGCGACTCGAGATACTGCGTCGGCGTCTTGGTCAATCGCACCTTCGACGCGACCGCCGTCGTCGCCAGCGATCGCGCCCGCAGCGCGATGATCGTGTCGACGTACGTGTCGCGCACGCCGGCCACGTCTCCGGCCAGCAGCCGCGCGATCGCCTCTCGCAGAAAGCGCTCGCCGAACGGCTCGGCGCGACTGGAGCGGAACGCGACGCCGCGGAGCAGGAGCGAGCCGTCGTGGCGAAGCAGCGCGTAGTTCTTGGGCTCGTGTGAGAGCATCGCCGCATAGCGTCCCTCGAGCTCGAGCTGCACCAGCCGCGGCAGCAGCGCGCCCACCTCGGACACGACGCGACGCTCGTCGTCCGCATCCCAGGTCTCCGGCACGGCGAAGTACACGCCATCGGTGTCTGCCTCGAGCAGCGTCACGCCGCGCGCGGCGAGCTCGCGACAGAGGAGGCTGAGGACCTCCCGGCCGCGCCGCGTCACCTCGTTCGCGGCATGCACGTCGGCGAAGCGCGTCAGCTCGCCGCCGGCGGCGAGATAGCCGTAGGCCGAGTTCACGACGACCTTGAGCGCGGCCGACATCGCCTCGTGCGTGTGACGCTCCGCGGATCCGGGCGGCGCGGCCCGTGCCTGTGCCTTGGCGTGCAGTCGTCGCTCGACGAGCGCGTCCACGAGCGCGAGCAGCGCGCCGAGCCGGTCGCGCTCCGGGCCGATGCGATACGCGCGCATCAGTGACGGATACAGACTGGCCACGTCGGCCTTGACGACGCGATGCGCGACGCCAGTCGCGAAGAGGTGCAGCGCCGCCCCGCTGTGCGGGGTGCCGTCGCTGGGCGCATGCGCCGGAAGCGCGGCGCCGGCGCGCAGGTAGGCGCGCACGAGCAGTGGGTCGATCACCCCCGTCGCCGCGCCCGCGTCGGCGAGACGCTCGTACCGGCGCGGCGCCATCTGCGCGAGCGCGTACGACGCGCCGCCAAGCACGCGCGAGAGCGCGGCGACTTCCTCCACGTCGTCGGTCGCGTATCGGCGAATGCGCTCGGGATCGGCGAGATAGGTCGTGTAGATGAGATCACCGCGCACGTACTCGCGATCGGGCGCGGCGATCCCGAGATGCCGCGCGACGGCCTTCAGTCCGTGGCCGGGCAGCTCGCGGGTGGAGAAGTCATGACGCCGAACGGCATCGAGCGTGTCGATCAGCTCTCGGCCCGGCGCGACGAACCGCACTCGGCGTCGATCGTCAGGATTGCCAGCCGCCACTCCCCGGCTCGCAGCACGCTGGCGCAGCCCCGCACCGCCGATCCGGTCGATGGCGAGCGGCACGCCGAGCCGCCGCGCGCGCGTGTCCAGGAAGGGCAGATCGAATCCGTGGAGATTGTGATTCTCGATCACGTCCGGATCGGCAGACTGGATGCGCGCGACCAGCCGGCGGATCAGATCCGCCTCGGCCGCATCGCTGGGATCGGCCGCTTCGAGCACTTCGGTGCGACCATCGTGGTAGCGGATCGACACCATGAAGATCCGGTCGCGCCGCGCGTCGAGCCCCGTCGTCTCCAGATCGAACTGCAGCCGGTTCAGCGCGTCGAAGGGAAGCTCGCGGAAGTAGGTACGCCCGCTCGCGACGAGATACTGCTCTTCGGCAGGGAGGGAGAGCACTTCGTCATCATGCAGCTCGCTCACGTGGCGGATGCGCTTTCCCAGGCGCTCCGAGGCGCCGCGCAGCAACGCGGAACAGAGCACGCGTCCATCGTCGGCGCTGACGAGATATCGCAGCGCGCCCGGCCCCTCGAGCTCGCGGACGCGGATGCCGGTGCTCGCGAAGTCGTCCTGCGCGAGGTCGTCGAGCGACGCGAGCAGCAGCCAGGGGCGAAAGCGCTCGTCTTCGCGAACGAGCTCGCCCGTCTCGGGGATGCGTCGCCAGATGATGACGCGCCCATCGAGGTCGGCGTGGACCGAGACGATCCCCGGCGTGGGATCCCAGCCCCAGAGCCATTCGTCGTGGACGGATGCCGCGGACGTCATGCCGGAAGGTAGACGCCGGGGACGGACTCCTGGGGACGGACTCCTGGGGACGGACTCCTGGGGACGGACTCCTGGGGACGGAGTCGCGACTCCGTC
>DASYMZ010000200.1:0-2754 GCA_036008805.1 Gemmatimonadaceae bacterium
CGCGGTGCCGCGCGCCTCGCTCGTGATCCTGTCGGGTGCGCTGACGCAGTTCGGACTGCCCTTGCAGGGCGTCGCCGTCATCCTCGGGGTGGACGCGTTGATGGACATGGCGCGCACCTCGATCAACCTGGTCGGCAACTGTCTCGCGACGGTCGTGATGGCCAGATGGGAGGGCACGTTCGAGCTCTCGTCGGAGGATACGCCCGTGGCGGATGCGCTGAGGGGACAGCCACTCACCGTGCCGGCCGTCGTCACGCCGAGGGGCGAGGGGTAGCGCACGGGCGTCCCCGAAACACCGCGGTCCCGCGGGCGTAGGAGAGGCATGAGCGCACTCACGGGAGAAGGGCTCGAGCTGCAGGCGGCGCTCGCCGGCGAGTACTCGCTGGAGCGGGAGATTGGCCGCGGCGGCATGGGGATCGTGTATCTCGCGCGAGACGTCCAGCTCGATCGTCACGTCGCGATCAAGGTGTTGCCCCCCGCACTGGCGACCCGGGCGGACCTGCGAGAGCGCTTCATCCGCGAAGCGCGCACCGCTGCGGGGTTGTCGCATCCGCACATCGTGCCGATTCACCGCGTTGGCGAGGCGACCTCGCCCGCAGTGAACGGCGCCGCGGGCACCCGCTTCGTCTTCTTCGTCATGAGCTACGTCGCGGGCGAGACGCTCGGCGAGCGGCTTCGGAGCAGAGGCCCGCTTCCGCCCGCCGAGGCGATGCGCGTGCTGCGCGAAGTGGCGTGGGCGCTCGCGTATGCGCACGGGCGCGGCATCGTGCACCGCGACGTGAAGCCCGACAACATCCTGCTCGAGGAGGGAACCGGACGCGCCCTCGTGACAGACTTCGGCATCGCCCAGGATGCCGCTTCGGCCACCGCGACTGATCCTGGGAAGATCATGGGCACGGCGCACTTCATGAGCCCGGAGCAAGCGGCGAGCGCGCCGGTGGACGCGCGCAGCGATCTCTACTCGTTGGGCGTCGTCGGCTATCTCGCGGTGAGCGGGCGGCTGCCGTTCAAGGCGAGCGGCCTGCCGGCGCTCATGGAGCGACAGAGCGGCGCGCCCGCTCCCTCTGTCTCTCTTGGTGCGCCCGGACTGCCGTCGTCTCTCGCTGCCGCGATCGACCGATGCTTGGAGCGGGAGCCGGATGCACGGTTCGCGTCCGGAGAAGAGCTTGCGGCGGCACTGGCTCCCGAGCGGGATACTCGCGCGCTTCTCTCGCCCCCGCTACGCGGCTGGCTGGGCGCCGACAATCCGGCGAGCAGCATCTACCTGGCGTGGTCCGGCGTGTGGACGCTGTCGTTCACGGCCAACGTGATCGTGAGCCTGAAGCTTCATTCGTGGCCGCATCAGTCGGCGCTCTGGCAACTCTCGCTCGCACTCGCACCGCTCGTTCCGGTGGTGGGCTTTCACGTGAGTAGGGCGAGGCGAATGTTCAGGGCTGGATTCTCCCTACGGGATCTGCGCTCCGCGATCGAGGTCGACGAGCGCGAGCAGCGAGAAGGACTGCGGGCCATCGATGACACGATCAGTCGCCCGAGTCAGCTGCTGCGCGCGGCGACCTACGTGTCGGGGGCGACGGCGGTCGCCAGTCTCTTTCTTGCGCATCCAACGCCGGACTGGGGCCCGTCGCGGTTCGCCATGCTCGTGCTTCCATGGATCGCGAGCCTGGTCTCCGCGTCGATGGCGAACGTGAGCGGAACACCACTCCTCCCCGCACGCCTGCGTGGGCTCGTCATCACCAGTCTTCGCGACCGTCTGTGGAAGAGCCGGTTGGGAGATTGGATCGCGAAGCGCATGAACGCGCCCGCCGCATCGCACTCTGTCGGCGACGGAATCTTTCGTCCAACCGAGGTCCTGCTCGGCGACGCGGCGTCCGATCTCTTCGCGGCGCTCCCCGAGGCTTACCGTCGTCAGCTCGGCGATCTGCCGTCGACGGTCGCCGCGCTCGAGGCGAGAGCTGCGGTCGCCCGCTCGGAAGTGGAGCTGCTCGCGAACCTCGGCGCGAGATCGACGACGTCCGACCCGGCGCTCGTCGTCCGTCGCGAAGAGGCACGCGCGCAGCTCGCGCACGCGGTCGCGGCGCTCGAAGGCATTCGCCTCGATCTGATCCGGCTCCACGCCGGCAGCTCCGACCTCGCGCCCCTCACCACGCTGCTGGACGCCGCGAGGCAGATCGCCGCCGAGATCGACCTGCTCGCGGACGCGAATGCGGAGGTGGAGGGATACCTCGAGGCGGGAGAGCCGACGCCGGTCTGAGCTGCTTGTATTACCGCGCGTAGGCGGTAACCGAGATCCGAGCCACCCTGAATTCCTGGACGCTTTCCGCGCCGGTGTGCGGGAAAACATCCATCAGGGGGTCAGACTCCTCCCGCATCCAAACAGCTCCGCGTGGCCTCCAATCATCGAGGCATGCCAGCAGAGCGGGACGCGGTACGAAGCTACGAGGTGCGGTACCCTCTACCGCGGCTCAGCCAGCAACCCCCATGTCCCCCACGTACCGCAGCGCACTCCGCACCGCTCCTCGCGCCGCATTGACCTCCACCGCGCGAATCTGCGCGCCCGGCACCGCGCTCTTGAGGCGATGCTCGAGTCGCTTCCGCAGCGTCGTTCCCTTGGTGAGCATCCCGCCCGTGAACGCGACCGGGATGGCCGCGCGCTCATCTCCGAAGAGCTGCCGCGACAGCGTGCGGACGTGCACCACCAGCTCCTCGACTGCGAGACTGATGATCGCGTTGGCTCGCAGGTCGCCCGCATCCGCG
>DASYMZ010000201.1:0-27709 GCA_036008805.1 Gemmatimonadaceae bacterium
TACGGCCACGAGAGCTGAACACCGTGACTCGCCTGCGCTGGTGTGAACCCCGCAGTGCTTTCAAGCTAGTCTCGAATAGGCCCTGTCGCCACCAGGGACCGGCTTTTGCGCCGAAGCAGCGGCCTTTTTCTCCCTTTGGAATCACACACCGCTCGCTGATCACGTGATCGGGATGCGCTGAGAGCCACGCGGCGCGGGCGAGTGTTCTTCAATATCGAACGGTAGGCGCGGGTGCGTGCGAGTGACACGAGCGCTTATCGGCCCCAGCTCAGCGCAAACACACGGTCGTCGGTGAGATCGTACCAATCGGCGGGGAAATCGCGAACGCGCCGGACGGCTCCCGACGAGTGGAAGTTGAGGTGGGTGGTCCGACCGTGGTCGAGTGGGGCACTGCGTTCTTAGATGAGCCAGTGTTCCTGGCCGACCATGAGTTCGCGCCGTCGGTCGGAGCCGCGAGCAATTTCGCCAGCGGACATGTAGGGGGCTCGAGTGCCGAAGAGAAACGTGCAAGCACCGGCAGAGAGCGCGCTGAGAGGGCCAAGCACGCGTGGCGGGCGCGAACTCCGCGACAGATTGGCAGTCGTGAGACGAGCGCTCTTTTTGGCGAGCTCGTGCAAGTCGAAGGTCCAGACACCGACTTTTGCTGGACGCTGAACCGGGGGCCCACCAAGCGTTTCCGCGAGACGCATCGCACGGCCCCATCGACGAGGGCGGTCGTGTCCCACGCGATGCTCCTGCGCGTGGCGGGACGTGCAGCGACCGATTGCGTTGAAGACGACGACATCAATCGACTGCTCATCTGGGGAGAGCTTGTCGCATTTGGGGGCTCAGCACACGGCGGCTCTTCGACCGACACGAGCTACGTGAATCGCGACGCGCTACGCCTTGTCGTGCAGCAGTTCGACGACCGAATGAAAGGCGTGGGCATGCAGTTCCGTCGTCGCGATGGCACGAGCAACGTCCACGTGACGCGGGCGGCCGCCATCTTTCCCCGGCCCCCTCCATATCACTGCTGGGCTGCGTGGTGAGATCGACGCGACCCTGGCGGCCCGCAGATCAGAGCAGCCAATCGCCACAGTAGGCGCGTCGCGCGTTCAACGGGAGGAATGGGCGCTGGGAGGGCGCGGAGCTCCTCGATGAGAAAAAAGCTACGGGCACTTAGGCACGTCCCGCGACAAGTCCCGCGACATGCCTTTGTGCCCGATGGCCCAAAGTCCCGTAAGTTGTTGTGCCGCTGAGTGGCCAGGGGCGGAGTCGAACCGCCGACACGCGGATTTTCAGTCCGCTGCTCTACCAACTGAGCTACCTGGCCGGTCATGCACCAGCCGCCGTCCCGCGCGGCCAGCCAGAGAATTCTAAGAGTCGATCGGCCTCCACGGTACCCCTCGGCCGCCGCCCATCCGCGTGCGCGGCGCCCCGCGATCTACGTCGCCGCCGAGCTCTGCTCCACCACCGGCGCCACGGTCCCCCCGAACTTCGCCCCCAGCGCCTTCAGATACGCGCTCGCCGTCGACGAATGCCCCATGAGGAACCGCGACACGAACCGGAACACCGGATTGTAGACCTCGCCTCGCTCGGTGATCTGCACGCGGCTCCCCGCCCCCTCGCTCGTCACGAGATACTCCCACGATCCGCCGAACGGGAGCGACTTGTCCGTGATGCGCGTGACCAGCCGGCGTGGTGCCTCCGCACTCTCCACCAGATAGGAGATCGCGTCGTTCTTCCCCATCTCGCGCCACGCCGCCCGCCCGGAATCCAGTGGCAGCGTCTCCACCGAGGTCACGTCGCCCCGCCACTGCGGATACGCGCCGCGATCCATCAGCACCCCCCACACCGCTTCGGGTGTTGCTGGAATCGTCGCCGACACGATCGCGACGTGCTTCACCGGCAGCAGGTAGCCCGCCACCACGATCACCAGCGCGAGCCCGACGACGCCCGCGAGCAGCATGACGACCACACGCATGTGAGCGCTCCTGAAGGGTCGCCCCAACTTACGCCGTCATCTCCCTCCCACCACTC
Source organism: Gemmatimonadaceae bacterium (assembly GCA_036008805.1). GTDB lineage: Bacteria > Gemmatimonadota > Gemmatimonadetes > Gemmatimonadales > Gemmatimonadaceae > AG11. The sequence continues at coordinate 2,020 of DASYMZ010000201.1, forward strand.
CCCGCCGCGTTACGACGTCCCCTCCGGCGCCACCCCGAACGGCCGTGGCCCGGACCCCGCCTTCTTCGGCGATGCATCCAGAAACGCGCCCAGAAACCCCGTCCCCGGGACGCGCGCGAGCTCCTTCGCCGTCCCGATCTGCGCGATGCGCCCCTCGTGCATCACCGCCACGCGGTCCGCCACCTCGCACGCCTCCTCGCTGTCGTGCGTCACGAGCACGGTCGTCACCTTCACTTCGTTGTGCAGGTTGCGCAGCCACTGCCTGAGCTGCTTCCGCACGCGCGCGTCCAGCGCCCCGAACGGCTCGTCGAGCAGCAGCACCCGTGGCTGCACGGCCAGTGCTCGTGCGAGTGCGACGCGCTGCTGTTGCCCACCAGAAAGCTCCGACGGATACCGGCCGCCCAGCGCGCCGAGCTCCACGAGCTCCAGCAGATCCTTCACCACGCGCGTGATCTCTCCGCCCGTCGGACGCTCCCGCCTCGGCCGCACCCGCAGCCCGAACGCCACGTTCTCGAACACGGTCATGTGCCGGAACAGCGCGTAGTGCTGGAACACGAAGCCGATCCGCCGGTCGCCCGGGCCGAGCGGCGCGGCGTCCTCGCCATGGATGCGCACGAGTCCCGAGTCCTGTCGCTCGAGTCCCGCGACCACGCGCAGCAGCGTCGACTTCCCGGAGCCCGATGGACCGACGAGCGCGACCAGCTCTCCCTCATCGATGGTGAAGCTCACCTCGTTCAGCGCGGTGAACTCCCCGAACCGCTTCGATACGCGATCGAGTGCGACGCTCATGACTGCCTCTCGGGTTGCTCGTGTTGCGCTTGGACGATCCGCGCGCGCGCCGCATGATGGCTCCGCTCCAGCAGATGCTTCGCGGCCAGGGTGACGACGGCGAGCATCGCCAGGATCGACGACGCGGCGAACGCCGCGGTGAAGTCGTACTCGTTGTAGAGAATTTCGATGTGCAGCGGCAGCGTCGTCGTCTGTCCACGGATGCGGCCCGACACTACCGACACCGCGCCGAACTCGCCCATCGCGCGCGCGTTGCACAGCACGATGCCGTAGAGCAGCCCCCACCGGATGTTGGGCAGCGTCACGCGCTTGAAGATCTGCCAGCCCGACGCGCCGAGCGTGACGGCCGCTTCCTCCTCGACGACGCCCTGCTCCTCCATGAGCGGGATCAGCTCGCGCGCCACGAACGGCAGCGTCACGAAGATCGTCGCCAGCACCACCGCCGTCACCGTGAACGCGATCTGGATGTCGTGCGCCCTGAGCCACGGCCCGAGCCAGCCCTGCATGCCGAACAGCAGCATGAAGGTCAGTCCCGCGATCACCGGCGACACCGCGAGCGGCAGATCCGCGAGCGCGATCAGCAGCGTGCGACCGCGCACCTTCCCCTTCGTGATCGCCCACGCCGCCGCCACGCCGAACGTCACGTTCAACGGCACCGCGATCCCGGCGACGAGCAGCGTCAGGCGCAGCGCATGCAGCAGCTCCGGGTCACGAAGCGCCGCGAAGTATGCGCCGATCCCCTTCTTGAATGCCTCCTGGAACACCACGAACAGCGGTAGTCCCAGAAAGATGAAGAGGTACGCGAGCGCGACGGCGATCAGCCCCCACCGCGCGATCGGACTCTCGGTGGTCGGGGTCGCGGTGACGCGGTGCTTCACTCGTGGTCCAGGCGGCAGCCCGTGCCTCGGCGCCGGTGGTGCGATCGTGGTGGCCATGGATCTCCTCTAGACGGCGCGGCGCGCCGCGCGTCGTTGCACGATCCCCGCACTCACGAGGATCACCGCCGACACCAGCAGCATCACCACGGCGATCGCCGTCGCGCCGCCGTAGTCGTACTGTTCGAGCTTGCTCATGATCAGGAGCGGCGCGATCTCGGTGAGACCCGGCATGTTGCCCGAGATGAACACCACCGATCCGTATTCGCCGATCGCGCGCGCGAACGAGAGCGACACGCCCGCCACCAGCGCCGGCATGAGTGATGGCAGGATCACGCGCCGGAACGTCTGCCACCGGTCCGCGCCCAACGTCGCCGCCGCCTCCTCGATCTCGCGCGGCAATGTCTCCAGCACCGGCTGCACGCTTCGCACGACGAACGGCAGCCCGATGAACGTCAGTGCCACCGTGATGCCGAGCGGTGTGAACGCCACCTTGATCCCGTGCGGCGCGAGGAGCGCGCCGATCAACCCGTTCTGCGAGTACAGCGTCGTGAGCGCGACGCCCGCAACCGCCGTTGGCAGCGCGAACGGCAGATCCACGAGCGCGTCGGCGATCGACTTGCCGGCGAAGCGGTAGCGCGTGAGCACCCACGCCACCAACAGTCCGAACACGCCGTTCACCAGCGCGGCGGTCACCGACGCGCCGATGCTCAGCCTGTACGCCGCGAGCGCGCGCGGCGACGTAGCCGCCACCCAGAATCCGCCCCATCCCATCCGTGCCGTTCGCACGAACAGCGTCGAGAGTGGGAGCACCACCAGCACGATGAGATAGGCGACCGTGAAGCCCAGGGTCAGTCGCACCCCGGGCAGCACGGACCGGCCGCGCGATGCGCTTCGCGGCGCGCGCACCGTCGCGGGCATCGTCACTTCTTCGCCACCGAGTAGACCTGGTCGAACACGCCGCCGTCGGCGAAGTGCGTCTTCTGCGCGTTCGCCCAGCCGCCGAACAGCTCGTTCACCGTGAACTGGTTCACCTTGGCGAACGAGCCGCCGAACTTCGCCAGCGAGCGCGGGCCGGTCGGCCGGAAGTAGTGCTTCGCGCCGATCGCCTGGGCCGAGTCGGTGTAGAGGTACTGCAGATACGCGCGCGCGATCGCCGTCGTCCCGTGCTTCTGCGCCACCGTCTCGTTCACCGCGACCGGCGGCTCGGCCAGGATGCTCACCGACGGGATCACGACGTCGAACTTGTCCGGACCGAGCTGCCGCGACGCGAGCAGCGCTTCGTTCTCCCACGCGATCAGCACGTCGCCGATGCCGCGCTCCGCGAACGTCGTGGTCGACCCGCGCGCGCCGGCGTCGAGCACGGGGACGTTCTTGTACAGCTTCCCGATGAAGTCGCGTGCCGCGGCTTCGCTGTTCTTGTTCTTCTTGAGCGCGTAGCCCCACGCGGCGAGATAGTTCCAGCGCGCGCCCCCCGAGGTCTTCGGGTTCGCCGTGATCACCTGCACGTCGGGGCGGATCAGATCGTTCCAGTCCTTGATCCCCTTCGGGTTCCCCTTCCGCACGAGGAGCACGACGGTCGACGCGAACGGCGTGCTGTTGTGCGGGAGCTTCTTCTGCCAGTCGGCGGGAATCGTCTTCGCGCGGGCCGAGATCTCGTCGATGTCGTACGCGAGCGCGAGTGTCACGACGTCCGCCTCGAGCCCATCGATCACGGCGCGCGCCTGCGCACCCGAGCCGCCGTGCGACTGTTTGATCTCCACGTCCTGGCCGGTGCGCTTCTTCCATTCGCGCGCGAACGCGCCGTTGATGTCCTTGTACAGCTCGCGCGTCGGATCGTACGACACGTTGAGCAGGGTCGCCTGCTTGGCATCCTGCGCGGCCGACTGGCCGGTCGTGGTGCCGATGAGCGCGAGAGCGAGCGAGAGTCGAGTGATGGTCTGCATTGGTCGTTGGTCGCTGATGGTGTATGTGGGTCGGCGCTTCGCGCCTGATGAGTGGTGTGGTGATCAGTGAACGGTGATCGGTGATCAGCCTGCCCCGGGAAGCCTCTTCGTCCCGAGGCCGTAACCGATCACCGATCACCGAAAACCGTTCACGTAGTTCGCTGTCTCAGAACCCCAGCTGCAACCGCGTCAGCACCGCGTGCTCGGTGGAGCGAACCGTCGCGTCGGCCGAATTGTCGAGCTGGGTGCGCTCGTAGTTCGTCGCGAACACGATCCCGCGCGTGAGACGCCAGTTCAGTCCCACCCCCGCTGCGCGCGCGCGGCGCGGCTGTGTCGCCGGATCGGCGAACACCGGAAATGCCGACGGATCCGTCTGCAGCACGCCGTACCGCGCCACGAGCTCCAGTGCGCCGAGCCCGCCGGTCTTCGTCCCGTCGAGCGGATGATTTGGCGAGATGCCCGTGTACGACTCGCGCTCACCCGTCAGCACCCACCCGGTCGACACTTGCCACGCCTGCGACGTCAGCGTTCCCGCCGTCGTCGCGCGCCGCACGTTCTGCGTGGAGCGCACGTACTCGGCGAGCACGCCCACCGGTCCGGCGTACAGGTAGCCCTGCGGCGAGATGCGTGTGCGCTTCCCTTCCGCGAGCACCGTGTTCGGCGCGGTCCCGTCGGCCCGATAGCGGAACAGCGCGAGCTGCCCCGTGGTGCGATAGCTCGGCAGCGCCGTCGCGGTCAGCGTTCCCTGCTCGGTGCCGCTGCTGCCCGCCACGCCGACACCGAGATCGGGCGCCGCCGGGTTCGTCGCGAACGGACGGAAGAACAGCCGCCCCACCACGTCCTTGCCCGTCGACTGATCGCCATCGATGTTCGCCGCGTCGGGCGCTCCGTCGAACGCGCCCACCTGATACTGCACGCGCGCTCCGGCGAGATCACCGTAGAGTTGCACGCCCACGTCGCGATTCGGCACGAGGCTCGTCGGGAGACCGCGCTCGACGAACCGCACGTCGGTCGCCGACTGCAGCCGCTCCAGTCCGATCGGCGGCTTGAACTTCCCGAGCCGCAGGTTGAGCGCGGCGTTCGGCTTCGCCTCCGCGTACGCGTCGTACAACACGACCTGGCCGTTGCCGAAGTCCGGCATGATGCGCAGGCCGAAGTACTTGTACGCCGTCGCTTCGAGGATCGGCCGCACTCGGCGCAGCAGGAAGGTGCTCGATCCCGGTGCGACCGGCCCCTTGGCTCCGAAGAAGCGCGCGTCGGACTGCACGTAGCCGCGCAGGCGGAAGCTGAACGCGTTGTCCGCTGATTTGACGTTGAGGCCGTCGCGCGTCGCGGTGACTGTCGGTGCCGCGGCCGCGGCCGCCCTGCTCTTCGCCTCCGCCTTCTCGAGCGCGGCGAGTCGATCCTCCAGCTGCTTGATGCGCACCGCTGGATCGATCGTCGCGGCTTGCTGGGCGACGCTCGACGTCGTCGACGCCGAGCTCGTGGTGGTGGTGTTGGTGGTGGACGCGTCGCCTGCCGACGTCGGAGCAGTCGTCTGCGCGCCGGCAGTCGCTCCCTGCGCGAGCGAGAGCGCGCCGAGCGTGAGCGTCAGAAACGTGAATCGTGAAGCGGACATCGAACGGTTCCTCGAGTGTGTTTGCGTCGACGATGAGCAGAAAAAAAGCGGGCCCGCTCTCGTCTCTGAGAGCGGGCCCGCGGTGCGCGTGTGATGGTGGTCAGTCGCCGGTCGTCAACATCGACTCGGCATCGTGAGCACGACACAGCGACCGTGAGCGCTCTCGAGGGAGCGTCCACAGCAGCAGCACCGACAACACATGCTGACCACGATGTTCATGACGGGGTGCGACATCGAATCTTCGTTGCGCGCGATTGAACGTTGAGGGGCTGTCAGGAGCCCGTTCGCTCGGCCACCAGTGCGGCGACCTCACGAACCTTTGGTGCTACGACCGGGGCCGCCGGCAAAACGTCACTGATTGCTTCGGTCGTCTTCAGTCCGTTGCCCGTGATGCACAATACAATCTCGTCATCGGAGCGGAAGTGCCCCGCTTCCGCCAACGCGAGTGCACCCGCAACCGTCACGCCACCGGCGGTCTCCGTGAACACACCGGTCGACTCCGCCAGCAATCGGATGCCGGCGACGAGCGCTTCGTCGCTCACGTGCTGCCCGCGGCCGCCGCTCTCGCGCATGACTTTCACGGCGAACGCGCCGTCGGCGGGATTCCCGATCGCGATCGAGCGCGCGATCGTGTTCGGGATCTCGGGCACCATCGTGTTGTCACCGCGCTCGAACAGACGCACGATCGGCGCGCAGCCCGACGCCTGCGTGCCGTACACGCGCGGCGTCGCGCCGCTCACGAGTCCCGCATCGATGAACTCCTTGAACCCCTTCCCCAGCTTCGTCACGAGCGACCCGCCCGCCATCGGCGCGATCACCGCCGTGGGCAGGCGCCAGCCGAGCTGCTCGGCGATCTCGAACGCCATCGTCTTCGAGCCTTCGCCGTAGTAGCCGCGCAGGTTCACGTTCACGATGCCCCAGCCGAACCGATCGGCGAGCTGCGCGCACAGACGGTTCACGTCGTCGTAGTGCCCCTTGATGCGCACCAGGTTCGGACCGTACACCGCCGTGCCCAGCACCTTCCCCACCTCGAGATCCTCGGGGATGAAGATCCACGACGTGAGTCCCGCGCGCGCCGCGTGCGCCGCGACCGCGTTGGCGAGATTGCCCGTGGATGCGCAGCCCACCGTGTCGAGCCCGAACGCGAGTGCCGCGTTGATCGCCGTCGACACGACGCGATCCTTGAACGAGAGCGTCGGATGCGAGACGGCGTCGTTCTTCACCCACACCCGCGCCACGCCGAGCTTGTCGGCGAGCCGAGGCGCGTCGATCAGCGGCGTGAATCCCGTGTCGAGCGACGCGACCGGCTCGCCCTCGAACGGCAGCCACTCGCGATAGCGCCACAGCGACTTCGCGCGCGACTCGATGGTGGCACGGTCCGGCAGCCGGCGAGACGCCGGATACATCGGCTCGAGCGGACCGAGGCAGTTGTCGCAGATCGCCACGGGCGCGGCGTCGTTCTCCGCGCCGCACAGCTTGCAACGTTGGGCATATGGCCGGAGCGCCGCGGTCGTCGGGAATGACGATGCAGGATGGCTCGGGCTGGCTTCAGGAAGGATCGAGGTCATTACGTCAGACGTGGCACGAGGAAGCTGTGAAACCGATAACCGACAAACTGTCCAGCGGTCGTTCAGTACTTCGGCACGGTGTGATCGACGTCGTCGCTCCATCGCAGAATTCCGCCGGCCAGGTTCCACACGCGCTTGAACCCCGCCGCCTGCAACTGCCGCACCGCCTTCGCGCTGCGTCCGCCCATCTTGCAGTGCACCACGATGTCGCGCGCGCTGTCGAACGAGGAGAGCGAATCCGTGAATGCGCTCAGCGGTACCAGGCGTGCGCCGGGAATGCGCGCGATCGCCCACTCGTGCGGCTCGCGCACGTCGATCAGGTCGAAGTCGTCGGCGCGCTGCTGCTTCGCCGCCAGTTCCGCCGGCGTCAGCTCCGGAATGCCGTCCTGATTCTCCAGCGGGTCGCCGCCCACGCCGCAGAACTGGTCGTAGTCGATCAGCTCGCGAATCTCGTGCGTGCCGCACGCCGGACAGTCGGGGTTCTTGCGCAGCTTCATCGTGCGGAACTGCATGCGCAGCGCGTCGATCAGCAGCAGCCGGCCGATCAACGGCTCGCCGATGCCGAGCAGCAGCTTGATCCCTTCCGTCGCCTGGATCGTGCCGACGAGTCCCGGCAGCACGCCGAGCACGCCGCCTTCCGCGCAGCTCGGCACGAGACCCGGCGGCGGCGGCTCCGGATACAGGCAGCGATAGCACGGCCCGTCCTCCGTCGCGAACACCGACGACTGCCCCTCGAAGCGATAGATGCTCCCGTACACGTTCGGCTTGCCGAGGATCACGCACGCGTCGTTCGTGAGATAGCGCGTCGCGAAGTTGTCGGTGCCGTCGATGACGATGTCGTAGTCGCGCACGATCTCGAGCGCGTTCTCGCTCGTGAGGCGCGTCTCGTAGCCCTCGACGTGCACGTGGGGGTTCATGTCCTTCAGCCGGTCGCGCGCCGACTCGAGCTTGGGCCGCCCCACGTCGCTCGTGCCGTGCACGATCTGTCGCTGCAGGTTCGTCACGTCCACGACGTCGAAGTCCACGAGCCCGATCGTCCCCACGCCGGCCGCCGCGAGATACAGCGCGAGCGGCGAGCCGAGCCCGCCTGCGCCGATGAGCAGCACGCGCGAGGCCTTCAGGCGCTGCTGTCCCTCCAGCGCGACTTCGGGCAGGATCAGATGTCGGCTGTACCGGAGGATCTCGTCGGTCGAGAGCTCCTCCAGCTGCGTCGCGAGCGGTCTCGTGGCGGTTGCCATGCGGTCAGCCTCCGGCGATTGCCGGCACGACGGTGAGCTCGTCGCCGTCGCTCACCTTCGCGTCGAAGCCACCCTGGAAGCGGATGTCCTCGTCGTTCAGGTAGAACGTGACGAACGGATACGGCTGGCCCGTCTCGTCGCGCAGTCGCGGCGCGAGGTTGGGGTAGCGCGTGGCGACATCGGCCACGATCGCGCCGACCGTGTCACCGTTGGATTCGATCGCCTTGCCTTCGGCGAGCTTCGCCAGCACGGTGGGAAGAAAGAGTGTCACAGCCATGAGAGATCTCCGAACAGAGGTGAAAGCGCACTGGCACCGAGCCGGCGAGCTGTGTTCATGTCAGCCCGCCGCGCCGGCGGTCGCCGGCACGTCTTCGCAATCCTGATGCACTACCATGCTGCGCCCATCCACCTGCGATGAGTTGACGAACGCGTCGGCCTGCACGCCCTGCTCGCGCCATGCGGCGCACATCGCCTCGGCCACCGCGCGTGCCTGCTGCTCCGGCGCGATGGCGACCACCGTCGAGCCCGAGCCGCTGAGCGTCGCGCCGAACGCCCCCGCCTGGCGCGCAGCTCCGCACACCAGGTCGAAGCCGCGTACCAGCGCGCGACGATACGGCACGTGGAGCACGTCCTCTTCCAGCGCGGCGCGCAGCGTCTCGGCGTCGCCCGTCGCGAGTCCATGCACCAGCGCGGAGCCGAGCCCCGCCGCCCGCGTCGCCGTTGCGTGCGGCACTTCACGCGGCAGCACGCTGCGCGCGTGCTTCGTCTCCACGCTGAAATCCGGCACCGCGAACGCCAGCGACAGACCATCTGCTACCACTAAGGGCCTCGCGCGTCGGCTCGTTCCCGGCAGCGCGAGTTGCACGCCGCCGAAGATCGCCGCCGCCACGTTGTCGGGATGGCCCTCCACCTCGGCGCACGCGTCGAGCAGCTCGTCGTCGGTGAGCGAGAAGCCGAGGATCCCCGTCGCCGCGGTGGCACCCGCGACGACGGCGGCGGCAGATGAGCCGAGCCCTCGCGCGACGGGGATCTGGGAGCTCGTGCGGATGCGGAGCGCGCGCGGCGTCTCCTTGCCCGCTGCCTTGCACGCCGCGGCCACGCCGACGGCGATCCAGTCCTCGTCGGGTGGCACGTCGAGCTTCGCGAGCGTGCCGCCGCGCTGCACCGTGGTCGTCGCCTGCGGCTCCGTCAGCACGACGACCGACGCGGTGAGCCACCGGTCCACCGCCGCGCCGATGCAGTCGAAACCGGCCCCGAGGTTCGAGGTCGACGCCGGCACGCGCACCACCGCACGCCGCCTCACGCGCGCCACCCGAAGGCGGCGCGCGGAGCGCGCGAGGTACACGACGAAGGGAGCGTGGACACCGGCGTCACGTGCTTACTTCTCGACCGGAACGCGGACCGAGTTGCCCCACTCCGTCCAGCTGCCGTCGTAGTTGCGCACCTTGTCGTAGCCGAGCAGGTAGGTGAGCACGAACCAGGTGTGGCTCGAACGCTCGCCGATGCGGCAGTACGCGATCACGTCGTCGTCCTTCTTGAGGCCCGCCTCACCTTCATAGATGGCGCGGAGCTCGTCGGCGCTCTTGAACGTGCCGTCCGGGTTCGCCGCGCGGGCCCACGGAACACTCTTCGCGCCCGGCACGTGGCCGCCGCGCAGCACGCCTTCCTGCGGGTACTCGGGCATGTGCGTCTTCTTGCCGCTGAACTCGTCGGGGGAGCGCACGTCGATCAGCGGGCGCTTCGCCTGGCTGTGCGCCAGCGTCTCCTCCTTGAACGCGCGGATCGCCGCGTCGTTGCGCTCACGGGCCACGTACTGCGTCGGCGGGTACGTCGGCACTTCGGTGGAGAGCTCGCGTCCCTCCGCCTCCCACTTGGCGCGCCCGCCGTCCACCACCTTCGCGTTCGTGAAGCCGAACAGCTGGAACACCCAGAACGCGTACGTCGCCCACCAGTTGCTCTTGTCGCCGTAGAACACCACCGTCGTCGAGTCGTCGATGCCGAGCCGGCGCAGCAGCGTCTGGAACTGTTCCTTCGACACGTAGTCGCGCACCGTCGAGTCGTTCAGGTCGGTGTGCCAGTCGATCTTCTGCGCGCCCGGGATGTGGCCCAGGTCGTAGAGCAGCACGTCCTCGTCACTCTCGAGGATGCGCACCGAGGGGTCGTTGAGATGCTGCGCGACCCAGTCGGTGGTGACCAGCACTTCCGGACGGACGTAGCCCTTGGCGTTCGTGGCCGTGGCTTCGGGGGCGGTTGCGGTGCTCATGATGACTCGTGCCTCGGTGAATGGTCGGCGAGCGGGCTCGCGAGATTGGACAAAAAAGGCCGCCTCGTGCTGAGCGGCCGGGAGAACCCGTTGGGTTGTCGGAGTGCTCTGCCTCAGCTCCTCTCCTTAGTATCCCGGCCGCGGTGCCGTGTCGGGGCGACAGCCCTCGAGACAGCCGATGCACATGCACATGGAGATGCACATGCACCCGCGCTTGGTAATGCTCGCCATCCCCACTGGACCGCGCGCGCTCCCACGCGCGCCGTCGAGGCGCGAGCGGAACAGGGCGTGGGCGGAGGGACGAGTCATCGTGAGATACAGGAGATCGAGTTGGCGATCGATTTGGACACAAAAAAACCCGGCGTACATGCAGCGCCGCCAGGCGAGTCGCTTTTTAGCTCCTTATTTAGCGTGGCGGCAAGAGGCGGCAAATCACCACGAGAATCAATTGTGAATCGGAGTCTAGGGCGCCCGCACCATGTCGTCAAGTCCCCATGCCCCGATTGGAGGCTCGGCACGCAAAATCGCTCGGGTGTATCGTGCCTCGTCGTCGCCATGAACGAGGTGACGGCGGTCCGGATTCGAGAGGTCGTTCGTGGTGCGTCATGCCAGTCGAAGCGCTCGAGAAACGTGCCCGCGTTCAGGGCGATCGATCCTCGCGGCCGGACTCGGCCGCACGTACATTGTTGATCATCGTCGTCGTCGAGCAGTTCCCTACCCGGCGGCCACAAATTGCCCCTCTCACCCACACGGTGACCTGACCGTTACGACCCGGCCAGGCGTCGTTCCGTTCCATTGGGCAATGTTCTTTCGCCTTGCTCCTCCGTGATGACGTTGGTGGAGCTCCGTGCGGCGCCGCGGTCGGCGCCAAACTTCAATCAGGGAAGTACACACATGCGAATTTCTCGTTGGCTTCTGGGCGTGGCTGCCGCCTTCGTCGCCGTCGTTCCGGTGCAGCTGCGCGCCCAGGGCATCACCACTGGAGCCATCGCGGGTCTGGTGACCGACGAGGCCGGCGCGCCACTCAATGGTGTGCAGGTCGTCATCAGAAATCGGTCGACGGGCTTCACCGTGGGGTCGCAGACGCGGGAGGACGGACGCTACCGCGTGCAGAACCTCGAGCCCGGTGGTCCCTACTCGGTCACCGCTCGGCGCATTGGTCTCACGCCGCAGACTCAGGACAACCTGAACGTCCCACTGTCACAGACGCTCACGGTCAACTTCCGTCTGGGCGCCCAGGTCGCGCAGCTCGGCAACGTGAACGTGGTCGCGACGGCGAACGCCGGCGAGTTCAGCGCCACGAACACCGGCACCCGGACCAGCATCTCGGGAGAGATCCTCGAGCGTGTTCCGTCGACATCGCGGAACATCACCGATTACGTCAAAGTCACCCCGCAGGTCTCGACCACTGGTCCAGGCGCCTCGGCGGGCGGACTGTCCAACCGCATGAACAACGTCCAGATCGACGGCGCCACGGAGCGCGACGTGTTCGGTCTGGGCAGCACGGGCGCACCCGGCGCCGAGGTGAACTCGAAGTCCATCTCCGTCGAGGCCGTGAAGGAGCTGCAGGTGCTCCTTGCGCCGTTCGACGTGCGTCAGGGCAACTTCGGCGGCTTCCTTCTGAACGCGATCACGAAGAATGGAACCAACGAGTTCCACGGGTCCGCGTTTCACGCCTTCCGCAATCAGAGCTACGGCGCGGACACGGCGGCGGTGCGCGGACAGCCGTTCAACCGCTCGCAGACAGGTTTCTCGCTCGGCGGTCCGATCCTCAAGGACAAGCTGCACTTCTTCACGGCGAACGAGTGGACGACGGAGAACACCCCCGTCTCCGGACCGTACGCCGACCAGCCGGCCAGCGCGGCGCAGAAGTTCCCCATCCAGGCCGACACGCTCGCGCGTTTTCTCGCGCTGATGAAGCAGCTCGGTTCGAAGGACGTGGGCAGCGCGGGGGGCGTGAACATCCCGAACCCGCTCACGAACGTCTTCGCGCGACTCGACTACCGGATCAACGACGTGCACCGCCTGGTACTGCGCTACAACTACAGCGACGGTGAGCGCCTGCGCCAGCAGACGGCGCGCACGATCACGACAGCGGTGCTCTCGGACAACTTCCACAACTTCCGCAACGTCAAGAGCGCGCCCGTCGTGCAGTTGTTCTCGAACTTCGCGAGCGGAGCCTCGAACGAGCTGTTCGTCGGCTACAACAAGTGGTTCAACCGCCGCGACCCGCTCAGCGCGTTTCCGCAGATCCGCGTCAACACGGTCGCTGGCGTGAATGGCACGTCGGCGATCCTCGCGGGAGCGGATCAGTTCTCACAGGGCAACCAGCTCGACACCAAGACCTGGGAGGTCACCGAGAACTTCACCTTCCGGCCGATGGGCAATCACACCTTCACGGTCGGAACCCGCAACGAGTACGTCTGGCTGCGCAACGCGTTCACCCAGAGCTCGTACGGTGTCTGGTCGTTCCGCAACCTCGACAGCATGGCGGTCGGCAACGCCAACTCCTTCCGCAAGGCGATCATCCTGAAGGACGGCGGCAACGTCTACTACACGGGTCTGCAGAACGCCCTCTACGCGCAGGACCAGTGGACTCCGACCAGCCGTCTCGCCATTACGGCCGGCCTCCGCTTCGACGTCAGCAGCGCGCTCGACGACGTCGGCTACAACGCTCCCATCGACTCGGCGTACGGACGGCGCACGGACGAGGTCCCGAAGCGCTCGCTCCAGTACTCGCCGCGAGTCGGCTTCAACTGGGACGTCACGGGCGATCGGCACAATCAGGTGCGTGGCGGCATCGGGCTCTTCGTCGGCACTCCACCGTACATCTGGATGGAGAATGCCTACGTGAACTCGGGGAACGTCATCACCTTCCTCAACTGCAACACCAATGGCAGCACGGCGCCGGCCCCGGCCTTCCAGGCCGATCCCAGCCCGATCAACACCTGCCGCAACGGCGCGGGCACGAAGCCGATCGGCGACGTGAATCTGCTCGCCAAGGATCTCAAGTTCCCGCAGCCGCTGCGCATGTCGCTCGCCTACGATCGCCAGCTGCCGTGGAACCTCATCGGCACGGTCGAGGGACTCTATTCGCGCACGCTCAACCAGCTCTTCTTCGTCAACCTCAACACGGGGTCCGCCCTCGGCACGAGCAGCACCGGGCGCACCGTCTACGCCTCGGTCGGCAACCCGGCGAACGGGCAGGTGACCCTGATCCCGCCCGCAAGCGTGATCGCGAACGGTGGTACCGCGCGCTTCTCGACGGCGGTCGACCTGCAGAATCAGAACAAGGATTACGCGTACAACCTCACGGCCCAGCTTCGTAAGCGGTACGCGGACAACTGGGAGGCACTGGTCGCATACACGTACTCCCGTGCGCGCGACGTGCAGAGCTTCACCTCCAGCACGGCGCTCTCCAACGCGCAGTTCGGTCGCACGCTGTCGGGGCCGCAGGAGGTGCCGTACACCGGGATCAGCCTGTTCGACCAGCCGCACAAGATCAACGCGCTGGTCTCTCGCACGTTCGAGTGGAAGCGGAACTTCGGCACCGACGTCACGCTCGTGTACAACGGCGTCTCCGGTGCGCCGCACGACTACGTGTACGCATCGAGCGGTGGATCGTCGAGCGACATGAACGGCGACGGCTACAACACGAACGATCTGTTCTACGTGCCGAAGAACGCGCTCGATCCGAACGAGATCCAGTTCCGCGCGCAGGGGACCCGCACCCCCGCGACCCAGGCGCAGGATCTCGAGAGCTTCATCGCCGCGTCACCCTGCCTCAGCCAGCAGCGCGGCCGCATCATGACGCGCAACTCCTGCCGCAATCCGTTCACGCACGTCATGGACCTCTCGGTCCGTCAGCAGCTTCCGACGGTGCGCGGCGAGCGTGTCTCCGTGCAGTGGGACATCTTCAACTTCGGCAACCTGCTCAACAAGAACTGGGGCAAGCTGCCCTTCACGCCGGCGACCATCAACAGCAACGTGCCGCTCGTCACGCACGTGGGCTGGACCGGCACGGGCTGCACGACCACGCCCGCGGCCTGCGACATCCGGACCGCCGTGCCGGTCGTGCAGTTCACGCCGCCCTCTGGCGGTGAGTATGCGGTGTCGAGCACGTCGTCCAGCAATTTCTGGCGCTCGCAGCTCGGTCTCCGGCTGGAGTTCTAAGCTGGCCAAGTAGGAAGGCACACAGCACCGTGCGACAGAGGGCCACGTTCACTCGAGTGAACGTGACCCTCTGTCTGTCCGCTTGCCCGCCTGCCTCAGCTTCGCGTCCGCGCGCCCACGCTCGCCGTGATCACACTCTTGATCCCGCCCCGGATGTTGAAGTCGCCCACCACTTCCATCCACACCGGCTTCGTCGCCGCGGAGAGATCGTCGAGGATCCGGTTCACCGCGCGCTCATAGAAGATCCCGTCGTTCCGGAAGCTCCACAGATAGAGCTTGAGGCTCTTCAGCTCCACGCAGACGTCGCCCGGCACGTAGGTGATGTGCATCGTCGCGAAGTCGGGCGCCCCGCCCTCGAGCTGTTTGAGCTCCGCCGCGTCGGTCTCGATCCCGCCCAGCGGGCAGAGCGACGTGAACTCGGGGCACTCCATCGCGATCTCGTAACCGCGTCCCGGATAAGGGTTGGGAAACGTCTCCAGCAGCTCTGGTCTCGGCATGCTGGAAGATCGCTTGACGAAGCGGGTCGGGGCAACGTGAGCGTGACTGGTGAACGGTGATCAGTGATCGGAACGGGCCTCGGGCGAGGTCCTGCGTCCCGAGGCCGGCCGATCACCGTTCACCGAAAACCGTTCACGGTTGCCCAAAAGTGACTCTGGCGCCGCGCCGCGCGTCGACCATATGTTGAGAGAGTGCCGGTCCCCTCTGGGCCGGCCGTTGCCGCCGGGAGAACGGCCTGGCGGTACTGCCCCCCGGCAAGTCCGGGGGGCTCTTCTTTTTAGCGCCCTTCTCCGCGAAGGCGCCTGGCCGACTCGTCCAGCACGGCGCGCTCGGTCGCGGTGAGGCTCTCGAGCCCCCGAAGCGAGATCTTGTCGAGCACGCGATCCAGCTCGGCGGGCTCGTCGCCTTGGGGCGCCGGCGGCAGTGGAGTCGCCACCGCGCGCGTCACGGGACGCTGCTGCTGCTGCGCCGCCACCGCCTTGCTCTTCGCCACGATCTCGTCGACTTCGTCGCGCTGCGCTCGAGCCCGCGGCAGGGTGCGAGGAATCGCGCGCGGCGTCTCGTCGTGCGGATAGTCCGGGGCCGGTGAGATGCGCTGGCGCAGCCGCTCGATGCTCGCCGCGGGCGGCGTCCGCATGTACAGCCACGCGAACGCGATTCCGCCGATGTGCGCCGCATAGGCGATCTGCGCGCCCCCAGCCACCGGCGCGCCCGCGCCCACCGCGCCGAGCGCCAGGATTGCGCCGCCCAGCAGCACGATGGCCGTCCACGAGCGAACGGGGATCACGCCGAACAACGACACCTGCTCGTCCGGCCAGTGCTGCCAGTAGGCGAACATCACCCCGAGCACCCCGGCCGATGCACCGATGAGCAAGCCCTGCTGCACGAACAGCATGTGCGCCACCGCGCCGCCCAACCCGCACCACAGATAGTAGAGCGTGAACGCGCGCGTCCCCATCGCCGCTTCGAGCCGCGGACCGAACGCGAGCAGCGCATACATGTTCAGCGCGAGGTGCAGGGCGCCGTAGTGCACGAACATGTACGTCACCGCGCTCCACAGCGTGCGCTGCAGGCTCCCAGCCTGGAACGCGAGCACCGCGAATGCATCCGCATCACTCACGACGGCCCACTGCAGGAAGAGCATCGCGACGTTGATCGCGAGCATCACCTGCACGGACCGCGTCATCCGCGGCCGGTCAGCGTCGTCGTAGAGTGTTGGAATCGCCATCGGAGCTGCTCGAGATCCCGCGTGAATCGGACGCAGCGCACCGCTGCTGGCCACTTACCCTATCAACGTACTAACCGTCACTCGCGTTGCGGGTTCCTTCGCACGCGGCGGCGATCATCGCATTCCCGTCGGTTCTGGAAGTCGCGGCAGAAGCCGCACGTCGCCATGCACGGACGCGGCCCGCTCCAGCCAGAGGAGCCACCGCCGATCGCGCGCACTCAAGCTGTCCGTCGTCGGATGCAGCACGACGGATGCGTCCGCGCTCGCGCCGCTCGTCTGCTCGACGATCCTCAGAAGTCTGCCGTCACTCGCGTCCGCTTCAGGTGCCAGTACGAGGGCATGCGCCACATGTTTCTCCGCCGCGCGACGCAGCGTCGCCATCGCGCGCGCCACCTTCGCGTCCTCTTCCGCGCCCGTCAGCGTCACCTGCACGAGCGCCAACGAGCCGAGGATCGTGTCCAACGATTCGGGCCGCTGCCCATCGTGGTCGAGCATCACCGAAAGCGGTGTTCCCCCCGCGAGCGCCGACGCGAGAAATGGTGCCTCGGCCAGTGGATCTCCGCCGCTGATCGCGATCGAGTGATACACCGATCGCTGCGCGAGTCGCGTGAGCTCGCTCCGCAGCGCTTCGGCCGTGTACATCGTGGCCGTCTCCGCCACTCCCGCGAACTTCACGAACAGCTGGCGTCGGCCGGCCCATGGGCCCGTTGCGCGAATTCCGGATGGTATCCCCGCCAGCGCCGCGGCCGGCGCCATCACGTTGTCGCTCGGCGTCATGACGCGGTGCTCGCGGGCGCCGGCTGGGAGAGCGCGAGCAGCGCGATGCGCTCGCACAGCTCGGGAAACGAGATTCCCGCCGCAGCCGCGCCTTGCGGAATCAGGCTGGTCCCCGTCATCCCTGGCAGCGTGTTCGCCTCGAGGCAGTAGAACTCGCTCGAGCGCGTCATGCGGAAGTCGATGCGTGCGCAGCCGCCCAGCTTCAGCGCCTTGAACGCGCGTTGCGCTTGCCGCTGCACTTCCAATGTCTCCTCGGCCGTCAGCGGCGCGGGAAAGATCTCCTCCGCCATCCCCGCCGTGTACTTGCACTCGTAGTCGTAGATCTCGTGCTTCGGGATGATCTCGCCCACCGGCAGCGCTTCGCCGCCAAGAATTCCCACCGTCAGCTCGCGGCCGGCGATGAACTGCTCGATCATCACTTCGTCGTCGTGCTCGAACGCGTCGGCGATCGCCGGCGCCAGCTCCGACGCCTGTTTCACGATCGACAGACCCACCGTCGAGCCCTGCTTCGATGGCTTCACGATCACCGGCCAACCGAGTGCGCGCTCGACCGTCTCCGCGCTCGGCGGCGAGGACGGATCGGTGGCCATCAGCCAGTTCGCCGTTCCCACGTCGAACGCGCGGAAGAGATGCTTCGACAGATCCTTGTCCATCGCCAGCGCGCTCGGCAGATGCCCGCTTCCCGTGTAGGGCACGCCCGCGAGATCGAGCAGCGCCTGGATCGTTCCATCCTCGCCGCGTCCACCATGGAGTGCTAGAAACGCCACGTCGCAGTCGCCGCGCTTGGGGAGCCGAGCGGCCGTGTCGGCCACCGACTCCGCGCTCATTCGCGCGAGCTCCGCGGGTGTGGGCGGAAGCTGCTTCACCACCCCTTCGGCGAGCATGCGCCGCTCGTCCGCTTGAGAGAGCGCGCCCTTTGCCGTATCAACCGCTCGCACGTCGTGTCCGCGCGACCGGAGCGCTTCGGCGATGCGCAGGCCGGAAGCGAGCGAGACGTCGCGCTCCGACGAAGTGCCACCCATCAATACCGTGATTCGCACAGGTCAGCGGGTCTGGTGTGTCTGAAGCTGGTGAACGATCGTGCCGCTCGGCGAACGACGCACGCTCATCGAGCCATGAGGTAGGCGAGCATGTCGCTGCGCGTGACGATCCCCTCGATCGCGCCTGCGCGGCGCACGAGCACGGCGGGGGTCGCCTTGGAGAGCAGCTTTTG
This sequence comes from Gemmatimonadaceae bacterium, assembly GCA_036008805.1. Classification (GTDB taxonomy): domain Bacteria; phylum Gemmatimonadota; class Gemmatimonadetes; order Gemmatimonadales; family Gemmatimonadaceae; genus AG11. Next base: position 20,206 of record DASYMZ010000201.1, read on the forward strand.
GACCGACTCCACGTGCTGCGACGAGTCGACCACTGGAAATGCTTCGTCCATCACTTCGCCGACGACCGCGTCGAGAAAGCGTGAGCTCTCCAGTCCACGCTGCGTGAGCGCGTACTCGGTCACGCTTCCCACGCACTCACCCGCGTCGAGCACTGGAAGCTGCGACACGTCGTGCAGCCGCATGAGGCCGAGCGCCTGTCGCACGAGCTGTCCCGGCGCGGCGCTGACGAGCGCGGCGGGCGCACCATCGCCCTTGTGGTCGAGCAGATCGCCGAGCGTGACGCGGTCCGGCTCGAGCAGCTGGTTCTCTCGCATCCACTCGTCGTTGAACACCTTCGAGAGATAGCGCTCTCCGGTGTCGCACAGAAACGTCACCACGAACGCGTCGGGATCGTCGATCTCGCGCGCCACCTGCATCGCCACGTGGGTGATCAGTCCGGCCGAGCCGCCGACGAACAATCCTTCCTCGCGCGTGAGACGGCGCGCCATCGCGAACGCGTCGCGGTCGCTCACGGTGCGGTAGTCGTCCACGATCGAGAGATCGAGCGTGCCGGGAAGCTTGTCCTGCCCGATCCCTTCCACCTTGTACGGCGCTCCGTCCGGCATGCGTGATCCCTTGCTCCGCCACAGCTCGGCGAGCACCGAGCCCTGTGGATCGCCCGAGATGATCTTGATGTTCGGGTTCTGCTCCTTCAGGTAGCGGCCCACGCCGGTGATCGTCCCGCCCGTTCCCGCCGCGGCGACGAAGTGCGTGATGCGCCCCTCCGACTGCTCCCAGAGCTCCGGCCCCGTCGTCGCATAGTGCGCCTCGGGATTGGTCTGGTTGTAGAACTGGTTCGCCAGGATCGCGTTCGGCGTCTCCTCGGCGATCCGCTTGGCCATCATCACGTAGTTGTCCGGATGGTCGTGCGCCACTGCGGTCGGCGTGATGATCACCTCGGCGCCGAACGCCTTGAGCAGCCGCACTTTCTCCTGCGACATCTTGTCGGGCATCGTGAAGATGCAGCGGTAGCCCTTGAGCGCCGCGGCGATCGCGAGACCCACGCCGGTGTTGCCGCTCGTGCCCTCCACGATCGTCCCACCTGGCTTGAGCCGGCCGTCGCGCTCGGCCTGCTCGATGATCGGCAGACCGATGCGGTCCTTCACGGAGCCACCCGGGTTGAAGAAGTCCGCCTTGCCGTACACCGGCGTGCGCACGCCGCGCGTGATGCGCGTCAGGCGGATCAGCGGCGTCCAGCCGATCGTGTCGAGCACGCTCTCGTACGGCTTCGCGTTGCGTCGGACGGCGCTCGTGCCGGTTGCTGGCGTCGTGGACGATGTCGGTGCGCTCATCTCTCTCTCGGCGGTGCCGGTAGCTGCGTTCGGTTCAGGATGGTATCGCCGGGCAACGCGTGCGCTTCGGGGTGCCGGAAGTACACGGGAAACAGGATCGACACGCCCATCGGCTCGCCGCGCAGCTTGGCCGGCACGAAGCGAAGCTCTTGCGAACCCTGCACCGCGGCGGAATCCAGCGCCGCGTAGCCACTCGACTCCTCGATGCGCGTCGAGTCCGGCCGCACCTGTCCATCTCTGTCGATGTGCAGATACAGCGTCACGTTGCCCTGCACCTTTCTCTCGTAGAGCGCCGGCGGATAGTGAAACGGAACCTCGGTGTTCAACATGCGAGGCTTCTCGTCCGGTCTGGCTGCGCCCGCCTGAAATGCCTGCGCCACCTTCTGGGATGTGTCGCGGTCCATGCACCCCGACGCGAATCCGAGCGCCAGCACCAGCATGCCGGCAGCGCCGCGTGCGGCGCCCCTCACGGCGCAATGTAGCGATCCGGGAGGCGCCGGCCGCTGAGCGTCGATCGAGCGATGCACCGGCTCAGCCACGTGCACGCTCGGCGAGCTCGGCCAGCAGTTGCAGCGCGGCCAACGGCGTGAGGGTGTTCACGTCCGTATCACGAAGCTGCGTCACTACGGGATGGGGAGTCGCCGGCGCGAACAGCGCCAGTTGATCCGGCGTCTGCGCGGGTCGGCGCGCGGTGCGAGTCGCGCTGCCGATGCTCGGCGCGCGCGCCGCTCCCGCGACATTTGGCGCCAGCGTGGGCACCATGCGCTCCGCTTCTCCTTCCAACAGCGCCAGCACTTCGCGCGCGCGCGCGATCACTGGGCTCGGCAGGCCGGCGAGCTTGCCGACCTCGATGCCGTACGATCGATCCGCGCCGCCCGGCTGCAGGCGATGGAGAAAGAGCACCTGATCGCCGACTTCGCGCACGCCCACGTTATAGTTTCGTACTGCTACTAATTCTTCCGCGAGCTGGACGAGCTCGTGGTAGTGTGTGGCGAACACCGTCTTGCAGCCCACGGCGTCGTGCAGATGCTCGCTCACCGCCCACGCGATCGAGACGCCGTCGTACGTGCTCGTGCCGCGCCCGATCTCGTCGAGCAGCACGAGGCTGTGTCGCGTCGCTGCGTGGAGGATCGCGCTCGTCTCCGCCATCTCGACCATGAACGTCGATTGGCCGCGCACCAGGTTGTCGCTCGCGCCCACGCGTGTGAACACGCGGTCGCAGATGCCGATCGTCGCCGAGGTGGCCGGCACGAAGCTCCCCACCTGCGCGAGCACCACGATCAGCCCCACCTGACGGAGAATCGTGCTCTTGCCCGCCATGTTCGGGCCGGTGAGGATCACCACTCGGGCATCCTCCGGGAGTCGCACGTCGTTCGGGATGAACTTGTCGCGCGGCATCATGCGCTCCACCACCGGATGCCGTCCCGCGACGATCTCGAGGTCGAAGCCATCGGTCAGCACGGGGCGGGCATACCCCTCGCGCGCCGCCACGTCGGCGAGCGCCGCCAGCACGTCGAGCTCCGCGACGATCCGCGCCGCGCACTGCATGCGGCCGATCTCGCGCCCCACCGCCGCGCGCAGCGCCTCGAACAGCTCGCGCTCGCGCGTCTCGATCCGCTCGGCCGCCGTGAGGATCTTCTCTTCGTACTCCTTGAGCGCGGGGGTCACGTACCGTTCGCCACCCGTCAGCGTCTGTCGCCGCTGGTAGTCCGGCGGCACGAGATGCTGATTGGTGTTCGACACCTCGATGAAGTAGCCGAACACCTTGTTGTAGCCAACCTTGAGCGACGCGATCCCGGTGCGCGTGCGCTCCGCCGCCTGGATCTGCGCGATCGCATCCTTGCCGCCGTCGCGCAGCGAGCGAAGCTGATCGAGCTCCGCGTCCACTCCCGCGGCGATCGTGGATTCGTCACCGAGCTGCAGCGGCGGCCGCTCGACGAGTGTCTCGAGCACGCGGCTCGCCATCTCGGCGCATCCATCCCATCTGGTGAGCAGCGTGCCGATCGCGCCGGCGCCGTCGAGCCGTCGCGCGGCGCGTTCCACCTCCGGCAGGCGCGCGAGCGACGCGCCCAGCGCGGCGAGCTCGCGCGGAGTCGCGCGTCCCGCCGCCGCCTTGCCGCCGAGGCGCTCCACGTCGCGCACGCCGTCGAGCGCCGTGCGCAGCGCATCGCGAGCGCTCGCGTCGCGCAGCAGCGCGTCCACCGCCTCGAGCCGCGCCTCGATCCCGGCACGCTGGACGAGCGGCGCCAACAACCATTGCCGGAGCAGTCGTGCGCCCATCGCCGTCGTCGTGCGATCGAGCACGGAGAGGAGCGTGCCTTCCGTGCTCCCGCCGCGCAGCGACTCCACGAGCTCCAGGTTGCGACGGGTCATCTCGTCCAGCGGCATCGTGCCGCCGCGTCGCTCCACGTGCGGGCGCGCGAGATGGGGCACGCCTGACGGTTGCAGCTCATGGAGATAGCGGAGCAGCGCGCCCGCCGCGCCGATCGCCGGTCCGTCGGCGCTCTCGAGTCCGAGCCCGTCGAGCCCACGCACGCCGAACTGCCGCGCCAGATCGTCGCGCGCCATCCCCTCGTCGAACTCCCACCCCTCGCGCTCGGAGACGAGCACGCCGTCGAGCGCACCGGAGCGTGGGAGCACGTCGTCGCCGCGCGGCATCAGCAGCTCGCGCGGCGCGAGCCGCGCGAGGGTGGCATCGAGCTCGTCGCGCGGCACGACGCACAGTCGCAGCTCGCCGGTGGAGATGTCGGCTGCGGCCACACCCACCATTCCGCGCGTCAGGTCGTCGCGACCATCCGTTCCACGCAGCGCTGCGATGAAGTTGTTCCGCGTTCCATCTAGGAGATCGTCGGCGAACGCCACGCCGGGCGACACCGTCTCCACGACCTCGCGGCGCACGATCCCCTTCGCCTGCTTGGGATCTTCCACCTGCTCGCAGATCGCCACGCGATAGCCATGGCGCACGAGCCGCCGCAGATATTCCTGCCCGGCGCGCACCGGGACGCCGGCGAGCGGTACCTCGGCCGCCCCCCCGTTGTTCCGCGACGTGAGGGTGAGTCCGAGCACCCGCGCCGCCGTTTCGGCGTCTTCGTAGAACATCTCGTAGAAGTCGCCCATGCGGAAGAACAGGATCGCGCTCTGATGACGCGCTTTGATCTCCCGGTATTGCTGCATCAGCGGCGTCGCGACCGCTCCACTCACGGAGACGACCCTCCGCTCGGCCGCGCTTCTTCCGTGACGAAGCCGATGATGCCGCGCTGCTTCAGCGCCGCGACCGCGGCCGCCGCTTCCTGACGCGTGGCGTAGTAGTCGAGCCGCACGCGGAATGGCGGCTTCGTCTCGCCGCTGATCCGGGCCTTCACACCGCGGCTCGCGAGCTTCGTCACGAGTCGCTGGGCATCGGGGCGCGTGTTGTACGCCGCGAGCTGGATCGTCCAGGTGCCGCGCGGCGCGGCCGGTGTTGCGCGCACCGGCTCGCTGTCCCCTCTCGTCGGAGCCGATCGCGTGCTCTCTGATTTCGCCGGGGTCGGCTTGGCCGCTTCCGATCTCGCCGGCTCACGTGCCGGTGTCGCTGCGGTCTTGACCGTCGTCCCCTTCGCCGCCGTGGTAGTCGTGGTAGTCGTGGTAGTCGTGGCCGCCGCACGCGTCGAGGGAGCTGGTGCTGCCGGCGACATCGGCGCGGCCGCTGCGGGAGCAGCCGTCGTGGCCGTCGGCGTTCCACTCGCGACCACCGATGGACTCACCCCCGGCGCGGTCGCGGGGCATCGCCCTCCGTAGTACTCGATCTGATTGCGCAGCTCGACGTCGCTCGACCCCACGGACGAGCGCGCGTCGGCGATCATGGCGCAGCCATGCGTCTGGTCTCGCTGCTCGAACGCGAGGCGCGCGGCAGCGAGGCCGGCGCGCGCCCGCGCGGGGCTCACGGGATGCTCCCGCACGAAGCGCTGCAGATGTTGGTATGCTGCCGTTCGGTCGCCGCGCGCCTGCTCCAGCTCCGCCAGCGAGAGCAGCGCATCATCGGCATATGGCGACAACGGATACTCCACGATCACGCGACGGTAGTCGCGCTCCGCTTCCGCCGCGGTCTCCGCGAGCGCGCCGCGCCAGAAGATCGCGTCGCCATAGGCGGGTGACCCTTCGGCCGAGACGCGCACCATCGAGTCGATCAGTGCGCGCCCCGATGCACCATTGCCCTCGCTCACCATCCGACGCGCGCGACGGAAGATCGAGTCGTTCGCCGAGAGAGGCGGCAGCATTTGCCCCGCGGATCCGGTCTGCGCGGCACTCGGTTGGGCGAGACAGACGATCGCGGCGGCGAGAACGGTGGTGAGTCTGACGTGATTGTGCATCATGATCGAGGAGGGAGCGACGGCAATCAGGCCGCGCGACGAGCCGCGCCGCCGCAGAGGGCGAGCACGATGGTGGTGAGCTGCTGCTCGGGGGTGGAAAGCCGGGTGTCCTTGAGCGCCGCGTCGGCGTGCAGCAGCACCGTGAGCGCCGAGTCGAGCTCCTCGGCGCTCCATCGCGCGGCGTGCTTGGACCAACTCGTCACCGCCTCGCCCCACGGCCGCATGGGAAAGGCGCCGGTCTCCTTGAGCAATCCCATGAGCACTGGAAACAACCCTCGTGGCGACGTTCCCGACGCGATTGACGCCTCGGCAAATGCCAGGGCGAGCGTCTGCGTCGTGAGCGCCATGATGATCGACACCACGCTCGTCTTGGGCAGCTGCATCACCACGGGCGCGAGCGTGAGCGCGGTGTTCGCGTCCCTCGCTGCCACTGCGTCCAGAAAATCTCCGAGCGACTCGCCGCGTCGCACACCGACCACGTCCGCGACCGCACGCTCGTCGATGGTGCCGGTGCAATAGCTCGCGAGCTTGTCGAGCTCCACGGAGAGCTGCGGCAGGTCGCTACCGACCGCCTCGATGAGGAGCGCCGCGGCGTCGGCGGTGATCGCCCGGTCGAGCTCCGTCTTCGCGTAGTGGGTGATCCACTTGGGCAGTCGGACGCCGTCCAGCGGCTCGAATTCCACCGCGGTCGCGAGGTCCGCCAGCCCTTTGTCCGCCTTCGCGCCACTCGGCGCGATGAGCACCAGCACCGTGTCGGCCGCCGGTCGTGCGAGATGGCGATCGAGAAGCGCGCGCGCCGGTTTCTTCAGCTTGTCCACCTCGCGAATCACGACGACGCGGCGTTCCGCCAGCATCGGTGGAGTGCTGAGCAATGCGTCCAGTGTCTCGGGATCGAGCTCGCTCGCGCGGCGGATCTCGAGATTGAAGTCGCGCGTCGATGGATCGACGGTGGCGTCGATGATGTCGCGGCTGGCCCCGTCTTTCAGATAGTCGTCGTCCCCGAACAGGTAGTAGACCGGATCGAAGACGCGATTCTTGAGGGCGGTGTGAAGTGCTTTTTCCCCTGCGGACGCCATGGGGGAAATATAGGCGGGAACGTGCGGGCCGCGAACGGAGACGCGGCCCGCCTACGTCGAGCTAGCGTCCCAGCGCGTCGCTCGCGAGACGCCAGGGCGTCTGCTGCGCGGCGAACACCGCGGGCCACACCGGCATGCCGGCCGGCATCGATGCGATCATCGCTGGCATGGCGAGTGGCGACGGCTCGGGCTCCGGCATCGAGGCCACGACCGGCGCGAGTCGGATCGCTTCGTCGTTGCCGCGCGTCACGCTCACGGTTACGACGAGTCCCGCGGCCATCGCGAGCCCTGCGACGAGCGCCACGTACGCACCCGTGAAGAGCGGGGCTCGGTGGCGCATCGAGGTGTTCATGCCGCTGTGTCCCGCCTCGCGCGATGCGCGCGCCTGCAGCGCGCGCTCCTGCGCGAGGCGCATCTGCAGCCGTTCGCTGAACGCGGCCGATGGCTCGATCGTCGGCAGATTGCGCGCGAGGAGCAGTGAGCGTCGAATGCGCGTGTCCATAGCCGCGCAGGATTCACAGAGACGCAGGTGACGCCCCATCGCCTCGATATCCACTCCGCTCAACGTGTCGTCGACGTAGGCGTCGTGCTTGTGTCGAAACTCCCGACAGTTCATTCGGCGCGTGGGATTGAGTGATGGTCCAGTTGGCGTGCCTTCCGTACCCTCGGCGCCGAGGGCTGTTCCCAGGAAAGTGCCGGACGTCACACGCGTGCGAAAGGATTGGAGGAACATGGCAGAAGGGCGCG
>DASYMZ010000202.1:0-2413 GCA_036008805.1 Gemmatimonadaceae bacterium
CAAGGTGCGCGCCGCCTCCTCCGCGGCCGCGCTATCTCCATCGGCATATAGTCCGTCGAGCACGCGAAGGCGCAGCCAGGCGTCGGCGCCAGGCTGAATGCGCCGCAGGCGGGTCGTCGCCTCGAGCGCGTCAGCGACACGACCCCGATTGACCGCCAGGCTATGCTCGGCGAGCGCGACGTCGATGCGACTCGAGGCCCGCGATGCGCGCGAGCGCAGAATGGCGAGCGCCTGCGCCCCTTCCGTCAATCCGCTGGCGTCGAATTGACTGGCCATCGCGAGTACGCGCAGTTCGGCGGTGGCGAGACGGGAAAGATTCCTCGCCACCTGGTGTGGCGCGCCTGTATCGCCGGCTGGCGCAACGAGCCGCGCGAGCAGTCGCTGCGCCGGCAGGTGCTCCGCGTTGGCCGACAGGGCACGCCGCAACGCCGAAACGGCCTGCACCCGCGGCGACGGCATTCCGGCTGCGGCACCGTCCTTCAGCAGGCGCGCGCCGAGGGAGTACCAGGCGTCGGCGCTACTCGGCGCGAGGTCGATCGTTCGCTGCCACGCGGCGGTCTGCTCTGCCGACGTCGGGAGCGCTGGGTAGCGCGGGCCCACGAAGGCGAGCAGGAGCGACCGGTCCTTCTCGGTGAGCTCGTCGAGTGACCGCCAGGCGAGCGACAGGCCGTGACGAAGTGCCGGCTCGAGGCTCAGCCGGTCGGCGCTCAGCGCCTTGTACAGCGCAGCGAGCGCGAAGGAGGAGTCGCGGCGTAACGCCCGGTCGTAGTCGCCAAGGGCGTCGGCGTACTCGTTGCGGCGGAACGCGGTCTGACCGGCGAGAAACGCCTTCAGCGCCGGCAGCGAGCGCGTCGTGTAGTGGACGAGCGATTCGTCCTGTCCCGCCTCATTCACGAGCAGTCGGGCGGCAAGCCGGTCGAGCAGGGTCGTGATGCTATCCGCCGGACCGGACACGCTCGCTTGCGCGCTCACCGTACCCTGCGGCAGCAGCAGGACCGAGGCATTGAGCACGACTCGCGACCGACTGCCCACGACACTGCCGGTGACCACGCGCTCGGCACCGAGGCGCGTCGCGAGCTTGACCACGGTGTCCCGTGTCACCTCGGCGCTCTTCATGAGTCCCGCGGCGCGCCAGGCGCCGAGCACCGCGCCCGCGTCGACTGATCTGGCGGCGGTGTCGTCGGCGAGCCGCGTCGAGAGCAGTTCGACGATGCCTTCCCGCAGATAGCTGAGCGAGGCCTCGGCACCGGCAACGCGAAATGGCGCGACGACGACGCGCTGTCGCACGGCGAGCGGCTCGATCGTGACCGTGGACGTGCGGCTTCGACGCCCCAGCCAGACCCCTGCTCCGACGAGACCGGTCAGGAGAAGGACGAGAACGGCCCATCGCAACCAGAGTGGGGGCGTGCGCCGGCGAGGCACCCAGACGCCGACCTCGGTAGGCACCGAGTGCGGAGGACCGGCGGACTCCACTTCGGTTCCGGAGGACGACGGTATCAGGAGCGCCGGCCGCGAAACCCGGGAGGTATCGGCTCCCGCCGCCGGCAATTCCTGCGCGCCGCCCTCGCGCAGCGTCGCGGCGAGTGCCTCCACGATTGGGTCCGGCTCCAGCTCCAGCTGCTCTCGCAAGAGAGCGGCGTGCACCCGGGCGTGCTGAAGCGCGCCGGCACGATCGCCGAGGACAGCCATGGCCTTCATCAATGCCACGGCGCTGCCCGAATCGAAGGGGCGAAGCGCCGCGAGACGTCGGCGCCACTCCAGGGCGCGGCGCCGGTCGCCATTCCCTTCCGCCTCGTTGGCCAGCCGGTCGAGCGCGTCGGCCACCCGCGACTCGAGTCGCTCGCGCTGCGCCGTGACCCACTGGTCGAACTCCGGCGCGCCGGAGAGGAAGAAGCCGTCCAGGAAGGGTCCCTGATAGAGCGCGGCCGCATTCTCGAGCTCTCCCGCAGCCAGCTGATGCTCCAGCTCGCGTACATCGCTGGGCAGACGCGCCGCATTCAGCCGGACGTCGGATGAGGTCGCGGTGAAGAGATCGTCGATCTTGAGCGCGCGACGCGCTGCATAGAGCGCCTGGGTGAGCGAGTGCCGCGCACGCTCCTCGTCCACATCCGGCCAGAGCAGACCGATCAGCTTGTCGCGGCTCAGCCCGGTGTCGCCGGCGACCGCAAGAACGACGAGCAACGCAAGCAATCGCCGCTGCGAGGCGGCCCCAGCCAGCGGCTCACCCGAATCCGCGATGAGCGAAACACTCCTAAGTGTCTGCAGTCTAGGCACTTAATCGCGATTTGAGGACGATGTGAGATCGGCGTGAGAGCGGTCTGAGAGCTGAGACCTATCGTGCCATTCGTCGCGGATGCCGCCGCGGATGGGATGGAGTTGAGAACTCATCACCCAGGTAAAGCTAAAGGGAGGT
>DASYMZ010000203.1:0-15684 GCA_036008805.1 Gemmatimonadaceae bacterium
GCTGAGGGTAGCCGCACGTCGCGCAAATTGTCGTCCACCGCGCCGGGTCGCTCGTTCGCCGTTGCAGCAAAATGGGCGAGCCCGGCAGCGCAGATTGCGATGCCACAAGAAGATAGCGACGCCTGGAGATCATCGTACCGATTGGCGCTCCTCGCCTCAGGCCGGTCGGCTCCGTCGCTCGGCTCGCGGCAGTGTATCGGCGTCGATCTCGTCGAGCGCCGTTCCGTCCGCTCGCAGTGCGAGCTGCGTCACCGCGAGCTCGGCCGACATCGTCGAGAAGGTGGCGCCCACCACTGGGTTTCCGGCTCGGCTGGCAAGGTGGGCGATCAGCCCACGCACGCGAGTGATCGAGATCCGCCGGATTCGCGCCGCACCGGCTTCGTATGCCGCGCCCTCGCGCTGGAGCCGCGCGAGCGCCAGCCGTCCCTCACGCGACGGCGGCGCCATGGCGAGCACCGCGCGCCGGAAGCGCAACGCCGACGCCCGCTCGGACCAGAGCAGTGCGAGGCCAGCGCGCGCCTCTTCCCATTCGGTGCCCGCGGCAAGACGCGCGACGCAACAGGGCAGATAGGACGCGCCCAGCGTCCCCTGTCCGGCACACGGAGTCCAACGGTCCTCGAACTGGCGGTGACGTGCGCTCACTTGCGTTGCCGGCGTGGGAATCCGAAAGGACGCCGAAGATAGTGCATCGGGGATTCCCGCACAAACACCGAAAATGTTCATCGGAAGATAGTACGCACAGCAAGCAAGTAGGTACTTGCATACGCAGATGTTTTCGCTACACTCCGCGCCATGGTCAGCCGAGAGAGAATTCTGGAAGCCGCAGGACGCGTCTACGCGAAGCATGGTTTTCGCGGCGCCACCACGCGTCTCATCGCCGCCGAAGCCGGCGTCAACGAGGTCACCCTGTTCCGAACCTTCGGATCCAAGGGCGCCCTCCTCGAAGCCGTCCTCGATCAGAACGACTTCTGCAGCGACGTCAGCCAGCTCCCCGATCCCGCCGTGAATCCGGAAGAGGAGCTCACCGGATGGGTCGGCGAACACCTGGAACGAGTTCGCCACCTGCGCCCCTTGCTCATCCAGGCCATCAGCGAGCTCGATGAACGTCCCGAGGTCGCCGAATTCGCCTGTCGCGGCCGAGACGAGGTGCACGAGATCCTCAGCCAGTACTGCGCCGCGCTCCAACGCGACGGTCACGCCGACCCGTCGGCGGACGTCTTCGCCGCGGTCACGATGCTCATCAGCTCCGTCATGGGCGATGCCATGGGACGACCCATGGTGCCCGATTCCTTTCCTCCCGTCGATGAGGCGCCTCGCCGCTACGTGCGCTGCTTCCTGCGCGCCATCGGCGTCTCGTCGTCCCGCTAGTCGTACTCCTCCCCACCCCACTCGCAATGATTGACGATCGGACCCGAACGGGCAGACACCGCGCGCGCTCGCGCGCGCTCGTCCTGCTGCTCGCGGTCATGTCGCCTGCGCTGTTGCCCGCGCCCGCCGCCGCGCAGCAGCCCACCGCCGGCACTCCCACGGCCGGACGCGCGCTCTCACTCGACGACGCGATCCGCCTCGCCGCGCGCGAGAGCGAGGCGCTCCAGATCGCCCGGGCCGGCGTCTCGCGCGCCAACGGGCAGCTCCGCCAGGCACGCAGCCAGTATCTGCCGCAGCTCAACTCGAGCGTCACCTACGCGCGCACGCTGAAGTCGCAGTTCGAGGCGCTGGCCAGCGGTGGCGGTACCGACACCTCCACGTCGCCCAAGCCGCAGTCGCTCTGCACGCCGCCCATCCCCGCCAACGCAACGCCCGCCGAGCGCGCCGCCGCGCTCGCCCAGGCATCCACCTGCCCGGCCGCGCAGGGGATCGACTTCAGCAAGGTCGGCTTCGGTGCGCGCAACCAATGGGCGGCCGGGCTGTCATTTTCTCAGAACGTCTTTGCCGGTGGCCGCATCAGCGGCCAGAACATCGCCGCCGCGGCCGGTCGTCGCGCGGCCGAAGTGGAGGTCACCGCGCAGCGCGCCCAGCTCGCGCTCGATGTGACCCAGGCGTACTTCGATGCGGTGCTCGCCGACCGGCTGGTCACGATCGCCGACACCACGCTCGCGCAGACGGAAGAGCTGCTGCGACAGACGACGGTCGCGCGGCGCGTCGGCAATCAGAGCGAGTTCGAGCTTCTGCGCGCCACGGTCACGCGCGACAACCAGCGCCCGGTGCTCATCGCTCGGCGCGGCGACCGCGACGTGGCGTACTTCCGGCTCAAGCAGCTCCTCAACCTGCCGCTCGACGAGCCGATCGCGCTCACCACGCCGATCGACCAGCCGGCGACGATCACCCGCGTGATCGCGGCCAACGCCGCGAACGTCGGGAATGCCGCGCCAGGCGCGGCGGCGAGTGTGGTCGACACGCTCGTGCCGCTCCCGCTCCCGGACACCACGACGAGCGACCGCGCTCCGGTGCGCGAGTCCGAAGAGTCGCTGCGTGCGTCCGAGGGGCAGCTTCGCGTGGCGCGCGCCGACCGCCTGCCGTCGCTCTCGCTCACGTCGCAGTATCAGCGCCTCTTCTTCCCGCAGACGTTCTTCCCCACGCTCAACCAGTTCAGCGAGAACTGGACGATCGGTGGGGCGCTCACCTTCTCGCTGTTCAACGGCGGGCGCGTCGGCGGTAACATCGAGGCGGCACAGGCGAACCTGGCCGAGGCCCGCGCCCGACTGCAGCAGTCGCGCGAGCTCGCCGCGCTCGACACGCGCGTCTCGCTCAACCAGCTCCAACAGGCGGAAGCGTCCTTCTCGGCCAGCCGAGGCACGGCGCAGCAGGCGCAGCGCGCCTACTCGATCGACCAGATCCGCTACCGCGAAGGGATCTCCACCCAGACCGACCTGACGCAGTCGCGACTGCTGCTCGAGCAGGCGCTCGCGAACCAGGCGCAGTCGGCGCGCGACCTGGCCGTGGCGCGCGCGCGCATCGTCCTGCTGCGCGATCTCCCGCTCAACACCCAGGCGCTGGGAGGCGCTGCTTCGCGCGCCGCGTCCCAGCAGCAGCAACCGCCGCAGCAGCAACAGCAGCAGCAACAACCGACGCAGCAGCAGACTCCATCTACCGCCGCCAGCGCGCCTGGCGTGGGACAATCCGGGAGCTTCACGCAATGAACCGACAGCAGCAGTTGACCAGCGCGCACGCGACCCGAACGGTGACGGCGCTCCTCCTCGTGGCGACGGCGCTCACCGTCACCGCGTGCAAGAAGGGCGACGCGGACGCGGCGCCGGCGAAGGTCGAGACGATGCTCGTCGGCCCGGAGAACGTCACGGTCGTACGCACCGAGCAGATCCGCTCCGGCCCGGCCATCTCCGGTTCGCTCGCGCCCGAGCGCTCGGCGACGATCCGCGCCGAGATGTCGGCGTCGGTGATCCAGACCTACGCCGAAGCGGGCCAGCGGGTGAGCCGGGGACAGGCGCTCGCACAGCTCGACGCGAGCGTGCTGCGCGACCAAGCGCTCTCGGCGCGCTCCGCCGTCACGACGGCGCAGAGCTCGTACGACATCGCGCGGCGCGACGTGCAGCGCAACGAGGCGCTCACCCAGGCCGGCGCGATCGCCGAGCGCGATCTCGAGCGCGCGCGCAACGCGCTGCTGTCGTCGCAGGCGCAGCTCGCCACGGCGCGCGCGCAGCTCGCGAACATCCAGAAGCAGCTCGACAAGGCCAGCGTGCAGGCGCCATTCGCCGGCATCGTCGCGCAGCGGCAGGTCAACGCGGGCGACGTCGTGTCGCCCGGCACGGCGCTGTTCACCGTCGTCGATCCGGCCAGCATGCAGCTCGAAGCGTCGGTGCCGGCGGAAGCACTGGGCCAGGTGCGTGTCGGGATGCCGATCGAGTTCAGCGTGAACGGCTATCCGAACCGCACCTTCACGGGGAAGATCACACGCGTGAATCCCGTGGCCGATCCGGCCACTCGGCAGGTCCACATCACCGCGGCCATCCCGAACGCGGGGAACACGCTCGTGGGCGGACTGTTCGCCGAGGGGCGCGTGTCGAGCGAGACGCGCACGGCTCCCATGGTCGCGATCTCCGCGGTGGACGAGCGCGGACTGCGCCCGACGGTCGTGCGGCTGAAGAACGGCAAGATCGAAAAGGTCGAAGTGACGCTCGGCATTCGCGACGCCGCGGCCGAGACGGTGGAGATCACCGGTGGGTTGTCGCAGGGCGACACGCTCCTGCTCGGCGCGGCGCGCGGTATCTCGCCCGGCACGCCGGTGCGGGTCTCCGCTCCGCACGACGCCAGCGTCAAGAAGTAATCGGCACCAGCAACCCTCTCGGGAACCGTCTCAATGTTCATCTCGGATTTCGCGATCAAGAAGCCGCTCGTCACCGTGGTGGCGATGCTGGCGCTCGCCGTGTTCGGCCTGTTCGCGCTGCTCAATCTCAAGACCGATGAGTTCCCGGACGTCGCGCCGCCCTTCGTGTCGATCGGGATCCCGTATCCCGGTGCGTCGCCCGACGGGGTGGCCAAGGAGATCCTCGATCCGATCGAGGAGCAGATCAACTCGATCACGGGCGTGAAGCACGTGAACGGCAAGGCGTACGACGGCTACGGCTTCATCCTGGTGGAGTTCCAGTTCGGAAAGGATCTCGCCGAGGCGACGCAGGATCTGCGTGACGCGATCTCGGCGAAGCGCGCGGACCTGCCGTTGGAGATGAAGGAGCCGATCATCAGGAAGTTCAACGACACCGACCGGCCGATCGTCTCGCTCGCATTGTCGAGCACGACGCTGTCGCAGGCCGAGCTGACGCGGCTGGCCGACCCCGTGATCACGCGCGAGCTGCGCTCGCTGCAGGGCGTGGCCGAGGTGGCGGTGAGTGGCAAGGTGGAGCGCGAGCTCACGGTGGAGCTCATCCCGTCGCGGATGCAGTCGGCGGGCGTGAGCGTGGGGCAGGTGGTGCAGGCGCTGCAGCTCCAGAATCTCGCCGCTCCGGTCGGACGCGTGACGGGCGATCTCGACGAGCGGTCGATCCGGTTGAAAGGACGCCTCGACAATCCGCAGGAGTTCGCCCAGCTGGTCGTCGCGGAGCGGAACGGGCAGATCACGCGGCTGGGTGACGTCGCGAACGTGCGTGATGGCACCGAGGAGCCGCGCACGCTCGCGCTGTTCAACGATCGCGAGGCGGTCGGGCTCGACATCAAGAAGTCGAAGGGGTACAGCACGACCGACGTGAGCGACAAGATCCGCGCGCGCGTCGTCGAGCTGCAGAAGACGCTGCCGGCTGGCACGAAGCTCGAGCTGGTGAAGGATGCGGGATGGCGCGTCGCCGCGGCGGTGAAGAACGTCGAGGAGGCGCTGCTCGAGGGCGCGTTCCTCACGGTGCTCGTCGTGTTCGTGTTCCTCAATTCGTGGCGCTCGACCGTGATCACCGGTCTCGCGCTGCCGGTGTCCGTGCTGGCGAGCTTCATCGCCGTCTACGCGATGGGATTCAAGCTGGAGACGATGTCGCTGCTCGGCCTCTCGCTGGCGATCGGCATCTTGATCGACGACGCGATCGTGGTTCGAGAGAACATCGTGCGACACGTCGAGATGGGGAAAGACCACTACACCGCCTCCCGCGAGGGGACCGACGAGATCGGGCTCGCCGTCGCGGCGACGACCTTCTCGATCCTCGCGGTGTTCGTGCCGATCGGGTTCATGCCCGGCGTGGGCGGGCAGTGGTTCAAGCCGTTCGCGCTGACGATCGCCTGCTCGGTGCTCGTGTCGCTGTTCGTGTCGTTCTCGCTGGACCCGATGTTGTCGGCGTACTGGGCGGATCCGCACGTGCCCGAGGACAAGAAGCCCTGGATCACGCGGACGCTCGACCGGTTCAACCACTGGTTCAACCGTCAGGCGGAGAACTACCGGCACGTGATCGCGTGGGCGCTCGATCACCGCGCGGCGATGGCGGTGTTGGCGATCGGGACGTTCTTCTCCTCGTTCACCCTGTTCTCCGGCGGGCTCACCGGACTGCTCGTGGCGTTCCTCGGCGTCGCGCTCATCGTGTTCTCTCTCACCTCCAAGCGCACCTTCTGGGTCGCCAAGATGGTGCTCGGATCACTCGGGGTGGTCGTGCTGTTCACGCAGCTGCTCGACCCCGCGCTGACGGCGAAGCTGCTGCCGCCCGCGCGCACGGTCGGTGTCGGCTTCTTCCCCGAAGACGATCGCTCCGAGTTCACGATCGCGCTGGAGACGCCGCCAGGCTCGAACATGGCGTACACGCGGCTCAAGGCGCAGGAAGCGGCGCGCATCACGCGCGCGCATCCCGAGGTGAAGTACACCTACACCACGCTCGGCGGCGGTGCGTCCGGCACGGTGGACGAGGGCAACATCTACGTCGCGCTCGTGCCGATCAAGGATCGCAAGATGAGCGCGGAGGAGTTCGCGCAGGTGATCCGCAACGAGATGAAGAACGTGGCCGGCGTGACGCTCTCGGTGTTCACGAGCGACTTCGGCGGCGGACGCAAGCAGCTCCAGTTCCAGCTCCGCGGCAACGACATCGTCGCGCTGAACCAGGTGGCCGAGCAGGTCGCGCAGATCGTGCGCACGACGCCGGGCGCGGTGGACATCGGGCTATCGACGAAGGGTCAGAAGCCGGAGCTCGAGATCGATCTCAACCGCGGTGTGGCCGGCTCGCTCGGCGTCACGGTCGGGCAGGTGGCGCAGTCGCTACGGCCGGCGTTCGCCGGCATCGACGCGGGCGACTGGGAGGATCCTGCCGGCGACATGCGGGACGTGGAAGTGCGGCTCGTCCCGGAGTCGCGCCGCAACGCCGACGACCTGCACCGGCTCCCACTCGTGGTGCAGGGACCGAACGGTGCGCCGACGACGATGCCGCTCGGTCAGGTGGCGACCATCAAGCCCGGCATCGGACCGGCGATCATCGATCATCTCGATCGCGATCTCGTGGTGTCGGTCGAGGCGAACACGTCGGGTCGCGCGACGGGCGACGTCAGCGCCGACGTGGAGAAGCGGGTGAAGGCACTCACGTTTCCGCCCGGCGTGCGGTTCAGCCTCGGCGGCGATGCACAGGGCCAGCAGGAGGTGTTCACCCAGATCTTCACCGCGCTGTTCGTGGCGGTGGGACTGATGTACCTGATTCTCGTCGTGCAGTTCGGGAGCTTCCTCGATCCGCTCGCGATCCTGATGTCGCTCCCGCTCTCGCTCATCGGCGTGCTGCTCGCGCTCTCGATCACGGGCAACACGATCAACATCATGTCGCTGATCGGGGTGATCCTGCTCATGGGCATCGTGGCGAAGAACGCGATCCTCCTGATCGATTTCGCGAAGTGGGCACGCGAGAAGGAGGGGATGCCGCTGCGCGAGGCACTCATCGAGGCGGGCGCGATCCGGCTACGCCCGATCCTCATGACGACGTTCGCGCTCATCGCGGGCATGGTGCCGGTGGCGCTCGGCGGCGGCGAGGGCGCGCAGTTCCGCGCGCCGCTCGGCGTGGCGATCATCGGCGGCGTGCTCACGAGCACGATGCTGACGCTGCTCGTGATCCCGACGTTCTACGAGGTGATGGATGAAGCGCGCCACTGGCTGGCGGGCAAGTTCGGCTTCACTCCGCCGATGACGGCGGAGCATCCGATTCCGAAGGGAGTCGTGCCGGCGCCCGCGATGGGCGACGACTAGGCCGGCGGGTGACCGTTCCATCCGCGGATCCACGGTCGGCGCAGCGGGCATCGCTGCGTCGTGCCGTGCTCCAACTCGTAGGTGGCGTCCTCGCGCTCGACGCGGTGGCGATGGCGCTGTATTACTTCGCCGGGATCGGAGACGCGTCGTACCGGACGCGGATGATCTTCGTCGTCACCTGGTCGGTCGCGACTGCACTGACGGTCGCGTTCCTTCTGCGGCGCGTGCGCGTGGTGCGCATGGCCAATAGGCGGTGAAGGGTGAACGGCGGGGAGTTGGTTCCGATCGTGCAGCTCCCTCTATCGAGAGGGGGATCCAGGTCGTGAGTTGCCGGTAACGGGTTGGTGGTGACGGGTTTTACGGCGAACGCAGTCAGACCCGATACCACCAACTCCAAACCGGTCACCCAGAACCTGGATTCCGGGTAAGTGCTAGAGGGGCGTGTACATCACGACTCACCGCTTCTCGGGCGCCAGCAGCGGAAACGGATCCACCGGCGTCCCCTTCCACCATTCCTTCACGTTCGCGGAGCGCGCGAGCGCGAAGTGCAGGTGGGGCAGGTTGGGCGGTGCGTTGCCGGTGGTGCCGACGGCGCCGATGACCTGCCCCTGACGGAGCGGCTGTCCTTCGGCGAGCCCGTTCGCGTAGCTGTCGAGGTGCGCGTACATCAGGATGAACCGCTCGCTCGAGTCGGCGGCGTAGACCATCTTCCCGCCCGCCTCGCTGTTGAAGAGCTTGAGCACGCGACCGCCGGTTGCCGAGAGAACGGGCGTGCCGCGCGGAGCGGGGATGTCGAGCGCTTCGTGGGCGCGCGCGCCGCCGCCGCGCTGATCGTCGTAGGTGTCGTACAGCGCCGACGCCGAGATGCCCTGCACCGGCACGATCAAGGCGCCCTTCAGCAGCGCTGCGTCGCCACGGGTTGCCGCTGCGCCGGTCGAGGACGTATCGATCTCGGTGACCGCGTGCAGCGTGTCGGTCTGGAGTGCCGCGGTCGCCTCCGGCGTGTACATCGGCCCGCCGCGAATCCGCGTGGAGCTGTCCGGTCCGAACTGCGCCGTGTACGGACCGGTGCGGGCGGGGGCCGGTGTGGTTGCCGCGAGTGCGCCGGCGGCGCTGTCCGCGGTGGCTTTCTCAGCCGCTTTCTTGTCGTCGGAGGCGTCCCTGACCTCGATGCAGGACGCGGAGAGCGCGGCGCCGAACAGCGCGGCGAGGACGAGACACCGGGATCGATGGGCTGATGCTGTCATACCGGACCCGAGTGGCAAGTCCGGGGCCGGCCGTTTTCTCTCGAGATGCACTGCCAACTGCGGTAGGCGGATAAGCTCGGGCGGAGAGGTAGGAGGATTGGCATACGAGCCCTCCTGAAGCATGGAGAGCGGTCCGCGCGGCGCCAGCCGTGAGCCTGGGCGTGAGCTACGAGCATTGAGCCTCTCCAGCTCGAGCTTCAGCCCGAGCTCGAGCGCGAGCTGGAACTTCTCAGAGCTGAAAGCTCGCGCTCGAGCTGTCATCCCGAGCGAGCGCAGCGAGTCGAGCGATCTGCACCTGCTCGCCGCGGCGCAGCGATCTCTCCAAACGAGGCCCGATTCAGGAGGGCCGGTATGCCAATCCTCCGCCTTCCGCCCGTGTTTACCCGCGTACTGCAGTCGACAGCACGGAAGTTGGAAGCACGGAAGTTGGAAGCACCGCAGTCGGCAGCGCCAGCACGCCCCGTTCAGCCCACCAGCGCCCTCGCCCGCTCCAGTGCCCCCTCCAGCGTCTCGAACACGTTCTCTGCGCCGATATCGCCAACGAGCCCCGAGTTCACCAGCACCGTCATCGGCTGCGCCAACACCTCGGCGAGAATGAGCGTCGTTCGGTTCGACTTGCCCTGATCGCGCGCCAGCTCGCGCAGCGCGTGGATGCCGGTGGAGTCCATCGCCGGCACGTGGCGCATCCGGACCACGAGGACGCGCGGCCGCGCGGCGATCTCGCCCAGCACGCTGCGGAACCGCTCGGCCGCACCGAAGAAGAGCGGCCCGTTGATCTCGTACAGCACCACGCCGGGTGGAAGCTGGCGCGCGAGCGCGGCGGCATCCTCGTCGTCGAGGCTCGTGCCGTCGGCGAGCTCGCGGGTGATCATGGTCACGTTGGTCACCTCCGCCATGCGTCGCATGAACAGGAAGGCGGCCAGCACCATCCCGACCTCGATCGCCACCGTGAGGTCGATGATCACGGTGAGGAGAAAGGTCGTGAGCAGCACGACGACGTCGCTCTTCGGGCCGCGCAGCTCGCGCCGGAAGGTGCGCCACTCGCTCATGTTGTACGACACGATCGTGAGGATCGCGCCGAGCGTCGCCATCGGGATGAGCGAGGCGAGGCGTCCGAAGAAGAGCGTGATCAGCAGCAGAGTCACCGCGTGGGTGATCCCCGCCACCGGCGTCCGGCCGCCATTTCGAATGTTGGTCGCCGTGCGCGCGATCGCGCCGGTGGCCGGGATGCCGCCGAACAGCGGCGCCACGACGTTCGCCGCACCCTGCGCCACAAGCTCGAGATTGGACTTGTGCCGCGTGCCGATCATGCCGTCCGCCACGACCGCCGACAGCAGCGACTCCACCGCGCCGAGTAGCGCGATCGCGAACGCCGGTTGCACGAGCGCCGTCATCGCGGTGAAGCTCAGGTGCGGCACCACCGGGTGCGGCAGCTGCGCGCTGATCGCGCCGAACCGTGACCCGATCGTCTCGACCGGGAGATGTAGCAGCCGCACGGCGACGGTCGAGGCAATCAGCGCGATGAACGGTCCCGGGATGCGCCGGCTCACCCGCGGCCAGAGCACCATGATCAGGAGCGACGCGACGGCGATCGCGAGCGCGTTCCAGTTCGCCGTCGGAAGGTTCTGCGCGTAGGCCTGCCACTTGAGCACGAACGGCGCGGGCACCGCGCCCATGCGCAGCCCGAGCACGTCCTTTACCTGGCTGGAGAAGATCACGACGGCGATGCCGCTCGTGAATCCGATCACGACCGGATGCGGCACGAACTTGATCGCGCCGCCCATGCGTGCCGCGCCGAGCGCGATGAGGATCACCCCGGCCATCAGGGTCGCGACCGTGAGGCCGTCCACGCCGTACTTCTGGACGATGCCGTAGACGATGACGACGAACGCGCCGGTCGGGCCGCCGATCTGCACGCGCGATCCGCCGAACGCCGAGATGATGAAGCCGGCGACGATCGCGGTATACAGGCCTCGATCGGGCGTCACACCGCTCGCGATGGCGAAGGCGATGGCGAGCGGCAGCGCGACGATGCCGACGATCACTCCCGCCTGCAGATCGGCGATGAGCTGCCGGCGGGTGTAGCCCTTCAGGGTGGAGACGATCTCGGGGACGAACATGTCGGGCCGTCGGTGCGCTGAAGAGGGGGACGGGGCTGCACCGGCGCCCCGCCCGGGAGAACATACGCTTCAATGCGGTCGTCATCCTGCCGACACTTACACGCCAGAGGGACCACCCGCGCAACAGCTCCTCCAGCCCGGGCGGTCCGGACCACTCCGTCAGCGACCGGATGCGGACGCAGCACGCGTTACGTCGCCCCGGGACTGCGTCTTCACAACCCAAGCAATGGATGGAATCGGACCTCGCCGGAACGGCGCCAGTCGAGCGATGAGGACGGGCCGCGCGATCGCGCTGCTCGTCGGACTGCTCGCGGCCGGCGGCGGCGTCGTCCAAGCGCAGCGATTCCAGTTCCGCCACCTGCGGTCGGACGACGGGCTCGCTGGCGCCTGGGTCCAATCGATCTTCCAGGACAGCCGCGGCTTCATGTGGTTCGGTACCTCCCAGGGACTGAACCGCTTCGACGGCTACCGGATGGAGGTGTTCCGCCACGAGGACGGCGACGACCGCACCATCGGGCACAACTCGGTGCACGCGATCACCGAGGATCGGCGCGGCGTGATCTGGGCGGGCACCAACTCGGGGCTGAGCCGCTACGACCGCGCGCGCGACTCGTTCACCAGCTACTCGCTCCGCGACAGCGGCGACGCGCTCTACAGCCGGGTGGTGCACGCGGTGCACGAAGATGCGCACGGCACGCTCTGGGTCGGCACGAGCGATGGCCTGTTCCGCTTCGACCGAGAGCGCGGCGTGAAGATCCCCTTTCCGCTGCCCCCATCCAAGGCGCGAGCGGCGCACGACATCCAGGCCCTCTACGAGGACCGATTCGGGCACCTGCTGATCGGCACCAAGCGCGACGGCATGTTCGACCTCGATCCCGTCTCGGGCACCATCCGTCAGTATGCGCACGAGCGGCGCGGCGCGATCGAGATCCCGAGCAACAACATCGTGGGGTTGATCGAGGACTCGCGGAAGCGGCTCTGGGTGGGAACGTACGACGCCGGTCTCGTCCTGCTCGACCGCCGCACCGGTCCGCTCGTCGTCTATCGCCACGATCCGAAAAATCCGTCGAGCCCGACGACCGACCGGCTCGGCGTCCTCGCGGAGGATCGCAAGGGATGGCTGTGGATCGCCACGGAGAACGGAGGGCTCGAGCACTTCGATCCCGCCACCGGAACGTTCACCCACGTGCGCGCCGACCCGAACAACCCGCTCGGCGTCAGCAATGATTCGTTCTACTCCCTCTATGTCGATGCCACCGGCACGCTCTGGGCCGGCTCCTTCTCCGGTGGCGTGGACGTGCTCCGGCCGGCGAGCGAGGCGATCCAACGCTTCAGCACCGTCGTCAACGACACGACGAGCCTGAGTCACAACTCGGTGCTCGGCTTCGCGCAGGACAGCGCGGGAATGGTGTGGATCGCCACCGACGGCGGCGGGTTGAACCGTCTCGATCCCGCGACCGGCCGCATCCACCGCTACACCACCCGCACCTCGAACCTCAACAGGGACGCGGTGCTCGGCGCGTCGGTCGACGCGACAGGGAACGTCTGGCTCGCGACGTGGGACGGTGGCCTCGACAAGCTCGATCCGCACAGCGGGCGGTTCACCGCGTTCACGAGCAAGAACACCGATCTCCGCGACGACAACCTCTTCTCCGTGCTCGTCGATCGGAAGCAGCGCATCTGGGCGGGAAGCTGGTCGCGCGGACTGTTCCAGTTCGACCCGGTGAAGCGGTCGTTCACCGAGTATCACTACGGAATTCCGGGCTTGGAATCGCAGATCTGGATCATCCGCGAGATGCGCGATGGTCGTCTCCTTCTGGGCACCCTGCAGAGCGGCATGCTGGTCTTCGATCCGGCGACGCGGGCGATGACGCGCTACTCGGCCGAAGCATCGAGCCCCATCGCGCTCGCGGCGTCCGACATCCGCGCGCTCATGGAGGAGTCGCCCGGCATCGTCTGGGTCGGCACTTCGGCGGGGCTCGATCGGGTCAACCTCGGCGACCGCAGCGTGGAGCACTTCACCGTGCGCGATGGTCTGCCGAGCAACATGGTGTCGGGGCTCGCGCTCGACGCGGCGGGAAACCTCTGGGTGAGCACCGATCAGGCGATCGTCCGCTACGACTATCGCACGAAGACGAGCTGGAAGTACACCGTCGACGACGGGCTGCAGGCGCGCGAGTTCACCGCGCGCTCGTACCTGGCGGGCAGGAACGGCATGCTGCTGTTCGGCGGAAACAGTGGCTTCAACCTGATCCGGCCCGAGCTCATCGAGCGGAACACGCGGAAGCCGCGCGTCGCCTTCACTGACTTCCAGCTCTTCAACAAGCCGGTGCCGATCAGTACACCGGGCTCGCCACTCACCGCGGACATCTCCGAGGCGAAGGCGATCACGCTGCGGTACAACCAGTCGGTGTTCACGATCGAGTTCGCGGCGCTCGACTACACCGCCTCGGCGAAGAACCGCTACGCGTACAAGCTCGAGGGGTTCGATCACGAATGGATCGACGCGGGCACCACGCGCACGGCCACCTACACGCGCCTCGCGCCCGCGCGCTACGTCTTCCACGTGAAGGCGAGCAACAACGACGGCGTGTGGAACGACGAAGGCGCGTCGCTCGTGATCACGATCACGCCGCCGTTCTGGGCCACCTGGTGGTTCCGCACGCTGGTCGGACTGTTCGTCGTCGGCGTGGTCGCGGCGATCATCATCAGCGCGCAGGGGCGGCACCGCAGGCTGCAGGCGATGAACGAGCAGCTCGGCATGGCGGCGGAGCGCGACCGTGAGCGGCAGCAGTATCTCGAGCGCAACGTGCTCGACATCCTCGGCGCCATGCAGCGCTTCTCGGGGGGCGACTACTCCGTCGCGCTCGACGTGACGAGCGAGGACGCGATCGGGAAGCTGCGCCTCGGCTTCAACTCCGTCGTCGCCGACCGGAAGCGCGCCGAAGAGGAGCTGCGCCAGAGCCAGAAGATGGAGGCCGTGGGCCGCTTGGCGGGCGGGGTGGCGCACGACTTCAACAACCTGCTCACCGTCATCAAGGGCAACGCCGAGCTCGGGCTGCAGGACGCGCACGACGAGGCGATCGTGCGCGAGGAGCTCGAGGAGATCGGGCGCGCGGCCGAGCGGGCCACCTCGCTGACGCGCCAGCTCCTGGCGTTCAGTCGCAAGCAGATCCTCAAGCCGCAAACGCTCTCGCTCAACGAGATGGTCGTCGAGATCGGACGCATGCTGCGTCGCACGTTGGGCGAGGACATCGAGCTCGATGTCGAGCTCGATCCAGCGCTCGGTCTGGTGCGCGCGGACCCGGGCCAGATGGAGCAGGTGATGCTCAACCTCGTCGTCAATGCGCGAGACGCCATGCCGCGCGGAGGACGGCTGCTCATCCGCACGATGAACGCCGACGAGACCGACGTCGCCCGCTACGCCGAGGCGGAGAAGCTTCCATACGTCGCGATCGAGGTCAGCGACACCGGCACGGGGATGACGGCGGCGGTGCGCGACCGCGTGTTCGAGCCCTTCTTCACCACCAAAGAACAGGGGAAGGGCACCGGGCTCGGATTGTCCACGGTGTACGGCAGCGTGAAGCAGAGCGGCGGGTTCGTGGCGGTGGAGAGCGAGCTTGGGGTGGGGAGCACCTTCAGTGTGTATCTGCCGCGCACCGAGGAGTCCGACGAGACGCGCACTGCCAGCGACATCGACGCTCTGCTCTCCGGCTCGGAGACGGTGCTGCTCGTGGAAGACGAAGACGCCGTGCGCCGGCTGGGCTCACGCGTGCTCGCCAGGGCCGGGTACACGGTGCTCACCGCGGCGAGCGCAGACGCGGCGATCGAGGTGGCCGAGCGCTTCGAGGGAACGATCGACCTGCTCCTCACCGACGTCGTGATGCCGGGGCGCAGCGGGCGCGAGCTCGCCGAGCAGCTCATGCCTCTGCATCCGGGGATGCGACTGCTGTACGCCTCGGGCTACACCGAGGATGCGATCATCCGCCACGGGGTGTCGAGCCAGGAGACCGCGTTCCTCGAGAAGCCGTTCGCGCCGAACGCCCTGCTGCGGAAGGTGCGCCAGGTGCTGGATGCGCCGCACGGCGAGCACACGTTCCAGCACGCGGGCTGAGCGGGTCACTCACGCGAAGTGATCGGGTGCTCGGCGCGAGGGGTGATCGACGTCTCGCATGATGCGTCCCACGAGGATCTCGAACAGCTCGTCCGCGGAGACGTCGCGCCGAATCTCGGTCACGGTGCGCCCCGTCATGCGCTTGACGTGCCGGCCGAGCGGGACGGTGTCGGCGTAGCCCAGACGGAGCGCGATGGCTTTGAGGCGGTTGCCGGGTGCGCGGAGGTAGTGGTAGGTCCAGGCGACTCGCGCGGCGAGGATTATCACCTTGGCCGGTGCGAGCCCCGCCTTGAACATCCAGCGGTCGAGCATGCCGCGTCGTCTGCCCGTGACGGCGGCGAGCTGGTGGACCGTGCGGAATGCCTGCGGCGCACGGAAGAGTCGCGCGACGGCCTGGACCACCTCGGACGGCGCCTCCGCCAACTGGAGCTTCGGCAGCACGACGGCGAGCAGCCGCTCGCCGAGAACGCCCGCCGCGATCTGATCGAGCAGCGCGCCGAGTCGCTCGCGCGTGTCGTCGAAGCCGCGGAAGATGACCTGGTACGCGCCCGACCGAAC